>JAYZFG010000013.1:0-76912 GCA_036336885.1 Pseudomonadota bacterium
ACCGATACAAACAAAACTACTATTTGGAGGCACTCCTCTCCAGATTGATGCGTCTTGTTCGCTATCAAAGTCTTGGTTCGACCAAACCCTTTTCCATTTTTTTGGAGGTGATAAGTATCCCCTAATATTACCTAAGGCACCCGGGTTCTTTTTAACGATAGTGTTGCAATATGCTTTATTGTTGTCATTAGTACCCACGCCCCCGATCATAAAATAAGATTTTGCCAATTTAGGACTAAAGAAGTAACCACTTCTATCATACATTGTTTCTCTCCATACTTCCTGGTGAGAACAAGTCTTCTTAATTGAAATTGGCACCAAAATGGAGGCAATAACTTTTTTTCGAGCAAGTTTGACTTCGCATTTCAATAGGTCCTGTTTTGTTTTTGCCAGATGGCAACTGCTTTTATTCAGGTTTTTGCGTCGGCTAGTCAGTTTCTTATGAGAATTGGTTTTATTTAGATTATCCCGTCGGTTGGTTATTTTTGTAAGGGATTTATTTTTTAAATTTCTTAGATGATTTTTATATTTTTCAGGGAGACTGCGATGTTTTATTAAAGAGCTATAATATGCGTAATTTGGTTTTATTTCTTTATTGGATAATGTAATAACAGTTAACCAATATTGTGATGCGAACACGCCATTTTTTGCTGCTATCTCATAATTTTTAACAGCTGCATTTATATCTTTTCCAATACCACAACGACCAGTTCGATAACAAAACCCTAACCCATGAAAGCCATGTGCCTTTTTTTGCCTCGCCATGCAATTGGAAATATCTAGATATTTTTTATAATCTTTTTGTTTTCCTGCTTTACGCTGAGCTTGCCTTGAGAGGTTCATTCTTGCGCAATAATTGCGATTCTGAGAGATTTGAAGTTTGGTATTTTTTGCTTTTATTGGGACCAAGGTATCCCAAGTTTTTAAACTATCGAGTTTCTCCGAACTTGATGGAGATGCAATCACTGAAAAGGGGAACAGTAAAGTAAGAGCGATCACCAAAATTGATCTAACATCCAAACCTAATTTTTTCATTATACTGAACTCCATAACAGTAAGGTTAAAATCTAATTGCTGCTAATTTTAATTTCCCTTCAAAGACGTTAGTTATTCCAATAACAACTAAGTCATTGAAAAGAATGGGGCGAGTGATGGGATTTGAACCCACGACCCCTAGATCCACAATCTAGTGCTCTAACCAACTGAGCTACACCCGCCATTAATTGAAGAATTTTCTAGACCCGAGCATTAGGCCCGTCAACCATTGAAATGTTTTCTTAACCTATCCAATGCTTTCATAAGAGTTTTTTCTTCCTTACAAAAACAAAAACGGACAAAATTATCCACACCACCCCCTTGATAAAACGCGCTAACAGGTACAGCCGCTACCTTTGCTTCAACTGTGATATGACGACAAAACTCTTCATCATTTCCCTCAAACCCAAGGGGACGAAAATCAGCGGTAATAAAATAACTACCATGGCACGGCATGACTTCAAATCCGAGATTTTTTAATCCATTAGCCAGGAGGTCACGACACCTTTCGAGACCACTGGATAAAGTTTTAAAATAATGATCATCTTTAGAAAGCCCGTAAGCTACCGCTGCCTGCAAATTTGGTGTGGTGGTAAAGGTCAAGAACTGGTGAGCTTTGGCAATTGGACTTAACAAGTTTGACTGCGCGGTAATGTATCCTACCTTCCATCCCGTAAGAGAGAAAGTTTTTCCCGCAGAACCAATACGAATACACCTCTCTCTCATTCCAGGCAGTGTCATTAACGGAACATGTTTCAATCCATCAAATAGTAGATGCTCATATACTTCATCACAAACCGCGTAAGAGTCATATTTACTGACAAAAGAAGCTATTAAAGATAATTCCTCTGTGGTGAATACCTTGGAACATGGGTTCATTGGACTATTCAATAAAATTAACTTAGTTCGATCACTGAACACTGATGCCAATGAACTTTCTGTTAAACTCCAATTTGGGGGCTCAAGTCGAATAAACTTGGCAACTCCACCAGCACGGCGAACAATTGGTAAGTAAGAGTCATAAAGAGGCTCAATCAAAACAACCTCATCACCCGGTTCTATTAAAGCGAACAGGCTAGATGCCAATGCCTCAGTTCCTCCCGATGTAACCATCACCTCTACAGAACCATCGATCTCTAGACCGTAGAACCTTTTATTAATGTTAGCTACAGCTTCCCTAAGCGGAGGTATACCCATCATTGACGGGTATTGGTTTACGCCGGTCTCAAGATATTCGCATGCGACACGAACAACATCTGGTGGTCCATTACCATCGGGGAACCCTTGACCTAAATTTATCGCACCATTTTCTTGAGCAAGACGCGACATTACCTCAAAAATTGTCGTTCCATAGGAACGCAATACATTATTAAATTCTTTCAAATGCCTTTTCCTTTTGGCCGGAATGGATTCAAAGGTAACACGGCAATGAAGATCGAATAAAGGATATCAAAAATGTCGTTAATTAAATGATTAATTTGTAACCAGTGAGATTAAAAAATAGGCATTATATTTCACTAATAACAAATGCTTAAAATTTTGTCCCTAAAACCAATGGCTTGATTATATAATTTGTTGGCACGATTTTTGCATACTTAAGTTATAAGTATAAAATGGTTACCCGAAAATACTTTTAGCGATGCGTATAGGATACTTAAATGAAAAAAATTGAGGCTATTATAAAACCCTTCAAACTCGACGAAGTGAAGGAAGCCCTTCATGACGTTGGTGTCAAAGGCCTAACGGTAGTTGAAGCAAAAGGGTTTGGACGACAAAAAGGACATACCGAACTTTATAGAGGAGCAGAGTATGTCGTCGACTTTTTACCGAAAGTTAAAGTCGAAGTCGTTGTCGACGATCAGATGCTCCAAAGCTGTGTTGAAGCCATTCAAAATGCAGCGCATACCGGGCGTATTGGGGATGGTAAAATCTTTGTCTCTACACTGGATGAAGCAATTAGAATTCGTACAAACGAAAAAGGTAATGAGGCAATCTAAATAAGAAACTATTTTATTACAGAATCTGAGGACAAAAGGAATAGGAAAATACAGATGAGTGACAGCAAAACCGTAATGGAAATGATAAAGGAACACGATGTTCAGTATGTCGACCTTCGTTTTACTGACCCACGAGGTAAGTGGCAGCATACGGCACAACACGTATCAACTATAAATGAAGAATTTTTCGAAAATGGTATTATGTTTGATGGGTCGTCTATTGCGGGATGGAAGTCAATAAATGAATCAGACATGACGTTGATGCCCGATTGCGCGACTGCAGTAATGGACCCATTCACTTCACAACCACAAATGATAATTTTTTGTGATGTTCACGAACCCGCTACAGGACAGCCTTACGGCCGCTGCCCACGTTCTGTGGCTAAAAAAGCACTGGCACATATGGGGGCATCGGGTATAGGTGATACTGCCTATTTTGGACCTGAGGCAGAATTCTTTGTATTCGACGATGTCCGCTTCGAAACCTCGATGGATAGGTCATTCTATGAAGTTGATAGCGATGAAGGACCCTACAACTCTGGTGAGCCAATGGAAGGGGGCAACATTGGCCATCGTCCTGCTATCAAAGGGGGCTATTTCCCTGTTCCTCCGGTTGATTCAGGAACAGACCTGAGAGCCGAAATGGTTACCACAATGATCCAAATGGGATTGGATATGGAGAAACATCATCATGAAGTTGCTCCCAGCCAACATGAACTCGGATTAAAATTCAATTCACTCATTGGCTCTGCGGATGGAATGCAAATTTATAAATATTGTGTTCACATGGTGGCCCATCAATACGGAAAAACAGCTACCTTTATGCCCAAACCTATAGCCGACGATAACGGCTCAGGGATGCATACACACCACTCTATTTGGAAAGATGGCAAACCACTATTTGCCGGCTCGGGGTATGCTGACCTTTCAGAAACCGCATTGCATTATATTGGCGGAATCATTAAACATGCACGGGCTATTAACTGTTTTTCAAACGCGTCAACAAATAGCTATAAGCGTTTAATTCCAGGATTCGAAGCCCCTGTTCTCTTAGCATACTCTGCACGTAACCGGTCTGCTTCTTGTCGTATCCCATATTCAAATAGTCCAAATGGCAAAAGAGTAGAAGTTCGTTTTCCGGATTCATCTGCTAACCCTTATCTCGCCTTTACTGCAATGCTTATGGCTGGATTAGATGGCATCGAAAATAAAATTAACCCTGGTGATCCTATGGATAAAGATTTGTACGACCTACCTCCTGAGGAACTTGAGGGTGTTCCGACAGTCGCCGGCTCTCTTCGTCAAGCAATGGAGTGCCTTGCCTCTGATCGTGATTTTTTGAAACGGGGTGAAGTGATGTCAGATGACATGATTGATGGTTACCTTGCTCTCAAAGAAGAAGAGGTTCTCACCTTTGAACAGGCACCACACCCCATTGAGTATTCCATGTATTACAGTGTCTAAATGATAATATTTCCTACGCTTGGACCACTTTAGGTCCGGGGATAAATAGGTAACCTATATAACCCTATGAAACATATCGAAGCTTCATCCTAAACCCACGGAGTATGGTTTGAATTTCAGAACAAGATAAAAGGTGGCAGCACGAGACTTAGCCGGCAAGGGAACTTTAATTGGCCGACGATTTTTTGAATGGATAGATGAATAAGCATTTATATTTACGTCATGCCAACTCGCTACTGAGAGTGTAGTCACGCGAACAATACCAGAGATTAATTTTCTCGCTACGGCACGGGAAGGTGATTTAATTGAAATTGGAATGGAAGCAACAAACTTTCGACGGTCTTCGATCACCATTGCTTGTTTGAATCGGGACATGAGAACGACGGAAGTTATTACCGCCGTAGATAAATCGTATTTGTGAAAGTGAATTATAGCGACGGATCGATTTCAAATTGCAAAGTCCAACCAATCGACCGGAAATTCACCTAAATAGATTCTCTGTCCTAGGATAATCAATTTTATAGCTCTGGTAGAGGTCTAGATTTTCCATCGTCGGAAATAGCTACGTAAGTAAATTCACCTTCGGTAACCTTGAAATGTTCGCTCTCCACACGTCTGCGTACCCAGACTTCAACTTTAGTGGCCAGTGATGACCGACCTGTACGGATAATATTTCCATAGCAACTCACCACATCCCCAACAGCCACAGGCCGATGAAATTCTATTTTATCAACTGCAACTGTTGCCACCCGTCCACCCGCCCTCTTGTAGGCAATGTTAGCTCCAGCCATATCCATCATTGACATTAACCACCCACCAAAAATATCTCCGCTAGGGTTTGTATCTGCTGGCATGGCAATAATTCGAATTGACGGATCTGAATCTGGAGGTGCAATAAGATCTTGCATAAACTTTTACCTTAAATTTACAACATATTGTTGTTTATTATATGACATATACTGCATACTGTCCCCATGGTTCGTATATACGTAGTGAGTGAATGTCAAAATGGCTAAAGCCTCCAAGCGCAAATTATCAAAAAATAATCATTATTCAGCCGAGGATATCGAGGTACTAGAAGGGCTTGAACCTGTAAGACATAGACCCGCAATGTATATCGGAGGTAGTGATGAAAGGGCAATGCACCACCTTGCTGCTGAGTTGCTTGATAATTCAATGGATGAAGTCGTTGCCGGTCATGCGGACAAAATAGAGTTTTCTCTAACCTCAAGTGGGACAATAACTATTAGAGATAACGGGCGAGGGATCCCAATCGATTCGCACCCAAAATTTAAGGACAAGTCTGCCCTAGAGGTGGTCATGACCACTTTGCATTCCGGAGGAAAATTTAATAATAAAGTCTACAATACCTCAGGAGGGTTGCATGGTGTCGGGCTTTCAGTCGTCAATGCACTTTCAGAATATTTGAAAATTGAAGTTGCTCGAGACAAAACACTTTATGTTCAGGAGTACTCAAGAGGCGTTCCAACAACAAAACTTATCGAGGAGGGGCGCGTTAGACGAAGAGGGACAAAAATTATCTTTCGTCCAGATCCAGAAATATTTGGTTCAAAGTCTCAATTTCGGGCAAATATCCTCTACAAAATGGCGCGATCTAAAGCCTACCTCTACAAAGGAGTAGAAATTAAGTGGTTTTCCGCTTCGGAACTAATCAAAAATAAAGATGATACCCCAGAAACCGAGGTTCTCCATTTCCCCCGGGGCCTCACCGATTATCTTATAACTCGTTTAGATGGCAGAGAAACCGTCATTAACAAGTTTTTCCACGGCGAAAGCAGACTCAATGGTCAAGGCGGAAGAGTTGAGTGGTCACTGGCGTGGCCCGAGGATGGAGAAGGGTCAGTCATCTCATACTGTAACACAATACCAACCCCTGAAGGAGGCACCCACGAATCAGGCCTAAGAACCGCACTCATCAAAGGGCTTAAGAACTACGCTCAGATGGCGGGGAACAAAAGGGGCAACATTATCAACGGAGACGATATAATTGGTGGAGCCTGGGGTATACTTTCAGTTTTTGTACCAAATCCCGAATTTCAAGGACAAACCAAGGAAAAACTTACCACAGCCAATGTAGCCCGAAATATAGAAGTTTCTCTCAAAGACCATTTCGATCATTTCCTATCTGGTGACCCTGACGCTGCTAATATTTTATTAGAGCGCGTAATTGAAAGAGCAGAGGAACGCTTAAAACGCAAGCAGGCCAAGGAGACCGCCCGAAAAAGCGCCACCAGAAAACTTCGATTACCAGGGAAACTCTCTGATTGTGCTCAAAATTCTGCAGAGGGAACCGAAATATTTATAGTAGAAGGCGATTCTGCTGGGGGCTCAGCCAAATCGGCACGTAATAGAAATACGCAGGCGATCTTACCCTTACGAGGAAAAATACTTAATGTAGCTAGTGCATCAACAGAGAAACTTCAAACTAATCAGGAATTGACAGATATAATTCAGGCTCTTGGTTGCGGTGTTCGGTCGAACTACGATGAAAAAAAATTACGTTATGAGCGTGTTATAATAATGACCGATGCAGATGTTGACGGCGCGCATATTGCCTCTCTTCTAATGACATTTTTCTTTCAAGAAATGAAACAACTTATCGAGCAAGGTCACCTTTATCTCGCAATCCCTCCATTATTTAGAATAAATCAAGGGGCAACAACTATGTACGCTCAAGATGACACACATCGAGAGACTTTAATTAAAAAATACTTTAGTGGAAGGGGTAAAGTTGAAGTAAGTCGTTTTAAAGGCTTAGGTGAGATGCCAGCGCAACAGCTCAAAGAAACGACCATGGACCCCGAAAAAAGAAAATTAGTTCGAATAACGGTTCCCAGCGGGATTTCCTTGAATGATACAAATGAAGCTCAAACTACGGCGACATTAGTAGAAGATTTAATGGGAAGGAAACCCGAACGACGCTTGGCCTTCATTCAAAAAAATGCACAAACAATCAAACAGCTAGACGTATAATTATCACATCATCAATTTTGATAAGTTAACTGCGAGTTAAAATAACACTGAGTCAACAAAATTTGATAGGGGTAACTTATATATCTAGATATTTTTTATTCTAACCCAAACGCCATGCAGTTTGATTACCGCATTCTATCGACTTTGCCCGGTATAACTCTACCGCTTTTTCTTGCCTTTCAATAGTACCTAGGTCGTCAAATGCAGTGGGAGGCAATTCATTAGGCAAAAAATTCCCATACTGATCCTTTCCTCGAACGAGCATTGCTGTCGCCTTTAGAGTGGTAGTTTGTTTAACATGTGGCGGCAAATAGCCCGCTGACAACCCCATGCGTCGATCCAGGCTATGATTTGGTTTGGAACTATGCACCAAACACACATGATGAATAGACATTTCACCAGGTTGCAAATACATCGAAACGGCTTCCCCTTCATCAAATTCATAAAGTGTATTTTGACCACTGGCGAGGAGATTATTGTCGCTGCGTTCAGTATACTCCACCGGATAACAACCATCCTTATGAGACCGAGGTATAACTTGAATACAACCAGATACTTCATTTACTGGAGTAAGTGCCACCCAAGCGCTGAGCAACTCCCAAGGATTCAGTCCATAATAAGTCGCATCTTGATGCCAACTAACATACGAACCAGACTCTGGCTCTTTAAACCATATTCCATGTTGATAACATAGAATATCAGGACCAATAAGATCTTCGACAACATCTAAAATGTTTCGATTAACAACGAGATCGTATGCCCAGGAAAATCGTAAAAACGCCTTAGTCTTTTGTGTACCATAAATTGGCTTGCCTTGGGAGGTCTCAAATTCTTCAATCTCTTTCCTAAGAGCTAAAGCATCTTCTTCAGACATAACACGAACCGGAGAGATAAAGCCCTCCTTATGATATTGATCTATTTGCGATTTAGTTAAAATTTTTCCCATCATAAGATCCAGTAAATTCGGAAATAAACCACTCTAGCACATTTAACAAATTAAAGAATATGTAACAACGTTGTTTGACTTCTGATGAAATTAACAGCAAATAAAGGAAGCATAAATTTTTAGTTAGGTATAAACAATCAATTCGTTATGACTTTTGATGATCTAGGACTAAGTCCCGAAGTACTTAGTGCAATTAATGACGCCGGTTATGTGGCCCCTACCCCAATACAAGAACTAGCTATTCCTTTTGTATTAATGGGACGCGATGTTTTGGGGTGCGCGCAAACCGGCACCGGCAAAACTGCTTCGTTCACTTTACCAATGATTGAGATTCTCTCCGCTGGGCGCAGCCGGGCCCGAATGGCACGCTCACTTATACTTACACCGACCCGTGAATTGGCTACTCAAATTGCTGACAATTTTGAGATATATGGTAAGTACCAAAAACTTTCTATGGCTTTGCTTATAGGCGGTGTATCTTTCGAAGAACAGAATTCCAAACTTGACCGAGGTGTCGACGTTCTGATAGCAACCCCGGGTAGATTACTTGATCATTTTGAACGTGGTCGAATACTCCTAACAGATATTAAAATCTTGGTAATAGATGAAGCTGATCGAATGATGGACATGGGCTTTATGCCCGATGTTGAAAAAATAGTCATGTTATTGCCGCCAATTAGACAAACGTTATTTTTCTCTGCCACCATTCCTTCCGAAATTCGTAAATTAGCTAATAAATTTTTAATTCACCCAAAAGAAATAACTGTTTCACCAAAAGTTGCCACTGCAGAGACAGTAGAACAGTTTCTAACGATTGTAGAAGACAAAGATTACATCAAACGTGACGCTTTACGAAAAATGATTGTTTCGGAAAGTGTAGAAAATGCAATCATATTTTGTAATCGTAAAAGAGACGTAGACATCCTCAATCGATCCCTACAAAAACATGGGTTTAATTCGTCTGCATTACATGGAAACATGTCGCAGCCGGCACGCTTAGAAACTTTAGAAATTTTCAAAAAGGGTGAAACAACGCTCCTCGTAGCAAGTGATGTGGCCGCCCGTGGCCTGGATATACCGAAGGTATCACACGTTTTTAATTTCGATGTACCAATTCATGCCGAAGACTACATTCACCGTATCGGCCGGACTGGAAGAGCTGGCCGTAAAGGCCGTGCCCTGACAATTGGAACTAATAATGACGGGAAGTTTTTAGATGCTGTATATAAGGTAATTGGGCAGACAATTTCACCAATCACGTTTGATGGAATTAAAAAAACAGATATTCAGAGTGAAGGGTCTAAACTGAAAAGAAAGAAAAGAACGAACAAAAAAAATAATGGAACTTCCCGTGGTAAAAAACAAATTTCAACAAAAAACTTGAGTTCCCGACCGCACAACAATAAAAAAACAACGGAACCAGGTCCCGAAAAGATTTCAAAAAAACCTGATCGAGATGATAAAGTGGACGAAAATAACGTAGTTGGCATGGGCTCTCATGTGCCCAAATTTATGTTAAAATCTAATGTAAACAAAAATGACTAGAACAAAATCATGCAAACCATTTTTATATTCTGCAAATGTGAGTTAGGAACAGCCTACGAGGTAGCTGACAAAGCTATCTTGAACGTTGAAAGTATATCTGAGGTGCATTCAATTTCCGGAGAACATGATTTACTGATGAAAGCCTATCTGGAAGACAATATTGATATAGGGCACTTCGTGACGGACAACATCCAAACTCTTACAGGCATTAAAGATACCTTTACCCTTATCGGGTTTAAGGCGTTTGCTTAAAATCCTGCCTAACTTAGACGGTCAGATCTCTAAATTTTTCTACGGGCAGATAGATACAGGACCTATTTGTTGATTAATTCATTCCATTGAAAAAAATTATTCAAATTAAAGGTCAAACACTAAAAGACTCTCCACAACCGCAGCGGCCCGATTCATTTGGATTTCGGAATACAAAACTAGAGCCCATTTTCTCCTCTACAAAATCCATTTCCGTGCCCACGAGGTATATTACTGCCATGGGATCTATCAAAAGTTTAACACCACCCAAATCCAAAACCTCGTCTGCCGCACTTTTCTCTTTAGCAAAATCCATCGCATAACTAAGGCCATTACAACCGCCTTCATTCACGCCAAGCCGTATTCCCACTGCATCTGGCTCGTGTGAATTAATTAGTCTTCTAAGCTGCAGAATTGCAGCATTGGTAACACTTAAAACCGAGGGGTTTCCTTGAAAATTTTCTTTATTTTTCAATTTTTAACACCTCACATAAACCCTAGCTCTAATTTTGCAGCCTCACTCATCCGGTCAGGGGTCCAAGCAGGCTCCCAGACAAGTTCGACACAAACTCCACCAATACCTTCCACGTCTTTCACCACTCGCTCTACATCACCGGGCAAAGTGCCAGCCACTGGACAAGCGGGTGATGTTAAAGTCATATCGATATGTACATCTTTCATACCATTTATATCAATATTATAGATAAGTCCTAATTCGTAAATATTAACCGGTATCTCTGGGTCAAAAACGGTAGAAATCGCTTCAATTACTCTACCTTCAAACTGATAGTTATCTATATCTGTTTTAATATTATACTCTTCACCGTGATTTGAAGAAGAAAATGGCGGCGCAATAGCATGACCAGAATCATTGGCACTAGATACCTCCCCATCCTTTTCACCTTGTTTCGTAACCATTAAAGAAACATCTCCTTTGGTTTTGATTTCTCTAAATCGTCTTTCATGGACAACATTGCCAAATAACTTATTCGGTTTTGACCTCTTTATCTGAATTATCAAGTGCAGCTGACATTGCATGCCATGATAAAGTCGCGCATTTAATCCTCGTTGGAAAGTCTTTAACACCAGAGAGTGTCTCAAGGTCCGCAAGTTCACCTGATGGGCCGGTTTGACCCGTAACAATGGCAGTAAACTTCTCATATAGCGTCTTGGCCTGCTCTATTGACTTACCTTTGACCATTTCCGTCATCATTGATGCAGAAGCTATAGAAATTGCGCAACCCCTAGCATCAAAACTCGTATCTAATATATTATCACCTTCTATCGTTAGAAAAACGGTTACCTTATCTCCACAAAGTGGATTGTTGCCGCTAGCACTTTTATCAGGTTTTGCCATAGTGCCAAAATTTCTTGGATGGCGACTGTGGTCAAGAATAACTTCCTGATAAAGTTTTTTTAGACTACCGCTCATTAACCAAAAATCCCCCTAACGCGTTGTAGCCCGGCTACCAAGGCGTCTATTTCGTCACGACGATTATACAAACCTATGGAAGCTCGAATTGTGGCAGCGATATTAAAGCGTTCCATTACAGGTTGCGCACAGTGATGCCCTGTACGAACCGCAATTCCTTCCATATCTATAATAGTTCCTACATCATGAGGATGTACCCCATCCAAGTTAAAGGACAATATGGCTGCTTTTTCAGGTGCCTCCCCAATAATTTGCAAACGATTTATTCCCTTGAGTTTTTCTGTGCCGTAGGAAAGTAGATCCATTTCATGCGCCGCAATATTATTAAGACCAACGGAATTGATGTAATCAATCGCGGCACCCATGCCGATTGCTCCAGATATATGAGGCGTTCCGGCTTCAAACTTAAACGGCAAATCCGCATAAGTAGTTTTTTCAAATGTAACAACGTCGATCATTTCCCCCCCACCTTGATAGGGAGGCATAGAATCAAGAATTTCCTCTTTTCCATAAAGTACGCCGATACCACTTGGGCCGTAAATTTTATGACCGGAAAAAACATAAAAATCTGCGTCCATAGCGCGAACATCGAGTTCTAAATGAGGCGCAGCCTGACAGCCATCTACAAGGACCTTAGCCCCTTTTTCATGTGCAGTCCCAATGATTTCAGAAACTGGTAATACGGTTCCAAGCGCATTCGAAACATGTGTAATCGCTACAAATTTAGTCCTGTTACTCAACATATTTAAGTAAGCGTCCATATCGAACACCCCTTTATCGTCAATTGGTACAACCTTAATTAGGGTTCCGGTCTCTTCCGCAATAATTTGCCAAGGCACTATATTTGAGTGGTGTTCCATCATGGAAAGAATGATTTCATCCCCTGCCTTGAGATTGCTGCGACCCCAACTAGATGCTACCAGATTGATCCCCTCAGTAGCTCCCCGAACAAAAATCACCTCGCGGATATTATCTGCATTAATAAAGTTACATATTTTTTTCCGGGCCGCCTCCATAGCGTCTGTCGCCTTTTGACTCATATAATGAACGCCACGATGAACGTTGGAATATTCTCTCCTATAAACGTTAGAAACCGCGTCTATGACCGAGCACGGCTTTTGAGAACTTGCCGCGCTATCAAAATAAATAAATGGCTTGCCATGTACCTGTTCAGATAAAATGGGAAAGTCTAGACGAACAAGATCAACATCAAATTTATTGTGATGAATTTTACTATCCATTTTTGTCGCCATCCTTACGCAACCTCCTTAAATTGCTTAATATCCCGAAGCCATGAATTGATAAACCTTTTAAGGTATTCTTTGACATGATCTTCAGGCATACCCTCTAAGAGATCTGAAACAAAAGCATGTACAATCATGTTGCGTGCCGTTGGTCCGTCTATTCCGCGCGTCTTTAAATAAAAAAGAGCATCCTGATCAAGCTCCCCGACAGCCGCACCATGGCTACATTTCACATCATCAGCATGAATTATCAGCTCCGGTTTACTGTCAGCATTAGCGCCTCGGGAAAGCAATAGGTTCCTACTCATCTGGTGCGCATCAGTTTTCTGGGAATTCGGTGAAACGAAAATTCGTCCCTGAAAAACAGTTCTAGAGTGATCATCCAATACATTCTTATAGGATTGACTACTTCGACAATGCGATTTGTGATGAATTACATCGGTAGTATTGTCACAATGCTGCCTACCACGAACCATTGCGAGACCTTTTAACGAACAATCGGCCTGGTTATCATTTAAATCAACAGATATTTCTGAGCGGGCTAAACGGGCTCCTGAAGAGAGAACAAAGTTATTTAAATGGGCCCTACTTTCTAATCTCGCGGCAACCTGTCCGATATGCCAGCTACTATCACTTGAATCCTGATGAATTATATGGCGGAGGTTGGCATCCTTTTCTAATACTAACTCAGTTACCACATTACAAAAACTGGTTGACTGCCCGAGCGAAATATATGTCTGAATTATTGTCGCCTGACTATTTAACCCCACCGTCACCAAATTCCTCAAGTGCATTTCTGCCGCAGAATTCTCTGACATTACAAAGATAAACTGGATTGGGCGGTCTATAGACACACCGTCTGCTATTTGAAAAACCACCCCATCTTTCATTAATAAGGTGTTAAGAGCCGCGAGCCCCGCCTTTTCGATATCCACTATACTGGGCCACGGGTCACGGTCATCTTTCCCATTTAAAAAACCAGCGAGAGATTCAAATTCTGCTTTCCCTGCTAGACCCTCCAAGCAAGATAAACTGGCAGAAAATAATCCATCGACAAATACAATGCTATGGGAACCTTCCACAATATAGGATTCGAATGCGTCTCTTTTAATTTTATTATGTGCCGCTGGTCTAAATTCCGAACGAAATAGCTGCCTTAGATCTGTATACTTCCATGTTTCCGTACGGCGCGTTGGAAGCCCATCACGCTTCAGAACCTCCATAGCTTTTTTTCGCAAAATACTGGCCCCTGGCAGTTGGTCACGCAAGGCCGCAAAATAGGACTCGTGATATTCAATTCTTGAGTCAGGATGAAGTTGAGTTCTTGACATTAAGTTGGAACCTTTAAATTAAGCTGCTTCGGTTTTGTCAAACCCGAAAGCTCCATACCCCTTTTTTTCTAATTCAACTGCAAGTTCCTTAGAGCCAGAAGTGGCAATTTTACCCTTAGCAAGAACATGCACAAAATCCGGAACTATATACCCTAAAAGTCGTTGGTAATGGGTAATAAGTAGTGTTGAACGTTTAGGCGAACGCAACGCGTTAACACCATCAGCAACAACCTTAAGAGCATCAATATCAAGCCCAGAATCTGTTTCATCAAGCACTGCTAAATTGGGTTCTAATAGAGACATTTGTAAGACTTCATTTCTTTTCTTTTCTCCACCAGAAAATCCAACATTCACTGGTCGTTGCAGTAATTTATCATCCATTCCCAACGAGCGCGCTTTTTCTCGAACCAACTTCAGAAAATCGACGGCAGAGACTTCTTTTTCCCCTCGATAGCCACGTACCGAATTCAGAGAGGTGCGCAAAAAATTCATGCTAGATACACCCGGAATTTCAACTGGATATTGAAAAGCCAAAAACAACCCTTCACCCGCACGTTCATGTATATCAAGTTCCAACAGGTTTTTACCGTTATACAAAATTTCGCCCTCAGTGACGTCGTAACCTTCACGACCGGAGAGCACATATGATAGTGTGCTTTTTCCAGAGCCATTTGGTCCCATAATGGCGTGCACCTCTCCGGTACCTATCTCCAAATTGACACCGCGCAGAATTTCTTTTCCTTGAACTGAGACATGGAGATTATTAATTAAAAGCATTTAACCAATACCCTTTCAAAACTCCTGTTACCCAACGCTACCTTCAAGACTGACTGCCAGAAGTTTCTGAGCTTCCACCGCAAATTCCATCGGAAGTTCCTTAAGTACTTCCTTGCAGTAGCCGTTTACTATTAATGAAACAGCTTCTTCTGCAGTAAGGCCGCGTTGCATAACATAAAACATTTGATCTTCACTAATTTTTGATGTGGTTGCCTCATGCTCAACCTGAGCAGTAGGGTTACCAGTTTCAATATAAGGCACGGTATGGGCTCCACACTGATCGCCGATCAAGAGAGAATCACATTGTGTAAAGTTTCTAGCGCCCTCCGCACTACCCAGAACTTTAACCAGACCCCGATATGTATTCTGTCCCTTGCCAGCCGAAATTCCTTTGGAAATGATAGTGCTTGATGTATTCCGGCCTAAATGGGTCATCTTGGTACCAGTGTCAGCCTGCTGAAAATTATTCGTCAACGCTACGGAATAAAACTCACCAACTGAGTTGTCTCCTTCAAGCACACAACTCGGGTACTTCCAAGTTACAGCCGAACCGGTTTCTACCTGTGTCCAGGAAATTTTAGAATTCTTACCCCTGCACAAACCACGCTTGGTAACGAAATTGTATATGCCGCCAACTCCATCTTCATCCCCCGGATACCAATTTTGAACCGTAGAATACTTAATTTCGGCGTCGTCATATGCAATAAGCTCAACTACAGCTGCATGCAGTTGATTTTCATCGCGCATAGGCGCCGTACATCCCTCCAAGTAGCTGACATGGGAACCTTCATCGGCAATTATCAACGTCCTTTCGAATTGCCCTGTCTTGGCGGCGTTTATCCGGAAATATGTTGATAACTCCATTGGACATCTTACGCCCTTAGGAACATAAACAAACGTGCCATCGCTATAGACTGCAGAATTGAGAGCCGCAAAGAAGTTATCAGATTGTGGTACGACAGACCCCAGATACTTTTGAACCAATTCTGGGTGTTCCTTAACCGCTTCACTTATCGAGCAAAAAATTACTCCAACTTCTTCCAACTTACCTTTAAAGGTTGTGGCCACAGAGACGCTATCAAATACTGCGTCCACCGCTACCCCAGCCAACGCGGCCCGTTCGTGCAAAGGAATCCCCAGTTTATCATAAGTCTCTAATAATTTAGGATCTACATCATCTAAACTTTTTGGTGCGTCTTTATCTGACTTTGGTGCAGCAAAATAATAAGAATCCTGATAGTCAATTTTTGGATAATTAACTAAAGCCCAGCTGGGCTCATTCATATCAAGCCACTTGCGATATGCTTCCAGTCTCCACTCTAACAACCATTTTGGTTCTTCTTTTTTTTCAGAGATATAACGGACAATACTTTCATCTAGTCCTTTTGGTGCAAACTCCGAGTCAATATCTGTAACAAACCCATATTTATACTCTCTGTTTTCAGCAAGTTTTTCAGCCGTTTGTGTTCCTACTTCAGCCAACATCTCCTCCCTGACCAGCATGGTTTAAAGTAGGTTCAAAGGGCCGATGCGGAACAATAGGGGCAATTTGTGGGGTCATATCTGCTAGTGTCACACATCGGAGAGCACCGACCACAGCATCATTAATTTTACGCCAATTGGTCTTTGTTGGGCATAACGCCTCTATATTACAAACCCCATCGTCTTCTATCGTGCAATCGGTCAAGGCTATGGGACCATCGACGGCGGCAATAATTTCAGTAACAGGAATTTCTTCTGCCGCGCGCACTAAAGCATAGCCACCTTTGGCCCCCCGCTGGGATTCAAGCAATCCAGCGTGTGCGAGAAGTTTTAATGTCTTGGCTACAGTGGGCACCGGAAGACCTGTAACCAAAGCAAGATCAGGAGCCTGCATCAGGGACGATGGATGGCCGGCTAATTGCGCCATTAAAACAATAGAATAGTCTGCCAAACGGCTTAGCTTAATCATAAAATATCCACAATTATAAATAGGACCAATCCAGTACTAATATTTAGTACCGGATTGGTCTACAATAGAAATAAGGATTTTTATGATTAAGTCAATACTTTCAAAGTTAGATTAATTTGGAATTACTGAAATCTTGTTGACGGCGTAAAATTTTCCCAGCTAGAGCTCCTGTATGTTCTCCACCCTGTAGAGTTTTAATTCCATTAACCAAAACGGTATCAACACCGGCAGCATATTGATGAGGGTCCTCATACGTTGCCCGTTCAGCGATAGATTGTGGATCAAAAATTGTAATATCTGCGTTAAAACCGGGTTTAAGAACACCTCTATTGCGTAGACCTAATGCTTTTGCCGAAGAACCCGTCATTTTATAGATGGCGTCTTGAAGTGATAACAAGCCTAAATCTCGGCTATAATGTCCTAACACCTTTGCGAAGGTACCATAAAATCGAGGATGTGGTCGGCCTTGCCCTGTTGTTCCCTCTGGAGAGACCGAATTACCATCCGAGCCAATCATTACATCAGGGTCTTGAACGAACGCTCTTACATCGGCTTCAGAAATGGAATCCACCAATACACGGGTCTGACCACGGTCCTCAACGATAAAATCCAAAGCCATTTCAAACTGATCTATACCACGCTCCTCAGCCAAACTTGCTATAGTCCTACCCGCATATTCTGGTAGGTTAGGTGATATAGAAATACGAACAGCTTCCCAAGATGGTATTCTTCCAAAATTGTTAAGACCTTCTTGATCAATTTCGTTTCGTAGTCGTTTTCTCATGTCTGGGTTTACGAGCCTTGTTAAGGTTGCTTCTATTCCTCCCTCCTGCAACCAAGCCGGCATAAGATTACGAAGGGGATTGCTGGCAGCTGTATATGGATATATGTCACAGTCGATTGAAATTCCTTTATTTCTTGCTTCAGAAAATAAGTTCATCGCCTTACGGGCTCCGCCCCAATTATCCAAACCTGAAAGTTTCATATGGACAATTTGGACATGAACGCCAACCTGTTCAGAAAACTCCATCGTTTCTTGAATTGCATCAAAGACGTTATTACCTTCGTTCCTTAAATGAGTGAAGTAAGAAGCACCACTCCCTTCAAGTATCTTACCGAGTGCCACTAGTTCTTCTGTCTCAGAAAATGAGCCAGGGGCTGTGAAGAGACCAGACGACATGCCCAGAGCTCCAGATGCCAGAGCTTCCTTTAAAAGCCCTTTCATATGCGATAATTCATCAGGTGTCGGAGGCCGATCTTCTAAACCCATAGTCATGAGACGTAATGTATTGTGGCCGACAAGATGAATCGCGTTGACTGATAATGCTGGGTAATGGTTTAGGTAATCATTAAAATTAGTTTCCTTAAATGATAACCACGGTGCACTTGGACTAAGGTACTCTGATAGTGCATCTACCTTATCTGGAAGCGCTGGAGCACAGGAATACCCGCAATGTCCAATCACTTCAGTGGTGACACCCTGACGAATTTTACTCTCCGCCTGAGGCATAAGGGGCAAAGTCCAATCTGAGTGTGTTTTGATATCAATAAAACCGGGAGAAACAACTTTGTCAGTGGCATCTACGATCTCAGCCTCGCCTTTGGAAATATCATTACCAATTTCAATTATACGTCCTTCGTCTATAGCAACATCTGCTTTCAATGGTTCCGCTCGAGAACCGTCTATTACAAGACCATTTCGAATAACTATCGGTTTTGACATCTTATGCACTACTCGGAAGAAATTTTTCGGAATGAATTAGCCTACTGTTAACTCCTCGTGCGGATAGCCAGCTTTCAGCCGCCTCGATCATGGGTGGAGGGCCGCAAAGGTATATATCGGCCTCTAAATTGATAAAGTCCTCACGCAAAAGATCGGTAACATGCCCTACATAACCTGACCACCCCGGGTCAGCATTAACGACCGCTATCTCAGTTTTTAATGATAGGCCGCGGGATTTATAATACTCGAATAAGTCCATGCTAAATAATTCTGAAGGTTCATTTGCCCCAACCAACAAGTTTATAGGCTGGGTTGTTGCTCCTATTTCAACCATTTGACCAAACATGGATAGCATCGGAGCTAAACCTGTGCCCCCTGCCACCATTACAATGGGTCGAACGGGATCCCGTAAATAGAAGTGACCAAAGGGACCCTTCATCGTGATTGGATCACCGGGCTCCGCACGTTCACGCACGTAATCGCTCATGACACCATGTTCCAACACTTTGATGAAAAAACTTAATACTCCGGTCTGATGAGGAGAATTTGCAAATGAATATGAACGATAATCATTTGTCCCGGGTACCGATAAATTAACATATTGTCCCGGCAAGAATCCGAGTACATCGTCATCTTCAGTAACAATTCGTATGTCTAGCCGTTCAACCGTAGAAGACACCTGCTCAATAGTAACCACCTCGCAATTCCAAATTTTGGGTCCTTGTTTTATGGCTAATCGAGATTCATATGGAAATTCAATAACGCAATCTGATCGCGCATGCATTTGACATGTAAGAACCTCACGTTCGGCTGCCTCACCCTCAGATAACGCCTCCTCCGAAATATCATCTAAATCGTAATCGCCCTCCACACAATGCGCTTTACATGTGGCGCATGCCCCCTCCAGACAATCGGTTAAAATTCTGATTTTATTACGCAAACAAGCCATATAAATGGTGTCATTTTCATCGGCGTGTATCCGCTCACTGCGGCCATCTTCAAAAACTAAAGTGACGTAATGTTTACTCATAAATTTTAGGTATTCTGGTTAAATTAAGGAACAATTAACGGTTTTAACGCTTTGCCATCCAAAATCAATTGAAAACCCGAGACACCCTCCGAAAGTGGAATAGAGTGACTGTGTATAGGACTTAAATCAACGGATCCGGACGAAACAAGCTCCGAGGCGACTTGCCAGCTATCCCAAATGCGTCTGCCATGTATATTTTGCATATCGGGGCACTTTAATAACCATTGTGTAAAATCAACTGGAATTGCCTTTGGCGGTGCCCCCACCAATCTTAAGTCTCCCCCTTTAGAAAGTGATTGAAAACAGGCATTAAAACCACTCTCGGAACCTGAATATTCAATGGCAACATCAACTCCTTCTCCACCAGTGATATCCATAACAATTGCATGTAAGTCTTCTTCAGATGCATTTACGGACCGATCTGCACCCATTTGTTCACTCATATCAAGTCGAAGCTGATTAATATCGCAGGAAATTATACGAGTAGCACCAAGGGCTCGAGCCGTTGCTACATTCATCAATCCAATTGGCCCACAACCATTCACCAATACAGAGCGTCCGGCAACACCAGCGCCGGCGAGAGTGGCGTGAACTGAAATCCCAAACGGTTCCATCATCGCCGCGACCTCTACCGGTAAACCTTTTGGATTTTTCCAAGCTATCTGAGATGGAACCGTAACATATTCGGCAAAGCCACCATCAAAATTTATACCGGGGTAAGTAGTATGAAGACAAAGGTGTTCATTACCCAAGCGACATTGACGACAGTTGCCGCAGTAAACATGACTTTCCAGGCTGACGTAATCACCAACATTAACGTTCAAAACACCTTTACCAATATCTTTAACATATCCACAAGCTTCATGGCCAAGGACACGGGGCAACCGCATCCTACGGGCCATACGGGGAGCCCAGTTATAAATTTGCATGTCGGTACCACAAATTCCCGCAGCGGCAACCTTAATTAGAATTTCGCCTGCATCGGGATCTCGTGGTTCCCGATCCTCAATGGCAATGCCCCCTTTACCCTCTTTAATTTTACATACTGCAAGCACGAAACAACCGCCCTAAAGATGATAGATATCGACCGGCCCCTCTAGCTGGTCGTCTACTAAAGTAATTTTCTTCTGAAAAATTTTGAGATCACCATCTAATTTCCTTAATTTGAAATCGTAAAGGCTCGCCCGGTTTTGACTTCCGTGCTTCCCAAATGAATGCACTAAACAATTTGCCGAAGCTATAATAAAATCGTCCTCTACTTTGGATATTAAGATGTTACTCACGATATGGACGGTACGGTCAAGTGGCAAAGACGCGTACGAATCACGTGATTCTATACGAAACACTCTATCCTCTAGCCCCCCCCGATCTCTAAAATACATCAGGTTAAGTTGTGTCTCCGGATCATTAACCGTTTCTTCTTCATCCGCCCAGGATGGAACCCAATATACGGCATCTTCTGTAAATAAATCTATCCACTCATCCCATAATCGTCGGTCGAGTAGAGTGGTTTCCTTGTTAATGAGGTGCGTCACCTCAAAATTTAACTCCTGATTAATATTCATTATTTACAACGCACTCTTCAATCACCGGAACACGTCATCATATTGCGCCATCGCCGATAAAATCCATAAAATAGGGTTTCATTCTCCCAGCTTTCGCTACTCGATTCCGGTTTAAATCCAACGGCCTTAGCGCCTTCATCAGGACCCACCGTCATGGTTTTAAGTCCTCTGTTAAAGTCACTCCACTTTGTTTGGCTCGCCATACTTCCCGCCATGGTATCCTCTAGTGCCGCCATATCATCCGAAGTTGCCATTCCAGCCGTCAAATAAAAATCTTCAAATTTTCTTAGACGTGCCGACCTCGCTTCATTGTCTTCTCCTACAGGCGCAATGCAATATACCGTAACCTCTGCACGATTGGCAGATATAGGCTTTACGTAACGAATTTGCGTAGATGGGTTGTCCATAAGCATCACGTTAGGAAAAATGGCAAGGTTCCGACCTTTCGATAAAATCCATTCAACATGGGAAGGTGGCAAGTTGGCTTGGAGCCATTCCTTTTTTTTATAAATTGGCCGTCTTTCTGGTGTAGTATGCTGTGCCCAAATGGACATATGCCCATTCCCAAGGTCATACGCCCCAGACGGGACCATGGATACCAAGCGGCCGCCTTCGGTTTTTTTAAGACCCTTTAAACTATCACGTTCTTCGCGGTTACGAACAGTCGAAGCAAAAACTCGATGCACGGTGGAAACATGATAACCGTCGACACTGTTTTCAAGTTGCATTTTCCAATTGCCCCGAATGACATAAGTAGAACTTCCAGGAACAACCTCTAAGCCTTCGGGTGATTGCTCAACCATGAGATCAATCCAAGTAGAGGCAGCTCCCAGGTAGGATTCTATTGGTTCTACTTGATCAACCAAACTCCCAAAAATGAAACCGCGGTAATTTGCTACCTTTGCAACTGGCTTCAAATCATACTGGGATCGATCAAAACCATCCTCACCAAAACCCTCTTTCTCATTCTTAATCCTAATACAACGCCCATCACACCCATAAGCCCAACCATGAAAACGGCAGGTCAATGTCCTAGTTTTCCCTTGTTTCTTTGGGGTAAGTAAAGCGCCGCGATGAGAACAAACATTTAAATAAGCAGTAACATCGTTATCTTTTTGTCGAATAACCACGACTGGGTGCCTTCCAATGTCCGCAGCAAAATAACTCCCCTCTTCCGGAATCTGGCTTTCATGACAAAGATAAACCCAGCCCTTTTCAAAAATATACTCGATCTCAGCCTCAAATATTTTTTGGTCTGTGTAAACTGACCGGTCAACCCGGAACACGCCCTCAGAAACCCGATCGTCTACAAGGTCTTCGTATCCACGATTTTGATAGGACCCTTCCATTAAATTCACCTCAGGTAAAAAATATAAGAAGCCTTAAAAATTCAAGATAATAAACATATAACGCGCCTTTGCGAATATGGGAAATATACTTAAAAATAAATTTTTTCCCTTTAAGGAATTACCCCTTTGCAGAAAGAAATATAATGATACAGTATTAAAAAAAATTAAATCAGTGATTAAACTATATAAATACATGGGAGGAAGGCGTTGAAGGGCGCCACTATACTATTTACAGAAATGTCGCCCGATATCGATTGGGAAGACGACTTTAACCGTTGGTACGACACCCACCATATTCCGAACCGAACAAAGGTAGAGGGCTTTATCAGCGCCCATCGGTATCGCGACCCAGACAGGCCTGCATATCTTGCTTTCTATGAAATTGCCTCAGAAGAAGTACTTTACAGCAGCGATTATGAAAAAGTTCGAGCCCAGCCCAACGCGCAAACGGCTTGGATGCTATCTAATGTTGAAAATTACAGCCGTTATATCGGTAATGAAATTAATGTTTCATGCCAGACAGGTGTTGACGAAAAGGCTATAGACGAAGCATTTGTTTTCGCCGAATTCTACAGTGTTCCCGACGACAAATCTGATGAATTTAATAGGTGGTACGACGAAGAATACAGCCCATTGGTGTTAAAGTGCCCGGAATGGAAGGCTGTGCGTCGATTTGAGATTGTCGAAGGAGTCCCACAGCCTTGGACGCATTTAGCCCTTCACTATTTGTCCAATGCGGTAACAGCATTATCTTCAAAGGAATTACAAGAATCTCGAAAAACAGATCGACGGCTAAAGTTGGAACAAGAATATTGGTTTCAGGGCAGCAGTCAGTTTTACGAGGCCATTGGGGACAGGTTCAAAGCCTAGCCGATTATCGTTGATTATTCGGCAAGACTTTCTCTTGAATTAACCAAAAACTTATTAGAATTAAGTCTGTAACTTATTTGCTGGTCGCCATTTGAATGCCGCATGTTCAAGCCTAGCGAACACTCCGTGCTCTAAAATAAGCATCAAAATAACGAACATGATAATCCAAGCCAGGACAAGTTCCATGTTAAATTGCTCAAACCAGAAAAAGAACATGTAACCAATCCCATATTTTATTCCGAACGTCTCCGCTAACGCGACAATCTTCCAGGTCATCCCAAACGCAAACCGAAAAGCAGAAAAAATATAGGGGAGAAGCTGAGGTATATAGACTTTGCGGATGAGCATCTTTTTGTCAGCACGAAAAACTCTTGCCATATCGATTACAGACTTGTCCATGGCTTGCGCACCCTGAAAAATATTCACAGCCACATAAGGTGTGACAACACCAACCACAGCCACAAGGCTTCCAATTTCATTAAAGCCGAACCACATAACAGCCAAGAAAACCATAAGAATTGTCGGCATAGTTAACGCTAAGGGGATTAGTGACATCATCGAATATTCAATGACCTTTCGCAGTCCCATTGTTAAGCCAATGGCAATACCCAATACCATGGCCACCCCGAAGGTTATAAAGGTCCTTCCTAATGTAATTCCTACATGGAAATAGGCAGACTTCCCTTCTGGACCAGGCTCGACCAAAACTCCCCAAATGGCGTGAGCGATAGCAAGAGGCCCGGGCAAAACCTCCACGTCAGCCATTAATTTGGCAAATAAATACCAGACACCAATCAGCACAAATATAGAACCAATTCTTATTGAAACGGCCGTCGCTTTCTCTGACATTTAGCCGTCCTCTAACTCTTGGGCATCCAAGACACTGAAGAATTCTCTCACGAGTTCTTTTTCTAGGTCGAAAATTTTTGGATCTTCCGGTTTCCGTGGCCGAGGGACATCCACTTCAATCTGCTTGAATATCCTCGCCGGCTTCGTACTCATCATGTAAATATTGTCAGCCAGAAAAACCGCTTCGCCGAGATCATGGGTAATAAACAAGATGGTGGGATTGGCACGCATCAAGATTTCCATTAAATCAAAACGCATTTTTCTAGCTGTAATTTCGTCCAAATGGCTAAACGGCTCATCCATCAATAAAATATCTGGTTCTATTGCCAGAGCTCGCGCGATTGCAACTCGCTGTTGCATACCACCGGACAAGTTGAGAGGGTAATTTTTTTGCTGACCTTCAAGGCCAACCATTTCAAGGTACTTGTCTACCCGCTCTCTCCATAGGTCTTTCGAAATGCCCTGGGACTCAAGAGCAAAGATCATGTTGTCTTCGACTGTTAACCAATTTAATAGTCGCGCATTCTGAAATACGTATCCTACCCGTGGCTCTGCCACTTCAGAATCAGAATAAACATCCAGCGTACCGCCATCTGAGGGGTCATGTGTTTCAATTCCCGCTATAATGTTCAGCAAAGTTGATTTACCACACCCTGATGGGCCAACGATGCTGGCAAACTTGCCTTTCTCAACACTAAGGCTAATAGCATCAAGAACGACAAATTCCTCGCCCGTCATTGGATCTGGAAATTTTTTAGTCAGGTTTTTTACATCGACAACGGTATTCCCGTGTCCATTGTTTTTATCAGTTGGCAATTTGATGTCTCCAAGCAAAAGTATGCCGTTCCCATAAACGGAACACTAAAAGTTCTATTACAACCATAAGGACCATGAAACTCAGACCCCAGGTAAGCATCATGTCTACGCGTGTCTCCTCAAACCAATAGATTAACTTTTGTCCTACCCCACTACTCACGCCAAATGCCTCGCCAACAAGAACGATTTTCCAAGAGAGAGAAAGGGCGATACGCATCGCTGAAAAAATATAAGGCATGAGCTGAGGAATAAGTACCTTGCGTAACATACTCCATTTGTCCGAGCGGTAGACTGTTGCCATATCTACAAGTTCTTTTTCAAGAGCTTTGGTTCCCTCCCAGATGTTCATGGAAACAAAAGGAAACACGATTAATATAACGGTCAACATGGGAGCCCATTCTGAGAGCCCAAACCATAAAACGGATAGAAAAGCCCAACATATAGCCGGAAAGGTAAGTAGCACCATAATCCAACTATCCATGAAGGACTCAAAATTCTTTCTGATGCCCATCAAGATACCAATGGACGTCCCTATCAGCATACAAAGGACAAGCCCGTTAAAGATTCTTGTGAGGGTTTGCCAAATAACCGAGTAAGATGCCGGGTCACTATACACCTCAACGATTAAATCGATAAGGTATACCGGACCCGGCAAAAACACCGGAATAAAAAACAGGGAAGCCACCTGCCATATAATCAAACTAACAAGAATTGTTACGACGCCTGGCACCAGTCCAGGTTTTAGGTTCAATGACTTCACTGCTCTCTACTCAACTATATAGTTACACTTACGATTTATTTCAAAATCAAGCCGGTTTTTTCTTTAGGCGGTATCTTTGTCAAAATACCGTGCTTCTTAGCCATGTGGAGAAATTGCCACTGTTTGTCACGTGTCTCTTCGTTCCAATCAGTGATCAACATCTTTCCTTGCTTTAACCAGCTCTCGTAAGTCTTAGCCTGTGCCTCATTCTTTACCGCAGCTAGCTTACCATATTTTTTAACCGCTTTTCTTAGGTTTTCGGGCTTACGGAGCCATTTATACCCTTCAGTAAAAGCTTTTACAAAAGCAGTTGCACGAGCTCTGTCGGCATCTACCCACTTTCTCCAGCAAACTAGAGGAGCAGACCAAAGAATCGATTGTCCCGTTTTCTTCTTCCAGTAAGCATTTGGCGCATAAACAGAGCGGTATTTATCAGGCTGAGCCGCAGCAGCAATGGTCAAGGAACTAATATTGAACATGGAGTCAACTTGTCCCCGATCAAGCATTTTGAGAAGTGCTGGTGGAGCTGCCTGTACGAAATCGGTATCCTTCAGGACGTCAAAGCCGTACCCATCGATAACAGTGGCACGCATAGCCTTGAAAGCTCCGGCTCCAGTTGACCAACTGGCAAACTTCTTCCCCTTTAAATCAGTAATTTTCTTGAAAGGTGAAGATTTAAGAACGAAAACTTCCTGCATCACCGTAAGTCCACCACCGACAATGACCCAATCCAACCCTTTGTTGATACGGGCAATAGCCGCTGTACCCGCGTAGGTCGTGCAGGGAACCTCACCAGCGGGAAGGCCAGCCATGTGTCCCTTGAAGGGCCTGTTATCAATTTCGAGATCGATCCCGTGCTTTTTAAAAATACCAGCATCTCGGGGACCGTAGGAATATAACATCAGAATACTGTTACGAGCGGCTGTGATCTTCACCTTTTTTAGTTTGCCAGCATCTACCGAAGTTGTAACAAATACAGAGACAACCCAGCAAAGACAGGCGAACAAAATTGAATGTTTCATTTTACCTCTCCTCAAAAATTAATTAATTTTTTTTCGCAGCGCGGCACCGTATGACTTGTTTCAACATTTCGCAAGCCCCTGTATAACATTCAGGAGATATTAAAAATGTGTGCCCTTTTCAGTATAACCCATATAGTTCGGCTATACGCACACCCACTCGCAAGGATTTAGACGTGAAACCCTTTTTCATTATATCTTTATGCTCCGCCCTGTTGATTGGCTTAGCGCCAAATTTAAATGCAAAAATAAAAACCAACAACAAGTCCAACGACTTTGTCGTAGCAATTGTGAATGGAACGGCAATAACAGAATCAGGAGTAAAAGTTTTTTACACGACATTACCGCCTCAATATAAAAAAATACCATACCAACAAATTCGGGATAAACTAATCCAACGAATTATCGAACAAACTCTCATCGCAGAAGCGGCAATCAAGAGTAAACTGCACGAAGATAAAGTAATAAGAAAACAAATAGCTATAGCTGAACGCAGTGTGCTGAACGAAGCATATTTATCAAACATTGCGAAAAGAGAACTTTCGGATGCCAAAGTCCGGGAAGCCTATCAAAAATCTATTGCACTTCAGCCCAAACAAACAGAGGTGCGTGCACGCCACATCTTAGTTAAATCAAAATCAGAGGCGGCCAGGATTATTTCACTTCTTAAAAACGGAGCAGATTTTGTAAAATTGGCTAGAGAAAAATCAATTGGACCATCAGGCAAGAATGGGGGTGACTTAGGTTTTTTTGGGAAAGGCCAAATGGTTCCGCCCTTCTCCAAAGCCGCATTCGCTCTTGAGAAGGGTCAATTTACAACTGAACCAGTGAAGACACAGTTTGGCTTTCACATCATCAAGGTAGTAGACCGACGAACCGCAGGAAGGGAAAATTACGATCAAGCTCTTTCAAAAATTCGTAACAAGCTATTGGACAAGATATTTGACAAATCAATAAGCGCATTACGTGCCAAGGCGAAGATTGAATTGATCAGCGGTGCCAGTAAAATTCAGCCTATTCATTAGATTAAGATAAAGGAATATTAAAATGGAAAGTCGTTCCGCGAGTTGGCGAGCCCGAATTGGAACAATCATTCCAGTAAGTAACACGACTAACGAGACTGAATTTAACAATATGAAGCCTGAAGGTGTTACGGTTCATTTCACTCGTGTGCCTCTCCACAGCAACCCGGCAGGAGACAACTTTAACGATATGCTTTTCCATGCTGGAGAGGCATCTGAAAACCTTGCTGCTGCCGGCGCCGACGTAATCGTCTACGGCTGCACATCTGGATCAATGTTGTGCCCCTCTGACCGCCTTATAGGGACAATGGAAAACAAGTCCGGCAAACCATCAATTTCGACAGCAGGCTCAATTATTGAAGCACTAAAAGCACTTGGTGTTTCCCGAATTTCGATGGCGACACCCTATACGGAAGCAACAAATGAAAAAGAGTGCAATTTTATGGAAAAGAATGGCTTTCAAGTCATCGCAAAAAAAGGACTCGGCCTTGGTGGCACGTTAGAAAAAATTAAAAAAATGTCACGGGTACCCCCCAATGAAATTTATTCCCATGCCAAGTCAGTAGACCGCGAAGAAGCTGAGGCTATTCTCATCTGCTGTACAGACTTTGGTTCCTCTGGGGTGATACAGGAACTCGAGGAAGACCTCGGTAAACCCGTGATTAGTAGTAATACTGCATCCTTTTGGAATGCCCTTCGTAAGGCGGGTATAAAAGACCAAATAAAGGGATATGGGCGCCTATTGGGATGATTTCTTAACCCTCCGGATCTGCTTCCCAGGCATCGATAGCTTCCTTGGCATTTCTAAACGCGTCAACACCCGCTGGGATCCCACAATAAACGGTGGCGTGGATAAGTAGCTCACGAATTTCTTCTACAGAGCAGCCATTGCGTAACGCTCCCCTGGTGTGCGCTTTTAATTCCGCCGGTTTTCCTAATGCCGTTAACATTGCCAGTACCAGCATCGAACGGGTCTTACGATCCAGCACACCCTCTCTACCCCAGCCCATTCCCCAACAATATTCCGTGACGACATCCTGAATGGCTCCGTGGAAATCGTCCTGGGAAGCTTTTTCAATATTTGGATCAACATATTCCGAACCGAGCACCTCTCGGCGAATATTCAAACCCTTGTCATAAGTTTCTTTATTGGAAATCGTCAATTTATTTCTCCCTTATTCTCCGACAGTCATTAACCAGTTTTTAAAAATCTGTTATTTCTTTTCATATAAGTTAAAATCGTTGGATTAAACCATGGCTGAGAGGCTAATTTGTTGCGCCATTCTGTATCTGAAGCAGCAGCCCTTTCCGGAACTTTCAACGCACCCTTGCTTTCCAGATAATGTAAAATTAAATGTGTATGTGGTTCAGGATCCTGCTCAATAATTTTAAAACGCCGAGAACAAACCCAACTTTGATTTTGTTGCAACATCGGCGCATGTTCTGAGTCAAACCAAGTTTCAAATTCCTCGTGTGTCTCTACCGGAACAGTAAACAACGCACAGAGCAACACCTCTGCATCAAGGGGGGGTGTATCTAAATTTGATTGCTTTAGAACAAACTGTTCCGTGGCAATATATCGAGTAAAGCCTGAAACCGATTTTAACATTTCATAGGTAGGGTTGTCTGGCGTTAGCTTACGCTTTTTATATTCCTCGTGGTCAAGGGCCTCCGGTCCCTCAAGTTCATAGACCGCCAAGAAATGGGGCCCACCCGGAGATTGATAGCGCATTGCACTTAAAAAACCTGGGACACCTTGAACATGGCTCGGGGAATGGTGGCCGTCGTACCAATCATTAAACTTTTCCTCTTGTCCACTGGGCGGGGTCATCTCAGAAAATAGGATGGCGCTTCCCTTAACTCCCGTTAAATCAGTTGTCATTGCGCGGTTCTCACTTAACATCCTTACACGCTGCATCGAGAGCTTTGACAGTGTCTTCTAAATCCTGATCGGTATGGACTGAGGAGACGAAGCGGCGCACCGAAGGTAAGACATACAAACCATGACGCATCTGACAAAGGTCTAGCTCTCGAGTAGCAGCCATGTCTGCTTGAATAAAGTCTCCAAAATTTTCGGGTTCTTTTTCCATGAAAACGATTTGCCACAGTGAACCTCGGCCTATTGCCAAGGCAGGTATCTTATGATTGTCGAGAACCTCCTGACAACGGCGCTGTATTTCCTCTGAACGACTATGCAATTGATCGTAAAATCCGGGACTGCGAAGCTCTTCCAATGTTGCAAGACCCGCCGCACAACCAACCGGGTTACCGTGGAGAGTACCATTTATATATGCGTAATTATCTTTGCCTCGGTTAACAGGGTTGCATTGCTCCATAATTTCCTTTGATCCACCTACACAAGCGACCGGGCCACCTCCACCCACAATTTTACCGTAGCTAGCCAGATCCGGCTTTACTCCGAAATATGTTTGGGCTCCGCCATAGGCAAGACGAAATCCGGTTACAACCTCATCGAATATTAAAAGAATATCATTGTCGCTACATATTTCTCGTAACCCTTCAAGGTAGCCATCCTTAGGGAAGATAATACGTTGAGCGGGCTCGACGATGATCGCTGCCAATTCATCTTTGTTGCTTTTTACGATTTCTCTGACAGCGTCGAGGTCATTATAGGGACTGATTAATACATTTTCAGTTAAATTTGCGGGCATACCAGCTGTATCCGGCTGACCAACCGGAAAATTTGATACCGCTCTGGGTGAAACTGAAAATGTAGAGTAATCATGATTTCCGTGATAACCGCCCTCGCACTTTAAGACTTTATCTCGTCCTGTATAAGCACGGGCTATCCTCATGGCATAGAAAGTTGCCTCCGAACCCGTTGTCGCGTATGCAATTTTTTCCGCACACGGTATGGCATTTACCAACTCTTCAGCTAATTTAATTGCGTAGTGGTTAAGAGTCCCGAAGAAATGGATCCCCTTCGGTGCAGCCTCAGATACCGCGTCAACGACGCTTGGAAATGCATGCCCGATGATTAATGCACCGGCACCCCCAACATAATCAATATGCCAATTCCCATTGACATCCTGAAGGCGGGACCCCAAGCCCTTCTTAATTACAAAGCGTACATCCTCAGGCAAAGAATACCCGCCAAGCCCACCGCCCGGAAGGACGGTATCTGCAATTTTATAATAATCACTTTGTGTCATAACTTCCGGGACAGCTTGGTCTGTTGCTGTTTCAACAGGACACATCTTAAATTCCTTTCGACTGAACTAATTTATTACGCAAAACTTAGATCATGATTTCTATTTAATTTATTCACCAAATCCAATTAGGTATTTCCCCAAGGCAAGATTTATCGTTTACAATTCACAACAACGCAAAGCTTTTCTTCACAGGAGAAATATATATGAGCGGACATTCAATAGGCAAAAAAGGATCAGATATACGTGCTAAGTTGAACCACCCCGTGGTAGACGCCGACGGTCATATTATCGAGTGTACCTTTGCTATCCTTGATTTTGTTAAGGAAGTTGGGGGGGTGGAAATTGCCAACCGTTATGAAAAATACCTAAAAGGCGACTCCAGTGCTCCCGGACGCAGGGCAATTTGGGTAGGCAATTCCGGCCCAGCAAGCATTGATCGGGCGACAGCAATGTTACCGAAGCTTTACATGGAACGATTAGATGAGGCGGGGATTGATTTTGGTATCTGCTACGGGACCCAAGCCCTTGGAGTGTTACGTATCCGCGATGATGAATTGCGCCCCGTTGTCTATCGGGCCATGAATAAGATGTATGCGGATATGTTCAAGGGACTTGATTATCGCCTGACACCGGCAGCAGTAATTCCAATTCATAAACCAAATGAAACAATTGCCGAACTCGAATTTGTCGTAAATGAACTCGGCCTTAAAACAATTGTGATGAACACCCAAATTCAAACCCCTCACCCAGAAGTTACCAAAAAAGCTCCCGAACTCGAGCAATATTCATTAGCGCCAAGTTCTCCAGCTATTGACCAAGGGCATAAATATGACGCGGTCTGGGCAAAATGCGTGGAGCTGGGTGTGGCCCCAACATGCCACAACTCGTCACGCGGTCGCGGTACCCTTAATGGCTCTCCCTCTAATTATGTATACAATTCGTTAGGCAGTTTCGGAAAGGGCAGTGAATATTTTTGTCGTTCTATCCTAATGGGTGGCGTGGCCAGTCGCTTCCCCACTTTAAAATTTGCGTTCCTTGAGGGCGGGGCGGCATGGGCTGCACAACTGTACAATAGTTTATTCGAGTATTGGGAAAAAAGGAATGTCCGGGCGCTCGCCTCAAACCTTGACCCTGCTAAATTAGATGTCGACCTCCTCGTTGAAAAGTTTGAAATATATGGCAACGATTACCTCACCCCAGACAGAATAAGAGCAGACCCCAATCACCCAGCGTCAACACATTTGCCGGTTCCTCCAGAGGAAGTCGATGACTTTACGCCCGCCGGGATCACCAAACCTGAGCAAATTCGTGATATTTTTGCCAACAATTTTTATTTTGGATGTGAGGCTGACGACCACCTTAATGGGATTGCTTTTGACACTCGATATCATCATTACGGAATTAAGCTAAAGGCAATCCTTGGCTCAGATATTGGACATTGGGACGTGCCCGATATGACAAAAGTCATGGTAGAAGCATACGAAAAGGTTGATGACGGTCTCATTTCTGAAAAAGATTTTTGTGACTTCACCTTTGGTAACATAGTCGATATGCACTCAAGCATGAACCCGGACTTCTTTAAGGGAACTATAGTTGAAAACGAGGCTGCATCTTACATTGCAAGGGGGGCGGGCAACTAGTTCCCGCCCCGCCAGTGATCAAAAGTTAATGACAGGCTTTACTACCTCAAAATTAGCCATGGCACTCATGGCCTCATTAACTTCGTCTAATTTGTAACTTCGGCTAATCATATCATCGAAAGGAAACCGGTCACGACGAGATGCCAAGAAATCAATCGCTTGCAACCAGTGTCTCGGCTCGCCCGATCGTACAGTAAGGTAAGTCATTTCTTGAGGCATTGCCTCGACGGCTACATTTCCTTTCCCGCCTGCACCGATGTCAAGATAACGACCCCCATCCCTCAACATCGTTAAACCCTCAGGAACTGCTGCGTTAGTCGCGACCTGAATCACGACATCAGCACCCCGCCCGTCGGTGTGCCCCTGTACCCATTCCTGCCGATCTTTAGTATCTGTGACCTCCTCAATATTGAGCACATCATCCGCACCCATTTTTTTTGATACCTCCAAGCGGTGTGCCGGAGCCCCTAATACGAGCACCTTCTTTGCCCCATGATCTTTAGCAACAGCAGCAGCAAAATTTCCAAGGGGCCCGCTACCCTGAATTGCAACTGTCTCGTGATCCTTTATGGCCCCTAACATGTCGTAACCATGCATGACTGTTCGGTATGCACATGCTGCCGCAGCAGCCGATGCCGAAGACACCTCATCTGGAACTTTAATAATCAGACATTCCGGGGGAACATACATGTACTCCGACACACTGCCCAAGAGATAAGGAAATTCGTCACACCGATTGTGACCCCAAGACGCACGCCCCCGACAAATGCATGGCTGCACAGCAACACTGCAATAGTAGCAAGAGCCGCACGCTACATAGGACCAGACCACGCGATCACCACGCTTAAGTTTGTTTCCTAGAATATCTGTCCGTTCGCCGTTAAAGTCCTCAATTGTCCCGCAAGGCTCATGCCCTGTGATAATAGGCAGGCTATCGCTGCCGCCCAGTGGGCCGTGCCAACGGTGAACGTCAGTTCCACACAGTGTGGATGCCGTAATCTTAATTAACAGGGCGCCAGGCTCCAATTCTGGAATTGGGACTTTTTGAATTTCAAGCGGTTTATTATGTTCGGTAATGACCGCTGCGTTGCATTCATGCATAAAACAATCTCCCTTAAAATTAACTCCGATAATTAAAATTTCTCTCGGTTCATAATAGCCTATTTCTTATTTTTCCTTGCAGCGATCGCGGCTGCTGATCTTGGACCCATAGGTTCGGGTTGAAATGGTCCATCCCGTTGTTGTAGGTAAGCTCTAACACCCTCCTCTTGCATGGTCTTCTATAATGCCTCTCGGTGCTCGTTATGAGAGGAATGCGCCATGCTGCCCAGCGCTCCTTCTAAGAGTAATGAGGCGTTGACACCCGAGGCTTGCAGACCCTGCATGGCAATTGCCTTGTTTAGCCTAACAGCCGGCTCTGGTACCAGTGCAATCCGGGCAGCCAGTTCATTTGCACTTTTCATTAAATCCTCATGCGGCACAACTTCATTCACCATTCCGATCCGATACGCTTCCTGAGCATCAAAGTGATCGCCAGTTAAGCCCCAACGGTTAGCTGCTTTCCAGCCGCACAAGGCCGTCATTAAGTAAGAAGTGTTGGAAATGTGACGTACTTCCGGTTGAGCAAATACTGCTTTATCGGAAGCAATCGTCATATCGGCTGCGAGTTGGTACCAGAATCCTCCACCCATCGCCCAACCATTAACTGCAGCAATAATTGGTTTACCCAGTTTCCACATGTGAGCCCAATTATCTGCAATTTTACTGTCATTGCGTTGCCACCCCTCAATATAGTCAGCAATTGAGCGCCCCGTCGGATCACCTTTCTTTTTGCCACCCTTCTTAGGACTTTGATCATAACCCGCGCAAAATGCCGCCCCCTCACCTGTCAAAATAATAACTCTGGCATCGCGATCCCGATCCGCCTCATCGAAAGCATTATGGATCTCCTCCTCGAGATTTTCTGACAACGCATTCATTACTTCCGGACGGTTCATGGTAACAGTCACAATTCCATCTTTAAGTTCATATTTGATATCTTGGTATGTCATTATTCCCTCCCCGAAGAAGATACTTGATTTGTTTATTAGTCAAAACTGACGCAGACTAATATTAAGCCGACAATCAATTAAAAACTAGGGAGACAACAATGACACGCATAGCAATTATTTCTCGCGAAGAAATGAATGAAGAACAAGGCGCCGTCTATGACGAATCCAAGGCAGCGGGACGCCCGCTGGGCGGACCGTATTATGCCTACATTCGAATACCGGAGCTAATGAAAACCACACAACTTGTAACGACTTGTATAGGCAATAGCAGTTTATCCAAAAGGGAACAACAAATAGCCATCTTAACCGTGGCCCGCTTTTGGGGCGCGGATTATCCTTGGGCTGTCCAAGTCCGCGGGTCAGTTAAAATAGGTATCGAACAGGAAATTATTGATGCCATTAACAATCAACAGACACCATCCTTGAGTGAGCCTCGAGAAATTCTTGCATATAAAATTGCGAATGAACTACTCAACGATAAATTGATCAGTGATGCGACATACGATGCTGCCTCCACTGCCTACACGGAAGAGGAGTTGGTGATGTTGGTCGCTCGCGTGGGAGCGTTTTCAATGACCTGCTGCACAGCAAATGCCTTTGATGTTACACCACCGGAGGGTGCCCCTGCCAGACTGATTAATTAGTTAAATTTGGTAAAGGTCTTGGTGCAATCAACTTATAGTATCTATTTGCGGATTTCGACAATCTAAAGACCCCGCCTCTAAAACCGTAACTTTCCAACCTGGTGGAACTATCGAAGTTCCACCACCTTCCTCGATAATTGCAGGGCCAACAAGTTCAAACCCTACCCCCATTTGATCCCGATCATAGACCGGACAATGGCTCCAATCCCCATCAAACCAAACATTACGATTTTCAAAGACTAACTCCCCTCCTGTTTGGGATTTAAAGGCAAGTTCCGGCTTTTCGACGACACCCAAGGAGACCAGTCTCAGATTAACAATTTCTACATCACTATTCATGTCAGCGTGTCCAAATGTCTCCGCGTGCCGGTCTGCGAAGGCCTTCCTCACATCATCCCAGGCCTCTGTGCCTTCGGCCAAAGGAACTGAAAGAGTGTATGATTGTCCTACATATCGCGTGTCCGCTGAAAAAGCGTGATCCTGCTTTTCTTCACTGAAGCCGGCTTCAATCAGCTTGGTATGTGCCGCATTTTTCATTTCCGACAATTGGGCATTTAAGGCATTAGGGTCTAGACTAGTGAGCCGCCCACCCCACGCACGAACAGAATCCAAACGCTGATCCGCGAGAAGTTGCCCAAGAGCGGAAAGGTGACCCGGATACCTGGGTATGATGACCTGTGGTACTGCCAATTCTTCGGCGACAAGAAAGACATGCATCGGACCGGCACCCCCGAAACCAAGCAACGCAAAATCACGAGGATCAAAACCCCTGTGGACGGAGACCTCCCGCACCGCCCCTGCCATCTTTGCTACCGCAATCTTAAGGATACCATCAGCAAGAGAAACAATATCCCCTCCACCAAGTTGTTCAGCTAAAGTTTCAAAGGCAATTTCCGATGCTTGTTTGTTCAATTGCAAACCACCGGAAAGAGTTCTCTCCGTAGGCAATCTACCAAGCAACAAATTTGCATCTGAAATTGTAGGCAAAGTACCGCCTCTTCCATAACATGCCGGACCCGGAAGTGCTCCCGCACTCTGTGGCCCCACTTCTAAGGTTCCATCTTCTTGCACCCAAGCTATGGATCCACCTCCAGCGCCAATCGTATGTATGTCAAGTTGTGGAACCTGCAATGGGTAGGCATCGATTTGATTGTCGTGGCTAATGCGAGGTTCTCTCTGATAAATTAGCGCAACATCGGTCGAGGTTCCTCCCATATCAAATGTAATACAATCCTCTACATTCGCCATCTCACATATTCGTACCGCGCCGCCGGCTCCACCCACAGGCCCCGAGAGAAAAGTGCCTGCCGCAAACTTTGCAGCCTGCAATAGGCTCATCGCACCACCATTTGACCCCATTATATTGACGGGTGCCTCTACGCCCTGACCTCTTAGCTCTGCTTGCAGGGTATCTAAATACTTTATGACTACGGGCGTAAGATATGCGTTTAAGACACAAGTTGAAAATCGATGAAACTCTCCCCGTTCAGCGACAACATCTGTCGAGTAACAAAGGGGTATTGATTCTAAAAATTCACTTAATGAGGTGACGAAATTTATTTCTGTTTGATTGTTTGCATAGGCGTTTACAAATCCTACCGCTACCGCCTCCACACTCTCGCTCTTCAACTTTTTAGCAAGTAGTCCAAAATCAAAATCCGACAAATCTTCCAAAACATCGCCATTTGCCGCTGTCCGTTCTGGAACCCCGATCCTTAATGGTCGGTCCACCAAGGGGCGAGGACGCACAAACTTGATATCAAATAAACCGCCTATTAGGCGCCTGGTTCGCCCAATTTCAAGAGTATCCTGAAAACCTTCAGTTGTAATTAAGGCAGTCTTGGCCCCTTTTCTTTCAAGTAAGGCATTCGTCGCGATAGTAGTTCCATGAACAAACGCTTGTATATCACCGGTTGTAATTCCCAACTCTTGAAGTGCATTCAAAACGCCTTCCCATTGCTTACCAGGAAGCGATGGGGTTTTTGCGGAGAGAAGCACTTGATTGTTGATGTCTAAACACAGGATATCTGTGAAGGTACCCCCAACATCAATGCCCACGAGGTATCGGTTAGAACTTTTAGCCATCAAAGGATCCCTACCGGAGCAGAAGACACCGGTCGGATCTCTGCCATCTCTCCCGGTTTAGCATTTAAAAGTTTGATGCCGACAGGACCAACCGAAATTATAGATTTTGTGGCCTTGGAAATTTTAGCCCAGCCCCTTAATGGGGCCGCAGCCTTAGCGTGAATTTCAATGAGATCACCCTCAGTTATATTGAGTTTTTTGGCTAGAGGTGATGGTATGGAGATATACCGACTTGGGCCATTGATATCATCTTCATTGGCAACCTCAAGTTCCACGTATACACGACGGTCTTCTAAATTTTTGCGTCGTTCGGCTGTCTGGTCAGCATTAACCTCGCCGTCTTCACCTATAACAACACCGTAACGCGAAGCCGCCTGATCTATACTAATGTACCCTAGCCGAACGTCTTCTTTTACTTTTTCCGGATCACGGCCCAAAGGGTTACCATGTCCCCCTCCTCCTGCAGTCTCTTCACGAACGACGTCCCCCGTCCTCAAAGGAAAACCCGAAACTTTTCCTGGCACATCGGATGGCGGAACTTCCTTACCATCACGAAGAACTACAAAACGGTTTGCTGCCCCGTTACTTCCTTTTTTGACGCCATATGGTGGAATTACATTTTTTTCTGAAAGAACTGATAGCATAGCAGTTTCACCGAGAATTCGAATATCACGACGCAATCCAAACCCTCCCCGGCTCTCACCATCGCCGCATGCCCCAGCCCTTATCTCACATCGTTCAACTCTTAACGGGTATTGAGATTCTACAGTTTCCACAGATTGTATGGAGTTGAAGTCACCTTCATTGTAGCTCCTTACAGCATTACTGCCGTCGACGCCGACTGACGCTCCCGTACCTCCTGCTGGCCACTCATAATGAATATAGGTGCTACCATCATTTCTTGGGCCCGCTATATGAATATGGTTGGCCCCACCCTTTAAATCCCCAACGCTCATTTCAGGAACAACCTGACCCATTGCGGCAGCAACCACGGAGTCGATCAAAAATTTGACTTCCGCCATGCCCCCGCAAGGAGCTGTTTCTCTGGCATTAATAAAGCTTTTTTCAGGCGCATTAACACTTATGGGATTAAATGACCCATGATTGATTGGTGTTTTAGGGTCTAGAAAAGCTTTGACTATGGTTCCCACCGCGTTAAATGCCATCGCCGGCCCACAATTGGTCGGACCATTCGTCTGAGAAGAAGTTCCCGAAAAATCAGCACTGATTGTATCTCCATCAACAGAGAGCTTCAGGCGACAAACTAGTGGCTCAGGATTGGATCCGTCACTCTCAATGTAACCCTCAGCATAATAATCGCCGTCAGGACATTCAGAGATACGCGAACGCATCTGGCGTTCAGATCGTTGAATTAATGCTTCGACGCCATCCAGCAACCCATCACCACCAAACCGTTGAAAAAGACGCGCCAGATGCTCCGCCGCTTTACGACCCGTTCCAAGCATGGCGTTAAAATCACCAATTCGTTCCTCTGGGCCTCTCATGTTGTTAAACAGGGCATCCAGAACTGCCTGGTTCATCACTCCTTTTTCGCAGATACGGGTCGGCGTGATCCGTATTCCTTCCTGATAAATTTCCTTTACTCGTCCAGAGAGGGAACCCGGCGTCATTCCACCTACATCATTCCAATGACAACGTATCGCGGCAAATAGTGCAAGATTCCCGGCGTTAAAAACTGGATGTAGCAGCAAGACATCATTCAGATGAGTCCCTCCGGTATAGGGGTCGTTATGGAGAAATAGGTCACCTTCGTGTATGTCATTCTCAAATGCGTTGACGACTTCCCTCGTAGAATATGGCACGGCGAATATATGGATAGGGTGATCAGCTAAACCCTGAGCCACTTGCCGGCCGTCAGCTGACATTAGAGCGCAAGAGAAATCATGACCTTCGTATATGATCGCTGCGTATGAAGAATGAATAATATTTGCTCTCATTTCATTGACCACTGCCACCAGAGATTCGCGGATCAATTCGAGCTGTATAAGTGGATTCATTTATTCCCGTTTCTTAATTTGGCGCGCACGCTATCATTATGCTAAGTGCCGACCAAGCATTTTTGTACTAAACTGTTCATAATATTTAAACCAAGGATTTTACCTTTCTATGTCTAAAACACCGTCATCACATATCGATACATTTATCATTGACAATATGCCGCCAGAGAATCTTTGGCCTGAAATGGATTATTCGGTTCTATCTGAACTTGCTAGCTATCCAGAGAGAATGAATGTCGCCACAGAGCTATTGGATAAGATGGCTGCGCAGGGATGCGCTGATAAGCCAATAATATATTTTAAGGATGAGATTTGGACTTATGAAAACCTCATGCATTATTCTAACCAAATTGCGAATGTTTTGGTCGAAGACTACGGAATGGTTTCGGGAGAGAGAATACTGCTAAGATCTGGTAATCATCCCATGCTCATAGCCTCATGGTTTGCGATCCTTAAGGCAGGCGGAATAGCTATAGCGACCATGCCCGTTCTCCGTGAACGGGAATTGGTTTATATGATAAAAAAGGCGAAGGTAAACCTCGCGATCTCAGACATAAAACTCGCTGAAGATATTGAGGCCGCTGGACGGCAAACAGATGATTTAAGAAATATCCTTTATTTTGGTAGTGAGGACTATGATTCTTTAAATAAGGCCATGGCCAACAAATCTTCTACATTTGACAATATAGATACCTCCGCTTGTGACCCGTGTGTTATTGGCTTTACGTCTGGATCAACAGGGACTCCAAAAGGAACGCTCCACTTCCACCGGGATATTCTGGCTGTCGCTGATACTTTTATTCGTTACGTAGTCAAAATTCGATCGGACGACATCGTTTGTGGTAGCCCACAAATTGCTTTTTTGTACGGGCTTTGCGCTTACATGACTGATACAATGAGGTTCGGCGCGTCAACCGTGGTCGTTGAACGCGCAACTCCCGAAGTTTTGCTAGAGACAATCGAAAAATATAAGGCAACTGTGTGTTTTTCTACACCATCAGGATATAAACTTATGCTTGATGAAATTGGAAAGTATGATACTTCGTCACTTCGCTTATGTATTGCTGGCGGGGAACCCCTTGCTCCCGCTGTCTTTCATCAGTGGGAAGAGAAGACCGGTATTAAGATAATCAATGGACTCGGTATTTCTGAGCTTCTTCATATCTTTATTTCAGCTTCTGGAGACGATATTCGTCCCGGCCTGATTGGAAAAGCTGTACCAGGGTTCGAGGTCCGAGTAGTGGACGAGAACTTTAACGATACCCTGCCTGGTGAAATTGGACAGATGATCGTTAAGGGACCTAACGGTTGCCGTTACCTCGATGACATAGAACGCCAAAAATCCTATATCCGTGATGGATGGAACCTCTCAGGGGATTTATGTATTCGGGATGAGGAGGGATATTTTTCTTATGAAGCCCGCACTGACGATATGATATTAACTGGGGGTTATAACGTTTCAGGCCTTGAAGTCGAAGCGGTCTTGATGGAACATGAAGCCGTTCGAGAAGTCGCAGTCGTTGGCTCTCCCGATAAAGACCGAGGCCAAATCGTTAAAGCATTTATAGAATTAAAAGACAAAAATTTAGCCGGAGAGGATTTGATCACCGAACTCCAAAATTTTGTTAAATCTCAAATTTCGGCCTTTAAATACCCGCGCGCGATCGAATTTTTAGGGGGATTGCCTCACACACCAACAGGTAAAATTCAGCGGGGCGCGCTAAGACAAATTGAACGTGAAAAACATAAAATTTAAATATAATTAAATTTAACTACAGGGATTTAGATCAATGTCTTCAGATTTTACCTTTAATATTGTTGAAACGACCATAGCTGATATCCACTCTGCCTATAGGGATGAAAAACTCACAGCAAGGGAACTAGTCCAAAATTATTTGGACCGGATAGAGACCTATGACAAAAATGGTCCACAAATTAATTCCATTATATCTATTAACCCAAACGCCTTGGACGACGCTGATCAACTAGATAAAGCGCTAAAAGAAAAAGGACTGGTAGGCCCATTGCACGGCATCCCTGTTCTCATGAAGGATCAAGCGGATGTGAAAGATATGCCGACCACCATGGGATCCCTGCTATTTAAAGACCATAAGCCCGCCCGTGATTGCACGGTTGCTGAAAAACTTAAGAAGGCGGGAGCTATATTTATCGGTAAAACAACTTTGGGCGAATTGGGCGCAGGTGATACGCACGGATCATTATTTGGATCTACTAAAAATGTATATGACCAAAGTAGAACTGCGGGTGGTTCCTCAGGCGGTTCAGGAGCAGCAGTTTCAGCAAACTTTGCCACTGTTTGCATCGGACAGGAAGGGTTTGCTTCTATTCGACGCCCATCTATTTGGAATGGTGTCGCTGGAATGCGCCCGACGGCTGGCTTGGTTAGTCGCCACGGCGTCTACGCCGGGTGGCCGATGATTAATGGTTCGCTGGGCCCAATGGCTCGTACAATCACGGATCTTGCCAAATTACTGGATAGCATGGTGGGTTATGACCCGGAGGACCCGATCACAGCCCATGGAGTTGGCCAAACACCGGAAAGCTTTTCGGACAAATTAAATAAGGACGCATTGGTAGGCAAAAGGATTGGCATCATAAGAGAGTCGATGGGTCACCGGGCTGAACCTGACTCAGATGATTTTTCTAAAATTTCTGCATTGTTTGACAATGCAGTTCTCGAACTTAATAAAGCGGGGGCTGAAATTATTGACCCTGTTACAATACCGGGCCTGAATGAGCTCTTAGCCAAACGTGCCCGAAACAACGAAGATGAAAATCAGTCCTACAGCGATTACGCTTCAGGTACCCCCAGCCCTCCATTTAAAACACGTGCTGAAATCATGTCTTCACCTCTATTCCAGAAAACTACTCACGGGGTTCGGACCCGTTGGAAAAATGAAGACACCAGCGCTGAATGGGGCAAATACTTGCATGCTCGTGATCAATTAATGACCCGATTTTTAGCAGTTATGGCGAACCATGATTTGGATGCTATCGTCCACAAGGCCGTGGAGCATCAACCGACCTTTATCAAGGATGGCATCAATCCACCCTATATAGATCAGTGGGGTGCGCCTCACATCAATACTTTCTTAATTTTCGTGCCCTCAGTCGTTGTCCCAGCAGGTTTTACCTCAGACAACTTACCTGGAGGGATAACCTTTCTAGGCAGGCCTTATGATGATGCAAATATGATAAAATTCGCTTACGCATACGAGCAGGCGACAAATCACAGGCGAACCCCGCAGTGCGCACCCTAATGAAAATTTATTCATCCAAATATGGGTAGCCTTGTTTAAGCCGCCTCCGTTTTAGCTCCCGGAAGGTCAAAGCCGTATAGCTTTGCCGTTCCATGCCAGAGAATCTTTTCTTTTGCCGTGTCCGTCACGTCCGGTCGATTGAGGACATGTTTAGGTGAATTAACTAAACGATGGGCGTGCGGTATATCACTGGCATAAACCCAGCACTCCGTGCCATATTTGTTGATCATATAAGGCAAAAGATCATCATCCACTTCAAACCCGATAAAAATTCGCCCAGCTTTTATATATTCTTCTGGTGTCATCTTGGGCAGGCCACGCTCTATAATCGGCATGTGCTCGGCACGGAGTGCGTCGTGTTTAATCCTTTCGCGGATTGTATCCAACGTGAAGTCCATCACCTCAATTGCAAAATCTACCCATGTACAACCCGTCTCAAGAAAAGAAACCGTAACATCCGGATAACGGTCCAAAATTCCTGAGCTACAAATTGTCTTAAACCCTCGGACAACCGACATCAGGAACTGGTCAGAGGCTACACTGGGGTAATCTTCCCAAGCCTTCAGCGCACCGGTACCAGGGTGAACGTTTACAGGCATGCCTATATCGTTCGCCGTTTGCCAAATAATTTCAAAGTCCGGGTGATCTAAGCCCTTCTCATTATACTCTCCGAGAACCATCACGCCAACTGACCCCATTTTTTTCGTACGGATCATTTCACGGGCAGCCTCTTCTGGGTCACTAGGGCAAATCACCGTCACCCACTTAAGGCGGTCTGGCGCCTGATTTGAAATATCGCAAACCCAATTGTTATAGGCCCGAGTAAGAGCCTGGTTTAACTTGGGATCCTTGGCAATTGGCCATTGTAAAAACAATGTCGGATAGTTGACAGAAATGAGCGTGTCTTCTTCATCCATCACCTTAAGGCGATCAGCCGCACTATGAAATTCTCCACTTTCATGCGACCCACGCCATTTAGACATTTTCTCATACTCTAACGAAACGACACCTTTTTTGCTTGAGGGCGATCCTCCAATCCTAAATAACTCCCCCTCAATATTCCATTTATAGTCCCTTTCATTTTCTCCAGTGTCGACTACGACGGGCCGACGGTCTCGAAATTCGGGCTCAAGGTATTTGTCTGAAAAAGTTTCTTCCCATTCTTCCACATGGCCATCGCCATCATAAGCGTTGATATTACTATCCATCTTAAAGCTCCCCAGCTTTTTCTTGCCTCCACTAGTCAGTTGTATTTTGTCGTTAAAAACCCTTGTTTGTCTAGCTTGAAACCAAATGAGACCTTTGATGTCTTCTTCCATATGCTGTAAGGAAACAAATTCAAACTGAAGTAGATCGAAGGAAAACCTGATGCCAAAGTTAACAGTGCCTACCCGTAGTTATGGACTTATGCGCGAAATGAAAACGCGAACCACTATAAATGACGGACTAGAACTGGAGTTCCCTGAGGCAGAGAATATTTTGGTCTGGGCAAGAAAAATGGTTCGTGAAATGGCGTATGACATATGCGAAATGCCCTTCACGACCTATCTTGCGGCCAAGTCAATAGGAAAAAAATTTACCGCTTTGCCTCTTTTCATTACGCGAAATTTTCATCATCAGGCTATCCATGTTGATTCAAAGGCCGGTCTAGACAACCCGAAAGACATGGAAGGCAAAACCGCCGGTATTGTGCGTGGCTATACTGTTACAACAGGCGTTTGGGCTAGGTACGTCTTGAGTTCTGAATATGGCGTCGACCTCAGTAAAGTCCAGTGGACCTGCACTGATGACGAACATGTGGCAGAGTTTGAACTGCCTCCCTTCGCCGATTACAATTCAATGGGTAATGATTTTCAAAGAATGTTTGCCAACAAAGAAATTGTTGGGGCCGTGGGCACGTTACCGAATCCCGTTGACGGTGTTAAGCCGCTTATTGGCAATCCCAAGGAAGCTGGGTTTTCTTCTTACCACAATTCGGGCGTTTACCCCGTCAACCACGGCATTGTAGTCAGAGACGAATTACTTCAACAGTATCCGGAGCTAGCCGTTGACCTTTTTAACGCACTCAAATCCTCCAAAGATCAATATTTATCATCAATCAATAAGGGAGGGGATTTATCGGCTGAGGATAGACTTACGGTAGAGCTGGAAAATGGGGTTGGCGGAGATCCGTTTCCTTATGGTATTGAACCCAACCGCCTTGCTCTAGAAGCTTTAACCCAAACCGCTTACGACCAACTTATCACTCCTAGGAAGTTTACCATTGAAGAACTCTTTGCTGAAGGTACGCACGACTTAATTGGCTAATCGAAAAACATAATTTGAGAGGACTACCATGGCTATTAAAATTGCCCCTAAACTTCGCCCATTTCATTCGGGTACTGCCTCCTTCGCTGACGGCAGTGACAACCCTCGTGATTTTTTAGAGAGGTGTATTGAGGCGATCGCTGCGTATGAAGACGAAGTTGGTGCCTTTGTTGTCACTAACCTTGACGCTGCCCGGGAGGCAGCTGATGGATCGACAGCCCGGTGGGCGGAAGGGACTCAACTTTCTCAAATTGACGGTATGCCTGTTGGTGTTAAGGATGTAATGGAGACATCAGACATGGTGACCGAACAGGGTTCTCCTCTATTTACTGGTTGGACTATGGGTCGCGATTGTGCCGCTGTTGCGGCGCTTCGTGAAGCCGGGGCCGTGGTCGTAGGAAAAACAGTAACTACAGAGTTTGCCGCCACCACACCCCGCGGCACCCGTAACCCGCATGATACCAATAGGACTCCAGGAGGCTCGAGTAGCGGATCGGCAGCAGCGGTAGGCTGTGGTATGCTGGCGGGAGCGACCGCGTCTCAGGTAATTGGCTCAACGATACGCCCAGCTAGTTACTGTGGTGCTTTCGGCTTTAAACCAAGTGTCGGTGGTATTTGTAGGGGTGGCAGCTTTGATGATTTTAGTCAGAGTTGCACGGGGGCCATTGCCGCAACCCTGACAGACACCTGGAGGATGGCACGAGAAATGTCTTCCCGTGCTGGCGGAGACCCCGGGTACATGGGCTTATTGGGACCCATGGACATACCGAAAGCTGAAATTCCCGAGTGCGTAGCAATTTTAAAAACGGCCGGCTGGGATACGGCGACAGAAGCTGCCAAACAGCAGTTAGAGATTGCCAAAGAAACTTTGAGTGCAGCTGGGATTATCATTATTGATGAAACAACCAACAAAACAGTAGAGACTGTAGAAAGTGCAATTGCAGACGCAAACGGTCTGTCACGTGATATCAATGCTTGGGAGGGCCGCTGGCCTCTAAACACCTACCATCGTGACATGGATGCAAGTAAGCTGAGCGATAGCTCTCAGGAAAGACTAGAGCAGGCAAACTCTATGACCCAGGAACAATACGTGGGTTTAATAGAACGCCGAGAGGAAATTAGGAAAATTCATGCCTCTCTTGCCGAACATTGTGATGTCAGTATAACACTCGCTGCGCCCGATGCGGCTCCCGAAGGTTTGAGCTGGACAGGCGACCCAAACTTCACGGTATGCACCTCACTTCTTGGGGTACCTGCCCTCTCGATGCCACTACTTAAAACCAAGGGCTTGCCACTCGGTCTGCAGTTAATTGGCTTCAAAAACAAAGATGCAGAAATGTTTGCAGCCGCATCCGCAATCTTAACCTTATTTGATAACTAGAAGGGGAAGAAAAAGAATGCCAAGTAGAGACATCAAATACACCACCCGCAATAATGAAACATTTGACGGGTATTTAAGCGTGCCCGAGGGGCCTGGCCCTTTTCCGGGAATCCTATGGATCACGGCAATATCTGGTGCTGACGACACGATGAAGGCGTTGGCTGAGGAGTGGACAAGTAAAGGTTTTATAATATCGATGCCCGATATTTTTTGGCGACAGCACCCTGGACCAACTGCCGATAGTGAAATTGCCCAGGCCCGATATGCAGCCTTCGATGCTGAACAGGGAATGCTCGACATCGAAGATATTATTAATGACTTAAAAATAAGACAAGAATGCAATGGCAAAGTTGGTGTTTTAGGTTTTTGTTTTGGAGGACGGTATGCCCACCTTTGCGCAGCTCGATTGGGTGTGAACGCTGCCGCCGCCTTCCACGGGACCAAAATTGGTTTGCACTTGGACGAAACAAAGAATGTCACATGCCCGATAAGCTTTCATTTTGGTGATATGGATACATCGATCCCAATGGATGAAGTAGAAGCCATCAAAGACTCTTATTCAAATCACCCAGGTGCGGAAATCATTGTTTATGAAGGTCAAGCTCATAACTTTTCAACTCCGGGAAAGCCCGCTTATAACTCAAAAATTGCAAAGATCTCTGGCGATGCCGTATTGAACTGCTTTCAGAAGATGTAACCTAGAACCAGCCAAGGCCCTCTCCACCCACCCACAGCAAACGAATTCCCAATATTGTCAGCAATAATTTAAATACCGTGCGAAACACCTGTTCCTGCATTTTATCCAGCATTTTCCGGCCGAGCCAGTTCCCAATCGTAGCCCCGGTAACCATGGCGATAATGAGTGGGATGTAAGCTGTTAGAGCCACTCCCAATACCCCAAAGGCTACAATTTTGGTAACATGACTGCATATCATGAGTGCCCCCATGGTCGCGACGTGGTTCCGCCGATCCGGCGCCGCACTCGCCACAAATGAAGCCAGGAGTGACCCTGTAGCACTCACAAAAATTCCTAGAAAAGTAATAACAAACCCCACAGCTGCAAACCGTTTAACTTCACCGCCAGCTCTCGCAATTTTAGGAAGCCAAGTCAAAATCAAAATGAAAAAACCTATAACTCCCTGCAATATAGCAGCGGGCAATGCGACAAAGATTTGCGCGCCCAGAGCGGCTCCAACAACCGATCCTCCTAGGAAGGGCAAAACTGTTTTCCATAGAATATACCGCCAGAACAGAACCGCTACATGCACTGATGTTAAAAGCATTATGACAGTGTGTAGGGGCAGTAACGTCGTAGGCTCAAAAAAGAAGGCCATTAATGCTAATAGAAGCAGTCCGCCCGCTGTTCCCGTAACGACAGCGATAATGGATGTGCAGCAGGCCGCGAAAGATAATCCAATGAAGATCCAGCCTGTTACGCCCGGGACACCAAGAAAAGAGGTTTCTAGCACTAGGAATTTTACCTGACTTATTGGTCCAACGTATTGTGAGCAAAAACTTCCTCTAGTTTTACCTGGCGTGGAGTGAGACCTTGCTCAAATGAGTAAAGTGTCGCCGCCTCCAGGGTTTCCCGATTTGCCCTTACGCCATGCTGAACGAGGGGTTCACATAGCGCATTGTAAGCATCCTCAGAAATGAGACCAGAAGCTCTGTAATAGTCGATATGTTCTAACCGCTGCGCATCGGCCAGCTCGTTCGCGCGATTGAATGCTTTAAGAATGTTCAACAATAACCATGGGTTTTCTTGAGCCAAGGTACGTTTTATCACTACAGTGTGGTTGATAGGGTAAATATTCGTCTTCCGATAATACCGCAAGCTTTCTGCCTCAGGGTCGGGAAACAATGGGCCGAAGTTGACATGGTTTTCTAAATCAGCGGAACTGCGGTCCACCAGATTAGGATTATTTAGATACAAAAGTGTCGCATCCAGTTCACCATCAAGTAACATTTGCCCAATATTACTCTCCACCGGAATTTGATTTACTGTTACCCCCGGAGGCGCTTCAAAACCGGTAGCACCACCGTGGCTTGTTTCAGGCAAACGCTCCATAAAGAATTCCATTTCGGTTTGATCAACACCGAATTCGTGTTTAAGAATGCCACGCGACCAAACGGCTGCTGTTTGTTGAAACTCCGGCACACCTACACGCCTACCACGCATGTCTTCTGGTTTTTCGATTCCCGAATCTTTGCGAATTAGAATCCAATTTTGAAAAAAATGGTGCGTTGTAAAAATTGGAATTCCTACCCAAGTATCGTCTCCACGGGCGACGGCTTTAATCAATGAGGAAAATGACATTTCTGAAATATCAAAATCACCAAACTTAAGTTGTCTCCAAAACATTTCTGATGGATGTAACCCTGTATGAATTAAATCAACACCATCAACACTTACCAAGCCATCGATAATAGGACGAGTGCGCGGATTGATATCAGTCGCAATGCTCAACTGCAGTTTCACGGGGACCTCCCAACTTTTATTTCCTTGGTGTATTTTAAACCAATTAAATTACGATATTGAAGTTCAGCATGTGGTGAAGCATTGTACAACTGCAGTTAATAAGGTGGAAGGTTACGTAAAATGAGTCCCTTGGATTTTAATCTTAACGATTATAGTGAAATTCCATACGCGGTCTATTCTGATGAGGACTTATATAAAAAAGAACAAGCACAAGTCTTTCAAGGCCGTACATGGAATTTCCTAGCATTAGAAATTGAACTGCCTAAACCTGGCGACTTTAAAACAATGTTTGTTGGCGATACCCCTGTAATCGTTATTAGAGACAGTAACGGAAATATAAATGCCATGGTCAACCGTTGTGCCCATCGTGGAAATTTGGTTTGCATAGAGGATCATGGAAACGTAGAGCACCTGACATGCGTTTACCACAACTGGACTTATGATTTGGAAGGGAATCTGTCTTCAATTGCCTTTGAAAAAGGTATCCAGGGCGAAGGGGGCATGGCGGCAGACTTCGATAAATCCTGTCATGCCCTTGAAAAATTGTCTGTGGAGACGCACTGCGGCCTTGTCTTCGGGTCCTTCAGCGAGAATATGCCATCATTGATCGAATATTTTGGACCTGAAATGTGTAGAAATATCGAACGTCTTCTTGGTCGAAAAATTGAATTACTAGGACGCTTCCAACATGGACTCGATGGCAACTGGAAACTCTACATGGAGAATGTTCGCGACACATATCACGCTTCCCTTTTGCACTCCTTCATGACTACTTTTCGGTTAAACCGTCTATCCATGAAAGGTGCTGTAGAAGTCAGCGAGGGGGGATTGCATCATTTAACGTACTCGATCCGAACGCAAGATAATGATCAAGGTCAATATAACGCAAGGGAAATTCGTGCATCCAAAGATGATTACACGTTGAATTCTCCAGAGCTCCTGGAAAGTTGGCCGGAGTTTGAATGCGGTACAACATTGGCCATTCAGAGCCTATTTCCAAATTTTTCTATCCAGCAACTATCCAACGTCTTAACACTTCGACTAATTGTCCCTAAGGGGCCCCACAAAAGTGAACTGACATGGTGGGTACTGGGCGCAGCGGAAGATACACCAGAGCAAAGGGCGATGCGTATTAGGCAATCTAATCTTATAGGGCCTGGCGGATACATTGCCATGGAAGATGGGGCAGTAGTCGGTTGGGTTCAAAGAGGTGTCAAAGGGGCAGAAAAAAAGAAATCTGTTCTCGCCATGGGCGGACGCGACATAGAGAGAAAATCTAATAGTCGTTGCAATGAACTTGCCGTACGCGGCTTCTGGCAGGGATGGCATAACCTTTTGGAGGGCTAGTTTTAATGCCTGATATCTTAGACCCTATAAGTGTGGACCCTGCTTTGCTGCAACGGATTGACATGTTGAACAGGCAATATGGGCATACCATTGACGAAGACCTTCTTGAAGAGTGGCCTAAATTTTTTATCGAAGAAGCCCGATACATGATTACCACCCAGCAAAACTATCAAGCAAACATGCCTGTTGGATTAATACTTTGCGAAAACCGAGGCATGATGGAAGATAGGGTTTCTGCACTTCGTATCGCTAATCTGTATGAACCGCATGGTTACCGTCACTTAATCGATCTACCAATTGTTATAAGCAAGAGTGAACAAGAAATAATGGCGCAAACCAGTTTTGCCTGTTTTCGTACAGTTCAAGGGTCTGCTCCTGAAATATTTTGTACCGGTAAATACCTTGACCGGATCGTTGACGATGGGCAGTTTCTTCAGTTCAAAGAACGTGTTGTCGTTTGTGACTCTGAACGTATTGACACATTGATTGTTATTCCGCTTTAAGGAAACACTAATGACGAAATTTATTATTCAACCACATGGTCGGCTCAACGATTGGGTGGCAGATGAAAAGGGCTACTTCGCAGATGAAGGGCTAGATTATTTTCTTAATATTGATGCCAGCTACAAGACAGTGAAAATGCTTCCAGAAGCGAAGTCTAAAGCGCCCATAAAAGATAATTTGCATGGTGCATTTGAACGTTATGCCGCTGGCGGAGGCCGCAAGGGAGATGCAGAAAATGCCGGTGATGTAAGCTGTGCTTGCCATTGGACAGTGAACCAATCAGCAAAGCTGGAAACTGGAATTATGTATGGCAAGGCATATAGTATTTGTGAAGCAGCCATCGTTGTACCAGACAATTCGGAGATAACGACACCAAACCAACTTGCGAATGTTGAAGTAGCGGTAGGCTACCATTCTGGAAGCCATTACTCTGCTCAACAAGCTTTAGAGGTATTTTTAAACCCGGCAGAAATTAACCTGAAATTTGTTGGAACCAGCTGGTCACGCGTTGATGCTGCCCTCGCAGGTCAAATCCAGGCCTTGAATGTCTGGGGCCCACAACTTTACCTCATGGAGCAGAAAGGGTTTAGGAGGATATTACCAACTACATTTATTATGGCATTCATGTTTGCCAACGATGCAGATCCAGAAGATGTTGAGAAATATATGCGGGGGCTCATCCGCGCGCAAACCGATATCGACGCCGAACCCGAGCAATACAAAAGGTTCTTCTCAACAGAAATTCCTGACCGTTATGTAGGGGAAGTCGATGTCCGGCTTTTTGGTAATGGAGAACGTGTGGTACCCCAACTATATACAAAAGAATTGTTTGAACGCACTCAAAATTGGATGCATGAAAGAGGTCTTTTTGACGTCGATATTAATGAAGGAATACCATATCAACAGGCGGTCCACAGTTAAGTTTTAAAAATCAAAATCATGGCATAACTTTATTTAAAAATTAAACTTTAAATTTTTGACAAAATGAAAGCACCCGACAGAAAACTGTGGTCTAAACTGGTATTTGATAAACTGGTTGCGGCAGAGGTATCACTCTTTAGTTACATTCCTGATTTCGGTAATACCGATATTATAAAGATGGCAGAAGAGCATAATGACACCCAAACAGTACTATTGACGAGTGAGGAAGAGGGAGTAGCAATTTGTGCTGGCGCCGACCTCGTGGGTAAGAGGGGTGTTGTCTGCATGCAGTCATCTGGGGTCGGAAGTTGTCCTAATTTTTTAAGTCTAATTAAAGGGGGCCGTTTTCCAATACTCCTAATCGTCACTATGCGAGGAGACTACGGAGAAGAAAACCACTGGCAGTACCCAATGGGACAGGCAGTTAATCCAATTTTAGAATCTATGGGAATTTTAGTCATTCAAGTTGATAGAGAGGATGAATTGGAACACGCCGTTGAAGCTTCAATTTCAGCAGCATTTACCGGGGGGCAAGGAGTTGCTCTCGTTCTCTCACAAAAATTCCTTGGCGCAAAGGCTTTCTAATATGGGAACAATAAACCGCCGCGAACTATTACCAGCACTTATTCCCAACCCAGACAAGTTTTTAATTATCTCGGGACTGGCAGGCGCCTCTAAAGACGCCGCCGGATTGACCGATGACGGACCAAAACTCTTCACGATGGCTGGGACAATGGGCGCTTCTGTGCCGATGGGTTTAGGAGTTGCATTATCAGCTCCCGAAAAATCAGTTATATCCATTGCTGGTGATGGCGAATTAATAATGGGAATAGGCTCCCTATTGACTGTTGCCTCCATGATGCCTGACAACTTTACAATAATCTGCATCGATAATGGGATGCATGCAGAGACGGGGGGACAACTGGGTCACACCTCCCGGAGGACTGACCTAGCAATTATGGCTGAAGGCGCCGGCATCCCTTCCGTTATGACAATTGAAGCACCCGAACAAATCATAGGCGCAGCAAATTTTATCTCAAATGAACCCGGCCCTAGATTTCTGTGGGCCCGAGTAAGTGATGGCCCTCCAACACCGTACAAACGTGACTTCAACCTATCTACGAGACGTGAGATTTTTAGGATGGCGTACCTTGCCGAAGCCTAAACCGACATATTAGGTTGTCTCCACGCTTTTTCCAACGGCGTTTCACGCTCGGGTGTTGTAAAAATTGCTGGTTCCCTGCAACCCTCCGCAGCCTCTTCAAGAGGAAGTGAAGAATCCCAAAGCTCCGCAACAAACCGACAGCCAGTCGTATCATTGGCATTTTCGGAAGCAAGCCAGACGGCCATCGGTCCAATAACTGTTGGATTTAATCCTTTACCATCAATTTCACCGGTAGAGAACTTTGTATCTACCAACCCACCCGGGCTCAAGGTATTGAATGTAACACCGGACCCGTACATTGCCTCAGCCCATGCTATCGTCGCCGCCTCCATTGCCGCTTTTGACGGACCATAGGGAGTGATCGCAGACCTGTGCATTGAATCAGTACGTTTTGAAATGTTAATTACCCTGCCCCAACCGGCTTGCAGCAAATATTTGAACGCTGCGTGGGTCATTAAATATGGCCCAAGTATGTTTGTGTCGATTACTTCCTTGAAGCCCTTCGGGTCTACATCTGAAATTGACAACGAGCCATCACCAAAGTGGACATAGCGTCCTGATTTACCGGCATTATTTATCAAAATGTTTAGAGCTCCGAAAGCTCGAATTGTTTTTTCAATAACCCGCTTACAATCCTCGGCATTTGAAACATCACCAACAAGAGCGATCCCTTTACAATTTTCTTTCTCTATAGCGAGAAGTACGTCGTTCAATTCATCATTAATTTCTGCCGTTGTTTCGTCGGATCCCGGAGCCGCAGTGATAACAATGCCTGCCGCCCCAGCCCTGGCATAGGCTATAGCCATCTCCTTACCAAGACCACGCGATCCCCCGGTAATAAGTGCAAATCTTCCTTCAAGAACCTTATCCGCCATGATCATTCTTCCCATTTTTTCAAAATTTTATGGTATTTTTCATGCAATACCCGATCAAATGCGTCAAGAGTTCCCCCGTGACAAAATTGTTAACAGTGGTATATCTTCTCTAATTATTTTTATTTGATTTTGAAAAAGTCTGAACATGTCTCAATTATCTGAATTTTTACTCAAACGTCGCTCTGTTGTCGTCCGAAATATGGCAGAACCCGGCCCCAGTAGTGAAGACCTTGAAAAGATTTTACGCGCGGGTATGCGCGTACCAGATCATGGACGTCTTACGCCCTGGCGTTTTATTGTTATTCGTGGTGATGCTCGAATGAAAATGGGAAAAATTCTTGGTAAGGCTTTTCGAAAAGAAAACCCCGACTGCATTGACGAACAAGTAGAAATAGAAGAGGAGCGTTTCATACGTGCCCCTTCAGTAGTTGCTGTCGTCTCCAGAACCAACCCTGAACATAAAATTCCGGAATGGGAACAAATTTTATCTTCAGGTGCAGCCTGCCAAAATATGTTAACGGCAGCCCTTGGCATGGGGTTTGCTGCTCAATGGATTACTGAGTGGTATGCCTACAATGAAGATGTAAAATCTGCGCTTGGTCTAAAATCAAGAGACCGAGTATCCGGATTTCTTTATTTCGGCTCCCTGACAGATGCACCGACAGATAGAATTCGTCCAGATTATGAGGATATAGTCTCCGAATGGAGTGAGCCGGCCAACTGACATATGCCTTAAGGAGAGTAAAATGGAAAATTCAGTAAACGAGACTCTACGAGAAAACGCCATCCAAAATGCAGGTCGTGATCACCCTGTTGAGTATAAAGGGAAGTCGCCTATTAAAATAAACAAACTTGGTCATATGGTTTACGAGGTCACGGATGTTGAGCGAACGGCCAAATTTTGGCGCGAGGTCATGGGTTTTGAGGAAACAGATCGTAATTCCATTGGTATGGTCTTTTTCCGATGTGGTCCTGATCATCACGCCATCGGGCTTAAGCCAAGCAAAGCAAAGTCACGCCCCCAAACTGGAGAAGCCCTGAAGATAGAACATTTAGCCTTAGAGGTTGATGGCCCAGATACATTATTTGAAACTCGAAAATATTTAGAAAAGAACGGGATCCCGGTTGTATTCGAAGGACGCAAGGGGGCGGGCGGCAACATGGCTCTGCATTTTTGTGACCCCGACGGCTTTGAGTTTGAGCTCTATTGCGGCATGGATCAGATAGCTGCAGACGGAAAGTTACGGCCCGAGAAACAATTTCACCGAGTAAATACCCTGGAGGACGCGGTTGCCAACCCTCTACCAGATAAGTGGTAGTAAGTTTTAGAGTTTCCGGTTTCTGTTCTCAAACAAGAAACTCAAAACTGCTCTGTTAAAAGCAGCAGGTTGTTCCAGGTTTGTCATGTGACCGGCTTTCTCAATAATAATAAGTTCTGAACCAGAAATATGTTCCTGCATGTACTCGCCCACAGCTGGCGGCGTAAGTGGATCTTGATCTCCGAATACCAATAAGGTCGGCACACTTATATTTTTTAAATTGTCGACACGTGTGAAAGATGCTGATGCACGGACCGTCTTGATATAACTTTCTACATGTAGCTGAGAGGAAGCTTCCACTGAACGCCTGAGAGCATCCTCAGAATGTCCAGGTGCCAACAAAGTGCCGCCTCGCTTTTGTGCGTGTTCCGCTGGATTCGCTCCATTAAGAAAAGGGCGGATTCGACTTTCAACGAATTCTTCAATTGATTGCGAACGGCTGGCGCGCACGTCTTTTGGGTCATCACCGGCAAAGGTGTCACAAAGAGTTAAAGTAAAAACTCGCTCCGGAAATAAAGCATAAAAATCCTGTGCTATACGTCCTCCCATAGATAGTCCGCAAAGATGAGCCTTTTCTACCTCAAAATGATCCAGCACGCGTTTCAGATCACGACTAAAATCACTGAAGTCTAAATCACCCTCATAATCATCCGACCCTCCATAACCTCGTGCATCCCATGCTACGGCTTTAAAATGTTTGGAAAATTCAGGTAATTGCAAATGCCAGTTAACCTTGTTCCCACCAATGCCATGAAGAAATACCAGTAACTCGCCCTCGCCTGCGACATCCATGCAGATCCGAGGAGTACCTTCTAAAAAGCTCGTTACCCAAGACTTTTTGATCATCTCGTTTCCCTATCTTTGGATTTCTAGTACCACCTTACCTTGTATTTTTCGATCCCTGATTAAATCAAAGGCTCCGACAATATCTTCCATTGGAAATGAGGCCTGCACAGGCATTCCTACCTTGCCATCTGCACACATTTGGAAAATTTCTTTTTGTGCATCTTGCATCCATTCAACTTCTTTATCTCGGTACTGTCCACGATCCACTCCTATTACCGCTATATTCTTAAGGAGGACATAGTTGGTTTTCATTTCAGCGATCACTCCGCTAGTAAACCCAACCACAACTAGACGACCACGAAATTTCAGAGACCGTATCGACCCATGGAAAACCTCACCCCCCACCATTTCAATCACAACATCCACGCCTTTTTCATTCGTCAACGCAAAAATTTGATCGCGAATACTGTTCCTTGGGTCCTCGGTAGAAAGATCTATGACATGATCTGCACCACTTTCTTTTGCTGCCTCCTCTTTGGAGAGCGTTGTTAATCCGGCAATAACTTTGCACCCGTGCTGCTTAGCAAGCTGGATCGCGGCAATTCCCACACTTCCGCTCGCGGCCGTTACTAAAACAGTCTCTCCTGCCTGAATTTTTGCCCTGTCTATCAGCGCTAGATACGATGTCTGGAAGGCAATACCGATAGAAGCCGCCTCATCAAAGGAAATATTTTCGGGCACGAGATAACACTCATGTTCTGGCGCTATCGCCTGTTCCGCGAATGTACCATACTCAACTTGGATCATCACACGGTCACCCGGTTTGACCCGGGTTACGCCAGTCCCTACAGCGGCGACGACACCCGCACCCTCTTTTCCCGGGACGAAAGGCAATTCTGGCCTAACCTGATATTTACCCTCGATTGTAAGTAAGTCAGGAAAATTTACAGCCGCAACACGCATTTCCACCAAGACTTCTCCTTCCCCTGGTTTAAGTGCTGGAATATCCTCTAACGTTAGATCCTCCGGTCGGCCAATTTTGTGCAGCATTAAAGCGCGCATAACTAAATTCCTTTGTTTCTTTTTTGTGTAGACATATTAGTATTCAGTCCTTGTACGAGGGGCAAGATATGCAAATCGGTATACCGAAGGAAGTCAAAGACCACGAGTATCGTGTTGGAATGACACCGCCGGGTGTTTTTGAGCTTACAGGCCGTGGACATAAGGTCATCGTTGAAACTAATGCCGGACAATCAATAGGGATAGACGATACTGATTATACTGCTGTTGGTGCAACAATAGCCAACAACCAAGCGGAGGTTTTCTCTGAGGCGGATATGGTGGTTAAGGTCAAGGAACCTCAACCTGAGGAAATTAAGTTGCTGAAGAAGGGGCAAGTACTTTTTACATACCTCCACCTCGCACCAGATAATGCGCAAACACAGGGACTTCTCGATAGCGGCGCCATCGCTATAGCATACGAAACAGTAACAGATGAACGGATGGCTTTACCCCTTCTAGCGCCGATGAGCGAAGTAGCGGGTCGCATGTCTGTACAGGCGGGAGCGAGCGGTCTTGAAATCGAGCGAGGGGGACGCGGCGTCCTGCTTGGCGGGGTGCCGGGTGTAACGCAAGGAAAAGTAGTAATTATTGGTGGTGGTGTTGTTGGTACTAACGCTGCATTTATAGCAACGGGGATGGGGGCCAGCGTCACGATAATCGATAAAAACCAAAGAAGAATGGCAGAACTGGATTTTCAATTTCAGAGCATGGTTACCACCCTTTATTCAACGACCCACGCAATAGAAGAAGCTGTTAGCGAAGCTGACCTTGTAGTCGGAGCCGTATTAGTTCCCGGAGCAACAGCTCCAAAGTTAGTGTCCCGGTCAATGATTAAAAATATGAAGAGAGGTTCCGTTGTCGTTGACGTTGCAATAGATCAGGGTGGATGTATAGAGACCAGCAAGCCCACAACCCATTCGAATCCATATTTCACTGATGAAGGGATTGTTCATTATTGTGTAACGAACATGCCAGGTGCGGTCGCAAGAACATCAACTTTTGCCCTAAACAACGCCACCTTGCCCTTTATCGTATCACTGGCCGAAATGGGAGCGGAAGAGGCGATGCTTTCGAATAGGCATTTACTGGACGGCTTAAATATTTATCACGGTGATCTGACCTACCAGGCCGTGGCTGATGCTCAAGGACGAAAATTTTCTGACCCTGTCGTTTTACTGGGAGGCTGAAACTTTCTAACCAACCATAGGGACTTCTTTAACGAGCTTTCCCTCTTCAAATGCTAAACATTGTCCACTTAGATCCATTGGTGCCTCTGCCGCTAGAACAAATGCTTTACCAAGAACTTCGGGGCCCGGCATCCTTTCCTTGGCTTTATCCGGCGCTGTTTCAGTCGCAATCGCAAAACGTGGTGAAAATGTTAAAACACAAATATTGGAATTACGGACCTCTTCAGCCGCAAAACGGGTAAAAGTTCTTATGGCATCCTTTGTCACCATGTAAGACAATGCTCCCGGGGGTGTTGTATCCCCGCCGCCATACAAATTGATAATATGACCTTGACCACGCTCCTTCATTTGCGGGATAGCGTGCTTTGTTCCTAAAAAAGTCCCGTAAAGATTGGTACTGATCACTTTATCCCAAAACTCAAATGGCATATCGGACACCTCTGGCCAGCGGGGAAGCCCCCAACGAAAGTGAGGCACCACTCCTGCGTTGTTCACTAAAATATCAATTCCCCCAAACATACCCTTAACCTTGCCAAAAACATCAAGAACTTCATTCTCTTTTCTTATATCCAACTGTACCGCGACTGTTTCAGAACGCTCACCCAGCTCTGATGCTGTTTTTTTAGCGTTATCGTAATTAATATCGGCAATGACAACTTTAACACCAGTTTTAGCAAGTGTTTTGGCCGCATGTCTTCCTATCCCCTGAGCGCCCCCAGTCACAATCGCTATTTTATCCTTCAACATCGTTAATTCCTTGATTACTGAGGATTATGGCGTTCGTCAGCCCCGGCTTGCTTCATAAGTTTCTCAAGTGCTTCGTATGGTTGGGCGCCAACGACACCGTACCCGCCCACAACGAACGTTGGGACGCCAGTAACACCATAGGCTCGTGATTTTTCCCAGTCGCTGTCGACGGCTCCAACAAATAATCCCTCTTCCAAAATTCTAAGTGCCTCTTTCGCGTCAAGGCCAACGGAATTAACCACATCAAACAGTACATCAATATCACCAATATTCTTATTATCGACGAAATATGTTCGATAAAGTGCGTCGTGTAGTGGCTCGCCATTCTTCTGTGTATCAGACCACTTCCCGAGCTCCTGTGCCCTCCGGCTATTATAGGTATGGGTGCGCTTTCCGTAGGGCAGACCTTCGGCCTCCATTCGGCTTTTCATTTGCTGATAAACTTCTTCAGGGTCTAAATTTCTTCCTGCATACAATTTAGCAATGGAGAGTCCTTCTTCTGGGGTCTCAGGGTGCAAAGGAAAATGAACCAACTTCACATTAATATTGAAATTTTGTTTAAGTCTTTCAATACGCACGGTACTGAGAAAACACCAGGGTCACACATAATCTGTAAATACTTCGACAGTAACAGGATCCGTCATATAATTACTCCGCTAGGTTGAACACTGAGCTTCGCATGCATTCTTTACGCTGGCGAGGAAAATAATGTCTAATAGGGCACCGACCCGCCGTCGACGACAACCGTTTGACCAGTAATAAAATTTGCTTCTCGAGATGATAAAAATACGATTGTCCCAACCATATCATCTGGTATAGCGCGCCGTTTGAAAGCACGGGAGTTGGTATTGTTATCGAACCATTCCTCGCTCCAATTTCCACCCTCAACCAAACCATCGCTTACCACCAGGCCCGGAGCAATCGCATTGACGCAAATATTGTCTTCGCCAACCTCACGAGCCATCGCCTTAGTCATCCCGAGAATTGCACCTTTGGAAGAGACGTAATGCAGCATCATTGGGGTCCCTTTTAAAGCCGTAGTTGACGCGACATTCACTATTTTTCCATAATTTTCTCTACGCATATGCGGCACCACACTCTTAGAAACTCGCCACACTCCCTCTATATTAACTCTCATTACTCTTGACCATTCGTCTTCTGGAATTTCTTCAAATTTTTTATGAGAAATATCGGCAAAGACCGCAGCATTATTTACTAGGGCATCAATTTTTCCATAGGTCGAAATTGTCTGCCTTACCATCGCGTCTACTGACCCATTATCCGTCACATCGCAGCCTATGCCTATCGCGCTGTACCCTTCTGAGATAACGGCACCTACAGTTGCTGCCGTATCCAGAATATCACACACAACGACGTTAGCTCCCTCACGAGCGAGTGCCTTCGCGTAAGCTGAACCAATACCCCGCGCGCCACCTGTGACGACTGCCACATCTCCACCCAATCTTCCCATACTCACTTCCTTAAACTATTTCTTTACCTTACAGGAGAAAAACGAGCGGGATATAGAACGCGATTTTCCTGCTCAACAATTAACGGTAACGCAACTTCTAGGTAAGCGGGCCAATCCGGATGTTCTGCCAAGGCAACACGTTTTTGCAGTCTGTCATCCAACGAATCGTATCCCCATATATGGACTACTTTGTTCAATCCCCCGATTTCAGTATGCCAAAAACCTACGAGTGTTCCTAAAACTTCTTTTTGTACCGGAAGCCCCAACTCTTCATAATTATTAAGATATTCTATAATTTTCCCAGGTTGAATGGTATAAATGCGTTCTTCATAAATCATATGCGTCTCCAATCATCTGCAATCATTCTACATATCTTAATAAAGTAGGGTCAAAGGTTGTCGAATAAAATTGATACTTTCTCAGTTTCGTTAAAGGGCTCGTTAAGATTATTATATGTAAGTCTAGTGGACAGAGCTCACCCTTCTTAGGAAAGACCCATTGGTTAAAAAACTCCGCAATACCCCTAACCATATGGGTAAAAATTCAAATATACTTGGTGTTTTTTGGATGCTGTTAGCTGTATCCCTTCTGACAGGAATGTTTGGCATTGCCAAAGTGTTAATGGAGACCCTGCCAATTGCCGAAGTGGGTATGTTTCGGTTCTTGACTAGCCTGATGTTCCTACTTCCATGGCTAATTACCAACGGATTAAAGGTTTTAAAGACCGAGAGACCATTTGCACATTTTTGGCGTGCATTCTTCGGGGCTACATCCCTCCTTGCCGGCATCTATGCCGTCCACCATCTTTTGTTGGCTGACGCCGTGGTATTAACTTTCACTATACCTCTTTGGTCCATTATCATGGCTGCATTATTTTTGGGGGAGCGGATCCGGTTTCGTCGCGCACTTGCAACAATGATTGGGTTTTGTGGTGTATTATTGGTCGTAAAACCACAAACGGGTGTGGAGCCGGCAACACTCGTCGCATTATTAGCTGCCATTCTGGCGACCTGTGCCCTAACGACAATGAAAAATCTCACGCGCACCGAGCCCTCTAACAGGATAGTATTTTATTTCCTATTTTATGGATTCCTAATCCTTGCAATACCGGCAAGCTTGCATTTTAGAATGCCTAATTTAGAGGAATGGTCTTGGCTCGTTGCGCTGGGTTTTGTCGGCTCAACGGGACAATACTGCCTAACCCGGGCATACGCAGCTGGTGAAATGACAATAATAGCCCCCTTAGATTATTTTAGAATAATAATTGCGGTTGCAATCGGTTTCTTTTTCTTTGGAGAAATACCAGACCTCTGGGCTATCACAGGTGGCATAATCGTGCTGATTTCATGCGGTTACATTGTGAGAAGAGAGGCAATGCTACAAAAGGTAAATAAAGAAAATTTAGAACAATAAATTGTCACTCTAGCAATATTTCAACGAACCGTTTGAGTGGTGTAGAATCGTGAGATAAACCCAAGGCACCCGTGAAGTGTCCCTGTCGCCTAATAAATAAGTTTTCTTCTGGTACTTTCCATTTCTTGGATAGTAAAAGCCCGCCGTCAAAAGGTGTCAATCTATCCGCGGATCCTAGAAGCATTGCAATTTTTTTACGCATAAGCGGCGGTCGCATAGTTGGCTGGAGCAAAGGCAACCAACGCTTTAGCGTCTGTCTAGTCCAACCTTTTCGTTTTATTTCTTTCGTAAGATTCAACTTCTCCCCTATGTTACTGTTGAAAGCGACGTCATTCATATCACCCGAGGTTGTTATGAGTAATAGTGCGTCATGCCGATCACTGTTAGGCCAATCATGCGCAGCGGTTGAGGCAAGCTGAGCGCACAACCCTCCCAAGCTGACGCCCCCTAACCCAACCGGGGAAGGAGAAGTTGACCGTGCCCACCTGGTCCAAAGGGCCACCTCAGGCACCCACTTTCTTAGAGCCTCTATAAAGCCCAACGGCCCACACCTCAAAATATTCTCCCCTCCGAATTGACCTTTTGGGGTACGACGCCCATGCCAAGGACCAGTGGGTAACACCACTCTAATTCCTTCACGAGTAAGTGCCTTTACAGGGTAGGCTAAATTATTCCACATTGCCGGTTCAATTAGGATCCCATGCAAACAAATGAAAGTTCCCTTTATGTTTCCGTCTTGCGGCATAAAGACCTGAGCACGCACGATATCATTTTTTGTACAACAGGGCGCAGGCATCTTTAGATGGAATTCCTCACCCCATTCACCGTAAACACTCGCTGATCTTTCAATCTTCGCAGTTGGCGGGGATGGGAATGGGTTCTCTTTAAGACGATTCAGATGAATAGACTCTACATCATGTGGTGTCGCAACAGACAATTTAAGGGGCTGGATATGACGTCGCAGAGAAAAAAAATATCGACGCATCGAGAGTTGCCGATGTTCTCCGGCGACAAGAGAAATTTGTGATTCGATTAAATCGTTTGGATTGGGATTTTCTCTGCCAAAGAAATATGTTTCCCATGTATTACATATCTCTGAAAACTCTTGATTAGATTTTGAAACCTTGTTCAACACTCTCAAATATTGACTGGAATTGAGACCAGAAGCAGCAATTTCATTACCAAAGAATTCAGGGGAGCCCCCGGAGATAGTAGCAGCCGCCCATGCACGGGATAACGGACAATACCACCTTGCCACAATATTCAAAGCGATAACGTCAAACCACGGAGCCATCGATAATTTCCCCTTTAGGCCTTCTAAATTTTTATAATTAGGGGAAGGAGGAAGACGTATCAGGTCAACGCTTGGCAATGGGTGTGACTCGTCTTTCTTTGACGCCACTGTAAACAGATAAGGGGCGGATTAAACGGTTAGCAGAATTTTGTTCCATGTAGTGAGCTGTCCATCCGGTAATGCGGCTCATCACAAAAATCGGGGTATACATATCGATCTCAAAACCCATCAAATAATATGCAGGGCCCGCGGGGTAATCGAGATTAGGGTGGATATTTTTTTCTTTAACCATGATGTCTTCCAAAACATCCTCAATTTCAATCCACCTCCGATCATTTCTCCATCGCGCAAGGTCTTCAAGACAGGTACGCATTGTCGGGACACGACTGTCGCCCCATTTATACACCCTATGACCAAAACCCATTACAACTCGTTTGTTCGCAAATGCGTTACGTAACCAAGCCTCTGCTTTATCTGCTCTTCCTATCTCTAAAAGCATGTGCATTACAGCTTCGTTAGCCCCCCCATGCAGAGGACCCTTGAGCGCCCCAATACCGGCCGTTACCGCACTGTAAATGTCTGACATCGTTGACGTAACAACGCGGGTCGCGAAAGTTGAAGCGTTAAAGCTATGTTCCGCATAAAGAATTAAGGAAACATCAAAGGCTTTCACCACCTGTTTCGGCGGAACTTTACCAAAACACATATTTAAAAAATTTTCAGAAAATGAAAGATCAGATCTCGGTGGAATGCGTCTTTTACCCATGCGATACCGATAGTCAGCAGCGATCATTGTTGGAATTTTCGCAAGTAAGTTCATCGACCGTGCCAAATCCCTGTCGACCGATTCGCCTCCCCAAGCAACCTCGGTCGTACCCAAGTAGCTAACAGCTGTTCTTACGGTATCCATAGGATGAGCGCGTTTCGGAAACTTTTGAATAACAGCTAGTGTATTTCGAGAAATTTTACGTTGGCTTTTCTCTTCCTTTTTAAAAGTCCTGAGTTCCGAACGACTAGGTAAATCGCCATACCACAAAAGATAGGCCACCTCTTCAAAACAGCAATATTTGCAAAGATCTTGAACTGGATAACCCTGGTAGGTGAGTGAATTTGTCTCAGGCATCACCTTTGAAATTGCTGTTTCGTCAACCAGTACGCCGTCCAATCCTTTGTAAATCTTTGGTTGTTTCGCCATCCCCTACTCCCCTTCACCAACCTTAAAATTAAATACTGACTGGTCGTAATTGTTGTAATCCTCATACCGTATTAAGTCGTATAGCTCTTTTCGGGTATGCAGCCTCTCCATCAGCCCTGACTGGGTACCAGTCTCCGCGATCTCAGCCAAACCCACCTGAATGGCGCCCATAGCCAATCTCAATGTCGTAGCCGGATATATTACTAAATTATAACCAAGGTTTTCCAATTGCATTGCTGACAGTAGGGGAGACTTTCCAAACTCTGTCATATTAGCCATCATCGGGACGTCGATTGCCTTACGAAAAATTTCAAACTCTTTTTCCCCCTCCATCGCCTCTGGAAAAATCGCATCAGCGCCAGCGTCAACATATGCCTTAGCCCTATCAATGGCAGCATCCATACCCTCCGATGCTCTGGCGTCTGTTCGGGCAAATAGTACAAAGTTGGGATCAGTCTTGGCGTCAGTAGCCGCCATGATCTTACGCGCCATATCCTCTCGGCTCACTAAAGACTTATTATCTAGATGACCACAACGTTTAGGATTTTCTTGATCTTCTAGATGGCAACCTGAAATCCCAAGCTCCTCTAATTCCTTTACCGTTCGCGCAGCATTCATTGGCTCGCCAAATCCGGTATCAATATCAATTAGAGATGGCAAAGATGTTACACGCGCGATTTGACGGCCCCGCTGAGATACCTCTGACAACGTTGTCAAACCAATATCCGGTAGACCCAAATCGGCTGAGAGAGCCGCCCCAGAAATATAAATTCCATCAAAGCCATGGCGTTCTATTTCTAGGGAAACGAGTGGAGCATGAGCCCCCGGAAACTTAAGGATCCGCCCCGAACTTAAACCGGAACGAAAGTTGGCACGTTTCTCAGCAGCAGATTTTGTATCAAATAACATTAGAAAATTCCTCTTTGATCTCTATTTCCAAACTCTAACTCTACTTCATCAAGCACAACATTCAATTGGCCAACCTCTCCTGAAGTTAACTCTGGCAACCTTGCCACTAAATCTAGAAAGCGATCTTGTTCTTCCATTGATACCAAAGATTCTGTGAGTGTTTTGAATTTTTGAATGTAATTCGCACGGGTGAATGGACGGGCTCCGTTAGTATGAGCATTGGCAACGGCAAGTTCATCAACAATCACCTCTCCATTCCTTAAAATAATTTCAACTCGCCCGCCAAATGCTAATTTTTCTGGATTGGTTTCGTGGTAACGCGCGGTCCACTCCGCATCTTCCGCAGTTTCAACTTTATTCCATAACCTTACGGTATCCTCACGGTTTGCACGCTCGGGAAGGTAAGACCGAATATGGTGCCACTCGCCATCCTGTAACGCCACTGTAAATATATACATAATAGAATGGTCAAGCGTCTCGCGACTTGCTTTCGGGTCCATCTTTTGGGGATCTCCAGCACCACTACCAATTACATAATGCGTGTGATGGCTGGTATGGATAACTATTTTCGTAATTTCTTCAAAATCATCAATCTGCTCCTTCATCCTAAAGGCAAGATCAATTAAGGCCTGGCTTTGATATTCGGCTGAATGCTCCTTGGTGAACGAGTCTAATATTGCCCTCTTTGGTTCTCCCGCCTCTGGAAGCGGTACAGAATAGCTTGCGTCTGGTCCAGACAGCATCCACGCAATGAAACCATCTTCACCCTCGTAAATTGGAGACGGAGCTGCCTCGCCACGCATGCATCGGTCCACAGCCTCGATAGCCAGCTTTCCTGCATGAGCCGGGGCGAATGCTTTCCAACTTGAAATTTCTCCCTTGCGCGATTGCCTGGTAGCAGTTGTGACATGTAAAGCTTGTTGAATAGATTGATAAATTATCTCTATGGGCAAGCTAAGCATCGTGCCGATACCGGCCGCAGCCGAAGGACCCAAATGGGCTACATGATCAATTTTATGCTCATGTAAGCAGATGGATCTTACGAGATTTATCTGAATTTCATAAGCGGTTGTCAGGCCTTTCAGTAAGTCCTGGCCACATTGCTTCATTTGTTGTGCTACCGCAATTAGAGGCGGAATATTGTCGCCTGGATGGGCGTAATCTGCGGCTAAAAATGTGTCGTGAAAATCTAATTCTCTCACAGCGGTGCCATTTGCCCACGCTGCCCATTCGGCAGAAAATTTTTGATTATTTGGTAAACCGAAAAGCGTCGCCCCGCCTTCATGCGGATGCGCGATAGCTTGAGAACGAGCAGTTGATGGCGGCAAACGATTTATAGCTGCAATTGCGACTGCAGCGTTATCGATCATCCGGTTAATCACCATATCCGCAACTTCTTTTTCAACAGGCACTTTATCAGCCGCCAAAGCTGCTAATTTCCACGCAAGCTCTTCTGCACGTATTAATGTTTTTTTTGAGGAATAACTTTTAACTAAATGATTTTTCATACTTTTATCTGTTTACTTTTCTATGTTTATTGAGCCAAACCCGGCCAAATGAAGTGTTGTATTAAAGATCCTCATTTGCAACTGTTGCCCGAGTCATTTCCCTGTGTTGTGATATATTTGGTGCAACAAAAAGGAATTCGGATCAAATGATCATTGAAGAACGCATTTACACACTCCACCCCGGAAAGATACCCGTTTATATGAAGCAATATCAAACGGAAGGCCTCGCAATTCAAGAGCCAATCTTGGGTAAACTCGTCGGCTGGTATTACACGGATTTCGGTCCCCAAAATCAGATTATACATATGTGGGGTTATGACTCATACGAAGATCGATCTCGGCGACGAGCCAATCTAGCAAAAAGTGCAGAATGGAATGCTTTTTTGCCAAAAATTTTGCCCCTAATACTTCGCCAAGAAAATAAAACCTTAATGCCGGCTCCCTGGTCGCCAAAGCCATAGGTTTTTCCACTTCACAATAATGAGTTTAACAACATGACCAACAACCCAAACCTTCGTACTGGCGGCCAAATTCTTGTTGATCAGTTGCGCATTCACGGAACTGATACAATTTTTTGTGTTCCTGGCGAGAGTTACCTCGCAACATTGGATGCATTATATGATGTCAAAAATGACATCAGACTCATCGTGTGCCGGCAGGAAGGTGGGGCAGCCTACATGGCTGAAGCCTACGGAAAACTTACCGGGAAACCGGGAATATGCTTTGTCACGCGGGGTCCGGGAGCAACCAATGCGAGCCTAGGTGTTCATACGGCACATCAGGATTCTTCGCCAGTAATCTTGTTAGTTGGACAAGTAGGCCGTGCCATGATGGACCGCGAGGCTTTCCAGGAAGTGAACTTCCGGGAAATGTATGCCCCACTTTCGAAATGGGTAACCCAGATAGACGACCCTGGCCGTATTCCGGAAGTCATGAGCCGAGCATTCCATGTTGCTACATCAGGTAGGCCTGGGCCAGTTGTCATTGCGCTCCCCGAAGATATGCAAAAGGAGAAGACATCGGTTAACGATGCGAAACATTATTCTCCTATAAACCCAGCTCCCACAGCTGATTCAATGAATCAACTCCAGAAAATGCTATGCAAAGCCCAGAGACCTTTTGTTATTCTTGGGGGTAGCGGCTGGACAAAAACTGCGTGTAAAAAGTTTACCAGCTTTATTGAAAAATATAATCTCCCAGTCGGTGCAGCATTTAGACGACAGGACTTGATCGATAATCGTCACGCAAACTATGCTGGAGATGTTGGCCTTGGTATCAACCCTGCCCTCGCAAAGCGCCTTCAAAACGCTGACCTGTTATTAGTTGTAGGAGCTCAACTCACGGAAATCATTACGGATGGCTATGAGCGGTTTTCTATTCCCTGTCCTACTCAAACTCTGGTTCATGTTGCCGCAGGTTTAGACGAGCTTGCGCGGGTTTACGAACCGGAACTCGCAATACATACCGGAATGGAAAATTTTGCCGAAGCCGCTATAAATTTAGAGGGTCCCGGGAGTGTGGCGTGGTCAGGTTGGACCGAAGCAGCACGCACTGATCAAAATGACAACATAAAACTCCCTCCGATGAAAGGTGACGTGGATTTAGGTTTTATTGTTAACTGGCTGGGTGAAAGGCTGGATGATGATGCCATTATTACAAATGGCGCAGGGAATTTCTCCAACTGGGTCCATCGGTTCTACCCTTATCGTAGCTATCCAACAGAATTGGCCCCGCAAAGTGGTTCTATGGGCTATGGGGTGCCATCGGCGATAGCAGCCAAACTAGTCTTTCCAGACCGGGAGGTTGTTTCGTTTAATGGTGATGGAGATTTTCTAATGTGTGGACAGGAAATAGCCACGGCCCGGCAGTACAATCTACCAATAGTCTTTATTATTATAAATAACGGAACTTATGGAACTATTCGTATGCACCAAGAAAGATTTTACCCGGGTCGCACTAGCGGCACTGACCTCGTAAACCCTGACTTTGCTGCGCTAGGCGTAGCCTATGGTTTAACAGGAGAGGTAGTCAGTAATACGGAAATGTTTGCTCCCGCCTTTGAAAGAGCATTAGAATCCGGTGAACCTGCGGTGATTGAAGTGAGAATTGAACAAGATCAAATATCTCCGCGTGCTACGCTTTCTGGACTTCGTGAAATAGGAATAGCTGCTCAAAAAACTTAAAGGAAGTTTTGATGGATACGACCATGGCGAACAAAGAAGGCATTACGTCGAATTTTAAGCTTAAACAGGTCGGTGTTTTTCTTGGAGCCGAAGTATACGGAATCGACCTAACAAAACCATTAAATAAAGAAACTATTTCTTTTATCAGAAATGCCCACGCTGAACATGGGGTCCTGATTTTTCCAAACCAAAAAATTTCTTCAGAGGACCAAATACGCTTTGCACGATATTATGGAGAGTTGACAGTTCACCCGTTCTCAAGCAGTACCGAAGATGCCCCGGAGTTGATTGTTTATGATCAAAAGGAAGGGAACCCTCCACCTCCAACGGATATATGGCATACCGACGAGACCTTTCGGGAAAGCCCCCCTATGGGCACCATTTTATGTTCAAAAATAATTCCGGATGTTGGAGGTGAAACAGCATTTTGTAGCATGGCCGCCGTCTACGAGGGGCTTTCGGACAAGATGCAGCAATTTCTCTCTGGTCTTGAAGCAGTTCATGACTTCAAACCTTTTAAAACCCTTTTCCCCAAGACAAGCGAGGGCCTCAAAAGATTGCGAAAGTTCGAGGACCTTTACCCACCATCTACGCACCCCATTGTAACTGCACACCCGGTAACCGGCAAAAAGGTATTATTCGTTAACCCGCAGTTTACCCTCCATATTAAGGGTATGGAGGAAGACGAGAGCCGTACTATCTTAGATTTGCTATTTCGCAAAACTTTTATCCACGAATATCAGTATCGTCACCGCTGGCAACCCAATATGGTATTATTTTGGGACAACAGAAGTGTTCAGCATTCTGCCCTACATGATTATTACCCCAAACGCCGGCTAATGGAACGAGTAACGATCAAAGGCTCTCCTCCGATTCCAGCGGATCCGGCTGTTGACCCCTCTGAGGTTCGGCGTTTCCTTAGCCCCCCGGTAATGAACTTCGCAAATAGACAAAAACGTCAACACGAAATTTAAGATATTAACCGTCACGTATAAGGAAAAATTCAATTGCATTTAGGATTAAAAGGGAAACGCGCCCTGATACTGGGTAGCTCCCGCGGACTTGGATTGGGTATTGCTCGACAACTTCTTGTTGAAGGTGCTGATGTTGCGATTTGTGGTCGAGATAAAAAAATTATCCTCAATAAGGCCAGTGATTTAAGCAATCAATTAACGAACAAGATACGCGGATATGAACTAGATCTAACCAAACCAAGCTCTGTATCTAACCTAATAGAGGTCACGAAGAAGGACTTTGGTGGCTTTGACATTGTGGTCAACAATGGCGGCGGACCACCACCCGGAGCCATAACTGAAGCAGAACTCGAAATTTTTGAAAAACACTTTCGACCAATGGTCCTAAGTCAAATAGAGATTACAAATGCGTTTCTGATCGGGATGCGTCAACGAAAGTGGGGAAGAGTATTAATAATTTCAAGCTCCGGGACGGTACAGCCTATCGCTGGGTTGGGGATTTCCAACACCTTAAGATTGTCACTGGTCGGGTGGACAAAAACACTTTCAGCTGAAGTCGCAGCTGATGGGGTCACTGTTAATGTGATTTTACCAGGACGAATACACACAAGTCGTGTCGATCAAATCGATGCAGCAGCGGCAGACAAGCAGGGGACGACCATTGAAGAAATTATCAAAGCGTCAAAGGCTACCATACCAGCCGGGCGTTACGGAACGGTCGAAGAGTTTTCCAATGTTGCAACTTTTTTATTAAGTGAGTGCGCAAGCTACGTTACAGGAAGTTTGGTAAGGGTTGATGGTGGTTACATTAGGAGCGTTTAAGGGCTCGAAGGTTCGCTAATCATTTAGGACTACCCTCCTTTAAGAATTTTGTGCATATCTCCCTGGGAAAAAATACCTGATGCAAAGTTATAGGTGCCGTCCTCCACCATCTCGTCGGCTGCTTGCTTAACAAGAGTATAGGCTGCCTTAGCAATATTACTCCCAACTGTAATCCTTCGTACGCCCATTCTTCGTAACTCCGGGACGGGAGGCGATTCTGGTCCGGCCAAAATATTTAAGCCCCCGTCTATTGACGTTACCAGGCGTTTAATCAAATCGGCATCACGAGCCCCTATGACAAATGCACAATCTGCTCCGGCCTCTAAATATGCATTTGCCCGCCTAACCGTTTCATCAAACATATCTTCTTCGCCTCCCAGCATATATCCATCGGTACGTGCATTTATAACAGCAGGAATACCAAATTGATCAGCAGCCCGGCGGGCCGAACGTATGCGTTCTACAGCATCATCAAAGTTATATAGTCGTCGGGAGCCACCCTTGATGCTATCTTCAATATTAAGGCCTACGACACCTGCATTTAGAGCTGCCATCACTGTGATTTCTATATCTTTTGGTGAGGGTCCGTAGCCGGATTCCAAGTCGGCACTGACCGGAATGTCAACATTTCGTGCAATACGACCAATAACCTCAACCATACCATCCCGACCAATATTTTCTCCATCGCAAAAGCCTAAAGAAAAAGCACACCCTCCGCTGGTGGTAGCAATCGCATCGAAGCCGGCATCGGCTAAAACACAAGCACTCGCAACATCCCAGGCGTTAGGCAATACAAAGGTCCCCTCGTTATGCATGGCTAAAAATTTGTCGCATTTTTCAGACTGCTTCATTTGATCAGTGTCCTATCTTTGAAACTGGGATTTAAATATTTAATGAATAATAACGATTTCAACGATGCTACGCCGCAGCTAACAGAACTGGTGTTAAATCTACCGGGTTACTACTTATAGGTATATCAATTACTGTATTAATGATTTGCGACGGATCATTAACCCCACCAAACCGCAGTAAATCACGGGCTTTTTCAATCATCTCCGCCTCACCGAGCATTGCCTCTGGATCCCCTTTACATTCAGGCTTTAATGATTCAATTTTTTTACCGTTTTCAAGAGTAACAGAAACGCCTGCCCCCCAAGACCGAGGATAAGAAGACGCATAAGGTTCTCTGGTAAAAAGATTCACTTTCTTAGACAATTTCGCGGCCTCTGTACGGGCCGTTGCACCAAATGCCGAGAAGTCAACCTTCCCTCTTTGCAGGGCTGCCGCCACACAGTGCTGAATTGAAAATTTTCCTTCATATTCTGTCGTAGCGATCGGCCGATCGCAAACATCGATTGCAGCTTGATAGGTACTTACATTCACCTTCTCTATAAGCTCTCCATCCAACTCGGCATAAACAGCCAAAGAAGCATCAATCGCCGGATGGGTATGACGACAGGATGGCCAAGGCTTAATTGACGTTAAGTGAACCTGCCATTCCCCATCTGGATCTCTCAGAACCGCATCAGGTTCTGGATCTGGGCATGCCCCAGCATAGAACCCTGAAGGGCCCTCCAGAATTTTCGGTGGTCCGGTGAAATCTAAAGCAGCAAGTTCTGCGGAGACCAGGCCCGCCTCTGCGGCTCTAGCGGCGTGGAGATGCTTACTCATTGCGCCGGTCTTAAGAAATTCCCAGAAGCCCGAAGACTGAGTACCAGCATTCCCTAATGCATGCATGGTTTGTTGATCACTTAATTCTAACAATGTCGCAGCAGTCATTGCGCTACCGTAGGGGCCACAAGTTGCAGTATTGTGCCAAACCTTATAATGCGAAGGACCAACCGACATACCAACTCGGCAGGCAGCCTCAAAACCATACAAGATACTTTTTAAAAAGGTATGCCCTGGTATTTCTCGATTCTGTGCCAAGGTCAAGGCTACCGGCACTGTGACGCAGCCGGTATGAACAACCGATGCGCGATGTACATCATCAACCTCCAAGATGTGGGTTAACCCGCCCATGACAAAGGCACGCCTTCCTTCATCATTCTGACGACCTCCTCCCCATTGCAATAGTTTTTGGCCAACAGTGGAGTTACGCCCGGCAATCAGATTTGCTACCGCGTCAAGTGTAAATAACGCTGTTTTACGTAGATCTTCCTCGGAGACCGCCTTATTACGTATAAGATGGATAAGACTTTCGGTGAGAGTCATCCCAGAAAACCGTAAAAATTATTTGTAATTTGGAAACCTTTCGCTGACATCGAGCTTGAACAAATCAATCGCGTTTCCGCCTAAAATTCGGTGCTTTTGACTTTCATCAAGAAAGGGCAAATCATAAATGACGCTTGGCACGTCCATATCCCAATGGGGATAATCCGATGCCCATAGAAGTTGTGATTCAGCGTTAATAAGGTCAAACGTCATTGCAAGAACATCGTCTCTGTCCGGCTTTTCCATTGGCTGACTAGTATAATACATCTCCCTCATGTAATCACTTGGAAGGCCCTTGAGTGAAGGAGCTTCAGACCAACGCATCTTGTAATCATTATCAAGCCTTTGCATTACCCATGGTATCCACGCCAGACCAGATTCTATCCAGATAGTTTTTAATTTAGGGAAACGTTCGGGAAGACCATTGATAACCCAGTTACACAAATGAACCGCATTATAAACCGTGAACCCAAGTGCATGCGTCACCAGAAAACGATTGCTATTTCCCACCAACCGATCATTCCAGTTATAATTACTATGAAAGCCCAGAGGCTTACCAAGTTCTTGAATTAATTCATAAGTCTTCATGTATGGGTTTTCATGTACACCGTTATAGCGTACCGAACAAATCATAAACCCGATAACATCTGGGTACTCTCCAAATTCTTTAACAGTTTCAAAGGCCGCTTCTGGGTCATTGAACGGAACATATAACATCGTTTTTATACGATCGTTTTTTGCCGTAATATTTTCCAGTAGCCAGCGGTTGTATGCCTTGGCCAGAGCCCCTTCTACCTCGGGCTGAGGATGCAAACCTAAACTCAACATCGGTGTTGGAAACAAACAGACATAATCAACCCCCATCGCATCCATCCATCGTAGAGAAAGATGCACATCACGGTGCGTTCCATCACCGGGAGTAGCCTCCGTCTTCCGAAGGGGGTAGCGAGTGACGCGACCCGCTACATCCTGATAACCTACAAGACCGGGATTAAAGGGAGTTTGTCCTCCTGTACCTCCACCGGTGTACAATTGACCCATTTGTTTAAGCACCGGATCATCAATATATTTAACAATTTCCTGGAGTGATTCATTTTCATAATGGTGACAGTCAACGTCCACTATTGGAAAGGATGCATAGTTACGCGCATCTCGTTGCCGCGCTGCATTTGTCAAAAGAGTGTTAGTATCAAGCGACTCCACAGCTTGTTTGTGAATATCGCTTGTAGGTATATCCATTAAACTTCTCTAGGCCCCTGACCAGCTTTGCCACATGCCAAGTTCAAAAACCTCCACGTTGACACCCCTTAACATGGCAGTGCACATGATCATGGCAGCGGTAGCTGGTACCGTGTTATTAGGGGTAAACGGTTCCCAACGCTCACCGAGCTGAAATTTCACCGCGTATAGCCTTGTCAACGCTGTGAGGCCCTCCTGAATAACTTCCTCCGGAATTTGTTCGCCTTCAGGCACCTCACTAATTGCTTTGGCAAATTTGCGTAATGCATTTTCTTCTTCCGGAATATGAGCGATAACTTCCCCACCTTCCGGCAGGTCTGCCGCTCTCGGATCAGGTTCAGGCGATGACATAGACGTCTTCACCCCGCACTTCGACTTCAAATTTACGAAGGCTCCATTTTCGGTCAGCGACCGCTTGGCCATCCGCAATATCAAACTCCCAGCCGTGCCAAGGGCATACTATGTGCATTTCGTCGTGATTGAACTTCATCCCTTGATAGGTTTTATCTTCAGCAATAATTTCCTCTACCTTTGCCATCAACAACCCTTCACAGGCTGGCCCCCCTTGATGCGGACAGAGATTGGCATAGGCGTACCAGTTTCCATGTACCAAATACACGCCGATTTCACTATTTTTACCATTCGGGACAATCTTTTTGTCACCTTCTTTAAAGTCGGAGGCTTTGCCGACAAGAATTTCCTTAGCCATTACGCACCCTTTCTGAAAAGAATCTTTTGACGTTATTCGTAGTTCTTAACCCCACCTACCGTCGAACGGAATCCGGAATAAACTCCGGCTTTCCGACAACTGACAGCTAAATTAAGCCGCCTTATAGTCTGGATAGCGATCCGAGACATCAAGGTTAAACAGTTTTACGGCATTGCCGCCCAGTATATTCCTTTTAGCTTTCTCATCCAGGAATGGAAGATCATAGATTGTACAGGGCATATCCGCATCCCAATGTGGATAATCTGAAGCGTAAAGTAATTGCGTCTCCGCCTTGATAAACTTGAATGTCATCTCAAGATAATCAAGATCGTTTGGCATTTCCATGGGCTGATTAGTATAAAACATGTCCGCCATATATTCACTTGGTAGCTTTTTAAGTCCTGGGATCTCCGATGAACGCATCTTATAATCATTATCAAGACGTTGTCCTAACCAAGGAACCCAAGAGAGACCGGACTCTACCCAAACAACATCAAGAGTTGGAAAGCGTTCGTTGAGCGCATTACAAATCCAATTGCACATGTGAATAACGTTATACAACGTGAACCCCAAGGCATGAGCAGCGATGAAACGATTGGTAACTGACATGAGAGGGTCATTCCAATTCAAGCCCGAGTGAAAAATCAAGGGCATGCCGGTCTCTTCTATAAACCGATATGTCTTCATGTAGGCGTTGTCATGAACTGGCTTGTAACGTGGACTAGTAATAAGAAATCCAACAATTCCCTTTTTATCTGCAAACTCTTGAGCCATTTCGAATGCAGCCTCAGGACTGTTAAAAGGAAGAAACACGTAACCTTTCACTCGAGGATCACTAGGTAGAAGTTCTTCAGTAAGCCAACGCATGTAAGCCCTTGCATATTGAACCTCAATCTCTACTTGAGGGGCAAGACCGATCCCTAGCATGCCAGTAGGAAAGAGCCCAATATAATCGATACCCATGGCATCCATCCACCTCCGTGACAGGTGTACATCACGGTGCGTGCCATCCGCAGGCGTTTCTTCAATCTTTCTAAGAGGATAGCGAGTTATCCTTCCTCCCATCGGCTGGTACCCGCCCCTACCCTGAGAAATAATCGCAGGGTTTGCTCGAGCAAGATGATTAAGTATATCATCATCAATATATTTTATGATCTCCGATATAGACTCTCCTTCATAATGATGAGCGTCAACATCAAATATTGGAAATTCATTTAGCTTTCTGGCATCGCGCTGCCTCGCGGCATTCGTTAGTAGTTTTGTAGTGTCAAAACTATCAACACTCATTGCATGATATTTATCACTGGTTGCTAAATCCATTTTGACTTCTCCTTCGAAAACCACACTTTTAAGCGGCCAATTTCCTTCATCTTAACCTATTTATAATAAAAGTACTAGATTCCGGATTACCTTTATTTATTCAGCATATAAGGGCGCTTTAAAAACGGTTCCAGGTACTATTATTCCCCCTGCGGGACGGTCACCGGACTTTAATCCGCCATATCGTTCTTCATAAGCCGGAGGTAACGGCCTGCCATCCGGTGTCGCTAACCAGAGCCTCAACAGGTGTCTTTTCCGTTCTGGATCAGGCCAATCTTCATAAGAAGTTCTGGAATGCACCGTTACGTGATTATGTAAAATTTGGACATCACCCGGTCTGAATTCCATTGGAAACGCCATCTCATTGGCAAGCTTGTTAAACAAATCCAAACCATTCTTGAGGTCTTGTGATTGCGCTGGCAATTCGTCAAAACGTGACGCGGAACGAATATAAGCACCCTGCCAACTGACACTGAGATGATTCTTAAAGAAGTTGAACACCGGAAGCTGAAACCATGGTTCTTTGCCCTCCGGGATTTCATTCCGCCTATCACGAAAGATCGCTTTACTAAGTGCCAGTGCCTGTTCCGGTGCCATTTTCAACATCTCATTATAAATACTTAAAGAACTGACAACGGTACTTACACCACCGGTTTTAGATGGATGCAGACACATTAACACCACCACATCACAGGAATCGCAGTGGTATGGCAGACCATCA
>JAYZFG010000014.1:0-13893 GCA_036336885.1 Pseudomonadota bacterium
CCTTCTTTGTTCTCCAGATTTTCTGCAATTGCTGCAAATGCCTCGTCCCAACTGGCCTCAAATAATGTGCCATCACGTCTAATATATGGCGTATCGAGACGCTGCCGTTTCAGACCATCACAAGAAAAACGCGTTTTATCAGATATCCATTCCTCATTAATATCTTCATTAAGAACCGGAAGAATACGGAGCACCTCTGACCCTCGTGAATCCACTCTTATATTGCTACCTACACCATCCATTACATCGATTGTTTCCGTTCTCGAAAGTTCCCATGGACGTGCAACAAATTCATAGGGCTTAGACGTCAGGGCACCGACTGGACAGAGATCAATAATGTTGGCGGAAAGTTCTGATGTCAGAGCTCTTTCAACATAAGTACCTACTTCCATACCTTCTCCGCGTCCGGTTGCTCCTAGTTCTTCCACCCCTGCTATTTCGGTGGCAAAACGGACACAGCGGGTACAATGAATACAACGAGTCATTTGTGTTTTAACCAGTGGGCCCAGGTTTTTATCTCGTACAGCTCGTTTGTTTTCATCAAAGCGAGAGTGGCCAGATCCATAAGCCATGGCCTGATCCTGTAAATCACACTCTCCACCTTGATCACAAATTGGGCAATCTAAGGGGTGATTTATAAGTAAAAATTCCATGACCCCTTCACGGGCTTTTTTGACCATCGGAGAATTAGTTTTTACTGACATTCCGTCGCCAACCGGCAACGCGCAAGACGCAGCAGGTTTTGGTGGCCCTGGCGCTACTTCGACCAGACACATCCGACAGTTACCGGCCACCGAGAGGCGTTCGTGATAACAAAACCGAGGAATTTCTGCCCCTGCTAACTCGCAAGCCTGCAAGACGGTTATCCCATCAGGCACTTCTATTTCCACATCATCTATTGTGAGTTTAGCCATTTTCCTTTGATCCGCTTAGGCCGCCACTGCCTCTTGTTTCCTAGCTTTTATTCGGTCTTCAATTTCCATACGAAAATGCCTTACCAGACCCTGAATAGGCCATGCAGCCGCATCACCTAGAGCACAAATTGTATGTCCTTCTACTTGACTAGCTACCTCTATAAGGGTGTCAATCTCATCAATTTCTGCATCACCAATTATTAGTCTTTCCATAACTCTCCACATCCAACCGGTTCCCTCCCGGCAGGGCGTACACTGACCACAACTTTCATGTTTATAAAATTTTGAAAGACGCGCTATCGCTGCGACTACATCTGCCGATTGATCCATGACAATAACCGCGGCTGTCCCAAGTCCAGACCGGACTTCTTTTAATGAATCAAAATCCATTAAAACACTGTCACAAATCGATTTGGGTATGATTGGAACAGATGCCCCACCCGGTATAATTGCTTTTAGGTTATTCCAACCTCCAACGACACCCCCGGCATGTTTTTCAATTAGTTCCTTGAGTGGAATACCCATTTCTTCTTCAACGTTACAGGGGTTATTGACATGCCCTGAAATACAAAAAACCTTTGTCCCTGTATTATTTTCGCGTCCTAAAGAAGAAAACCAAGCCGCTCCTCGCCGCAGAATTGTAGGGGCTACCGCAATTGTTTCGACGTTATTAACGGTTGTTGGGCAACCATAGAGTCCCATAGCTGCAGGAAATGGCGGCTTCAGCCTCGGCATTCCCTTTTTTCCTTCCAGGCTTTCAATCAGGGCCATCTCTTCACCACAAATATATGCACCAGCACCACGATGGACGTAAACATCAAAATCATATCCAGATCCGCAAGCATTTCGACCGATTAGACCAGCCTCATAAGCTTCATCAATTGCAAATTGGAGGTGTTCCGCCTCCCGGTAAAACTCACCTCGTATATAAATATAGGCTGCGTTCGCACCCATACCAAAACCCGCTAAAAGGCAACCCTCTATGAGTTTGTGGGGATCGTTCCGTAACATATCCCTATCTTTACAGGTGCCGGGCTCACCCTCGTCAGCATTAACCACAAGATAATGCGGACGACCAGTAGGCTCCTTAGGCATAAAAGACCATTTAAGTCCGCTTGGGAATCCTGCGCCGCCTCTCCCGCGAAGTCCTGATGATTTAACCTCCTCGACAATCCACTCGCGGCCTTTGTTCAAAATTTCCTTCGTACCGTCCCAATCACCACGGCTCCTCGCCCCTGCGAGTTTCCAGTCTTTTAATCCATATAAATTAGTAAAAATACGGTCAGAGTCTTTTAACATGTCTAGCTATTACCCCCGACTGATCCGTTTAAAGAGGTTAACCCAGCGGCTGGTTCAGAACCTGTCCGTCCACTCTGAGGACCTGGAATGGGTACTTCATCATTTTTTATTGACTTTAAAACCGCCTTAGTCGTTTTTGGGTCCAAGTCTTCATAATAATTATCGCCGATCTGCATCATGGGAGCGTTTACGCATGCGCCAAGGCACTCGACCTCTTGCAAGGTGAATTTATTATCAGGAGTGGTTTCTCCGACTTCTATACCAAGCTCATCACGGCAAGCGTTCAGAATTCCAGCACAACCGCGTAATGCACATGGTGTTGTTGTGCATACCTGAACAAAGTTTTTACCAACTGGATCTAGGTTATACATAGTATAAAAACTGGCTACCTCGTATACCCTAATCGCTGGCATACTAAGTAATACAGCAACGCAATCCATGGCTGCAGTTGGGAGCCACCCCCCAAATTGTCTTTGCGCTAAATCTAGAAGAGGCAGTACAGCGCTAGCCTGTCGGCCTTCGGGGTAACGTGATATTATCTTCTCGGCTTCCGCTTTGTTAACAACATCAAACTCAAATGTCTCTGGCTGTTTAATTTGCTGATTCATCGATCTATCTCACCAAAAACGATATCCATTGAGCCAATTATAGCAACGACGTCAGCCAACATATAACCTTTCCCAAGAAAATCCGTTGCCTGCAAAAAGGCAAATCCCGGGGCTCTTATTTTACAACGATATGGTTTGTTGCTACCGTCTGAAATAACATAAACACCGAACTCGCCTTTCGGAGCTTCTACGGCGTTGTACGTTTCTCCTTCTGGAACGTGATAACCCTCCGTGTACAGCTTAAAATGATGGATCAATGCCTCCATAGACTGTTTCATTTCTGCTCTACGGGGCGGTGAAAATTTAGGATCTATTGAACGTACGGGTCCATCTGGTAATTGGTCGAGACATTGCCTTATTATTCTCAACGATTGACGCATTTCTTCGAGCCTTACGAGGTACCGGTCATAGCAGTCACCGTTCTTACCTACAGGGATATCAAATTCCATTTTGTCATAAACATCATAAGGCTCTGATTTCCGTAAATCCCAAGCAACGCCGGAGCCGCGCAACATGGGCCCAGAAAAACCCCAGTCCATTGCCTCTTCAGGGGAGGCAACTCCAATATCAACAGTGCGCTGTTTAAAAATACGATTTGCGGTAAGCAAATGTTCCACATCGTCTATCATCGCGGGAAAACGTTCCAAAAAGTTCATTATATCATCGGCGAGACCATCCGGTAGATCACGATGAACGCCGCCAGGACGAAAATATGCGGAATGGAGTCGAGCACCCGATACCCGTTCGTAAAATTCCATAAGGACTTCCCGTTCTTCAAACCACCAAAGCAGCGGTGTCATGGCGCCAACGTCAAGGGCAAACGCTGAAATATTTAATAGATGATTCAATATACGAGTGATTTCAGAATAAAGGACCCGAATGTACTGCCCGCGAAGAGGAGGCGTAATATCTAATAAATTCTCTACTGCCAAAGCAAATGCATGTTCTTGGCACATCGGTGATACATAATCTAAACGATCAAAGTATGGTACCGCCTGCAAATAAGTTTTATGTTCAATAAGCTTCTCAGTACCTCTGTGCAAAAGCCCGATATGAGGGTCCGCACGCTCAACGATTTCTCCATCCATTTCGAGGACCAACCTGAGAACGCCATGGGCAGCAGGATGTTGAGGTCCAAAATTCATTGTCAGATTTTTAATTTCAGTGACAGCCATTATTTGTCACCCTCGGCAACCTCGTTCGCCTTCTCATCCCCAGGCAGGATATAATCTGTACCTTCCCACGGGCTCATGAAATCAAAACTACGGAAAGCCTGGGTCAGTTTTACTGGTTCATAAACCACTCTTTTTTGCTCCTCATCGTACCTGACCTCTACATTTCCCGTGAGAGGAAAATCCTTTCTCAGTGGATGCCCGTCAAAACCATAATCAGTTAAAAGCCTTCTCAAATCCGGGTGATCAGAAAACATGATACCATATAAATCCCATGTTTCTCTTTCATACCAATTTGCAGAACTAAAAACACCGCTAACTGAAGGGATTATGTCCTCTTCCTTGCATAGTACTTTAACTCTAATTCTTTGGTTTAAGCGTAGGCTCTGCAAATGATAAACAATTTCAAAGCGTTTACTTTTGTTTGGGTAATCAACCCCGCAAATATCAAGTAAAACTTTGAACAAACAGTTGGGATCGTCTCTTAAATAAGTGAGGAACGAAACAATTTCATCACTTTTACATATTACAATCAGTTGCCCACGATCTTGAGATATTGACCCAACCGCGACCGGCATTCCAGTCTTTAAGTATTCCCCTAAATCTTGGAGGTTCTGATCCATTATTTTTTTGCCAGCTATCAATTAACGCGCGATCGTACTTTTACGTTGAATTTTCTTCTGAAGTTGCAATACCCCATACAACAAAGCTTCAGCGGTCGGCGGACAACCTGGAACATAAATATCGACTGGCACGATGCGATCACAACCACGTACCACTGAGTAAGAATAATGATAATACCCGCCTCCGTTAGCACATGACCCCATAGAAATAACCCATCTCGGTTCCGCCATTTGGTCATATACCTTACGAAGTGCGGGAGCCATTTTATTTGTCAAAGTGCCGGCAACAATCATAACATCAGATTGACGCGGACTAGGCCGGAACACCACACCAAACCTATCTAAGTCATATCGGCTAGCTGCCGTATGCATCATTTCAACAGCACAGCATGCTAAGCCAAAGGTCATAGGCCAAAGCGACCCCGATTGTGCCCAACTCACAAGCTTGTCAAGCTGGGCAACGACGAACCCTTTATCGGTTATTTCATCAGAAACACGTTGGATCATGGCTTCTGAATTTTTATCGTCTTTAATTACTCCCATTCCAATGCACCTTTTTTCCATTCATATATGAATCCGATAGTTAGGATTCCAAGAAATATCATCATTGACCAAAACCCCACCATGCCAATTGCTCCCAAAGACACCGCCCACGGAAACAAAAAAGCAACCTCAAGGTCAAAAATAATGAAAAGAATGGCCACAAGATAAAACCGAACATCGAACTGACGCCGGGCGTCATTGAACGGCGCAAATCCACATTCATAAGGTGATTCTTTTTCTGTGTCAGGCTTTTGTCGAGCAACGATATAAGACGCTGTCACCATTGCCAAAGCCATACCAACTGCGATACCCAAAAAGATTAAAATTGGGAGATATTCTCTTAATAGAGAGTCCATCAGACCACTTAACCCGCTGCAACTAACACTTTAAATTTAAAAGCCGAAAGTTTTATACGGGTAAATGGTGTCAATATCAAACCCTTACAGGATATAAAAGCTCCTCCATAAGTCTTTATTATGTGCAGATTTGACCAAGCAATACTTGCTTCGTACATTTACTGAATAAGAATTGTTAATGGAGGCAAAAATGTCAGAAGTCACCCCCGATGAAAAATCGCGTGTTTTCCTGCACGACAACTTTTTAGAGTGGTGTAAAAATGAACCTATCCCAGTACATGAGGATTTCGGAATTAACCTAATGAAAATTGACGTTACTCCTTGGGCAAGATACGGGATGAATGGAGCGGTTTGTTTACTGAAGGGGCGAGACGACTTCAATTCAATTTTCTGCTTTGAATTACCTCCTGGGGGTAAATCTAACCAGATGCAACATATTTATGAAGAAGTGATCTATATCATTGAAGGAAATGGGTCTACTACAATTGAAACGCCTGATGGCCAAAAGCACAGCTTCGAATGGGGCCGTAATTCTCTTTTTGCCGTCCCCGTTAATTCCAAATATCAGCATTTCAACGGGTCTGGACAGGAGCCCGCTCGCTTCGCGACCGTTCACAATTTCTCATTTCTAATTAATTTATTTCGTAACGAAGATTTCATTTTTAAAAACCCCATAGCTTTCCCGGAACGCTTGGGACCAAATGGATACTTCACTGGTGAAGGTCAAATGATCGAAAAACAGCCAGGAAGTCATCAATGGGAGACAAATTTCGTGGCCGACATTACCAACTTTGAACTCAAGGACTGGGCTGCCCGAGGAAAAGGGTCCTCAAGTCTCAGGTGGATTCTTTCTGATGGTACGATTGGGTGTCACACATCCCAAATAGTCCCGGGTACATACAAGAAAGCACACCGACATATGTGCGGAACAAATGTTTTCACTATTGATGGCGAAGGCTACTCCTTGCTCTGGTACGAAGGCGAAGAAGATGACCTCGTCCGCGTAGACTGGGATCACGGTGTAGTAGTTACTCCACCCGAACAAATGTTTCACCAACACTTCAACACGGGAAACACTCCCTCACGTTACCTTGCTTTGCAATTTGGCACCGTTCGTTACCCGATGACCTGGGCTAAAAAGGAAATATGGAGTGGAAACGTTGATAAATCCGTGGAGGATGGTGGCGCACAAATTGAATACGAAAACCAGATGCCACAGATCCACAAAATGTGGCTTAATGATATCGACCATAAAAACATTAAATCGGAAATGGGTGATATCTTTGACGAGAAAAAAATTCGTGCCGGAAACTAAACTCACTCTAATATTCTTCATTCCAAAATGAACAAGTGGCAAATAGGTGAAGTAGAAATTACGCGTGTGGTTGAATTCGAATGTCCACTTTTGGATCCCTTTGATTTATTTCCCGATGCAGATGCCGAAACTCTCAAACAACACAAAGACTGGTTAGAGCCAACCCTTCGGGACCCAGTTAGCGGCTTGCTAGTCCTTGCTTTCCATTCATTTATAATCCGCACTCCGCGTCATTTGATTTTGGTTGACACTTGTGGTGGCAATGACAAAAAAAGACCCCAAAAATCACGCTATCACATGAATAGCTGGCCGTATCTTGAAAACCTTAGAGCGGCTAAAATTCAACCAGAAGATATCGACTTCGTTTTATGCACGCATTTGCACGTGGACCATGTGGGATGGAACACCAAATTATTAAATGGTCATTGGGTACCAACCTTCCAAAATGCCAAATATTTATTTTCTAAAAGAGAATGGAAATTTTGGGAAAAAGAATACCAAACTGAAAAGTTTACTGACGATCATTATGCAGAAGACAGTATCTTGCCAATATTCGAGGCGAACCAGGCTTTATTAATTGATGATTGCTATCAAATCGATGAATGGGTTGATATAGAACCAAGCCCAGGGCACACGCCTGGGCATGTATCTGTAAATATTACATCCGGATCCTCTCTAGCTGTAATGAGCGGTGACATAATGCATCACCCACTTCAATGTGTAGAACCAAATTGGAACAGCTGTTTTTGCGTTGACCCAGCCTTGTCGATCAATACCCGAAAGAACTTTTTATCTACTCATAACGAAACTCAAGCCCTCGTAATGCCAGCACATTTTCCAACACCTGGAGCAGGCCATATCACTGAATTCGGAAACACCTATAAGTTTCAATTTAGTGACAAAATTTGAGACAGTTTAGTCTCCTTTTTAGTAATTATGCTTCGGCCATAATCACATGGAGAAGAGCCTGCCGTTTCTCCACCGTAACCGCATGCTTTGCACGTTTTAGGGCCTTCGGTAATTCCGCGGGATCTTCTACTCTCTCGCCATAGCCTCCAGCTGAAGCACACATTTTGTTATAGTCAACCATTGCTTCTAGTTTAGTGAGCGGCATATTGTTCAAGCGAACGGCGCGACCTTCCGGGTACATCTCCTTTACTGCGTGGCGTACCGCACCCCATGCTGAATTATCAAGAATTATAAAGAGAACTGGTAATTCGTAGGCACGTGCACAGTAATGGACAGCAGCTGGGTTTCCAAAAAAATATGAACCGTCACCAATCGCCGCTATTACCAGTTTATCCGGGGAAGCTAATTTTGCGCCGACCGCAGCCCCCAGCCCCCAACCCAGACCACTCACAGAGCTGGTAGCGAAGAAGCAACCGCCAGTATTCAAGCTCATGTGAGCCAAAGGCAAACCCATTTCGTTAATCAGTATCGAATTTTGGTCCATTAGTTCACTGACACAACGTGCTAGCCAGGAAGTCTTTATCGGCGCCTTCGTCTCCATCCCCTCTTCCATCTGACGCCAGCCAGCTCTAACTTCTTTTCGAGCTGCCTCAATACGGGTACGACGGTCTGCCACAACTTCCTTATAGTCAGGAAGACCCGCCCTCATAGCTGCCGAGAGTAACGGAAGTGAGATTGAAGACGGGGCAGCTACCGCAATATCACAAGGATAGCCCCGCACAGGATATCCACCATATAACGGATCGGTCCCCATGTGGATCACTTTAGCGTCCCCGGGAATGCCGTCCGTAGCCGGTATCCACGGTACGTCACTATCAAGTACCAATACGGCGTCAGCATATTCAATATGGGGTCCCACAGCGTAGTCAAGCAACATACTATGGTCGCTGGGTAGATTAAGATAACGCGGATACGCCGAGATGACCGGCAAGGCATAGCGATCGGTTAACTTTACCAATTCTTCCATGGCTACTGTTTCTCGACCTGTGTCGGCCGTGATGATCAAGGGGTTTTCCGCCGATAGTAAAATCTTTGCTACGCTTGAAATCACCTTGGGATCGGGATGTACAGCGGCCACGGAGGCACGTACCCCAATATTTTGAGAAGGTGCCACCGGTGCAGCTAAAACCTCTCTCGGTAAAGAAAGGTAAGCCGGCCCCTTAGGCATACTCCGCGCCATATTGAGAGCTCTATCAATTACCTTGTCCACTTCGTCGGGAGCCCGCAGTTCGTAATCCCATTTTACCATTTCACGCACCATAGCCCCTTGGTCATACATCTCCTGCGCCCAGTGAACGTGTACGGAACGACTTCCTTGTACTGCGGAACGCCCTTCTGTAATTGGAGTTCGACCCGCCATAACGACCATAGGAATTTCTAGTCGACTGGCATTCATGAGGCCGCACAACGCATTCGCTGTCCCAACACTGACATGCACCATAACGGCTTGCGGTTCGCCGGTAATCATGGTGTACCCGTGCGCCATTGCTACCGCAACGGCCTCATGCGGAACAAGGATCGGGGCAATCATTTTGTCCGCCTCTTCACCAGCTAAAGCCTCTACAATTGAAGCAAAATCGGTTCCAGCATTCGCAAAAAGGTAGCGAACACCAGCTTCACGAAGTCGTATAAGGATAGCTTCAGCCGCGCTACGTTGCTTCGGCAGATAACCGGTTTCGTTTTCTAAATTCATACCGCCCTCATTAGCATTTAAAGGAAAAATAAGACTAATGATAATGAGCCCAGAGAACCATGCCAACGTTATGAATAAGTCTGGTTACTGATGTAAAGAATCAAATGTTTTGTGGGAGATGGTAAAATTTGGTTTCAATTGATAACGAACCGATCAGAAAAAACTTAAAATACAAGAATTTTATGGCGGGAGCGACGGGACTCGAACCCGCGACCTCTGGCGTGACAGGCCAGCGCTCTAACCAGCTGAGCTACGCCCCCGCAATATCTGTAGCGCTGGGTTTAATCTAATCAGCCCACACAAGTCAATGTTTCACGAGGTTTTAGTACCTTAACAAATACAAAATCAAAAACCCATCAGTCTGGTCAACTTCATATATATTTTTTTAAACATAAAGTATGGAAACAATTTTCATAACTTTTTACATTGTTTTTTTTTTCGATTTTGGCGATCCTTTTTAATCTCTCTAGAGGTTGTGTCGACCCAAGATCCTTTATTCTATATTTTTGGAAAAAGCTGAAAACTAGAATTCCTAAAAGAAGGTAAATTGAAAATAAATTAAATGAACAACACATGTTCAATATGCTAACCAAGACACGAAATTGGTTGGGGCGAACGCCAAACCGTAGCTTTATTGTTTATCCTTTGGTTACTGTTGCCATTGAATTTATTTTGGGACATGGCATTACCGATTTTAACGCTTGGGGTATATTTTTCCTCGCTTGGGGCTATTCACAATATAAATTCTGTGGTCGCTACCGACGTAAATACGGTGGCGGTGGTGATGGAGTGAGTGCCAATATTCCCCCAAGACAAATTGTTGATAAAGGCTTCTTTAAATACACTCGTAACCCAATGTATCTTGGACATATTATTTTCGTTATTGGACTTGTTATTACGTTTAGTTCTTGGTTTGCCATGGCAATGTTAGCCATAATAATTCCATGGTTTGACGCTCGTGTCCGTCGTGATGAACTAGCCCTAGAACATCATTTTGGGACTGATTACATGGACTATAAAAAGAAAGTAAAACGGTGGATTCCTCACATTTTTTGATGCTGATCTTAAAACATGACTTACTGCTACATCCTTGTTAACCAAACCGCTTCCAATTGTATCGCATTTCCCTGTACAGTACCAATTTAGCTTCAAGTTTGTGTCTTCTTCTTCCCGATTGTCGTTAGATAAATAATCTAATATTCACCCTAACACGTAAGAATCCATATAACGTTAGAAACTTTTATGGACATCCTGATGCTAATGAAAATCTTTCAAATACTTGAGCGCGCGTCAGATTCAAAGCCCATTATGCTATTCATGCATTTGATTTAGAGGCTTTTATTTTAGGTTTATAGATTAGAGTTTATTTTCTTTTTTCGCCCTATAAATAATTTGATTTAGAAAATTGATGATTCCTTGTCTGTTGGAGAGACGGCAAGTCGCTCTATCAACGTTTAGCTTGAGGGTTTTTCTATCTAAAATATTTCGCCGCCATCCAATGATTTTGGTGCCCTTATACCAATATTTATAGCCCGCTATTTGCTCTATGGCATACCCCTTAACATACAATTCAAAAACTTTACCTTCGTCAAAATAAAAGCCCCGCCAAGGATAGTTCACATCATCCTTGTAATGACAAATTAAGCCTTTTCCATCAATTGAACCTGCATGCACAGGAGATATCAAAAGCAACAGGGTCAACGCTAGGACTATGACTTTCATTGATTATTTGATCTTCTCGCCGTTCTTGAATGTGCCTGTCCACTTCGGGTTTGGTGTACCATCTTCGTGATATACGACCCAGGGTCCCTCTTCCATGCCATTCTTAAAGGTTCCTTTGTACCATAACTGTCCGTTCTTGCGGTAACGGATCCAGGGTCCCTCTTTCTTAGCATTCTTGTTGTAATCACCTTTGTACGCTAACTGTCCGTTTTTGTACATTTTACGTACTATTCGCGCATATTTTCCTCCATAAGGTTCCCTACAATCACCCTTGCTCTTCATCACGAACTTTACGGTCGCTGTTTCGTCCTTTTCCAAGTCGTAACCTGAATGTCCATCAGCAAAAATAATTTCAAGAATTTCCTTACCTGCTCCATCCATTTGTAGTGACGTCTCCTTCAAATCAGGTAAAAAAACGCGACCTGTCCAAATCATCCAATGGTTTTTATATTTCAGTTCCCATAAATCATCTTTACGGCCATCACTCAATTTGCTGTCGCAACCAACCTCTCTATTGGTTTTTTCATAGTCATTGGAATTTGAAGGAAATGGTGTCGGGTCTTCGCTACACCCAATTAGTCCAAATATTGACATAGCCAGTATCATTAAATGTGTAGTCCTCAACATCTGTTGTCCTTCTTATGAATTCCTATGGGTGGAGAGACCTAACGCCAGCATTATTATAAATACAAATACCCTGACAGAAATTATTGTTAATTTGGAGTCAAAACTCATCAGCAATGATCCTTGGTGTATCTTATTATGAGAATTTTGCAAACTAATTAAAAGTTTCTCTATTTAACCTTTATTAAGACCCAATCAAGCCATCTTTTATTGATTATTGAAAATGTTCAGCGGGTTTTGTCACCATAGCTCGTTGTAACTCCCATCAGGGTCATGATGTCTGATGCCTCTGAGGCATTGTGACCCTGAACCAAATCAGTAAGGGATCTAAATTAAAGGAAGAAGACCCTAACCCTCGCCATTCCAATAATTTTGATTTTTCTATTGATTATACCATTTAGTTTTTTGGTCGCAGCATTGCCTATAAAGAGTCCAAATAATCAACAGTCTAAAATTAATTACAAATGAGTAAGGTTAGCAGTTTATGAATTTCTTTAGAGCGCAAGTGGTTATGAGCCTTTCAGCTAAAGAAAGTTGGCGTGCCGTCAAATTCTTTGAATAAATTTTTACATTATCTTTAGCTGCTATAAAGCCATTAGAGGCAGAAACTTTTGACCACATATAAGCATAGATCCAATCCTGCGAAATTCCCATTCCGTTGGCATACATAAAACCTAAATTCGCTTGTGCGGGCCGATTTCCTTGTTCGGCTGCTAATTTAAACCACTTCACAGCGACCTGGTTATTTATTGTTACACCCCATCCACCACGATAAATAACACCTACATTGTTTTGGGCATCGGCATTTCCCTCGACCGCAAGAAGTTTCAATTCTCGCAATGCTGACGCGTAATCATTACTCTTACATACCCCCGCACAGCCTGTTAGCAGGGTAACGGTCAAGCAGACGGCAGTGATAATAGATTTCATTAATTTCATTAATTTTATTAAAGTTACTCTTCTTTCATTCTATAGATATTCTAGGTGGAACAACTACCTATTTTATGCCCTGACAATATTCAATTGTTAAGCCCTTCTTTTTAGCCTTTTTTACCGGAATTCCATGAAGAAACGAATAATCCCATTTGGTCCAATTTGAGTTCAAAGCTTTCATACAAATGGAATGATCGTAAGACGTTTCAAGTTTTTCTTTTTTTTTAAAAGTTAGAAGTAGAACAAAAAGCAGTGAAATGGCAATACAGAGTATGGCGGTCAAATTTTTCATTCCAAAATTCTGTCATATTTAAGAGGGATAGTGAATTATATAACGTTGGGAGCTGAGTAAAATTAACGTCCAGTACTTTTTTCTTTTTGATCAATTTTTGCAACTTAAGAAAACTTTAAGTTTGCCATTACGTTTTCCATTTGGAATTTTTTTCAACTCAGCTTTTGTTACTTTTCTGTTCCACCAATTCACTGGTGATTTCTCAGAGTACTTCTGCCTGTACCCTACAAACGCCCCGAAGTAGGTTCCCAGTGGATGAACCCCCGCTTCATTCGTTGACCATATAAAATCTCCATCCTCTCCTACCAGTCCAGCAAACTTTCCATAGAAATTCATCCCGAAATGGGTTTCTGTCAAAAGTACTGGCCCGTATGGACGGCCATTACACCAGTGCCCTTTAAAAACCGATTGGTTTCTGCCCTCCGTAACAAAAAGCCCGATGCCATGAGGCTTGCCGTTTTTTAACCCCCCACTGTAACGGCCCTTATAGGTCGATTGGGTACCACCCTTGAACTTGAACTCATAAGTAATTTTTAGGTCATCGATGTCATCAGAGGTTTTAAACCTATTAGCCGCCCTCGCAGCCTTCATTGCCAGATCATAGAATTTAACACCCGCAAAAGCCTGAGCCTGATCTATGGCAATGCGGTCAATGTCATTGTGAACAACTTTAAAATATTCGAGTGATAACGCATGCCAAACCTCCCTCCAGTCACGGGGTGTATCCATTTTTTTCTGATCTTTATAGATCCAACCGTAGACCACCCGCATGACCTCAAGACTGAGAGGGTGATGGTATTTTATTAATTTCTTAATCTCACATTTTACTG
>JAYZFG010000015.1:0-313454 GCA_036336885.1 Pseudomonadota bacterium
CCTAAACCCTGAACCATCGCACCAATCGCCTGACCTTGTAATGTCAACGGGTTAACAATCCGTCCCACATCTTCAACTAATAATAGATCAACTAGTTGAACTTCTCCAGTCATACAATCTACTGTTACATGGGCCGCTGCTGAACCGCCCGCATATGTATGTTGATGGTTGTTGAAGGTTTTTTCAACGGCAGGAATATGGTTGGCAAGCTCTGAGAATGAAATGGGTTGTTCACTCCTAAAACACGCAAAGCCATCGATAATTTTTATATCATCTGCTCCACACCCCAACTTCTGGGAGGCAGTTTCTTTGATTCGTTTCTTAAGTGTCTCAATTGCAAGTAAAATTGCTGATCCGCCCATAACTGTTGAGCGAGAATGATATGACCCAAAACCCTCTTTTAAAAAAGGAGTGGATCCATGATACAAATTTATTCTTTCAATTGGTAACTCCAGAGCGTCAGCCGCGATTTGTGACAACACTGTTAATACGCCCTGTCCTACTGCTGTCGAACCGACATAAATATTGACTGACCCATCGTTTTGAATTTCAGCTTTAGCATTTTCACTTGGTCCAGCAGCACCACCCTCTACGAAGCAACTAATAGCAATACCATGATAGAGACCATCGATAAGTTCTCCATCGAAATTCTTCTTTTCTGACCACCCAAATTCACCTAAACAGCGTTCAAGGGTTTTAATATAGTTGCCGCTATCAAATTTTTCTTTTCTCTCCACCGGACGAATAGTAGCAATTGAATAAGGCATTTCTGCTTCCGTTACCAAATTACGGCGGCGGAATTCAACTTTATCCATTTCAAGTTCTTCGGCCACAATATCAAATAATCTTTCACGAAAGAAATCCGTCTCAAAACGCCCAGGTCCACGGTAAGTGCCAATTGGGGCTTTATTGGTAAGAATTGCATGGGACTCAATATGAATATTGGGTACTCGATAGGGGCCCGACAAAAACTGAGCAACATTGCGCGGACTAATCGTTCCATTAGTTCGATAGTAAGCGCCAACATCGACCCAAATTTCTCCCTTAAGGCCAAGAATAGTTCCATCGCGCTTGCAAGCTATTTGTATATCACAATCCATCTCTCTTGCATGACCTGTAGTCAAAAGATGATCACGGCGGTCTTCGACCCATTTTACTGGCCGACCACTGAAACGTGCAGCGAAAGGTATGAGGAAATCTTCAGGAAAAAATTCACCTCTTGCGCCAAAACCGCCGCCGACATGACTTTCAATCATATCTATAGAAGATATGGGTATCTCCATCATGGTACTGAGCATTTTGCGGTTGGCGAACGGTACTTTAGCCGCTCCTTCAATAATAAGGTGTTTAGCTTTTTCATTCCATTCTGCTAAAATGCCGCGAGCCTCCATAGGTAAGGCAAGATGCCTATGGCTTTGAAATTGTTCAGATCGAATGTAATCTGCTTTGTCAAAGACCTCGCCAACTTCACCCTTGGTCGCCGTATACGTAATTGCTTTGTTACTACCCCAATCAGGGAACAAAGGTGATCGATATGCTCCCGCATCTCGACGATTAGTCACAGGTTCAAGGTCTTCTATTTCTAAAGTAATTTGAGATAAAGCGTCTTCACCTATAGCCGTACTTTCGGCAAGTATGATCGCAACCGCTTCGCCAACATAACGTACTTTTTTATTTGCTATTACAGGTTGTCCCAGGGGTGCAAGTTCTTTCATTGGCATGAGCCGTAATGGAACCAATGGGATGTTGTCTCCAATATCGCTTGCCAAAATCACCGAGTGAACACCCGGTAAATTTACAGCTGCCGTGATATCAATTGATTTTATCACTCCATGGGCAATTGGACTTCGCTTTATAACAGCATAGAGAACTTTTTCATGGCAAATATCGTCAAGAAATTGTCCAAAACCTAAAAGTAATTTCTGATCTTCAAGGCGCTTTAGAGGACGCCCGACATAGACATTGCCACCTGCCAACTTAGCCAGTTCATTTTTTTTTTGGGCATCCATTCTCGGCCACCGAGTTATTGGATAATTATGATGTAGGATTTCACGCTATCTGAGAAGATGCAATACGAATAGGCACATCAGATATATCATCATAAAAATTAACTGGACAGAATTACTCCCTAATAACCTTGGTGGGCCCGGCAGGACTCGAACCTGCAACCTGACCGTTATGAGCGGCCTGCTCTAACCAGTTGAGCTACAGGCCCCACCGTTTCTTGGTAACATAACGTATACACCCCTTTTTTCGCGCACCCGATCTATCTGGTCAAGCCAACGCTGCGGATTTTCGTTAAAACACACCTATTAACACCCAAAAAAACACATTCAACGGTAATTTGCCGCACTTATAATATCATATAGAAGGGAAAGCTGCAGAAACGGCTATATTAGTTTTAGGATATCATCCGACCCGTTCCAGCATAAAGGATAACACATTGAGAGAGAGAACAACCAAAATGTTAAATGGCCAAAATTCTATTGATTTGAACAGTACTAATATCTTCGACATTCAGCGAACCATGCGTGCAATGCGACGACTAAAGCCCGACCCCGTTCCCGACAAATTGATCGCACAAATTCTTGAAGCTGGTGTCTCCGCTCCCAATGGTGGAAATTCACAGAATTGGCGATTTCTCGTTGTTAAAGACCCGAAAATTAAAGCAACAATCCAGCCGTACTACAAACGGGCCTATTATGAAGTTCAAAAACCCCGTCACGATGCCCAAAAACCAAAGGACCCTGGCCCAGCCCTCGAACAACATATGCGTAATGAGGCAGCCATCGAATATCTAACCGATCATTTTCACGAGGCCCCTGTGTGGATTGTAGCTTGCGCCAAAGGAGCCGATTCAGCTTCTGCATCGGCTGGTGCCTCGATTTATCCTGCTGTCCAAAACATGCTTCTTGCGGCACGCGCTTTGGGCCTTGGGGCTACTCTTACGGCAAGACATATTGCATTTCGAGAAGAGGTTGAAGCCTTGCTCGGGCTTCCGGACGACGTCACTTCATTTGCAATCATACCGATCGGTTACCCTGTGGGTAATTTTGGACCGACCCGCCGTGCGCCTTTGTCTCATGTAGTAGTAGTCGATACATGGGACAACCCCTGGCCCGGTTGAATTAATATTATTAATTGAAAAATAACGAGTTTCTCCACCGTGAATGAATTTATCCAGCTTTTAAAAGGCAAAATTCCTGTAGAACGTGCATTTTGGACTTGGGCGGTTGCTGGCGGACTGATCGTTAACCTTGTCACGTCTTTAATTTTTATACTTTCATTAAGTCACGGGTATTCGATTCTAGGAGCGATAATTGGTTATGGCTGCTCATTACCTTATAACGTTATAATTTGTGTGGGAGTCATTCGGTCTGCCGTCAATTTAGAAAATAAAAAGAGCGCGTCAACCTCCTCAGTTAAAGCGCGTGCGTATGTTGCGATAACACTACTTGGCGGAATTTTGCTATCATTGACCTAAAATCAATTTAAATATCGAGGAAACTTCTTAGAAGACGCGAGCGGCTCGGATGTTTGAGCTTCCTAAGCGCTTTAGCTTCTATTTGACGAATACGTTCGCGAGTTACTGAGAACTGCTGACCAACTTCTTCAAGAGTATGGTCGGTGTTCATACCGATACCAAACCGCATACGAAGGACCCTCTCCTCCCGCGGGGTCAGGCTCGCTAACACACGGGTTGTTGTTTCACGTAAATTACCTTGTATTGCCGCATCTAACGGTTGAACTGCATTTTTGTCCTCGATGAAATCTCCAAGATGGCTGTCTTCCTCATCGCCAATTGGCGTCTCTAGAGAAATTGGCTCCTTGGCAATTTTTAGAACTTTTCTAACCTTCTCAAGTGGCATACCCAAGCGGCCAGAAAGTTCTTCCGGGGTTGGTTCACGTCCTATCTCATGCAGAATTTGGCGGCTCGTTCGAACCAGTTTATTAATGGTTTCAATCATATGTACTGGTATACGAATAGTCCGAGCCTGATCAGCTATAGATCTAGTAATAGCTTGTCGGATCCACCATGTCGCATAGGTTGAAAATTTATATCCACGGCGATATTCGAACTTATCGACGGCCTTCATCAACCCAATATTTCCTTCTTGGATCAAATCCAAAAATTGGAGTCCTCTGTTAGTATATTTTTTTGCGATAGAGATGACTAAGCGAAGATTAGCCTCAACCATTTCCTTCTTAGCACGGGCGGCATCACGCTCTCCCCGTTGAACCTGGAGCACCAGCGCTCGCAATTCCTCTGGCGGAATTCCAACATGGTTTATTACGCTTCCGACTTCATCTCGTAAATTCTTGATTTCTTTTTTATTTTTAGTTGTAAATGCCTTCCAACCTGGCTCCTTCCGCCGGGACATTGCCGCAGTCCACCGTGAATCAAGCTCTCTACCAAAATAGGATTCTAGAAATTTAACACGCTGGACCTTACTTTTGAGCGCAAGGCGGAGAAGTTGACCCTCCGCACTCACCATTCGCCGGTTATTATCGTAAAGTTCCTCTACCAGCACTTCAATCGAAGTATTGTTAAATTTTACAGTTTGCAAAACCTCAACTAATTCCTCATTCAGCTTTTCCAAGCGGCGTTCAGAAGGTCTCTTGAATTCTTGTCCACCTCGCACAGCTTCGATTTTCTTTAAACGTAACTTTTCGACTTTTTTGTACAACGATGAGATTTTAGCGAAAGTCTCTAGGACTTGTGGTTTCAGAGCTTCTTCCATCATACTTAGAGACAGGTTGTTCTCTTCGGAAGCATCCTCCTCTTCCTCTTCATCTTCATCTTCATCTTCATCTTCATCCAAAGCGTCGCCATTTGCTTGAGCAAGCTTGATGGCAGACATATCTACCTGTTCATTTGAAGCGTTATAAGTCGCATCTAAATCTATAATGTCTCGAAGTAAAACCAATTCTTCTTTCAAAGCTTCGTTCCACCGCGCTATGGCGCGTTGCGTAAGCGGGCTAGAACATAACCCAAGAATCATTTTATCTCGACCTGCTTCGATCCGCTTTGCTATCTCAATTTCACCTTCACGAGATAGCAACTCCACCGAACCCATTTCTCGCAGGTACATTCTCACAGGGTCATCTGTTCGCCCTAAATCTTCATCCCCAGTTTTTTTTGAATTGGCAGCAGTACTTTTCTCATTTTTTATTGATACTTCACCATCTTCTGATTCTTCATCATCAACAACATTGATACCTAGCTCATTGAGCCGAGACATCGTGTCTTCAATCTGCTCAGAGGATACCTCTTCGGGAGGTAATGCGGAATTCAAGTCATCATAAGTTACGTATCCCTTTTCCTTACCCTTCTGAACAAGCTTTTTTACGGCTGCGCCTGTTGCATCGATTAAAGGGGCATCCGCAACTTCTGTTTCATTTTCCGATGATTCAGCCGGCTTTGCTTTTGTTTTAGTCGCCATGAGGGTATCACACTCCAAATAAATTTAGCCTAGTAAGGGCTTATAAAATTTTTAATCTTTTCTAAAGAGTTTGAAATAAAGAAAACGAGCGTCAGTGTATCAACTCTTTTTGCTAGTACCTATGTCTTTTTTGAATATATTAAGTTTCCTGAGAATTTACCTCTGTTGTAATTTCTGGAAATTTCTTTTCTTGTTCCGCCTGATCTTTTCTTTGAACAGACAACATGCATTCTTGTAAAATCACCCAATTTTCTTCTGTCGGATCCAAAGCGTACACTTGTTCTGCATCTGTCAATTCGGCCCGACGATTTGCCTCTAATATTCCGTCAATCATCTCAGTTATACCCTGACGAACTAATACGACCTCAGACTCAGCCCGCGCAAAACCTGCATGGGTGTAAACTTGGGGTGTTGAAAGCATTTGCACAAGTCCATCTAAACCCCGGGCCTGAAGGTGATTATGTAAATCTGTAGAATCAAGATCAGGTTCAGAGCCGTAGAGGATTAAAATTTCTTTTCGTAGTTTGTCAAGGTCTCCGTCATTAAATTCAAGCATACCAATGGTTTCGGCAAACTCATCTATCAAACTCCAATGGTTTATCAAAGCCGCAAGTATTGCCTGTTCACGCCGCCGCGTTAATAACTCTGGTGCTGTGAGCGGTGGAGATGACAAATTAGGGCTATCGCTGTATTGCCTTGTGCCAAGAAATGGATCTCCGTTAGAATTTTGATATTTATTAGGTATTTCCCTTTTTTTGGCATTATCCAAGCCTGTGCGACCAAAATATTTTTGGCGGCGACTATGGAATTTAAAATCTCTTAACCGATTGCGGAATTCGTCCCGATATTGATACTGCACCTTACCGTCTGCAATAGACCGAATGCGTTGCTCTAACCTATACTCTAAACCAGCTAACCTTTCTGGTGTATCAAACTTATGACTAGCTGTTTCTAAATCCCAAATTATATGATCAAGAGGCCTGGAAGCATTTAATATCTCCTCCATAAATTCCGGACCCCGGCTTTTAATAATGGTGTCAGGATCTTCACCATTTGGAAGCGTAACAAACCTCAAAGAATAACCTGGCTTTAGTAATGGGAGTGCGCGTTCAGCAGCCCGCTTGGCAGCTCTAACCCCGGCATTATCACCATCGAAACATAGTATGGGCTCCGGGGACATGCGCCAGAGTAGCGATATTTGTGTCTCCGTAAGGGCCGTACCAAGTGGGGCAACAGCAGCTTTAATTCCCGCCTGATCCAAGGCTATGACGTCCATGTAGCCTTCTGTTACTACAATCCTATTTTCACTACGTCGTGCCAACCAAGCATTTGCGAGGCCATACAATATCCTACCCTTATGAAATAACGGGGTATCAGGTGAATTAAGATATTTCGGTTGATTATCACCCAGCGTCCGCGCGCCGAAGGCGATCACCCTTCCCCGACTATCTGTAATTGGGAAAGTCACCCTTCCCCTGAACCTGTCATAGGTATTTTGTTCATGCCTTGCTGGATCGTCTGGCTTGATCAGCAAGCCACATTCGATTAGCTGTGCCTCGGAGATATTTGAGCTGACAATCGCCGTTTTCAACCCGTTGCGATTATCAGGAGCAAATCCCAATCGGAATCTCGCAATCGTGGCATCATCTAGACCTCGACTAGCGAGATAATATAGTCCCTCCTTACCTGACTGGCTTCTGAGATTTTGCTCGAAAAAACTACAGACCTTATCCATTACCTCTAAGAGACCGGCCTTTTGCTGCGCGAACTCACGCTCTTTAGGTGACGTTTGAGGCACCTCTAATCCTGCTTCATCTGCGAGCCGCTGCACAGCTTCTGGAAAGGATAGGTTCTCAATACGCATGGCAAAACCAATGATATCGCCATGAGCTCCACAGCCAAAACAATGAAAAAATCCTTTTTCCTCGCTAACAGAAAAACTAGGTGTTTTTTCATTATGGAACGGACACAAGCCTGTGTGTTCACGGCCTTTGCGGGTTAACTTAACGCGACGCCTGATCAGATCAGCGAGCCCAATCCTACTGCGAAGTTCATCGAGAAATTGTGGTGGAAAAGCCATCCATCCTCAATCCAATTATTAACTATAAATCTAACCTTATTCCACGCGACATAAGGGTGACCGTCAAGCGCCACCCAATTTTTCTTTTAGGGCAGCACTAGCTTTTCCAAAGTCCATTGAACCCGTGTAGCGCGCTCTTAAATGCAACATCAAACGCCCCATATCCTTAAGGTTTTCTGCTCCTAACTCTTTGATAGCATCATTCACGATTTTTCCTATTTCTTCATCGTTCAGCTGCTCGGGCAAAAAATCCTGTATTATACCAATTTCTTCCGCCTCTTTTTTTGCCAACTCTGGGCGGTTACCTTGGTGATACATTTTAATGCTTTCCTGACGCTGTTTTACCATTGTCTGAAGTACCTTCATAATTTCTTCATCTGAAATTCCATCAAAATCGCTGGAACTTCTGAGAGAGATATCACGATCTTTAATTGCCGCGAGAATAAGCCTAAGTGTAGAGACACATTCCGGTTTCTTGGCCTTCATCGCAGACTTCAAAGCCTGGCTGATTTCATTGCGAAGCATATTTTCGATATTTGTGGTAAATGGGAGGCGGCACACTACAGTATCTGCATATATGAAGCAATAAAATTTTTATAAACAATTGAAAATTAATAATAAATTAGAGGGACAAATTTGTAGCTACCCACATTCAACTACTCACTTAACGTCAAAAAGGTCTATTCCTGAGTTAGCTATTAATGCTTCCGGTATAAAAATTTTCAAAGAAGACATGTCATCTGCGCTAACACTTTGAATACTTTTTTTCTATGGAATGTATAATTTCGTTCAGCTCCCTCTTAGGATAATCGATAAGATATTAATGCAGCGGTTAAAAATCATGTGTTGTTTTTGCATTCAAAAATTATGGGTTATTAATTATGAGTAGTTTTAACGAAAACCGCCAAGCTTCTTTCCCCCCTGATGCAAGCATACTTGATGGTTTGCCTGACCCCGATTTTTAATTGATCAAACTCGAATCATTATCGACAGTAACCGAGCGGCACGCTAGTTGTTGGGTGAGGAGGCTGTCAGCGAAGAATTGACAACTCTTTAAATGGAGAACCGGGAATACGTCGGGAGATTCACATTCGGCGTTTACGCAAAGCATTAAATATGTCTGGGACAGTAGATATAAATCGAACTGTACGTAGTGTTGGTTATTCTATTGATCAACAGAAACACGAATAAATTTCGCATAGTAACACGGGCATAAAATTGTGTTATATTGACGATACGCGCTTATCTCTCCTAGTCTAGTTATTGGGATCAAGAATTTAGTGCGACTATGGGACAGCAATCATCTTTTTTAATAAACTACTGGCATGTGGCCGCATTATCAGGGGAGGTAACCAGGACCGCACTTGCGCGGACGATCAATAACGAAAAAATTGTCCTGTTTCGTGATTCAAAAGGCGGGCCTATCGCTTTAGAGGATCGTTGTGCTCATCGGCAAGCGCCTCTCTCATTAGGGGAAATAATCGGAGATGGTATTCAATGCGGGTACCACGGGCTGACCTTTGATAGAACTGGTATTTGCATAAAAATACCAAGCCAAAAACTAATACCTAATGGAACAAAAGTACGATCTTACCCTGTTATCGAAAAACAGGGTTTTGTATTTTTATGGACAGGTAACCGTCAACCAAGAGAAAATGAAATGCCCTTTGATTTTCCATTCATTGAAACACAAGACTTCAAAGGAAAATATGCCGTTCGAAAGGGTGATTTTGATTATAGACTCTTGATGGATAATCTGATGGACCTAACCCATCTGAGTTTCACACACAAAAATACAATAGGCGCGGAAGGCGTAGCGATATCAGGCAAGTCAAAAATAAAAAGAGACGGAGATCAAGTCGAAGTAAGTAGAGTAATGGAAGGCATTACGCCTGCTCCAACACACGTAGAAGTAACTGGCTATAGTGGGAATGTAGATCGCTGGCAGGTCATTAAGTTCACTCCTCCATGTTTTATAGAACTACACGTCGGTAATGCAAAAGCTGGTGCCGGTGGTATCACAGCCGCCCCTAACGATAAACTTATTGATAGACGTACTCTCCATGTAGCGACACCTGAGACTAAAACTTCTACACATTATTTCTGGGTGAGCGCATATCCGGCTGATTCGATGACGCCAGACCAAGAGAATTTAATATATAACCGGACCCTAGAAGTACTTAACGAAGATATTAAAATGATTGAGGGCCAGCAGCAAAGATACAACCCCGACTGTAGAATGATCGATATTGGTGAAGATGCGGGCCAACTAAGTATGCGCGCGGTCTTAGAAAATCTCCGCAAAAGAGAGGTGTGATAAGGTTTTTATAATCATCGATTTCTTCGCAATCACATTGACGCAAACAAAACATTCGGTCTGAAACGCTTGAAGTAACGGTATTCCGGTCTTATCTTTGTAGACTGATCAGATTTGAACTAACAAAACATCAACCACAATAAAGATGATGGTTCTCGATGTTTTATGCTCAATTGTTAACAAAAAGAGGTGAACCATGGAAAAGGTTCCCATGACTTTAGACGGATTTAATCGACTTGAAGAGGAATTAAAACGTCTCAAGACAGTTGAACGCCCTGAAATTATCAGGGCCATCGCAACCGCTCGTGAACATGGCGACCTCTCGGAGAACGCCGAATACCACGCTGCGAAAGAGCGTCAATCTTTTAATGAGGGTAGAGTTAGCGAAATCGAAAATAAAATTGCAAATGCTGAAATTATAGACGTATCCAAGCTAAGCGGAACAACCGTAAAATTCGGAGCTCGAGTAAAATTGATCGACGAAGATACAGAAGAGGAGTCGATATATCAGATTGTAGGAGAACATGAAGCCGACATAAAGGAAGGTCGTTTATCTATTACCGCGCCTTTAGCTCGCGCATTAATAAGTAAATCTATTGGTGATTCGGTGGAGGTCGTAACACCCAAGGGCAGTAAGGGTTATGAAATAATAAGCGTAGACTTTAAGTAGTATTAGCCTCTTAAGTAACTACATTTCCATCAACTTCAATGGGAACACCCGGACGATGGGTTTTTGTTCTGATGGCCAGTGCTGACTTAACGACGCTTACATTCGGAGCCGCAGTTAGTCTGCTTGTTAAAAAACGCTGATAGGTATCCCAGTCAGTTGCTACAATTTTGATTAAAAAGTCCGTTTCTCCCGCCAGCATATGGCATTCGCGAACCTCCGGCCAACTCTCCACTAATTCTTCAAAGGCTACAAGGTCGGCTTCAGCTTGACTATGCAACCCAACATGAGCAAATACTGTGACATCGAAACCAAGAGCGGAGGGATTTACATTGGCGTGATAACCTAGAATACAGTTAGTTTGCTCGAGTGTTCTAACACGCCGCAAGCAAGGTGGTGGTGAAATGCCGACCCGGTTGGCAAGTTCAACATTCGTCATACGTCCATTACTTTGTAGATCTTTAAGAATTTTTAAATCGATCCGATCGAGCTTAACTTGAACCATTGCATACCCCTCGACGAAATAAAATTTGATGAAATTATATTATAAGTATGAGACATTATATTTCAACGGACCATAGACCCAAGTCTAATAAAAGATGCCGAAAGAAAATTCACTGCAAAAATATACTAAATGTTGGGTTTTGACTGATGGTAAAACTGGTATGGAAAACCAGTGTGTTGCGCTCGCTGATACGCTTGGATTAAATCCAGCAATTAAAAGGATTTCTGTTCGTACTCCTTGGTCTTTCCTACCACCGCAACTGTGGGCGATGCCACTTAATGCTCTAAATGATAAAAGCGACCAACTTGAGCCACCATGGCCTGAAATATTGATTTCAACAGGTAGACAAACGGTAGCCTTAGCCCTTGCAATCAAAAAATTTAACCCATCAACTTTTCTTATACAAATTCAAAACCCAACTATGGCTCTTAATAAATTTGATATCGTAATTGCTCCAAAACATGACCGCCTGTCCGCCAAAAATGTGGTCTGTACATTTGGCGCCCTGCATGGAGTAACAAGCGAACGACTAAAAAGTGCCTATAAAGAATTTACAGCGGAATATAATGAACTTCCAAAACCATTAATCGGTGTGTTGATTGGGGGTAGCAACAAAACGTCCCGGTTTACAAAAGAAAAAGTAGAGCGATTTGCGTTAATGCTGCGTGAAGCCGTAAACAGCAGCGGTGGCAGCCTAGCAATTACGCCTTCCCGGCGAACAAGTGAAAATAATTTGAGGGTAATTAAAGAAACATTGAAGGATGTACAGGTGAATATTTGGGATGGTTTAGGGAAAAATCCATATTTTGGAATTCTAGCCCACGCCGATACATTCGTAGTCACAGGGGACTCTGTTAATATGGTATCTGAGGCGATTGCAACTAAAAAACCGGTTCACGTTTATAAAAATTTCGGGGGTTCTGAAAAGTTCGACCGTTTCCATAATGAACTTGAAACACTGGGGCGAACCAGACCATTTACCGGTCAAATCGAGAGCTGGGAATACAAGGGCATAGATGACATGACGATTGCAGCTGATGCGGTCAAAAAAGCATGGGATGATTACAAGAATTGAAATTTTTTGTCAGCACTATTAAGACAGTCATTGTTAATTTACCCGTTGTATAGGATTTCCAAATGTCGGCGCTCGATCTCGATACCTTTAACGCCACGCCGCTGCAAAAACTTCCCTACGATTTTATAATCGTTCCCTCTTTTATTAAATCGGATTTTCTTTCATCGATAAACCGGGATTACCCACGAATCGCAAAGGCCGGCAGTTTTCCAATAGAAGAGCTGCAGTTTGGTGGCGCGTTTGGTTCACTTATTTCTGAACTTGAGGGGTCGGAAATGCGTTCGGCTGTTGAAAAAAAATTTAATGTTGACCTTCAAGATCGACCGACCATGATTACTGCGAGAGGTCGTTGCCAAGCCAAAGACGGGAGAATTCACAACGATAGTGAAACTAAACTTATAACAATGCTGATTTATATGAATACGGAATGGGACCAAGAGGGCGGCCGTTTAAGGGTGTTGCACTCAGATCAATCCCTTGAAGATTTTGCGGCTGAGGTGCCACCTATTTCCGGAACGTTACTTGCCTTTAGGAGGAACAATAAATCCTATCATGGTCACAAAACTTATATTGGAGAACGTCGCGTTGTGCAGATGAATTGGGTGCGCGATGACACCGTTGTAAGACGTGAAAGACGACGCCATCGTTTGTCGGCTTGGTTTAAATCTATCTTTCCAATTTCATAAAATATAGAGAAAAAATATGCCGTTGAAGATAGAGACATACAGTAATGTAGAAGGTGGAAATTCATTTTATAAAGCTATTAGCCACCCTCATACGGCAAATAAAATAAATCAATTAATAAAAGACTTATCCAGATCCGGACCCGTTGCGGTGTATGATCCGCTAAATTTTTTTATTGGGTTCGCTGAATTCTATAATTTATCAGAGATAAAAATCGTCGCTTCTTTTGTCCAAACCTTTCAAAGAATTGGCAGTGATTTAGCGGGCTGCAAAGCCCAGCCAATAACCGATTTTCCTCGCTGCAATACAGAAAATTTATTTATAACGGCGTTTGATTCAAAGAAATTAAAAGAACAAATTAATCACCTAATTCCTTCAAATTGCAATGTTATGAGTTTCGACGACTGTCGATTGGAGGATAAGTTTCTGACTAACAAAAACAAATATCTTGATACCCTGAATTTCGCTACCAACTTTGCGTTCTTCCGTGATGAAGCCGGAGCGCGGACCCGTCTTTCCACTGCGAATTATTGGTCCGGTTATGGTTCTCAAAATGTTGAACTGAACCTAACTTTATTTGGAGAGGACGGGAGTGTACTCGCTGATTGGAATCAAACTATCGACGATGGTAATACCGCGATAATCATTGATAGCCGTGAGATACGTGAGAAATTTTCCATTGGTGATTTTGTTGGCCAGCTTTTTATCCATGTAACTGGTATTGCCGGACACGACGTCGTTAAGTATGCCTTAGATACCTGGGACGACTCCAAAACAGAATTGTCATGCACTCATGATGCCAACGCCTGGCCATCAGATTTGTATGGCGGATTGCCGGCACCCCAAAGAGGAGAAGAAGTATGCCTATGGATTCAAAACTCTCATCCTAACCCAATTCCTCCTGGAGAGATTGCTCTCAATGTGATGGGATCTCAAGAAGTTGTAAGGCTAAATAAATCGGTTGAAGGCTTTGGAACCGAAAAGCTAATAGTAAATCATCTCCTTCCTAATGCTCACTGGCCTCAACAAATCGAAGTACAAGCCGGCAAACATTTTGTCAGACCACGCTACGAGATTACCTCACCACAAAAAGCACGTCGTATTGCACATGTTAATGTTGAAAGAAATGACCTAAAAATTGACCCTGAGATTCCCAAATTAGCAAGCCAGATGGGAAAAGGTTATATTCTCCCCGCTCCCATCCTACCGCTCAAAGACTGGACCAGCTCCGCACTACCCTCACCAATGGCAACCTGTCAAAAAGTATTATCCGTTGCGGCTTTGATTTTTGATGCCTCAGGTGAAGAGATTTCTCGATACAACTTTGGAAATTTATCGCGAAGCCATAAGTCTGTTTTAGATATAAAAGGTTTTCTCAAAGACAAAGATAAATTATCGACCGGATACGGCCATGTAGAGTTAACTTATGATTTTTCAAACGGTGGAGAAGCAGATGGTTGGCTGCACAGTGTCTTTCGTTATCAAAACATAGCATCAAACCACGTTGCTGATACGAGCTTCGGTGCCCACATTTTCAACACCGTTTTAACCTATCGTGATGAGCCTCAATCCTACAGCGGGCCACCACCGGGGCTTTCCACCCGGCTATTTCTTCGTTTGGGATATTCATCGCTTGATACAATGTGTCATTTAATCTACCCCGCTTCCACACCCTGGCATTCCACATCAAATACTTTTCTAACTTTAATGGCCCCTGACGGGACTAAAATAGGGCAAGAAAACATTACAATACCCTGTGGTGGATCAAGACACCTTCGATACCATAGTCTATTTTGTAACGCGGACCGCAAAAAAGCCGGCGATGGGGCATATTTAATTGTTAAAGACTCGACCTGCCGGCTTTTTGGATACCACGGTTTAATCTCAGAAAATGGTGCATTTAGTTTAGACCATATGTTTGGATTTTAGGACTTTTTAAAAAATGACAAAAGAATTTAGTACACCTGTTTTGATTATAGGCTCCGGACCAGCCGGATACACTGCGGCAATCTACACAGCCCGAGCCAGCCTAACTCCTCACCTGGTAACAGGTATGGAAACTGGAGGGCAAATGACTATTACAACTGACGTTGAAAATTACCCGGGTTTTGCAGAGGTGATTCAAGGTCCATGGCTAATGGAAGAGATGCAAGGCCAAGCATTAGCCGTTGGAACGGAAGTACATACAGACCTAATAAATGAGATTGATTTTTCTACCAAGCCCTTCCGATGCGTAGCTGATTCCGGCGATATTTACATCTCAGAAACCGTAATCATCGCAACTGGAGCACAAGCTAGATGGTTGGGATTACCTTCAGAAGAAAAATTCATGGGGTTTGGCGTTTCCGCATGTGCTACCTGTGATGGCTTCTTTTATCGAGATAAGGAGGTCGCGGTAATCGGTGGTGGTAATACCGCAGTAGAGGAAGCCCTTTATCTAACCAATCACGCAACAAAGGTAACCCTAGTCCACCGGAGAGACGAATTAAGGGCTGAAAAAATTTTACAAGAACGTCTTTTCTCAAATGAAAAAATTGAAATTGTTTGGGATACGGTGGTGGTGGAGATAATTGGCCAAGGGGACCCATTGGGGGTAACAGGCTTAAAACTTAAAAATGTTGAAACTAAAGAAATTTCAGAACTCAATATAGACGGCCTATTCGTAGCAATTGGCCATGACCCGGCAACCAAGCTATTTATTGGACACCTCGATATGGATGAAGAAGGCTATATCATAACCGCACCAGATAGCACAGCAACTAGTATCCCGGGTGTTTTTGCGGCTGGGGATGTACAAGACAAAAAATATCGACAAGCCGTCACAGCAGCTGGTACAGGGTGCATGGCAGCCCTTGAAGCCGAGCATTACTTAGCTACTACTAACATAACTTGAAATGGTAGCGTAGAGCGAAAATCTGTTTAACGAAAGCATCAAAGGAGTTGAATGGTATGGATTGGGATAAGCTCCGAATATTCCACGCGGTATCAGAAGCGGGTAGCTTCACACACGCTGGAGACAGGCTAAACCTAACCCAATCATCTGTTAGTCGCCAAATTAGTGGACTAGAAGAGGAACTTGGCGTACCCCTTTTTCACCGGCATGCTCGGGGTTTAAAATTAACTGAACAAGGCGAGACTCTTTATAGGGCTGCCCAGGAAATTGCCGGTAGGCTGACAACAGCGGAGTCGTTAGTAACCGAATCTATGGAACGCCCACGCGGACCTTTGCGGGTAACAACCACTGTAGCATTCGGTTCAATGTGGTTGACTGAGCGTCTTAAAGATTTTTTGGAAATGTATCCAGAAATTGAAGTTTCGTTGATTCTTCGTGAAGACGAGTTGAATCTAAGCATGCGCCAAGCTGATGTTGCTATCCGCCTAGCCCCCCCACAGCAACCAGACCTAATTCAAAGGCACCTATTTGACCTGCGCCATGGGGCCTTTGCCGCTCCAGCCTACCTAGAACAGTATGGAATGCCACATTCCCTTGATGATCTCGAGGTTCACCGCCTTATCGCATACGATGAAACCTATCACCCACCATTTACCAACATAAATTGGCTCTTGGACGCAGGTCTCGATGATAGGTTTCAACGAAAACCTGTAATCCGCGTCAACAACCTTTACGCGATGTATAGGGCTGCTGCAAACGCTATGGGTATAGCCTCTCTACCGGACTACATGGTAAGCTTGACAAGCGGCCTTATCCCCGTCCTGCCAAAATATAAAGGGCCTGTCCATAAAGCTTATTTTGTTTATCCCGAAGAATTACGTCACTCGAGGCGGGTAACAGTATTTCGTGACTTTTTGCTTCGTCGAATTGCAGATGATAAAAAGTAACTCATTGTTTTTTAAAAATAATCTTCCCAGCCATGCATATAACGCATAGCTGGGTTGCTTAATTAATTGTAGTACAAAAAGATAAAACACCCTATTTATCCGCCATCGTTACTGGTGTTTTAATTAATATCCGTAACATCATATTTCTAACCAATTTCGTTAGCGAAATAGTTAGAAATGCTATCCGGATGCAATATTCGGAAAAGGGTCTTCGGATCCTACGTCTATTGACGTAAAGCCTCCCTGTTACCTTGCCGGGCCTTTATGGCCCGGCTTTTTTTCCTTTAAAATCACCTTAAATTAAGTGGAAGCATAGACGAATAAATCGGAACATCGTAAAAACAATTCATCTCAATTAAGTCAAAATTTATATGAGCCAATAAATGATCAAGATTACACCAATTTCAGAGATTATGGGTGCAGAGATTACAGGGATCAACCTTGTGGATACGACTGACGAAGATACAAAGTCTTGCTTACGAAAGGCCTTATTGAATTATCAAGTTTTAGTAATTAGAGAGCAAAATTTAACACCAGAACTGCAAGTCAATTTCTCGTGCATTTGGGGTAAACTAGAAACACCATCGAATATTAAGTATACAACAAAAGAATCTTCAAAGGTGATGATCCTCTCCAACGAAATCAGACCAGACGGTTCAGCAGTGGGCGTAGTCGATGGGGGCGATTTTTGGCACTCTGACTCCTCACATATTGAAGTCCCGTCAATGATTACCATCCTTCAGTCAATCCAGAACCCTAAACGGGGCGGCGATACAGAATTTTGTAACATGACAGCAGTTTATGACTCCTTGCCAAATGATCTGAAAATGAAAATTGAAGGTCACTACGGTATTCACCATGTCAGTAAAATAAAAAATAAGCGGGTTACCATTTCGCCCGACAGACCAGGAGCCAAAGATTTTTATGAAGATCAGGCAAAAACACGGCCGGCCGTCATCCAGCCTCTGGTGTTAACCCATCCAGAGACCGGGCGAAAATCACTCTATTGTTCACCGCGGTTCACTATTGGAATTCAAGATATGAACGAAGAAGAAGCAGATCCTATCCTTGATGCTTTGTTCGCACGAATAACAGACCGAAGACGGTCCTACCATTACCGCCATAAATATAAAAAAAATGATCTGGTTTTGTGGGATAATCGTTGTGTATCTCACCGTGCGGTAGGGGGGTATGGATTGCCAGACATTAGGAGGATGCACCGGACCGTTGTCGCGGGCATTAGTGCCTACACCACCCAAATACATACACCCATTTAATAGTATAAACCTTCTCCTTTGATATTGGCATATAGTCCGGAGACCTGCTCTTCGTAGCCGTTATAGAGCAAAGTTTTTACCCTTTTTCCTTTCTCACCAAGAACGCGCTCGGTTTCTTGTGACCATCGCGCATGAGGAACACTGGGATTCACATTAGCCCAAAACCCGTATTCATTCCCCTGAACCGTTTCCCAGAAACTTACAGGTCGTTTATCTGTAAAGCTAAACCGGACAATCGATTTAATTGATTTAAATCCATATTTCCAAGGTACCACTAACCGAATTGGTGCGCCCATTTGCTTTGCGATTGGCTTTCCATAAGCACCCACACCAATTATCGTCAACTCGTTAGTAGCCTCTTTAATCGTCAGCGCTTCTCGATACGGCCAAGGATACCAAAACTGCTTTTGACCCTTTGCAATTGTCGGCTCCAAAAATGTTTCCATCACGACATATTTTGCTTTTTTGAGCGGCCTCGCAAATTTCACGAGATCCAACATCGGAAAGCCTGTCCAAGGCAGCGCCATCGACCAAGCCTCCACGCAGCGGAAACGATACAGCCTCTCCTCTAATTGCATTTTAGAAATAAGTTTATCAGCATCAATTTCCATTTTCTTTTCAACCATGCCATCAATTGTCACGGTCCACGGTCTTGTCTTGAGTTTTTGCGCATCCTTAGAAATGAATTTATGGGAGCCAAACTCGTAAAAATTGTTATAACTGGTAACGTCTTTTTCCCTACTAAGTGGACGGTCAAGTTTATAAAGAGCGTTTCGTTTTGCTGGAAACAATTTTGAATTATGCTGATCCTTTGATACGACGGTACTGCCAGCAACATTGGACCCCAAGGCAGTGAAGATCGAGGCAATACCCATCTCCTTGATCAAGCGCCGCCTATCTTTAAATACCGACTCTGGAGTTACCAAGGATTCATGAATTTCCCAACTCGGCTTTAATCTAATAAGCATGAACACAGACCTTAAAATTGCATACCATACAAAAACATATCATTTTTAGATTTTTACGAAAATATTTCTGGTATTTTGAATATGTAAGTATTCTTAAATTCAAATGACAACGTTATCGTAATGTTTCCGTGCCCAATAGATTTGTTCGATTAAAGTAATTAACTAATACATAAAATTTTATGACTTTTTAATTAGAGTTTGCACTCATTTCCTGGCGTTGTTCTTTCACTACTAAATCCGCCTCGCGTCCCGAGAACTCCTGTAAGTGGTCGAATTCGGCTATAAATGTTGCTACGCCCTGTGTCGCTGTACGTAGATCAATGATAAGATCATGGATTTCTGCCTGCGGCAATAAGACCGAAACAGTATCCCAGTTTGACCAACCTTCTTTAGTATCAAATCCAAGAATTTGCCCACGACGGCCACTTACAAGTCCGTGGACCTTATTTGTAAATTCAGATGGCACATCAATATCAACTTTAAGAATTGGCTCTAATAATACGGGTGCGCATTTTGGCAAACCCTCTTTCATAGCCTGCCGAGCCGCTAACTTGAAGGACATCTCATTACTATCGACTGCATGAAATTGGCCGTCAGTTAATGTCACAGAAATATCTACCACTGGGAATCCCAAAATACCTTCCGAAAGAAATTCACGCGCTCCGGCCTCTACTGCCGGTATAAATTGCTTAGGTATATTTCCGCCAACAACCGTATCAGAGAAAGAAAACCCCTCTCCACGTGATAATGGTTTGATATCGACATGAACATCCCCAAACATCCCATGCCCGCCAGTTTGTCGTTTAAACCTCGCGTGTTGTGAAACTGTCTTTTTGATGGTTTCCTTATAGGGAACCTTAGGTTTTTCGATTTTTGCCCTAACGCCAAATTTATTTTGCATTTTTTCAATTGCTATTTTCAGATGAATTTCTCCTTGTCCCTTCAATAATAACTGATGCAACTCGTTATCTTGCTTATATGAAAGTGCGGGATCTTCTTCGTTAAGTTTTTTTAAAGCTGACGTCAGCTTAACCTCGTCATCCCGATTTTCAGCTTGGATAGCAAATGAATAAACTGGCGTCAGTGGGCTAGGTATAGTCTTTACGTATTCGGGTATTTTTCCTGAAGGTGTAAGGATATCTCCAGTCAAGACTTGGTCCATGCGACCCAATGCGACAACATTACCAAGCCCCCCTTTACTTTCTTTTTTTTGTTGGTTGCCCATTAGTTTTAGTACACTTCCAACGCGGGTTCCGCCCATATTATCGCCTTCGGAGACCGCGCCGCGCCAAATACGGGTTATTGACAATTTGCCTGCCTGCGCCGCGTGTAAAGTTTTAAAGACATGAGCGACGGTCTCGCCTTTTGTTTCGATCCCTAATCTCATGGCACTATCGTCCGGACCAGGGGTCTCATGTCTTAGAGCCTTAAGCAAACGTCTAACACCATGTTCTTGCTCCGCAGCTCCTAAAAATACTGGTACAATTAAACCTTCTTTTAAATCCTTAGACATTTGCTCATAGACTTCATCAGTAGCCGGCACGACATCCTCAAGAAGTTTTTCAAGTAGGGAATCGTCAAAATCAGCTAATGCTTCTAGCATCACCTGACGTGCCATCTGCTCATCATCCGCAAATGCATCGGGAATAGAGATTAGGTCAGATGCTTCTCCGGGTTTATACTTATACGCTCGCTCACTCACTAAATCGACATAACCGGTATTATTTTCGCCATCGGCGATGGGTACTTGGCGCAAAACTAGGGGTAAATCAGAATTTGTCTGTAAGGCTTCGAGAACAGTCTGGACTGGTTGTGTAGCGGTATCCATCTTGTTAAGAAAAACCATATGCGGCACTTTACGAGATTGCAAAAATCGAAATAGAGGAGCTAAACCGACAGCACGTTCTACTAATGGTTCACAAACGATTACCGCAACATCAGCAGCAAGGATTGCATTATAGGCTTCCTGGGCTAGTTCTATTGAACCTGGACAATCGACAAAAACCCATTCATCTCCCAAAAACTCTGTCTGCCCAATAGAGAGCTCAGTACTACGCTGTCCAGCACGGGCTTCAGGTGTTGAATCACCGACTGCAGTCCCTTCTTTAACCGAGCCTTTTCGTGGGATTGCGCCAGTTGCAAATAAAAGAGATTCAAGAAGTGTAGTTTTACCACTTTGGTAAGGGCCTACTAACGCGGCACACCTAGTGCCATTTGCAAGTGCTGCAGCCATTTTTACCTCCCTCTAGATCATTCCAAGCAATCCGGTAGAAATCACAAACAATCTTCTTATTTTTTCATTTACTCAAAAAAGAAAAGCCGGATTAAAATTATTGTCTTATTATGTGATTATGTTTCCAGCCTCAGTAAAAGGATGCAAGACTAAATTCCATATTATTATTATTGTTTTCTTGACCTTCTAAAATCAGGAGAGAGAACTGCAAAAACGCTTAATCCGCATACAGGCTTCTTTTAGAAGCTCCTCTGAGGTCGCATAGGAAATTCGAAAATATGGCTCTAACCCAAATGCAGCACCTTGCACTACCGCAACACCCTCGGCATCAAGAAGTTCGGCAACAAAATCTGTATCATTTCTAATCACCTTACCTGTCGATGTTTGTTTGCCGATTGTACCCCTACAACTTGGAAAAACATAGAAGGCCCCGTCTGGAATACGACAAGTAATTCCCTCAGCTTGATTTAGCAATTTTACAACTAAATCACGGCGTTTTTTGAATGCAGCCAACCATTCAGAGAGAAAATCCATAGGACCATTTAGTGCCGCGATTGCCGCTGCTTGGCTTATTGAAGAAGTGTGGGTGGTACTTTGCGATTGGATATTATTCATCGCCTTAATTAATTCTATAGGTCCAGCCCCATATCCAACACGCCAACCAGTCATCGAAAAAACCTTAGAATGACCATTCAATATCAGGGTACGTTCATATAAAGAAGGCTCAACCTCTAATGGTGTGGTAAATTCAAAATCGTCATAGGTTACATGTTCATATATATCATCTGTCATCAACCAAACTTTATCGTGGGAAACCAACACATCCGTTAACGCCTTAAGTTCATAATTAGTGTAAGCTGCCCCAGTCGGATTACTTGGTGAATTTAGCATTACCCACTTGGTGTTGGGTGTAATCACCTCTTCTAACTGACTAGCGCTTATTTTAAAATCACGGTCTTCATGGCCCTCGACGAATACTGGCACCCCCTCCGCCAATGCAACTATATCGGGATAAGATACCCAATAAGGGGCGGGAATAACTACCTCATCACCCTTGTCTAGGGATGCCATAAAGGCATTGAAAATCACCTGTTTTCCGCCACAGCCCACTGTTATTTGATCTGGCGTATATGTGAGCCCATTTTCACGTTCAAATTTTTCACATATTGCTTGGCGTAATTCTATGGTGCCCGGAACAGGGGTATATTTTGTTTCTCCTGCCACCAAAGCTGCAATAGCTGCCTCTTTAATATGGGAGGGAGTATCAAAGTCTGGTTCACCTGCTCCTAAACCAATAATATCCCGCCCAGCTACTTTTAATTCAGCAACTTTACCTGTTAGGGTGTTAGTAACAGAAGGTTTAATACGCGTTAATCGAGGGGCAACAATAGACATCGATTTTTCCTAATTAGATGTCAAAAAATGGTAGCACAATAAAACCGACTACCAAGAACTTGCAATAAAAACCATTACTCACGATCAATCAGTTTATCCAGCATCCGGCGGGCTTGCAGAACTCCAGCATCCGCATTTATATCTATAGTGGTTTTCTCTGGTCCTATACGTTCCATACGATCTTGTTGCGTTTCAATGATCTCAACATCCTCGCGGAAAGCGGTGCTGGTAGCATCAGCCAGTCTTTCCGTCAGTGACTGCTCTTCTAGTCGAAAATTACGGGCATGATGCCAAAAATAGTGGGTAGAACTTTTGGTCTCCGGGGTCAATGTGTGATTCGAAAACATCGTAACACCCTTGGACCTATCACCAGTTAAAGCCCCCGTGCCTGCTGCCGCGCAACCGACATCTATCATAAAATGCGATGGCTCCTGATATTGTATCAGTTGCCACCGGTCAACTTTTTCATCGTCTTTAAAACCACCGACCAGCTTAAACATAGCTGGTGCCGGCTCATCAAATATCCAGCGTTCCACATGAATCTTATTATTATCTCTTGTAACCTTGACTGGAAAATTTGCCACACCGTCAGTCCCAAGTGTGGATGCGTGGACATAAGCGACATGGGAAAGATCGAGTAAATTATCTATTAGAAGTCGGTAGCTACCTTTTACATAAAAATAGTCTCCAACTGCCACCCAGTTAGGGTCTTTATTCCAATGAAAATCAGGAATCAATGTTTCATCTGCTAGTTCGGGATTACCAGTCCATATCCAGATATATCGCCATTTTTCTGATACCGGGTAACATTTCACTCTAGCTCCTGGTGGGATTTGTCTTTGCCCCGGAACAGAAACACAAACACCGTTTCTGTCAAATTCAAGGCCGTGGTATGGGCATTGTATACGCCCACCAGTTATCCGACCACCTGAGAGAGCCATATAACGATGGGCACAACTATCCTCTAAGGCCGTTGGTTTTCCGTCTAAATCACGGAAAAATACAATTGGTTGATCCATGATTGTTCTAGCTAGTGGCTTATCACTAATTTCGTGATCCCAAGCGGCGACATACCAGCGATTTTTTAGATAATCAGACATACCTGTAAACTTTATGATATCACATTTAATATAAACAAACGTTAAATAGTATATATTATAGCGCATATCTTTACATAGAGTTTACCTGTGGAAACAAAATTTAATCTGCTCAAATATGAACGACACTGGAATTTGTTCCATCGCCATGCATATAGAGGGCAATGAGCACCATACTTTCTAATCGCCCCGCCACAGGGGCTCCCGCAAACTTTGAACTCGTCTCGGATTATGAACCCGCTGGCGATCAACCATTTGCTATTTCTGAAATCATTGGGGGTATCAAGGGCAAAGAACGTGACCAGGTGCTACTAGGAGTAACAGGATCAGGAAAAACTTTTACCATTGCAAAAGTGATCCAGTCACTAGGCCGACCAACATTAATCCTTGCCCCTAATAAAACATTAGCTGCCCAGCTCTATGGCGAAATGAAGAGCTTTTTTCCCTATAACGCGATAGAATATTTCGTGTCTTATTATGACTACTATCAACCAGAGGCTTATGTGCCCAGAACAGACACATATATCGAAAAAGATGCCTCAGTAAATGAACAGATTGATCGGATGCGACACTCCGCTACCCGCGGATTACTGGAGAGAAGAGACATAATAATAGTCGCCTCAGTATCATGTATTTATGGTATCGGGTCAGTCGAGACATATTCCGAAATGACCATAACCTTGAAAGTTGGGGCTCAAGTCAAACGAGACGTGCTACTTCGAAAGTTTGTAGAATTGCAATATCGACGTAACGATCAAAACTTCATCCGAGGCACTTTTCGAGTACGTGGTGATCTGTTGGAAATTTTCCCGGCGCATTATGAAGATCGTGGCTGGCGCTTATCTTTATTCGGCGAAGAGGTAGAACTGATCCACGAGTTTGATCCACTAACCGGGGCAAAAACATGTGATTTAGAAGAAATTACTGTTTATCCGAATAGTCATTACGTGACACCAAGACCAACCTTACAACAGGCTGTCAAAGGTATTAAAAAAGAGCTAAATACTCGAATTAAAGAATTACAAAAAGAAAACAAATTATTAGAAGCACAGAGAATTGAGCAACGAACCACGTTTGATTTAGAAATGATTGAGACGACCGGTCATTGTGCAGGAATAGAGAACTATTCTCGATACCTAACTGGTCGGGCACCAGGCGAGCCTCCACCCACATTATTTGAATATCTACCCGAAGATTCTTTGTTGGTGGTAGACGAGAGCCACGTCACAGTGCCACAGGTTGGCGGGATGTTTAAGGGTGACTTTAATAGAAAAACAACCTTGGCAAATTTTGGCTTTCGTTTGCCATCGTGTGTAGATAATCGGCCACTAAAATTCGAAGAGTGGGAAGGAATGCGGCCACAAACAGTTTTTGTTTCCGCGACACCTGGCCCCTGGGAACTAACCCGAACAGACGGAGCATTTATCGAACAAGTTATAAGGCCCACGGGTTTGATAGATCCGCAATGTATTATACGGCCTGTAGAACATCAGGTTGATGATATTATGTCAGAATGCCGGGAATGTGCCTTAAAGAAACAGCGTGTGCTTATTACCACTCTTACCAAAAAAATGGCCGAAGACCTTACCGATTATATGCAGGAAGCAGGTATACGTGTGCGCTACCTTCATTCTGATATAGATACACTGGAAAGAATTGAGATTATTCGGGAATTACGGTTGGGCACATTTGATGTACTTATTGGAATTAATTTATTACGTGAAGGGCTAGATATTCCAGAATGTGCATTAGTCGGAATTCTCGACGCAGATAAGGAGGGGTTTCTGCGGTCACGAACGTCACTCATTCAAACCATTGGCCGAGCCGCACGCAACGTCGAGGGACGCGTTATTTTGTATGCGGATAACATGACTGGCTCCCTTGAATACGCTATTGAGGAGACGAAACGAAGGCGAGAAAAACAACAAAAATTTAATTCAACAAATAATATTACTCCGGAAACAATCCGTAAAAATATTAGCGATATACTTCAATCAGTTTACCAAGGGGATCATTTTACAATAGATACAGGTGATTATGAGCCCAATCAGTTGGTTGGTGATAATCTGACCAAACATATTCAGCACCTCAGACTTCTTATGAAAAATGCCGCTGGCGATCTTGAATTTGAGGAGGCCGCCCGGATAAGGGACGAGATCCTTCGTCTGGAGACCATTGAATTGGGATTAAACGACACCTCACCAATGGGCCCAAAACGCCTAGCTGCTCGTATTCAAGCAACTGAATCTCAAAAACGCAGCAAATCTAAATACTCGGGAGGATAGTTGATGTATATTGGAGGATATGAGGCCAGAAAAATTAATTTAGTTAGGTTAAATTTGATTTCAAAAGATTAGGAGAATATAGAACATTCGTTAATTCATAAGAGTTAGTGGGGTTAATTACCAAATAATTTGCAAATGAGTAAAATTTGCCTTGAAGCTAATCGGTCAATTTCGCATTGTGAATAAATGGAAGTCGAAATGAACAATGTTTTAATTACTGGTGCAGCACGCAGAATTGGAGCAGCAATTGCACAGGATCTCGCAGCGGACAATTGGAAAGTTGCGATACACTTTAAAAGTTCAGAAAAAAAAGCTACTAAATTAGTCAATAAAATAAAGGACGCTGGGGGTGACGCTGTTGCGATCCAAGCCGATTTAGGTCAGGACAACCAAGCGGAGGTGTTAATTAATGAAGCTACACAAAAACTCGGAACAATAACTTGTCTTATTAATAATGCCTCTGTTTTTGAGTTTGACACGATTGAAACGGCTACAAATGATAGTTGGCATCGACATTTAAAAACTAATTTACAGGCGCCTTTCTTTCTTATTAAACGTTTCTGTGAATTATTGCCTCCGGAAATTAACGGAAACGTCATAAACCTTCTCGATCAAAGAGTATGGAATCTGACGCCCTATTTCACTTCGTACACTGTTAGTAAGGCCGGTCTTTGGGTTCTAACACAAAGTCTGGCTTTGGCTTTAGCCCCCCGTATTCGTATTAATGGTGTCGGTCCAGGTCCGGCTCTTCCAAGTCCGAGACAAACTAATCAACAATTTATCGAACAGTGTATTAATACACCGTTAAATCGTGGAACTACGCCGGCAGAAATCTGTAAAGCAATCAAATTCATTCTGGCCTCTCCATCGATGACCGGTCAAATGATAGCATTGGATGGAGGCCAACACCTTGGTTGGGCAAATTCAAATGATAATGATACACCCGTTGAATAATGGAAACTAGCCACGTACCAGTTAAATAAAATTAGGGGCTTCTAAAGGATAATAACGATGAGTACAAATAACTTTGTTCAACAAGTCCAGCACAAAGATGTTTTAAAATATCGTCACGTATTCATTCGGGATTTAGTATTACCTGCGCTTATCGGCATCCATAGACATGAAAAAAATGGCAAACAAAGTATTAGAGTTAACCTAGACATGGCAGTTCCGGAGCCATTGAGACCAATTCAAGATCGTCTCTCCGATGTGGTTTGTTATGAGGATGTAGTAAAAAACATTCGAGCGATCGTAAATTCGGGCCACATAAATTTAGTAGAAACACTTGCCGAAAGAATTGCTGCAAGCATACTCATGGACAAACGAATAGACATTGTAAAGGTTTGCGTAGAAAAACTTGATATAATATCCGACGCTGCAAGTGTTGGAATAGAAATTGAGCGTAAACGCCGTACATAATTATTGGGTTAAACAATCAATTTCATATAAAACAACACTTTTCACATCAAATATTATCTAGAATATAAGTTTATTTAAAATCAATGGATTAACTGCTGCCTGATTATTAGGCAAACCAAAATAAACTCCATGATCGCAATAGGGTGGGTGGAAGATGAATGATTTATATACATACTTATCTACAAAACCCGTGGAGAATTTAAACAGTTTTGATTTATCAGATTATATTAATCTCATCCTAAGAATTAAAATGATAAAAATGCGCTTATGCAAAATTCTGAATGGTTCCCATGAGAGATAACTCGAAAGATTCATTTGTCACGACGCCGTCTCTAAAAAAAGGGATGAATGCTATAGCCGATGTCGTTAAAACTCTTACAAACGGTCCGGGCGTATATCGCATGTATGATGGATTAAACAACGTGCTATATGTGGGAAAAGCGAAAAACCTGAAGCGCCGAGTTGTAAACTACAGCCGACCCCACAAACTCCCAGTTCGAATGCAACGTATGATTGCCTTAACACGGTCCTTAGAAATTGTGAAAACTCATACTGAGGTAGAAGCCCTTCTTCTCGAAAGCAATCTAATTAAAGAATTAAAACCGCGTTACAATGTGATGCTACGAGACGATAAATCCTTCCCTTTTATATTACTCACAAATACCGCAAATTGGCCGCAACTAATTAAACATAGGGGTAACCGAAATGAAAAAGGTGAGTATTTTGGGCCTTTTGCATCAGCCGGAGCTGTCAATGGTACCCTGGCTGCATTACAGAAAGTATTTCCACTCAGAAATTGTTCAGACAACATTTTCTTAAGTAGAAAACGACCATGCCTACAACACCAAATTAAAAGATGTTCTGCTCCTTGCGTAGGACGTATCAATAACAAGGATTATGCTTTAATAGTCGACGAAGCTCGGGATTTTCTAACAGGCAATAGTCGAAACTTACAGAAAAATTTATTAGGGCGTATGGAGATAGCGGCCGAAAATTTGGAATTTGAAAAGGCAGCTGTTTACCGTGACCGTATTAGAGCACTTTCGCAAATCCAGGCCCACCAAGATATTAACGTCCAAACAGTAAATAATGCCGATATTATTGCGGCCTATCAAAATAGCGGTCTTGTTTGTGTTCAAGTGTTTTTTTATAGAAAAGGACGAAATTTGGGTAACCGCACATATTTCCCGAAAAATACGAGGGGATTAGAACTTACCCAGATACTTGCCTCATTTATTGGCCAATTTTACGTTGATAAAACACCGCCTGAAACCATTTTGGTGAACACAAATATACCAGAATGTAATTTGGTTGCTGACTCTTTATCGACCCGCGCAAACAAAAGAGTGAAAGTGACCTTACCTCTCAGAGGTTCTAAACTTGCCTTAGTTAAACATGCCTATACCAATGCTCGAGAATCCCTAGCTAGGCGTTTAGCGGAGAGTAAAACCCAGAGAAATTTACTTGAGAATTTTGCTAAAATCCTGAGATTAGATACCCCGCCAGGTCGGATAGAAGTCTATGATAATAGCCACATTTCTGGAACAAGTGCCGTTGGGGGTATGATAGTGGCAGGACCTAATGGGTTTATAAAGCAGGCATATCGAAAATTTAACATTAAGGACAACAGCTTAACACCCGGTGACGACTATGGAATGATGAAGGAAGTTTTGAGCCGAAGATTTAAACGCGCAAAAATTGAGGACCCTGATCGACTGTCAGATAACTGGCCTGACTTATTGATCATCGATGGTGGGCGAGGTCAATTAAATGCTGCAAATGAAGTCATGGCAGATTTAGCAATCGACGATATTCCCATAATTTCTATCGCTAAAGGCCGCATACGAAATGCTGGGAACGAAAAATTATTTATGGAGGGAAGAAAACCGTTTAGTCTCAAACCTGCTGACCCGGTCCTATATTATTTGCAGCGCCTCCGTGATGAAGCTCATAGATTCGCCATTTCTAGTCATCGTACTAAACGAAAAAATAACCTTATTAGCTCTCCATTAGATGATATCTCTGGAATTGGAGTCAATCGTAAAAAGGCTTTATTGTATCACTTTGGATCTGCACGGGCAGTGAGTAACGCTGGAATTTCCGACCTGGAAACTGTTAAAGGTATCAGCAAGCCTTTAGCAAAAAAGATTTATGACCATTTCCATTCAAATGATTAAGATATATTTCTTGGATAGTATAACTAACCTATTGCTTAAAAAAACGAGCTCAGTAGAATCAGATCTGAAGAATGTTGAAAAATATTCCCATATTATTGACATTATTCCGCATTGCAGCAATTCCGGGAATAGTCGCCTTATTATATGTAGATACTAATCTCGGTCGTTATTTTGCATGTGCCCTCTTTGGCATAGCGGCCATAACTGATTTTTTTGACGGCTTCTTGGCACGCGCGCTGGGCCAACAATCTAAGATGGGTCAGTTTCTTGACCCCGTGGCTGATAAACTACTAGTTGCCGCCGCATTATTAATGATGACGGGTTTCGGGCAAATAAGCGGGCTTGTAATTTTACCGGCAATTGTCATTTTATGCCGTGAGATAATGGTCTCCGGACTGCGAGAATTCCTAGCAGAAATTCGGGTGGGTATTCCTGTTAGCACTCTCGCAAAATGGAAAACCACACTTCAAATGTTTTCTATTGGGTTTCTGATTGTAGGAGATTCAGGTCCTGATTTTTTAGCTACAAGATTTATTGGGGAATTTGGCCTTTGGGCAGCTGCTTTACTAACTCTTATTACTGGTTATGACTATCTCCAAACAGGATTACGCCACATGGAGACAATAGATAATGCTAAAGCAACCTCTGAAACCAATTCGGAAAAAAGAGAGACATCCAAGAGGCCAGAATTATGAAAATATTTGGATTCGTAGGCTGGAGTGGTAGTGGAAAAACGCGTTTGATTGTCAAATTATTACCGATATTGATCGAACGTGGGTATACGGTATCAACAATTAAACACGCTCATCATAACTTCGATGTCGATAAGCCCGGAAAGGACTCTTTTGAGCATCGTAAAGCTGGGGCATCTGAGGTGATGATTGCGTCAGAGAAACGCTGGGCACTTATGCGGGAACATCGAGGGGCCATTGAACCAAACCCGGTAACGTTAATAGCCAAAATGAAACCAGTTGACATAATACTTATCGAGGGGTTTAAAAAATATAAACACCCTAAATTAGAAGTTTACCGGAGCCATTTAGCAAAACCGCTTCTTCATCCAGAGGATCCGGATATTATTGGAATTGCCAGTGACCAAGCACTTAAAGCAACTATAAAACGTCTGGATATAGAAGATTTTCATGCAATTGCGGATTTTATCGAAAATTATTGCAGACGAAAACAGCATGTATCCCCAGAGGTTGTATAGAGATGGCCCAACTGAGTGATGACTGCTTTGCCTTTGGCGGTGAATTAATGACTACCCAGGCCGCATTGGTTGAGTTACGTGAGAGATTATCATGTATTTGCAAAACTGAGGATGTGCTCCTAGAGAAAGCCCTTGGTCGGATCACAGCAGAAAACGTCGTCTCAACCACGGATGTCCCAGCATATGATAATGCCGCTGTAGACGGCTATGCCGTTTACTTTGACGATATTTCACAAACTAGTAATACAAAACTTCCAATAAATGGACGGGTAACAGCTGGACACCCATTAAGAAAGGTAGCAGAAACTGGTAACGCTTATCGCATTTTTACTGGCGCTCCCATGCCAGAAGGCCCTGATACAGTCCTAATGCAAGAGGACTGTCAAGTTCAAGGAAAGAGTGTTGTAATTCCAAAGGGAATAGAAAGAGGAGCAAATCGTCGTTTTGCTGGGGAAGATATTAGGGTCAACGATACCATTATAACTAAAGGCCAGCGTCTTCGCCCCCAAGAAATTGGATTGGCCGCTTCCATTGGCAAAAATACTCTTACTGTCTATCGCCCATTGCGTGTGGCGCTTTTCTCAACAGGAGACGAGATTTGTGATTTGGGGACCAAACTAAAACCAGGAACAATATTTGATTCAAACCGTTACTCAATCTCAGCGTTACTCCATCAGTTAGGTTGCAATGTTAACGACTTAGGTATTCTTCCAGACAACGGCGATATCATACGCCGTGAATTAGGCGCCGCTGCTTCAAAGAATGACGTTATTATTACTTCAGCTGGGGTATCAACGGGGGAAGAAGATCATATACGAAATGCAATAAACAAACTAGGTGCTATACATTTTTGGCGACTTGCTATTCGTCCTGGTAGACCTATCGCCTTTGGCCAAATAGGCAACATTCCATTTATTGGTCTTCCTGGAAATCCTGTCGCTAGCATGGTTACCTTTATGCGCTTTGCGCGGCCAGCGTTACTGTTATTAAATGGGGCCTCTGAAATTGATCCAAAATTCTTTAGGGTACCTGCTGCGTTCAAATATAAAAAGAAAAGAGGTCGTCGTGAATGGGTTCGTGCAGTGCTATCCATCCGGGACGATGGCCAATTTCAAGCAGAGAAGTTTTCTCGAAGCGGGGCCGGCATCTTAACCTCTATGGTTGCTTCCGATGGGCTGGTTGAACTTAGTGAGGAGCTCACCACTGTGAATAACGGAAACATGGTGGACTTTCTCCCATTTAATGAGGTTCGTTAATGCGGTTATTATATTTTGGCTGGGTCCGTGCGAGAATCGGTATAAGCGGTGAAACTCTGGACCCACCCCGTAATGTTATTGATGTTTATAGTCTGATAGATTGGCTTAAAATGCGGGGTGGTGGGTATCAAGAAGCCTTGGAAGACCCAACTTTAATCCGTGTTGCCGTAAATCAAGAGATAACTACTTTGGATACTCAAATCCACCATAGTGACGAGGTTGCGTTATTTCCACCGATGACAGGAGGATAGAAGACGTGATTAGGGTTCAGGAAAAAGATTTCGATGTCGGTCTAGAACTTAGTAGAATGACTGAGAATCATCATGAGGTTGGTGCTCAAAGTGTGTTCGTTGGTCTCGTGCGAGATATGGCAAATACAGGGAAAATCAGCTCAATGACACTCGAACACTATCCTGGTATGACGGAAAAACAACTTGCCACCATCGAGGAAGAAGCACATAAACGCTGGTCATTAAATGACGTATTAATCATTCACAGATTTGGTATTTTACAGCCTGGCGATCGTATAGTTCTCGTTGCAACGACCTCCCCTCACCGAACAGCTTCTTTGGAAAGCTGTCAATTTATAATAGATTGGTTGAAAACCAAAGCTCCATTTTGGAAACTAGAATCTGGTCCATTAGGCGAGGTTTGGGTGGATTCTCAAGAAAAAGATGAAAGAGCTGCTATTAAATGGGACACTGAAGATTCATAGCCCCCTAGTATCACTGTTTTCAAGCAGCTGTGCTATTTTGCCCCGTAGGAGAACGAACTAATCGGTCATAATCTTCAAGCAACAATGTTGTAACAGGCCCAACCGGGAATCGCATTTCATCAATCTGACCAACCGGTGTAACTTCAGCGGCTGTACCTGTGACAAATACCTCATCAGCTTTAGACAACTCTTCAGGAAAAATAGCCCGCTCAACAATTTGTATTCCATGCCCACGAGCAAGGTCGATGACTGATCGTCTGGTTATACCATCTAAGAAGCAATCGGGAGTCGGAGTATGAATTACACCATCAATTACGAGAAAAACATTAGCACCAGTAGTCTCCGCCACTTGCCCTCGCCAGTCCAACATTAATGCATCATCAAACCCTTTTGCCTCCGCTGCATGTTTAGATAATGTGCAAATCATATATAGACCTGCGGCTTTCGAATGAACTGGAGCACATTCTGGTGAAGGTCTTTTATATGGCGCCCAGCTAAGTTTGATGCCTTTCATCCGGGCCTCTGGAGAAAAGTATGAAGGCCATTCCCAAACAGCGACCGCTAAATGAATTGTAGATTCTTGAGCCGAAACGCCCATCATTTCGCTGCCACGCCAGGCCACGGGACGGACATATGCATCAGCATAGCCCTGCGCACCAACTGTCTTCAACGTGGCTTCCTCAATTTCTTCTAAAGAATAGGGAATGACGAAGCCCAGGGTCTCCGCGGACTTGATCAGCCTTTGAGTATGTTCTCTTAACTTGAAAACGTTTCCATTATAAACCCGCTCCCCTTCAAAAACACAACTGCCGTAATGAAGTCCATGACTTAAAACATGAAGGTGAACTTCCCGCCATGCCTTCAGCGCTCCATTAAACCAAATGTGCCCTTCTTGATCGTCAAAATTCAGCATGCCAGCACTACCAGAGTTTTTATGGCTGTTAAAAAAACGCTCAGCACCAAAATTTATGGTTGCTCTCCGTATCATTCACGGTCATATATGTCAATATGACTGACATAAAATCAGGAATTAACCCGTTATTCCTTAGAGATGAAGAATTGAGACAAGGCATGGAACTAGTTTTCTATGCCTATCGGGACTTTACCGCAGAACCTGATGCGATTTTAGCGGACTATGGATTCGGGCGGGCGCACCATAGGGTGATTTATTTCGTTGGCCGAAACCCAAATATTACAGTATCCGCCCTTTTAGAAATTTTACAAATCACTAAGCAAAGTCTTTCGCGCGTACTTAGTCAACTTGTACGCGAAGAGTTTGTTATCCAGAGACCAGGGACCCGCGACAGACGCCAACGGCTTTTAGAATTGACCGATAAAGGAGAAGCTCTTGAAAAACAATTATCTCAGAACCAACGAGAAAGAATAGCACGAGCGTATCGAGATGCTGGCGCTGAAGCGGTAGAGGGTTACCGAAAAGTTATTCTTGGGATGATCAACGAGAAAGATCGAGCTAAATTTTTAAAACGGGCAACATTTGTTAATGAAACGAATGATAAAAATCAACTTCCAGATTAATATGTACTAATAGCCTAATTAGGCTGTACTAAATGTAGATGGTTGATTGGTCCGTGGCCACTTCCAAAGCCAGGGGCAGATTCTATAGCTTTATGTAAAAACCTCTCGGCCTGAGCAACTGCGTTTTCAATGGTTAAACCATTTGCAATACCCGCAGCTATTGAAGAAGCAAGCGTACAACCTGTGCCATGGGTATGAGGAGTAATTATCCTTTCATTCTCATAAACTTGAATTCCTTCGTTAGTTATTAACAGGTCCCTAACAACAGATCCTCCCATATGACCCCCCTTAAGCAAAACAGCTTTGGAACCAATATCAATAAGTTCTCGCGCCGCCAGTTCCATATCTTCTACCCCCTTGACTGCCCTACCCAAAAGCGCTTCCGCCTCTGGAATATTTGGGGTTAACAGGGTGGCACGAGGGGCCAATCGATTTCGTAATATAGAAATAGCCTCATCTTGTAATAAAGAGGCCCCACCTTTCGCAACCATCACTGGATCTACAATAAGAGGGATATCAACTGCATACTGGTCAAGTGCATTAATAACTGTTTCTATTACTGAAGAATCATGAAGCATCCCTGTCTTTATGCAATCAGCGCCAATATCACTTAAAACCACATTTATTTGTTTATTAATAAAATCTATCGGCACCGTCATAACATCGTGCACTCCAAGGGTATTTTGGGCGGTCAACGCTGTAATAGCACTAGCAGAAAAAGCCCCAAGGGCAGTAATTGACTTAATATCAGCTTGAATCCCCGCTCCACCTCCAGAATCTGAACCAGCAATAATTAAAACACGCCCAATCATCTTAGGTTTTCACCCTGCTGTCTTTTCAACAGCGGCGCAAATGTCATTGACCACTTCCAATATTATTTTTTCATCTTCACCCTCAGCCATGACCCTTATTATCGATTCAGTACCAGACTGACGTATCAGTAATCTACCAGTTTTTGCTAGTTTTCGTTCTCCACTTTCTATGGCCTTTTTAACCAATGTGTCGTTTATCGGCGACAGTCCGGTAAACGGCATATTTTTTAAAATCTGAGGAACGGGCTCGAAAACCCGACAAGCTTCGCTAGCAGGGCTACCCGACTGCACTATGACTGAGAGAATTTCCAGTGCTGCCACCAAACCATCACCGGTAGTATTATAATCATTCAGGATAATATGGCCGGATTGCTCACCCCCAACATTGAATCCATTTTGAACCATATGTTCAACAACATAACGATCCCCTACTTTGGTTCGGACCATATTTAATCCATAGTCATTAAGAAAATTTTCTAAACCGATGTTAGACATGACCGTGGTCACAATCCCATTACCAAGAAGTCTATCATTTTGCTGCCAGGAAACTGCAATTAATCCTAAAATCTGATCCCCATCAATAATTGTCCCATTTTGATCTGCAAGAATTACCCGGTCGGCATCTCCATCAAGAGCAATCCCTAAATCAGCACCCTCTCTCACAACCGTCTCGCACATAAGATCTGTGTTAGTGCTACCGCAATCTTCATTAATATTGAAACCATCAGGAGATACACCGAGCTCAACAACATCACTACCTAATTCCCACAATGCCGCGGGAGCTACCTTGTAGCCAGCACCATTTGCACAATCCACCACAATTTTAAGCCCATCAAGCCTTAATCCTTTTGGAAAAGTATTCTTAGCAAACTCGATATATCGGCCCTCCGCATCTTCAAGCCGCTTTGCACGGCCGAGTTTATTTGGTGAAGCGAGTATTTCCGGACTGCTTTTATCAATCAATAATTCAATTTTAGCCTCGGTTGAATCAGAAAGCTTATATCCGTCTGGGCCAAATAATTTAATTCCATTATCCTCAAAGGGATTATGTGATGCAGAAATCATTACACCAAGATCTGCCCTCAGGCTACGCGTCAACATAGCAACCGCCGGTGTGGGCATCGGACCAACCAATATAACATCCATACCCATTCCAATGAACCCTGCAGCAAGTGCTGGTTCCAACATATAACCTGACAAGCGGGTATCCTTGCCTATAACGACGGTATGACGGTGGTCTCCTCGCGTGAAGATTTGGCCGGCTGCCATACCAACTTTAAGAGCGATTTCAGCAGTCATGGGAGAAATATTAGCTGTCCCCCGAATACCGTCAGTACCAAATAATTTAGCCGCCATGAAATCTACGCCCTATAGAGTAGGTTTTTACCTGCCACATAGCCACTTATAACGCAAACTTGGAGATTTGAAGTGATATTAATTTAAACCACATTTAATTCTCTCCCAAATCGTGAGTGCTTGTTTAATTTCAGCAACATCATGAACGCGATGAATTTGAACACCCTGACTCATGGCATAGAGAGTGGCTGATATTGTTCCCGCCAACCGATCTACTGTTTTGCCTGTACCAGTAAGCCTACCAATAAAGCTTTTGCGTGACACACCAATAACGATAGGAACTCCAACTCCATGCAAAATAGGTAGTGCGTTCAAGATTGCCAAATTGTGATCATCTGATTTTCCAAACCCAATTCCGGGATCGATTGCGAGTCTATCGCGCGGTATTCCCGCTCTTTCACAAAGGGCTACCTTTTTTGATAGAAAATTAGCAATTTCATACGGCGCATCAAAATAATTTGGGCACTGCTGCATGGATTTTGGGATACCCTGCATATGCATGAGAATTGCCGATGCTTTTGCTTTTTTTACCGCTTCTATAGAACCGATATCAGTTAATGCGTTGACGTCATTAATAATTTTCGCTCCCAATGATAGCGCAGCGCGCATTACACCGGCCCTTCTTGTATCAACAGAAATCAAGGCCTTCTCATCAACCAGCCCTTCTATCACAGGAGCGATGCGATCAATTTCTTCCTGCTCTGATATTGGATCTGCCCCCGGACGGGTAGATTCTCCACCAATATCAAGAATTTCTGCACCAGAATTGAGCAGCTTTATAGCATGAGCAATAGCTAAGTCGTGGTTAGCAAAGCGTCCCCCATCATGAAAACTATCCGGTGTAATGTTTAAAACACCCATTAAAATCGGATGATCTAATGATAACCCGGCGAAAGAAAAACTTGGGCTCGATACAGATTTCATTAAGCGGCCAATTACGTTTTCTAGTTCGACACTATTTTCCGCCCCCCAATTTAAAATTTCGGTAATATCTGCGTTTACCACCAGAACACCCTCGGTTGAAGGTATGTATATTTCTGCACGGGTAAAACTTCCCTCATCATTCAAAATCGGCTTAAGTTGAAAGTCCCCTTCCAATTCAGGAATAAAGTCAAAGGTCTCCGGTAATACAGAGCTCTCTCTCTTATTCATAAATTTGATAATTTTGCATCAAGAACCGGGCTGTGGTTCTGGTTCCAAGTCAGGTTCATCTCCATCTTTTTTATTATTATTACCTGAAGTTGGGACAGAGGTGCGGCTTTTTTTATCTGGTGTCGGTTCATCGGGGTCAGGCCTAATGATTGTTTCACCGCGCAGCAAAGCGGCAATTTCTTCTCCTGACAGCGTCTCATATTCCAATAACGCTTGAGCTAGAATTTCAAGTTCATTGTTATTTTCTGTAAGAATTCGCTCAGCAGTTACCATACCAGTATCCACAAGTCTTCTAACCTCTTCGTCAATCAATTTTGCAGTAGCATCAGACACGTTTTTCTTTTGTGCTACTGAATGCCCCAAAAACACTTCTTCCTCATTATCACTGTAACGGAGAGGACCGAGTTTATCGCTAAACCCATACTCTGTGACCATAGAACGCGCCATACTCGTAGCCTGTCTAATGTCATTTGCTGCTCCAGTAGTTACATTTTCATTGCCGAAAATTAATTTTTCCGCAATACGTCCACCGAAAGCCATCGCGATTTTAGATTCCAATTGGACCCTTGACATTGACAATGCATCGCGCTCCGGCAAAGACATTGTAACCCCTAATGCCCGTCCACGTGGAATTATAGTTACTTTATGTAAGGGGTCATGCTTCGGGACATGGAGTGCGACAATAGCATGGCCGGCCTCGTGATACGCAGTAAGTTTTTTCTCATCTTCAGACATCACCATCGAACGGCGCTCTGCACCCATCATGACTTTATCCTTAGCATCCTCAAATTCTGCCATAGTCACTAAACGTTTATTACGCCGAGCAGCCATCAATGCAGCTTCATTGACTAAATTAGCTAAATCTGCTCCTGAAAAACCCGGTGTCCCCCGGGCTATCACCCTAGCATCCACATCAGGGGCCAGAGGCACTTTTCGCATATGCACTTTAAGAATTTTTTCACGCCCCAAAATGTCAGGATTGGGTACTACCACTTGCCTATCAAATCGGCCTGGTCTTAATAAAGCAGGATCTAAGACATCTGGTCGATTTGTAGCTGCAATAAGTATAACGCCCTCGTTAGTCTCAAATCCATCCATTTCCACGAGAAGCTGATTTAAAGTCTGCTCACGTTCATCGTTGCCGCCACCCAAACCAGCTCCGCGATGACGACCTACCGCATCAATTTCATCAATAAAAATTATGCATGGTGCATTTTTCTTTCCTTGCTCAAACATATCTCGTACTCGAGAGGCCCCAACACCCACAAACATCTCAACAAAGTCTGAACCTGATATTGTAAAGAATGGTACATTAGCCTCACCGGCGATAGCTCGAGCCAGAAGTGTTTTACCGGTCCCGGGTGGCCCTACCAGTAGGACTCCTTTGGGTATTTTTCCACCCAGCCGCTGAAATCTTTGAGGATCCCGCAAAAATTCAACAACTTCCTCTAATTCCGTTTTAGATTCATCAATACCAGCAACATCTTCAAAAGTTACCCTACCTGATTGCTCCGTCAACATCCGTGCACGCGACTTTCCAAAGCCCATTGCTTTGCCGCCCCCGCCTTGCATCTGTCTCATGAAGAAAATCCAGACCCCTATTAATAGTAGCATTGGGAACCAAGAAATTAAGATTTGAACAAGCGATGGCGAATTACTATCAGTGGGCTGCGCATTAATAATTACACCACGTTTAGTCAATTTTTCGACCAAGTTAGGGTCATTTGGCGCATAGGTTGAAAATCCGCGATTATCTGTAAAAGTTCCCGAAATATCGTTGCCCTTAATGATGACTTCTCGAACTTGGCCATTATCAACCTCAGCCAGAAAATCAGAAAAAGGTATCCCAACGTTCCCGCTCCTACCGCCGGGCTCCTGAAAGAGATTAAAGAGTGCTACTAGCAAAAGACCAACGATCAGCCATAGGGCTATATTTTTACCAAAATTATTCACATCAAAAACCTTATGTAAGCTAAAGTGCTAATTTTCATTAACATAATTAATATCAACTTCGCGCCATTCTAGATTAAATAGTGAGTGGTAGCCATTATACAACAGGAAATGAAGCGTTTGTTGCCGGTCTTTTGGGCTGAAATACCACTTGCACTTCAGCTACGCTAGCAGGGTTTACCTCGGTACGTCTATAGCCTAAATGTGGGACACACACCAGGCCACCCTCATCCCAAATAGATGGGAGTGCTTTTCGAACAGCGTGATTTACTTTAATCAAATCAACATGTCCCACTAATTCTTTAAACCTCCGCGATAAATTATCTTGGAGGGGTCGAATGATAAAACTTCCTACCGGATCATTCTTTGGCCTGACAACGCGAATTCGGAAACGTCTGTCCCAATCTACCCAAGGCCCGGAAGTGATTTCTTTTTCTTCGCACCTTACCGCTTCTCGAATTATCAAAATATCATTCTTTTCTGGTTGGACAAGACATCCAGCAATTGTGCGCCGGGAAGATAATCCTTCTTTTTGGAGTTTACCAATAAGATTATCAAGTAGATAACGCCTAGTAGGATAAAAATGACCACCAATAGTGCCTAGCAATCTCTCTAAAATTCGCCTCACCAATTCCGGGTCTAGTTTCCTTAAAACCTTGTTATTTATCTTGGCATACCCCAAACTATTTAGCTCTGCAGAATTCGCCAAAATTTGTCCTGTTTGATTCTCGAATAGTTTTCGGACATCGGCTAAACGCCCGGCAGTCCCTGCTAAGGCAGCTGCGGAGATCTGTTCTTCCTTTAAAGAAGGCAATAAATTTCTCAGTCTAACTCGAGCATAAGACCGATCTTTATTAGAGGGATCCTCAATCCAGCGAATTCCTCTGTTTCTAGCTGACGCCGATAGCCTAGCTGGAGAGACCGAAAGACAAGGTCTCAAAATTCGGACATCATACGCCTCACGTATGCGTGGCATACCAGCCAACCCGTCAGCGCCCGTTTTTCTTCCTAGCCGATGGAGCAGGGTTTCTGCTTGATCGTCCTCATGATGGGCCAATAATAAATGAAGGATACCTCGGCGATGACACCAACTCGACATTATTGCAAATCGAGCCTCCCGCGCTGCGTTTTGAACACCAGAGGTGGGCTTGTGGCCTAGCCAGGGCAGGATATACCCCGCCACCCCCAACGCTTTAATATTTTTTTGCGCGATTTTTGCTTCAGCAAGCGAGTCATCTCTTAAACCGTGGTCAACAGTTAGTGCAAAAATTACCCCATTCCGCCTCTTCACCCAGCGGGCAGCAAGTACCAGTAACCCCGTACTGTCCGCGCCTCCAGAAAATCCAATAGCTAATTCAGGACTGCGTTCAAATGGCCCAAGCGCTCGCATTAGATTAGAGAATTCCGCTTCCCCAATCGGTATTTCTTTATCAAGGCTCATGGGAAGAATTTTAAGAGGTTAAAGAAAACGTTAGCGACGGCAGTTTGATAATCTACGTTCACGGTCTAATTTCCGTTTTATACGACCTTTCAATTCCTTGAAGTTTTTTTGTAGTCTTTGATAGGTAATACAAGCCTCTTGGCTCTTGCTTAACTTAGATAATGACATCCCCAAGTTTAGAAGGGTCGCTGGGGCTTTTTTGCTTTGAGGAAATTTTTTAAACCCCTCGGCAAACGTACTGGCAGCCTGCCCAAAATCTTCTCTAACAAAATACGTGCGGCCAAGCCAATAATATGCATTTGAAGCAAAGGGGTGTTTAGGATGGGCAATAATAAACTCTACAAACGCCTTCTCCGCTTCATCATGGTTTTGTTTAATGATATGCGAATACGCTTTGTCGAATTGTTTTTTTGGTGATTCCTTTACGCTTATTTCGTTTATCGAAGACTTGGTCTTGGGTCCAAAAAGTCTTACACCTCTCTCTGCCCCCTCCACCTCACCCTTAGGCGGCTCAGCAACTTCTTTGGGATTAATAATTTGTTGTGGAAACTTTGGTAATTTTGGATCAGACAGTGAAGTTGGAATAAAACGACTTTCCAGCTTTTTCAACCTAAACTCTACGTCTGTATCGATTTTATTAACCCGTGTTTGTAACTGGGAAATTTTGTGATTTAACTCCTCATTAGTCCCGGTTAAACGCCTTACTTCTGCGTCCAGCTGCGTAATACTATTCGAAAGCCTAGCAAGCGCCGTATTTAATGATGGTTTAGTTTGCACATTGAGATTCTTCAACGCAGCCCTAACATTGCCACGATAAACATATTTTTGTAATGTCGAAAGCTCATTTTGCAGGCGCTCCAAGCGTTTCATGAGATCAAGCGACTGTTGCGCATATACCGGTTGCAACAAAGCTGCCCAAAAAATTACACCAAATATGATTGCAGCGAATTTAATACAATTCGAATTAAACAATAAAAGGTTCATAATTAATTCCAGAGCTAATTAAGGAAGCAATTACTTGCGCCCTTGTTCTTGAAGGTTGGCTCTCTAATCTACTGTTGTCACACTGCGTCGGTTTTTTGACCAAGCGTCCTCGACAGAACGCGCATCTATTGGCCTTTCCTTGCCATAGCTTATAGTTTTAATCCGGTTCTGATTAACCCCAAGAGCGACTAAATAGTCACGAACCGCCGTTGCACGACGTTCACCAAGTGCAAGATTATATTCACGGGTCCCTCGTTCATCAGCATGACCCGCAACAGATACTGTGACATTCTTATTGCGACGCAACCATTGTGCTTGTTTTTCAAGCGTCGACCGAGCATCAGCAGACAACGCAACGCTATCCAATCCAAAAAACACCCTATCACCTATATTTGTTACAAGATCCTCTTGGCTACCTGCTTGGAGTCCTCCAGGTGCTAGGTTTGATAATTGTCGGTTTTTTATGACACTCACTGGTGCCAACGAAGCTGATTGCGATTTACTATTAGTAATTCCGCCACCTTTAACCGAACCAACATTGTCGGGCGTTGTTTCGCACGCACCGAGCGCAAGCCCGGCTATAATTGTAGTAAGGATTTTCCAGTCCATATCTGACGTTCCTCTCATCATCACATTTTAGAAAAACATATGCTTAACAATCAATTGAATAAAGACTTCTTCACCATTTAAAACTAACTTTCTTTAAAATTTAATAATCTAAGTACTCCGACAAATAATCACTTTGGCGGAGACCAAGCCGGGTCTGATGCAGCCGTTGGCGTTTTGACCTCCCTTTCATTATGGCCCGTTAAATCAATAGAATAAAGTTTTGGCTTCCCTCCCTCTTTGCCGGAAGGTGGCTGTCGAAAAAACATTAATACACGCCCATTCGGAGACCAAGTCGGGCCTTCAACTATAAACCCTTTAGTTATAATTCTTTCTCCATTCCCGTTGGGTTTCATAACACCGATAGAAAATTCGCCTGGTGTGCTTTTTGTGAAGGCTATTAAATCGCCACGGGGCGACCATACTGGCGTCGAGTATTGTCCTTTACCAAAACTAATTCTCTTTTGATTGCTACCATCGGAGTTCATTACGTAAATTTGCGACCGGCCTCCGCGGTCGGAATTAAAAACAATCCTTCTGCCATCGGGAGAAAAAGATGGCGACGTATCAATGGATGGATGTCTAGTCAATTGTTGCTCGCGCCGCGTACGGAGGTCCATTATAAATATATCAGAATTACCATTTTGGGCCATCGACATAATTACGCTCTTTCCATCAGGTGAATACCTAGGAGCAAATGTCATACCATCAAATTCACCCAGTTTCTCCCGTTGACCAGTATCGATATTAAAAATAAAAACTCTCGGTTTCTTGCCGGGCCGATATTCTAGGTATGTGATTTCCTGCTCCGTGGGCGAAAAACGGGGCGTCAAGACTAAATTATTTCCGCTCGTGAGGTACCTGTGATTAGCTCCATCTTGATCCATAATTGCCAAACGTTTAATACGTTTCACAGCGGGCCCACTTTCCGCGACGTATACTACTCTAGTATCAAAATACCCTTGTTCACCCGTTATACGTTTATAAATGGCATCTGCTATTATGTGCGCAACACGCCGCCAATTCCGTGGTTCGGTATCTGTACGCAAACCTATAAGCTGTTGTCCAGCGAACACATCCCAAAGCCTAAATTCAACCCGTAATTGTCCATTTGGTCTTAATTCGATACTACCCACTACTAATGCCTGGGCGTTAATCTGGCGCCAAGCGGGGAATCTAGGCCTTACTCGCAAAGAATTTCGTCCTTGGATAAATGCTTTTGAATCAATTAATCTGAATAAACCAGACCGTTCTAGGTCGGATGCTACTACACTTGCAATATCGCGACCCAACGTTATTTCTCTCATTTCTAAGCCAAAAAAGTCAGGGAGCGCTATTGGGAGTGGTTCCATCTTACCACTATTAATATCGACCTTTAGCGTGGCATGTGCAGTTACGGTCGCAACAACGACGTAAAACACAGATATGCCAAAAACCCTTCGAATGGTCTGCGCAATAAGTTGTATATTATGTTTCCTCATTTTTTTAATCAGCTCCATTTCGACTTTAAGGTGCCAAGGCCTCGCTTGGATCGAATTTAAATGTAATATCATTCCAAATTTTATAATCGCGATAGGGTAAATCCAAAGGACTACAACGATGTAGTGCACGAATAGCACTTTCGGCAACTACGCGAAATGATCGATCAGTTTTAAACCGAAATTTATCAACTACACGAGGAAATCCAGCTATCAATGTTCCGTCTCTGTTAAGCTTAATTCGAACCATAATTTTCATTTTCTGAGCATCCTTGGAACCGCCAGGTATGTGCCAGCAGGGTACAACTTGTTCCCTCACTGATTCTATGAGTGCATTTTCCGCCTCCCGACGTAAATAAGCTGTCTGGATTTGTGTTGGTTTGGTTGTTTTTATTTTGGGTATGGTTTTCACGACCTGTGACTCTGTTTTTTTGCGTTTGGTCAAATCTTTGAGCAATTTTCGAAATTCGTCTGGGCGGCTTGGTTTTTGCTTCGGTTTGGGTGCTATTCGCTGAGGCCGCTTTAACGCTTTCTTTTTCGTCTTTTTGATTTGCTTTGGCTTTGGTTTTGGTTTTGGTTTTGGCTTCAACTTTGGGGGAGGTGACGCTAATTTCGGAGTGATTTTCGGCGCAACCTTTTTGGAAGGATTTGGCTTTTGTGGGGTTTGCACCGGTTGCTGTTTGATCTCCAAAGATTTCGGTACCTCCTTCAGCTCTGCGGGCTTTAACGATTGTTTTTGCTTTTCCTCTTTCACGACGATATCGACTGACATAGGAGAATTTTCTTTTACTTGTGGTGGATCGAATAAAGTCGGCAATCCAAAATATGCAAAAGCGATTACGAACAGATGAAGTATAGCCGAAATTATAGCACCCCGTTTCATATATCACCGTGACCTCCGGCGGATTTTACTTCCCTGCGCTTTGGTAATTAACGCAACGCGATTAAACCCCGCCTGATTAAGTGCACCCATAACAGTCATAACCCGTCCATAAGTTATCGTCTCGTCACCTCGTAAAAAGATACGAGTATCCTTACTATTTTGGGTAATTGCAGAAAGACGCGGTACGAGTTTATCCAGTTCTATTTCCGTATCCTGTAAAAACAATTTCCCCTCATTGTTGACAGTAATCACCAACGGTTCATCTTGTCCGACTATCCGGTTTGCTGCCGTTTCTGGCAGATCCACAGCCACACCAACCGTTAAAAGCGGCGCGGTGACCATGAAGACAATTAGTAGCACCAACATTACGTCAACAAGAGGTGTCACATTAATTTCGCTCATAGGTGCTCTGCGGGGCCGGCTGGTAAACATACCCCGTTTGTCAACCCGACCCTGACCAACATTCATGGCCATTACTAACCGCTTTCCTCAAACTGCCTTGAGAGAATTGCACTGAATTCACTACCAAATGCTTCTAAACGAGCCGCATATCTTCCAAGATCGGTGGAAATTTTATTATAAGCCACCACTGCTGGGATAGCAGCGACTAAACCCAGCGCAGTTGCAAATAACGCTTCAGCAATGCCCGGCGCAACAACCGCAAGGGAAGTGTCCTTAGATTGCGCTATAGCCTGAAAGCTGTTCATTATTCCCCATACTGTTCCGAAAAGGCCAATGAATGGGGCCGTAGACCCAACTGTGGCCAAAAAAGTCATGTTACGTTCTAAAACGTCTATTTCACGTCCCATCGTGACATGCATAACCCTGTCTATGCGCTGGGCAAGACTTGCTTTTTGGGAGGTTTCCGAAAGACCTTTTGAAGTAGATCGGCGCCATTCATGCATCGCCGCTTTAAATATAGCCGACATTGGCTCATCTGGTCGATCTTGTATTCGATCATATAGATGTTCTAACGATCCACCAGACCAAAACGCTTCTTCAAACTCTTCTGCTTGGCCCCACAGCCGCCTAAGACGGATAATTTTTTCAAAAATTATTGCCCAACACCAAAAAGAGGCAAGCACCAAAATCACCATAACTAACTTTACAATGATATCGGCCTGTAAAAACAATCCCCAAATCGAAAGATCATTTGTTACTGAGCCAGCTATTGCAGCGGATACTACCGCAGTTTGTTCCATTTCTCGATCCAATCCCTAGTACTAATACATTTTAATAGCCAAAAGTGGCAAAAGTGCGTCACACAATATTTTTTTGGTAACCGCACGGGTTTTCCTGTTTTCCCAATACAAACCAGCCTAACCAAGAGTTTAGCTATTTCTTCCACCCCGCGTTGAATCCTCTGTTCGATCCACAGACTTGCTGCTTCGGTCACAACTTGGCCACTAATAACAACAAGCTCATCATCTAGACGCGCCGGGGTTAGGTAATCCACTTCGCAACGCCTGACAGCAAAGACCAGTTTGTTTAAGCACTTTATATCGGTATGCGGACAGCCGACGGACCTAAGCATCTCCGTTCGCGCACGTTCCGAATATCTCAAATAATTTGCGTAATAGACGACGCCCTCTGTATCTGAATCTTCTAAATAAACCCTGATGGGCAAAATATGGCTACCATCCTTGATTAGTCTTGTTTCAGGTCTCATTATCCTCACCTGAAACTAAATCATTTTCTTCTATGGATAAAAGTTCTAACTGGGATATCACTTCAGGATTAGGCTGTAGACCGATGTGACCAAATCCGCGCTTAGTCACTAAGCGACCACGGGGTGTCCTCTGAACCAAGCCTTGTTGGATCAGGAAAGGCTCTATAACCTCTTCAATCGCATCGCGTTGCTCAGATAGTGCCGCTGAGATGGTTTCAACACCTACTGGACCTCCCCCATAATTTTCACAAATACATCTTAGGTATCGACGATCCATCGCATCTAAACCCATACCGTCAACCTCTAGTCGGGTTAAAGCCTCATCAGCTATTTTAGCATCAATGGGCTCCGCTTCAGCTACCGCAGCAAAATCGCGTACACGGCGAAGCAATCTACCCGCTACACGTGGTGTTCCTCTTGCCCGGCATGCTATTTCACGCGCACCTTCATCTGTAAGATCAAGATTAAGCATGTCAGATGCACGCCTAACAACCTTTTCTAACTCTTCAGCCGTATAAAAATTTAACCGGAGCGGAATCCCGAATCTTTCCCTTAACGGCGTAGTAATCAAACCCGATCTTGTGGTCGCACCAATTAGTGTAAATGGGTGTAAATCAATTCGAACTGACCGCGCAGCGGGGCCTTCGCCGATCATTAAATCGAGTTTATAGTCTTCAATTGCCGGATATAAAATTTCTTCCACGACAGGAGATAATCTATGAATTTCGTCTATAAATAGAACATCATTTACTTCAAGATTTGTTAGAATTGCCGCGAGATCACCGGCTTTGGCAATTACCGGGCCCGATGTCATTCGAAACCCAACATCCAATTCTCGAGCAACAATTTGTGCCAAAGTAGTCTTTCCAAGACCCGGCGGGCCGTGAAATAAAACGTGATCTAGCGCCTCACCGCGTGTTTTAGCTGCGTCGATAAAAATACTCAGATTCTCCCGAATTTGTGTTTGTCCAACAAAATCACTAAGATTCTGAGGCCGCAACGAAAGCTCAGTTCTGTCTTCAGGTACCGCTTCCGTTTTAATTATACGGTCCTTTTTCATGCACTAAGCTCCCGCAATGCGGCTTTAACCAAACTTTCAACATCAGCATCTACGCCGATTGCTTGAGCCACCTGCGCAACTGCACTAAAGGCCGCACTCCGCCCATAACCCAGATTTATCAGTACGGAGACCGCATCTGATACCAAGCTTGTGTGATCATCTGATGTTTTTAATGTATCTGGTTGTTTGACTACATTAAGATCAACAGATTTTTCTTTTAATTCCGCGAGGAGTCTAACGGCAAGACGTGGGCCGACACCAGGAGCTCGTGTTAATGCAGCTTTGTCTTCAGAAATCATTGCATTTACAAGGTCATCGGGTGAAAGTGTACCTAAAATTGCCAGAGCTACCTTAGCCCCAACGCCTTGGACAGTTGTCAGTAATCGGAACCAATCTCGTTCGTTTTGGTCTCCAAAACCAAAAAGGTGGATATGATCCTCACGAACATGTGTCTCAACAAAAATAGTAATTGGGTCACCAGCTTTTTCAAAAGATCTAAGGGTACGCGCCGAACAAAAAACTAAATAACCAACACCATTAACATCAATCACAACCTCGTCGGTGCCTATGGCGTCGAGTAAACCTGTAAGTTTAGCTATCATTGCCTATAACTTCATCTCGAACACTTTGAGTGGTGCCAACTGGACTAGTATTTTCTTTCCATAGATCTCTACTACGACGATGATGGGCATGACAGATTGCAACCGCTAGTGCGTCTGCTGCATCCCCACTATCCAAAAGGGCATCAGGTAATATGGTACGTACCATCATTTTGATTTGATCTTTGCTCGCATGCCCTGTTCCAACCACAGACTTTTTTATAATATTTGCGGAATATTCTTCAACTGGAATGTCTGCCATGGCAGGGGCCAATAATACTACCCCGCGAGCCTGCCCTAATTTTAAAGTTGTCTTAGGATTTTTATTTACAAATGTCTCCTCGACCGCAGCCTCGTCGGGGCAATAAATTTCAATAACGCTACTCAACCCTTGAAAAAGGACAGACAAGCGTTCGGCAAGGCTTTGTTGTGCTGGAACCAGCACAGTGCCATCGGCTATGTAAGTCAAGTGATTACCTTTCACTTCTATTATGCCCCATCCTGTTGCCCTAAGTCCTGGGTCTAAGCCAATTAGCTTCATAATTTCCTTTCACCGACCTTGTGCATTAGGCAAGGGTATCCATTACGGAATCATCCACCTCGTAATTTGCGGAAACCGACCGCACATCGTCATTCTCGTCAAGGGTCTCAAGTAGTTTAAAAAGGGTCTCCACATGTTTCCCACCGATCGGAACCGTCACTTGGGGTCGCCACTGTAATTCCGCAAGCAGCGGGCTCCCAAAATTTTCTTCCAAAGCCGCTCGGACGGAGTGAAGATCATCGGAGCCACACATTACCTCGTGGCCGTCTTCAGAAGAATTGACATCGCTTGCCCCTGATTCCAGTGCAGCTTCAAACATCTCATCGGCAGTTATAATTTTAGCATGGTAACCAATCACACCAACCCGAGTGAATTGAAAACTAACACTATTTGTTTCGCCCAGTGAGCCGCCATGCTTGGTAAACGCTGCGCGCACCTCACTTGCCGTTCTATTGCGGTTATCAGTAAGGGTTTCAACAATTATGGCGACACCATCGGGACCATACCCCTCATAGCGTATTTCTTCAAAGGCTTCTCCTTCACCCTCACCGGAGCCACGTTTAATTGCCCTTTCAATATTATCTTTGGGCATGTTGACCGCTTTGGCGGCCGCCACTGCCGTTTTTAACGCTGGATTCTTTTCAACATCGGGTAAACCACCTCGAGCCGCAACCTGTATTTCACGAATATGTTTTGAAAATACTTTGGCGCGCTTCTTATCTTGCGCGCCCTTTCTATACATTATGTTCTTAAATTGAGAGTGTCCCGCCATGATCGTCTATTTCCGGTCCTCACAAAGAATTAAATACTACATATAGCGGTGTATTGTAATTATACCCCATTTTCTAGTCATTAGTTTATTTTTTAAATTAAAGATTGAAAAATCCAGATAATTAAATTTTTAAAACTAGGGTTTGGACGACACCACGTTCGATTATAAATTGGTGGGCGCCGTAGGTTCTAAGCGGCCACCACGTCTAAAAGAGGCAATTTTAGTTGCCAAGCCGGTCTCATCATCAGTTTCAATAACCACACCACACAATGTGGCTTCTCCTTCTGCTGCTTCTAGTTTTGGCATCGGGATTTTTTTTCGAAAACGTGCAATTGATGCCTCTTTCTTCATGCCAATTACGGAATTATAATCGCCGCACATTCCTAAATCTGTTATATAACTCGTTCCTCCAGGTAAAATTTGATGGTCAGCAGTCGGAATATGTGAATGTGTGCCTACGACGGCCGAGACACGTCCATCTAGGGAGTGACCCATGGCCACTTTTTCACTCGTCGCTTCGCCATGAAAATCTACAATTATGGCGGCTAGATCTTTACCCAGTTTTTTATTCAATAGAGCGCGATCTATACCGCTAAAGGGATCATCAAGAGATGGCATGAATAATAGCCCCATAAAATGAAGCACTAGTACCTTGCGACCAATATGATCTTCATAAATACCCATTCCGGTACCGGGCGTACCTTCTGGATAATTATGGGGTCTGAGCAGGCGTTTTTCTTTATCAAAATATGGGATAATTTCCTTCTGATCCCAAGCATGGTTCCCTGTAGTAACAACGTCAGCTCCGGCAGACAAAAATTGGTCACAGATTTTTGGTGTTATACCAAACCCACCAGCAGCATTTTCTCCATTTACAATCACGAAATCTGTTGCCAATTCTCGGCGAAGAAATGGTAGGTGCTCACAGACACTCCTTCTACCGCTACGGCCAACTACATCCCCGAAAACAAGTATGCGCATACTCTTAACTTCTCATTCGATCGTCTTAAAAGAACCAAATTGATATACATTTTGTTCGGTAACCAACCAGTCTATTTTAGCATCACTTTGGTCATTTGGTACATTTGGAATGAGCTGGGCCTCATAAGCCAAACCTACCGCGACCAAGGGATGCTCCGGCCGATTACGGAGCTGCAACAAGGTCAAATCGTAATATCCACCTCCATAACCCAACCTATTTCCCTCATGATCAACAGCCAACAAAGGAAGTAATATTATTTTAGGAACTAAAATAGGTTTGTCGGAAGTTGGCTCTGACAAACCGAAAGATACTTCTTGCAAGATATCTCCCGGCTTCCACTGACGAAAATTTAAAGCCATATTTTTACCCTGCATAATAGGGAGTGCGCAGAGGACCTTTTCTTCGTGGAGGTCCTTCATCAATATACGCGTATCTAACTCGTCTTTTACCGGCCAATAACCTGAAACAACTGTTTTAGGCCCAATTTCTAACCCTAATTTCCGGGCAATGTTCATTTGATTGGTAATTGAACGCGCTACCTTGCGCCCTATTTGACGATGTATTCTCGTCCTGTCGACTCGCATCTTATGTGATAATGCTCTTTTGGCTTGCTCAATTCGAGTGACCGACAAAAACTCCTCCGATTTAAAATATCAGTCGCAAAATATAGGTGATGCCGCGATAGCCGGTTAACGAATTCATCCTCTAAGGCCCGCATAAGCAGGTGGGCGCCGTGTACCGAAACCAGGGCTCCGGAAGGGACAGCTCCCGAGAAGAATATATTGGCCCAAGGGATATATTGTCTCTCGCACCACGCAGCATCATGATCAATTTATGCCGGGTCAAGAGTGTCTGCAATCTCTTCTATGCGTTGTGCCAAATCATTGATTACCTTGACAAGCTTCTGCTCCACAAGAAGTTGAGAAGTGCTTTCAATATTATTGTTCTTGGTCTTTTTCGCATAAATTTCTGAAAGTTCATCCGAAATCAACAGACTAGCCATTACTAAAAGCCGAGCATCACCAACTTGTCCAACAGAATTAACTAGGTCTTGGATACGTTGATCAACATATCCTGCAAGTTGGAGCAAATGATCTTCCTGACCGTCATCACAACCAACATTGTAAGACTTACCATTTATAAGCACGTCAACTTGAGCCATTACCTTCTTCCAATATGGTGCGTAATCGTTCTATCACCGAATCCAACTTTTTTGTGGCGCCCTGAGATTTATTTTCTAATTCGGCACACCGCAAACGTAATGCCTTCAACTCACCTTCTACATGTGCAGCTGAAACACTATTACCGACACGTTGGGAAGCTGTCTCCAAGCGTGCTATTGCATTCTCTAACCTGACTTTCGCTTCCTCAAGCTCTCCCATATATTCCGTCTCTTTAGTTCTATTTTGATATAATAATTTTTCGGAGAGTATGACGGGTGCCACGCAAGCGTCAACTATAGTCGTCATCTCGTGTTAACACTGACATAATAAGGGCATGGCAAAAACATCTGTGCAGTCACAATATAAACCTAAAGTTAAGAGAATTATTATTCACGGCATTAAGCATGCCTGCTTTGCATGCAAAATTGCCGATGATATTAACCCAGAAGCAAATCTTGTACTTGAACTTTGGAGCGATAAAAATGGTGCAGCCTCTTTAGGACCAGCTTGGTTCAAAAGTATTATTGAGCTCGTCAATAAGGATTTTCCAGAACTTAAAATTATCGGCGTTCTCGACTGTGGAGACGCCGCCGGCCACGCACTTGCAGCGTTGCGCCAAGGAATAAGATGTATTTACACTTCTACGCGCCCATCCGTTGCAGTCAAAATTAAAATGATCGCAGAAGAGACCCATGCTGAGGTCCGCACCAGGCGTCCCCCAATGCTAAATTTGATTGAGCAACGCGATCCCTGTGAAAGTCTACGAATATTTTTATCTTAATTTTTTCTATATTCATTTCTACTCTTTAGAGATTCCGTTATAAGCGTTATTGTATTTTAAGCAGTCAGAAAGAGGGTCAAATGACTAAGGTCACGCAACGCGTTAAAAAAATTTTAGCAGGTTATGAGTCAGACAATCCTGGTTCAAAGTGTAATCTTGCAAGAATCCTTATGCATGGAAAACTGGGAGGGACCGGAAAGCTGGTAATTCTACCAGTCGACCAAGGATTTGAACACGGCCCAGCCCGCAGCTTTGCGCCTAATGCTGCCGGTTATGACCCTCACTACCATTACCAGCTTGCAATAGATGCAGGTCTTTCCGCATACGCCGCGCCGCTTGGGATGCTTGAGGCAGGAGCAGACAGTTTTGCGGGTGCAATTCCAACAATTTTAAAATGCAATAACGCTAACTCATTAGCAACGAATAAGGATCAGGCTGTCACAGCTTCTGTTGCTGACGCTCTTCGACTAGGATGCTCAGCTATTGGATTTACAATTTACCCTGGTTCTGAAGATCAATACGAACTGATTGAAGAAATTCGTGACCTTGCAGAAGAAGCAAAAACATGTGGGCTTGCCGTTGTTGTTTGGTCTTACCCGCGTGGAGGAATGGTCACCCGTGAAGGTGAAACCGCGGTGGACGTGTGTGCTTATGCAGCTCACCTAGCGTGCCTAATCGGAGCCCATATTATTAAAGTTAAACCACCGACAGATTCTATATTCCTAGAAGCAGCAGAGAAGGTTTACTTAAACCAAAATATAGAGATCGCTTCATTGTCATCACGAATCAAACATGTAGTCCAAAGTTGCTTTAATGGTCGTAGAATTGTTGTCTTTTCCGGTGGAGAGGCAAAAGATCTAGATGGCATATTCAACGAAGTGCGGGCAATCCGGGACGGTGGAGGTAACGGATCTATCATTGGCCGAAATACTTTCCAAAGGCCACGTGAGGATGCCTTAGCGATGCTTGATTCGATCATAAAAATTTACCAAGGTAAAATTTAATTTGGATGTCGGACAAAAATCAGCCCCTGCGCTGCAGACTATACCTGATAACACCCCCAGATATCGGCGGTAGTTCTCTAAAATCGTTTTCGGAGGATTTGGCCTCCGCACTTGAAGGTGGAGATATCGCATGTCTTCAGCTCCGATTAAAAAATGTTCCAGATTCCGTTATTGTTGATGCCGCAGAACAACTGATTCCTATTTGCTACAAGCAAAATGTAGCACTCATAATTAACGACCGACCCGATCTTGCGTATCAGGCAAATTGCGATGGGGTGCACGTAGGACAGACGGACACACCCTATAAACAGGCACGTGAATTACTTGGCGATGACGCCATAATCGGGGTGACTTGTCATAATTCCACACACCTTGCGATGGAGGCCGGAGAATCCGGGGCAGATTATGTAGCTTTTGGCGCTTTTTTTCAGAGCAACACCAAACACCGCAAATTTGCTGCAAAGACTAACCTATTATCAATTTGGCAAGAAACTATGTTGGTTCCCAGTGTGGCTATTGGAGGTATCACAGTCGAGAACTGCCAGCCCGTGGTAAAGTCTGGTGCTGACTTCATTGCCGTTTCAGCTGGGGTCTGGAAGCATCGGGATGGTCCCGCGACTGCTGTCAGGCAGTTTAATGATATCTTCGATAACGCCACAAATACATAACGAACAATAGTTGTGTAGTTTCTAAAAAGGTAACCGCCTAAAAATCACCTGAGCGCTTCACCCTTTATGGTAACCCGGCGCAATGTGCGGCGCTGATCCCGTGGCCATTCTGTACGCGCGTGAAGGCATGAAAGGTTGTCCCATATGATAATATCCCCGGGTGTCCAAACGTGCTCATAAATATTATCTGGTGCTTCTACAACATCCGATACAGCATCAATGATTGCCTGGCTTTCATCATCGCTGTAACCCTCAATACGCCTGGACATCAGCCGACTTATATATACCGCTTTTCTCGTAGTATCAGGATTAGTTACAAATACCGGCTGCCAATAGTGTAATAAATCTTCAAGAGGTTGATTAAGGTCACCAGGTTCCGTTTTCGTATAATCATACATTTGTAGGACTTTGCGTCCGACTAATTTCTTTTTAAGTTCTTCCGGGAGACGTTCATATCCGTTATACAAGCTTGCAAATTTCGTGTGACCACCTTCACTGGGTATTTCCACCGCATAAAGAAAAGATGCTCTGTGTGGTTTTTTGACGTAACACTTGTCGGTATGAAACCACATTTCACCATCACCAAGAGACCCAATCGGTTTTCCATTATTATCGATAGCATTAGTAACTATCTGCATTGGGTTCTCGGGATCCGCTCGGTATGAACGCTTTTCAACAGGTGGCTTCACACGCGCCGCAACCTCTCCATAAATTCTTGCATACGCAAATTGTTGCTGTTCGGTAAGGTCCTGATTTCTCAACAGTAAAATACTATTTTCTGCCCAAGCTCGACGTAAATTCGAAGCTTTCTCATCATCGACAGGCTTACCAGCATCTAAATTACGCACCTCTATGCCAATGGCGGGTGATAATGGAACAAATTCAAGTTTCATTTCCTGTTTCAATTATATATTCCCTTTTTCACAAAATGACATTCTGCATACATTTTAAACTGTCCAGATTATTTAATAGCATTAACAACCGGTGCCCAAAGAATTTCGTCAATATTTTGGGACTTAGCACAAAGCATAACAAGACGATCAAAACCCAATGCAATTCCAGAGGCTTTAGGCATTCCGGCATCCAGTGCATTTATGAAATCATCGTCTATCGGATAACTATACCCTTTAATTTTCTCTTTTTCCCTAATTTCATTTTCAAACCTTTGCCGCTGTTCACCTGCATCTGTCAATTCACCAAACCCGTTGGCCAATTCAATGCCACAAGCAAAGACCTCAAATCTATCAGCCACTCGATTGTCGAGATGGCTCTGTTGGGCTAAAGCAGCCATTGCAAGCGGCCAGTCGTACAGAACAGTTGGAGCCCCAACCCCAAGATGGGGTTCGATTTTTTCTAGGAATATCCGATAAAATATCTCACCCCATTGGTCACCTTTGTCTACTCGTACATCTATCTTTTTTGCCTCAATAGACAGCAAATTCCCATCTGGCTTTAAGGGCTCGGGTGCCGTGTTTAAAATGTCAAAACCACAATATCGATCAAAAGCATCTGCCACGCTGAGATATTGCCACTTCCCAAGGGGGTCACATTTCAAACCCTTCCATTCAAAAATAATTGAACTATTATTCTGTTGAACTTTTACGACGACCTGACGAATTAAATCTTCGCATTCTTCCGCAATATCTTTCCAATCTGCACCCGCACGGTACCACTCTAACATCGTAAACTCTGGATGATGTATATTTGATCTTTCTCCATTTCGCCAAACACGAGCGAACTGAAAAATTTTCTCCATTCCTCCACAGAGGAGCTTTTTCATAGCAAACTCCGGAGAGCTTTGAAGATAAAGTGTTTTCTTCTCCGTTTCAAAAAAGGGCTCGAACAAGTCGGTGGAAAAAGCTGTTAAATTTGGTTCCATCCCAGGCGAAACTTGCAAACAAGGTGTGTCCACCTCATAAAATCTTCGGAGATTAAAATATTTTCTAATAGCAATAAATAATTCTGATCTAACCTTTAAGGCAGGCATACGAGCAGTAAGACTTTCTTTTTCCCACCACTTAATTCCATCATTAAGTCCTGGGGATTGCGTGCTAGCTAATGGAGTGTCATTCATAGGTTTAATCCAGTTTAAAGAACTAGGGGCAGAGCCGCCCGAAAATTTAACTCAGGGAGCTTACACCATGAAGGCAGCTAAAAATGTTATCCATAGCTCAAAAATGAAAGCCAAGTCTTCAACCGATAAATTGATTGATTTAGAATTGGTTCCGCCCGATCACATCGAAGAAGTTTCAAAAGCATGTAAAGAACTACCTTTCAGCATCACACCCCATCTATTGAAGATTATAAAATCTGAAGAATCAAATGCACCAATATCTAAGCAATTTATCCCATCACAGGTTGAAATTAAAAAAAAATTAGACGAACTGAAGGATCCAATCGGTGACATCCCCCATAGCCCGGTCACCGGCATTGTTCACCGTTACCCTGACCGTGTCCTCCTGACACCAACGCATACTTGCCCAGTATATTGCCGTTTTTGTTTTCGCAGGGAAGCTGTAGGAAATGGAATGCTCAGTTATTCAGATTTAAAAAATGCACTTGATTATATTCAAAACCATTCTGAGATTTGGGAGGTAATTCTATCGGGAGGAGACCCACTTAGTCTTGCAACACGCAGGTTAAGGGAATTAATTGGATCCATAAATGAAATAGAACATGTTGGTGTGGTAAGAATACACACTCGGGTGCCAATTATAGACCCTAAACGCATAACCAGTGACCTTATAGACGCCCTTAAATGCGAAAAACCTGTTTTCATCGTCGTCCACTGCAATCATTCTAATGAGTTAGTTTCAGAGAGCGAGGCCGCAATATCAAGACTAGTCGACAATGGATTTCCCATGCTAAGCCAGTCTGTTTTGCTTAAAGGTATAAACGACGATGCTGAAACTCTATCGTCTCTCATGAAAAAGCTAGTCCAATGCCGTGTAAAACCCTACTACCTCCATCATGGCGACAAGGCAGAAGGAACCAGTCATTTCCGCACAACGCTTGCTGTAGGACAAAAGATTATTCGTAAACTAAGAGGGCAAATTTCTGGTCTTTGTCAACCTAGCTATATGCTCGATATTCCAAATGGATACGGTAAAGTACCCGTTGGCCCGAGTTACTTGCAAGCCGTGGAGGAAAACAATTGGAAAGTATCAGATTGGAGGGGAGTTACACATCAGTACCTTGACTGATTAGGAAAAATAGTGTGCGTTGAAACACAGCCTTCAACCTGCTAATTTTCGCCGCCCAGATCAACGCAAAAGAAACGAGGATAATTATACGATGAAGGTTCTGGCCAATACGCTCAGACCAGGTCATGCTATTGAGCATGAAAACAAAAAATATGTCATAGTTAAATATGAACTCATCCTCCCTGGTAAAGGGAATGCTTTTATTGCGGTCGACATGCGAGACGCTATTACAGGGGTAAAAACAAACGAACGATTTCGAACTCAAGAAACCGTCGAAAAATTAATGACATCGGAAAAGGCATGTACGATGCTATATACAGAAGGCGATCAAATTAATTTGATGGACACGGCAACATATGACCAATTCAATGTACCAATTGATATGGCGGGCGAGGCGAGGGTTTTTCTAACAGAAGGTATGGATGTAACTGTCGATACGGTGGACGATATGCCTGTAGGTGTTAGGCTGCCTCCACATATAACTCTTGAAATCGTTGAAGCAGACGCCGTGGTAAAAGGGCAAACCGCTTCATCTTCCTATAAGCCCGCAGTTTTAGAGAACGGGGTTAAAACGATGGTACCACCGCATATAAGTGTGGGCACAAGAGTGGTAGTAAACACCGCGGATGCAACCTATGTAGAGCGAGCAAAAGACTAACTGTATTAGGAGTTAACTTACCGTAGATGATAAGAGGGCATCCGCCAAATGTGGCCACCAATAATTAATGTTATGAATGGAGCAGCACGAAAAGCCGCGCGCAGTCTATTGCACGACTTTGGCGAAGTCGAGCAATTGCAAGTCTCTCGAAAAGGTCCTGCTGACTTTGTTTCCGAGGCGGATCGAAGAGCTGAGCAGATACTGAAATTTGAGCTCAAGAAAGCTCGGCCTGACTTCGCATTGTTGTTGGAAGAAGAAGGGTTTGTTGGCAACGAAAATTGCGTTGATCGTTGGATAGTCGACCCCTTAGATGGGACTACCAACTTTTTACATGGAATACCACATTTCGCAATTTCTATTGCTCACGAGCACAATGGAGAGCTCGAAGCGGGTATGATCTACGACCCTTGTCGCGATGAAACCTTTTGGGCAGTCAAAGGAAGCGGTTGTTATCTAAATAACACGCGGCTACGAGTTTCGGCACGTAGTAGTCTTGATACTGCAATATTAGCGACTGGCATTCCCTTCATTGGTCGTCCAGGCAAAGAAGAAATATTAGCCGCCTTAGTCCCAGTAATGGACCAAACTGCCGGTTTACGAAGGTTTGGGGTTGCTTCCTTGGACCTTGCTTATGTTGCGGCAGGACGTTTCGATGGCTATTGGGAAATTGGATTATCACCCTGGGATGTAGGGGCTGGAATTTTATTGGTCCGGGAAGCTGGTGGGCTTGTAAGCGAAATAAATGGACGCAATGATCCTTTGAACGGCGGTAGTATTCTCGCATCCAACGGCCTTTTGTTTGATCAAGTTGGAAAGATGCTGCGAGAAGCAATCAAAGTTTAGGACCAAACAAAACCAACAAGTAAATGCCTTATTTTTGGCGTTTTTTTATAAAAAACTCAAATTACAGGATAGACGTTTAAATTTTAATGATTATTAATTTAATATTAATCAGTGGGTATCAACGTTCGGCATTTGTTGATAATAGATTGCGATGACAGGATATAATCTAATTTACGTATTAATATTACTCCCGTTGCTTGTGATGGTGGGCTCTGCAACACCTATGGCTCAACATTTCGTTGGCCGCAATAATCCACCAAATGTAGTAATAAATGAAAGTGTTATTGAGTCACTTGCACCTCGTCCAAATTTAGCAAAACGACTTCTTCAAATTAGGGGGACAGGGAAGGATACTAACACAACTGGCCACGCCCACCCCTCAAATTCAAGGGATATTAAAAGCAACAAAGCCTCTTCAAACTCTAAACATATAGTCCTTATACCACCCGGGCCTACAAAGCCGTTACGCTATAAGAGTAAGAAATTAAAAATTACCAAGACCAAGTTACCGAACAGTCGCCGATCTAAAAAGAATTTGGTTAAGCCAAAAGTAATCAGGGGAAGTAATCCTCAAAGAAGATTACCCGCCGTGTTAGAGGAAATGATAGCACCAAAACCTCCACAAATTATTGAACCAAAAAAAAAGGTTATTATTAATACTGCAGAGACTAAAAAAAATGAAACACCTGTCAGTGCAGCGATAATTCCGCCAGCGCCTATTTTTATTAATCGACAGAAAAATTCAGCCGCCGCTTCTACTAAATCGACAAAATCGCTAAAAAAGACAGAAACCATTGTTTCTGCATTACCCTCGAAACAGAAAGATATTAAATCTAGTTCAAAATTTACCATCAAATTTATATCAGAATCTTCATCCCTTGATAGTAGTGCAATCACTATACTGTCGAATATTTTGAAAGTGTTAAAACAAAACAAATCCTATAGTGTTCAATTATCGTCATATGCTAATTCCCGAGATAGTTCGGCGATACAAGCTCGGCGCATATCCCTTTCACGGGCACTCGCAACACGATCTCACTTTCTCGAGAACGGCATTGGTAGGACTCGGGTTGAAGTCAAGGCTCTTGGAAATAATTTCGGAAATGAATATCCCAACCGTATTGATATCATTGTAAGGAAACGTTAACTCATTAAAGCGAAAATCACGCTATAACTAAATCGTTTCCAGAATTTTTATAGGAATTGTCGGATGAATAATCCCCGGCGTTATTTAATTAGAATGTTATTGTTTATTGTTGCCGTATTACTTGCGATAGTAGGCCTTTATACTCCATTGTCTGAAGCGTTTATGGCAAACCCTGCCTTAAACGGCCTGATTCTTGGTGTTCTAGTTCTTGGCGTAATTTACATATTTCGACAAGTTATCCTGTTAATGCAAGAAGTCGCTTGGATAGAAAAGTTTCGTAAAACAGGTCCGCAGCCATTTCGAGATAACGTTTTACCCCAGCTTCTTGCTCCAATGGCTGCCATGTTAGGTGAACGTGGGGACCAATTCAGTCTATCTGCTTTGTCTTTGAGGTCTCTCCTCGATGGTATTTCATCAAGGCTAACAGAATCTCGCGACCTATCTCGCTATCTTATTGGATTACTAATTTTTCTTGGCCTTCTTGGTACATTTTGGGGTTTGTTACAAACTATTGGTGCTGTCGGTGACGTAATTGGAAGCTTGTCGGTGGGAAGTAGAGATTTGACAAAGGAATTTACTGGACTCAAGGCAGGGCTTAAAGCACCACTTGCTGGAATGGGAACCGCCTTTAGTTCATCTCTTCTTGGCCTCGCCGGTTCCCTTATATTAGGATTTCTCGAATTACAGGCCGGACAGGCGCAAAACCGATTTTACAATGACCTAGAAGACTGGCTGGCCGGACAAACTCGATTGTCTTCAGGAAATTTTTCTATAGGTGAAGATGATCAAGGGGTTCCCGCATATGTTCAAGCACTGCTCGAACAAACTGCGGTCAGTCTAGAAAATTTGCAACGCACATTGGAACGAGGGGAGGAAAGTCGTATTTCATCTAACAGTGGTATGATTAAGCTAACAGAAAAACTCGAAATTCTTACTGACCAAATGAGGACTGAACAATCTCTTATGATCAAACTGGCTGAAACACAGATGGAAATGAAGCCGTTATTGGAAAAGCTTTCAAAAGATTCTGTTGCCCGCTTTGCCGACGAAACAATAAACCAATCAATTCGAAGTATTGATACACAAATTGCCCGTCTGATTGAGGAACTGGGAACCGGACGCAATGAATTAGTTTCAGAATTACGAAGCGAAATTAGAGTTTTATCTCGAACTATGGCTGCAATTGCTGAGCGCGCTAAACAATGACCTTACGGTATACATAACTAATGGTAGCGCGGTCGCACAGGAGCGAAAGGTCCTCAAATATTTGGCCAGGTTTTGTTGATGCTATTTCAACTTTATTAATAATTATAATTTTTCTATTAATGGTATTTACCATCGCCCAATTCTTTCTATCCGAGATTTTGACTGGGCGTAATGATGCACTCGACCGTCTTAACCGCCAAATAGCGGAATTAAGCGAGGTTTTGGCTTTAGAACAAAAGTCAAATGAAGATCTTAAGATTGAAATCACACAATTAACAAATAAATTAAATAACTCGATAACTGCGGGTGAATATTTAGCACAAAATCTCGCCATAATGACCGAGAATCGAAACCGTCTTGTTGAAACACTAGCCGCGAAAGAAAAAGAATTACAAGATTCTCTTTCTGGCAATATTAGTTTAACTCAAGCCCTTGCTGTGATGACCCAAAAAAACGACCGTCTTGCTGAAACTCTGGCTAAAAAAGAAAAAGAACAATCAGTTGACCGGGAAAAAATACGGGTCCAACTTGCGACATTACAAAGTTTAAAAAACGACATTGAGAGCCTTAGGAAGGCTCGCAAAGCTTTAGAAGAGAAAATAGTTGCTCTAGTTGCAAATCTGGAAGAAAACAAATCCAAGCTAACAGCCGTTCGCGACCGAAGTAAAGTTCTTGAAGCAGCACTTTCAAGTGAAAAGGAACGAACTGCTTTAGTACAAAGAGAATTAAATGAAAAAAAAATCGGACTAAAAACTTTAACCGCAAACTTGTTAACTTCCTCTCAAGCTCTTGCAGCCCAACGCTCATTATCAGAAAAGGCTACAGCCCGAATAAATCTATTAAATCGGCAAATAGTGGAACTTCGAAGACAGTTAGCCAAAATTTCACTCGCGTTAGAAGCCTCCGAAGAAAAAGCAAAATCCCAGAATTTTCAGATAGTTAACCTAGGAAAAAGATTGAATGAAGCCCTTGCCCAAAAAGTTCAGGAACTTGCCAAATTCCGTTCCGAGTTTTTCGGTAAGTTACGCCAGGCTTTAGGTAACACTCAAGGTGTGCGTGTGGAGGGTGATCGTTTTGTTTTTCAATCTGAAGTTTTATTTCCTTCGAGTTCCACCGTGCTATTTGGGAATGGGGAAAGGCAAATTATAGAACTCGCTAAAACTTTAAAGGATATTGCTTCGCGAGTCCCAAAGGAAGTTGATTGGATTTTACGAGTTGACGGTCACACTGACGACCGCCCTATTAAAACTGCATATTATCCATCCAATTGGGAGCTTTCTGCTGCACGCGCCATTGCTGTTGTAAAAAAACTGGTAGCACAAGGTATTCCTCCCCACCGATTAGCCGCCACCGGTTTTGGTGAATTTCGTCCAATTGATAATCGGCAAAGCAAAATTGCCTTCAGTCGTAATAGACGGATAGAATTCAAGCTCACTGGACGGTAAAATAAAGGCCTCACCGCAATGAGGCCTTGTATATTTTTTCAAAATCTAAGCCCTAACTCTTGCAATCAATCTTTTTAGCCTCTGAGCCTGGAGATGGGTAAATAAATGTGCATGTCATACCAATCTTTATGGCCTTACGCTTCACCTTCTTTCCATCAACAGTGACTTTCGTCCTTTTCCCCGATACTTTGGCTTTTACATCTTTCCCTTTGTACGAAATCCATACTCGGCGGTTACCTTTTTTTGTCTTTGTAACCTTCCCTGTATGGCTGACCATTTTAAAAACAACTTTTCCCTTTTTACCCTTGTAGATGAGAGCTTCCTTGAGATTTTTAATGATCGTCCGATCTGCTTTGGTAACTCGAGCGATTAAAGCTTGGACATCCTGCCCTGTAACTGGGTTAAGCTCCCGTCCCAATTTTAAAATTGCATTTACAAATTGTTTATCTTTAACCATTTGATTAAATGCTAAGCGAAGCGCCTTTACACGTTCCTGGGGAACACCCGGAGGTGCGACGAATGGACGACCCATTTCAAGACGCGCATCATTAAGTTCCATTACTGCTTTATCTTTTGCATTCCTCGCCAAATCCTTAGCCAAAGGCACTTGAGGGATTTTTGCATGCTTGCGAGTCGAAGCTTGAACAAGAATATTTACAAATTCTTTACCGGGTTTGAACCAACGTTTTTGCGCAGAAGTCAGCGAAGAATATGAGCCACACATTCCGTCCAATTCTTTACGCTCAACTGCCAGGGCTGTTTCCGTAGATCCAGGGTAACCAGAGACAACTTTGAACTTAAAACCAAGCATATTGTTTAAAAACGTTGGTACAGTTTCGCTATCTGATGCAATACCAGATCCACCCATTATAGTTTGATATTTGCGGAGATCTTCAAAGGTCTGCGCCTTAGCGCCTTTCCGGACGACACATATTGTCACCTCGTTATTAAGACTTCCAATCCAATTGAACTTATTAGGATCAAATGCCGCACCCGGGCGACCCATGATGGCGTGAAACGGGGCGGTTCTTTGTACATGGCCAAAATAGGCCCCATCTTTGGGTGCACGGACGTATAAGAAATTTGCTGCCCTTAAACCTCCCGCTCCAGGCATGTTTTGAACAACTGCCCCTGGGTTTCCAGGAAGGAACCGGACTATGTGTTCTGCTAGAACTCGACTGTAAGCGTCATAGCCTCCCCCTGCACTCGAGGCTACGATAACCTTCAATGTTTTTCCTTTATAAAAATCAGCTACACTACCAGCATTAGAAACATTAACGTTTAAAACTGTGCCAACTATAAAAATTGCTGCTGCTGTTAGGTAACGCTTAGAAACACTCATTAACTTAACTCCCTGTTACTATTTGTTAAACATAGGGCTATAACACTAACGTTTAATCAATCGTGTTCAAGGCTGGAGCAGGCCATAACGTTACGCCTTTTCAATTTTAAAAATGAATAGGAGGAAAATTGTGAAAATTGATGGTAGTTGTCATTGTGGATCCATTACCTATGAAGCTGAAGCGGATCCAGAGGGAGTAGGAATTTGTCACTGTACTGATTGTCAAAAATTTTCTGGGGGGGCCTTTCGTATTGGGGTGCCAGTTCCAGAAGAAAAGTTCATTCTTCTATCTGGCAAGCCAAAAACATATATAAAAATAGCTGAAAGTGGTGGTAAGCGAGCTCAGGTTTTTTGCCCCGACTGCGGTACTCATATTTTCGCAACCTCAGTAGGCAGTGGTCCAAAAATATTTCGTATCCGCACACCAACCAGCAATCAATTGGACCAATTAACACCAAAATCACAGGGCTGGTTTAGATCTGCACAAAGCTGGGTAACAAAGCTTAGGAGCATTCCTAGTCGCGAAAAACAGTGAAATATCTGCCGAACGATCTAAATTTTCGTTTCTTCACGATCAAACTGGAGGGCTGCCAAACGGGCATATAGGCCGCCTTCAGCAATCAATTTTTCATGGGTACCAGTCTCCACAATACGCCCATTATCCATGACTATAATTCGATCCGCCTTGAGCACTGTCGCTAACCGATGGGCAATTACTAATGTTGTTCTATTAGACATTGCTTTCTCTAATGCCAGCTGCACACTTCGTTCACTTTCTGCATCGAGGGCATTGGTTGCTTCATCGAGAAGAAGTAGAGGCGTGTTTCTAAGTATAGCGCGTGCAATCGCAATTCTCTGTCTTTGGCCACCCGAAAGGCGCACTCCCTTCTCTCCCAAAAACGAATCGAATCCTTGTGGCAACGAATCTAAAAAATCAGAAGCCATTGCTGAATCAGCGGCAGCACGTATTTCTTCAAATGAAGCCGAAGGACGTCCGTAACTTATATTTTCCCATGCGTTAGCTGCGAAAATTACCGCATCCTGTGGAACAATAGCCATTTGGGATCGCAGTGCCTGGAGATCAACCTCTCGCAAATCAAAATCTTCAAGCATTACATAACCTTCTATCGGATCGTAGAACCTTAATAGCAGTTGAAAGACTGTAGATTTTCCAGCACCAGATGGGCCAACTAACGCTACTGTTTCCCCAGGTTTTACCTCCAGAGAAAATTCACACAAAGAGGGGGTATCAGGGCGCGATGGGTAGTGAAAGGTTACATTTTCAAATTTTACTCCGGCATTAGAAAAGTTTGGCAGGGGCTTTGGATTCTCCGATAATTTTAGCTCGGGCGTTGTAGATAATAATTCAATCAACCTTTCGCTAGCACCTCCAGCACGTTGGAGATCACCAATTACTTCACTTATAGCCCCTAAAGAACCCGCAACGACGACCGCGTAAAACACAAAAGCTGATAACTCACCTACACTGATCCGGCCAGAGATTACATCATGTCCACCGAGCCAAAGAATAATACCGATGGAACCGAAAACTAATAACATCACGGTCGCTGTCAAAAAAGCACGGGCACGTATTCGGCTTATAGCCGTAGTTAGCGCTTCCTTTACACAGCCGCTAAAAAGAATACGGTCTATCTTTTCATGACCAAATGCCTGAACGATACGAATTGCATTTAACGTTTCTTCAATAAAGGCTCCAACATCAGCAACTCGGTCCTGGCTGGCTCGGGACAAATACCGAACACGCCGCCCATAAATTATAATCGGAAAAACTACTATCGGCACAACGAGGAAAACAAAACCCGTTAGTCTTGGGCTAGTAACGAACAACATAGCAGTACCACCCAAAAATAGTAATAGGTTGCGCAATGCTACAGATATTTGTGAACCAACCACTGCTTGTAATAGGGTAGTATCGGTAGTTAAACGGGACAATATTTCTCCAACCCGCGTCGTCTCAAAAAACTGCAAATCTAAATTGAGGACATGATTGAAGACATCACTTCTTATATCTGCAACAACCCGCTCACCAACCCATGACACCAAAAAAAACCGGGCATAAGTCGCTGCGGTTAATGTGACAATAATAATCAACAGACCAACCAATGCGTGATCAAGAAGCTGTTCGCTCCCACTACTAAAACCGTGATCAATAAGTGATCGAAGTCCTACACCCATTACCAAAACAGACGCCGCAGCTAAGATTAAAGCTATAAGTGCTCCTGCGATTGCAAGCTTATAAGGCTTTAAATAAGGAAAAATTCCACGCAACGCCCCCACAGAAGCCCGCGGTCGTTCCCCGCCTTTTTGAGTTTCCACATTTTGAGAATTTCGCCGCGCCATTTCTTTAGAATCTTTTCATAATTTGCCTTTTGAAAGCTTTAACAAGCATTAGAAATGTCGCCACGTCAACGATGAAGCAACATCCTTTATTTCTAATTGAAAGGCTTGCTCTTAATCATGCTGTTGATATATAACTCCCGTCCCCTGTGGAGGAAGAGATGAAAAAAGATATCCATCCTGAATATCATGAGATCACCGTCGTCATGACCGACGGTAGCAGCTATAAGACACGTTCAACTTGGGGCAGCCCCGGTGACACCCTAAAACTTGATATTGACCCAAATTCGCACCCTGCGTGGACTGGCGGAGCACAACGTATCAATACACAGGATGGACAGGTTGCAAAATTTAATAAAAAATTTGAAAATTTCGGTATAAAATAATTAACGAAAAATTTTTGTTTCTGAAATCTGCGTCTAAACTCCACTCAATCTCCGATTTTAAATATTGCTTCCGCTGCGGTAGCATGTATTTTTTTTGAGTTAATATCGGCTTCAACTCTCTTAATCTCAGCATTTAACTCTTCAACATATTCTTCAAGCTGCCGGATCGATAAATTTTCAATATCGCGCTGCGTCCAATCTTCGGCTCGAAATATTTCGTCTTCTTCGTCCATAGGCAAATTACCTCCCCTTGCCTGTTTGAAACTAGAGTATTAGATCTGCGATCTATTTTAGTAGAAAAAAACAATGGTTTAAACATATGCCCCAAAATTTACCTAAAGATATGACGGCCATAAAAATTTCTGAGCCTGGTGGCCCGGAAGTTTTGGTTCCAACGGTCATACCCATACCCAAACCTAAAAAAGGTGAGGTATTGGTAAAAACCGCAGCGGCTGGCGTAAACCGACCAGACATTATGCAACGTAAGGGTAATTACCCTCCTCCAAGAGGTGCTTCCGAAATACCTGGTTTAGAGGTTTCTGGAACAATCGTAAAAATTTCTGATGACGTTAGATTTTGGAAAATTGGAGATAAAGTTTGTGCTTTGGTTGCCGGAGGCGGTTACGCAGAATATTGCACGGCGCCAGCTCTACAATGCCTACCCATACCCAAAAGCCTTTCTATGGAGGAGGCTGCTGCTCTACCAGAAACTCTCTTTACCGTCTGGGATAACGTTTTCACTCGCGGCAAGCTGCAACCAGAAGAAACAATTCTTATCCATGGAGGTTCTAGCGGAATTGGCACAACAGCAATTCAACTCGCCTCTTCGGTTGGTGCTAATGTAATCACCACAGCGGGGTCAGATGAGAAATGCAAAGCTTGTGAAAAACTCGGGGCTTCAGCCGCTATAAATTATCGAAAAACGGAATTTCTTGAAGCGGTTAAAAAAATTACCAACCAGAAAGGCGTAGACGTCATTCTCGATATAGTTGGTGGAGATTATGTTGCCCGAAATTTACGTGCCCTTTCAAAAGGAGGTCGGCTAATCCAAATTGCAGTGCAGGGAGGTAATAAAGCTGAAATACCTCTTCACCTAATCATGACAAAGCAAATCACCTTCACAGGGTCAACACTTCGACCACGGTCTGTAGAAGAAAAAGCATTGATAAAGGAGCAACTTCATGACAAAGCATGGCCTTTAATTGAGTCGGGTGAGGTGAAACCATTGATATATGAGCTTTTTCCGCTCAAACAAGCTTCTAATGCACACGCATTGATGGACAGCAGCGCACATATTGGTAAGATTGTGTTAACCGTTTAATCGCGCATGTCGACCTTGTCATCACACTAAAGTATGCAATCCGCCTCGCGGCGTGAAACCAACAGTAAGATAATAGGGTTTTTACGTGTTTCTATAATTAAAGGAGAGACCATGAGCCAGGTCCTTATGCCAAAAGCAACCGCTGTTTGGCTAATTGAGAATACAGCACTGACATTTAATCAAATTTCAGATTTTTGTGGTTTGCACCCGTTGGAAGTTCAAAGCATTGCCGACGGTGAAGCCTCCATTGGTATGGTGGGCTATGATCCGATTACCAATGGACAGCTCACTAAAGAGGAAATAGAACGTTGCGGGGCCGATCCCAATACAAAGCTTGAATTAGCAGAGGTAAATGTGCCGCGACCAACAACGCGGACAAAAGGACCAAGGTATACACCAGTCACTCGTCGACAGGACCGACCAGACGCTATTGCATGGCTCGTAAAGAATTTTCCGCAATTATCAGATGGACAAATTTCTAAACTTGTCGGAACAACGAAGCCGACCATCAATGGTGTTCGTAATCGAACGCATTGGAATATCAATAACATAAAACCCAGAGATCCTGTCGCTTTAGGGTTAGTGTCGAGAGACGACTTTACCGCCGCAAAAGACAAAACCAACCGCACCCCAGAACGGGCGGAAAAACGCAAAATTAAAAAGACAAAAATTGCTGAACCTGAAACGCCAGTAATAAACATAAATTCACAAAGTGCCGAAAATACTGAAACTCCCAAGCCAGATCCAGAGGTAAATTCAGGTGATGGCCCTGGGGAAACACCAAAAGAGCAAGCTCCGGCATCATTAAAACGTGAAGAACAATCTTCCGTTATAGATGACGAAAACCCATTTGCCGCTTTGGGGAAATTATTGCCGCAAGGGAAAGCCTCAGAGGAAAAAGAGTCGGAAAAAGAACAATAAAAAAAGAGACAAATACAACCAAATTTGCGAGTAAGGCTCATTATCCGATGGGGAAAAAACCAGAATACCCTTTTGACCAACTAAATTTTGGGGAAACAAAAGAGGTTCTGCAGGGAATTTATTGGATAAGAATGCCCCTTCCATTTGCTCTGAACCATATCAATTTATGGCTGATTGAAGACGGCGACAGCTGGACGGTGGTTGATACAGGTTATAACTCTGATGAGACACGTAATATTTGGGAAAGGGTCTTTTCCACACTCCTCGGCAGCAAGCCCATAAAACGAATAATCGTTACTCATTTCCACCCGGATCACGTTTCATTAGCTGGATGGCTCAATGAAATATGGAGTGCAACCATATGGATGACCTATTCGGAGTGGATGCAGGCCCAGCTTAATCGTCATGGCGGACCAACGGCGGATATAGATGCACGTATGGATTTTTATAAAACACATGGAATGGAACAGGACGGGATCGATGGATACCGCGAGACACGACCTGATTTTTCGAAAATAATTTTACCATTACCATCGGGGTTTCGGCGCATCATGGATGGAGAAAAATTTATTATTGGCGAACACACGTGGCAAATAATCACTGGCGCCGGCCACTCCCCTGAACATGCAGCTTTATGGTGTAAAAATTTAAACGTATTAATTTCCGGAGACCAAATTTTACCCCGGATTTCTACTAACGTTAGCTTACAATGTAACGAGCCAGAGGGCGACCCATTACGCCTATACCTCAAAAGTTTGGAAAAATTCCGGTTCTTACCAAAAAATATATTTGTCCTTCCATCACATGATCGTCCATTTTTTGGGTTACACGAACGAATTGATGCTCTAAAAGAACATCATGCGACAAGACTTGAAGCGACCGTAAATGCCTGCAAAGAGCCCAAAACATCTAGAGAGCTTATACCTTACCTTTTTAAACGGAAACTTGACCGACATCAACTTGGCTTTGCTATAGGCGAAGCCATGGCACATGCAAATTTTCTTGTCACCGAAGGCCGCTTAAAGAAAAGCCACAGCAGGGACGGATATATTCGTTATATGCAATTATAATTAGGTTTGACGAGCTTTGGCGTCCATTTCACGAAGTGCGCGCCGATCAATTTTCATCAAGGTTGTTCGGGGCAGTATATCGACAAAATTCATTTCCTGAGGAACCTTATAACCACCAATTTTACGCACTCCTTCTTTAAGTTCCGCAACCAATGTGTCATTAACTTCAATATTTGGTTTCAAAACTATGTAAGCTTTCGGTTGAGTTAGCCCCTCTCGATCTTCAAAAGAGACAACGGCCGCTTCAAGCACACTCTCATGTTCTGTTATTGCCGCCTCTACCTCAATTGGTGAAACCCATAAACCCTTGACCTTAAACACATCATCACTACGCCCAGAAAACCAAAAATATCCATCATCATCAAAATTTAATGTATCTCCGGTACGCGCCCATTCTCCAATAAATGTTTCACGGCTTTTATCCAATTTCCGCCAGTAAAAAAAACAAGTCGTTCGGCTACTGATCCAAGCCTCACCATCGGTATTGGGCTTCGTAATTTCTTTACCATCATCATCCATGAGTTTGATATCATAACCAAAAACAGGTTTACCAAGACTACCCCGCCGATATTCCTTTGGGCGATTAGCAATCCATTCATAGGTTATTTCTGAAGACCCGATAGAGTCCAAAATTTCTAAGCCAAAAAGGCGTTCAAATTGCTCGAATACTTCTGGCGGCATTTTTTCTGATGCCGATGTTACGAGGCTAAGTGATGAAAAATCAGGCACTCTTTCTTGTTCAGCGTATAATAAGAGATTTTTTATTATGGTTGGTACCGTGATCAATTTATTAGGTCTTGTACTCTCGATTATTCCAACCACATTCTCAGCTGTCGGCGGCAAGCGAGAAATAACACTTGTCGCTCCATAATAAAAAGGGATGAGGACGGCAGGCCAAATTCCATGCGTAAAATATTTCTTTGACGTTGCGTGAACTATATCTTCGGGCCCATATCCCATGAACTTCCCATGGCGCTCGGGTACTAAATAGAAATCATGTGAAAGATGAGTAATACCCTTAGCTGGACCTGTAGTTCCGCCAGAATAGAACATATACGCAATATCGTTACGGTGCAGGGGTAAAGGGGCAAAAGTCCGCGCATTACCCTCGACAGTCTCGTTATAGGTTAGTGTAGTACGATCACCGGCTTCGGGCGTATTTCCAATATCAACTCCACGAACGATGACATTTTCGAGCGTCCAAGGTATTTCATCAGCTATCTCCTCCAGCTTACCTGTTTGCTCTACATCTATAAACAAAGATTTGGCAGCAGTGTCGCGCAAAAAATAAAGTAGATTTGGTGCTTTGTATGCGTCGGAGACAACCACGGGTACAATTCCGGCACGTATTGCACCAAACCATACAGAAAGAAACTCCAGACTATCAGTCGCAAATAACAATATTCGCGAACCGGTTTCGATTTTTAGGGCTTCCAGACCATTTGCCGCGCGGCAAACATGGCCTAAAAATTCTTCGTAGGTATAGGAATCATTGTCCACGATTAATGCAGTGGATCCTGATTTATCTGCCGTCTGGTGTTTATCTAGAACGACTGTCGTTGGGTTGAAGTATTCCGGCACTTCAGGGTCAGTCCATTCCGACCATTCTTTGCCGAAAATAATATTTTTGTAGTCGTTCACAGACCCTTAGTCCTCTTTTACGCAATTGGTTAATTTAAATATTTTGTCGCGAAATAACATAATCTATTTTAAATTGCGCCTTCTTCACGCGCCTTGGATATCTCTTCATCAGTCAGACCAAGAACGGTTTTTAAAATTTCTTCAGTATGCTCGCCCAGCAAAGGTGATCGTTTTACCTCTGATATTGACTCAGACAATTTTACAGGATTGCCAACCGTCAGATACTTGCCTCGTTCCGGATGATCTACTTCAACAACAGTCCCGGTCTCCCTTAATGACGGCTCCTCCGCCAACTCTTTCATGGATAGTATCGGGCCGCAGGGGATATTTAGAGGATTACATTTTTTCATTACTTCAAACTTGTCGAGTGTCATGGTCCAATCTTCAATCGCATCGAATATTGGCTTGATCTTGTCTAGCCTCGCCTCAGGTTTGGCATACTCAGGGTCATCTTTCCATTCTGACTTGCCAATTAGATCGCAAATGTTTGCCCAGACCGCTGCCTGGGTAATAAAGTAAACATAAGCATTGGGATCTGTTTCCCATCCTTTGCATTTAAGAATCCAACCTGGTTGCCCTCCCCCGGAATCATTCCCAGCTCGGGGTGTTGCTTCACCAAAAGGTATATCTTGACCATACTGACTATATTCCTTGAGTGGTCCGTGAGCCAGGCGCTGTTGATCACGTAGCTTTACTCTCGACAGGTTGAGCACACCATCCTGCATGGCACATTCAACACGCTGCCCTTTTCCGCTATTTTCCCGATGAAATAGAGCGGTTACGATACCGAATGCTAGGTGTAAACCCGTTCCTGAATCTCCAATTTGTGCCCCGGTAACAACCGGCGGACCATCGAGAAAACCGGTAGTTGATGCTGCTCCCCCTGTACACTGGGCAACATTCTCATAGACCTTGCAATCTTCATAAGGGCCCGGTCCAAAACCTTTTACTGACGCGTAAATCATTCGCGGATTTATTTCTTGAATTTTTTCCCATGGGAAGCCCATACGGTCGATTGCTCCAGGCGCAAAATTTTCAACCATCACATCACATTCTTCTATCAGCTTGGTGAAAATTTTTGCTCCAGATTTGGTTTTTGGATTTAACGTTACGCTCCGCTTATTATGATTGAGCATGGTAAAATAAAGGCTATCGACATCAGGAATATCGCGTAATTGGCCCCTTGTAGCATCACCGACACCGGGCCTTTCTACCTTGATGACGTCGGCTCCAAACCAGGCTAGCAACTGGGTGCATGTCGGGCCCGATTGTACATGTGTCATGTCTAAAATTTTTATACCTTCAAGGGCTTTACTCATCTCGTTATTCCTGCATCTGACCTTTTAATTTTTTAAAAATTATTTTTTCCTAGCGACAACGCTTTGTGGATTGAGATTGCCAATACGACCACTTTCTGTGCCTGCCTCTGGATCAATTACCGCATTCACCAATGTGGGAGCACCGGAGGCCAATGCAGCATTGACCGCTTGGCTGAGTTCGTCTGGAGATTTAGCATTATACCCTTTTCCACCGAACGCCTCCATCATCTTATCATATCGTGCGTCCTTAACGAAGACAGTAGTGGCAACATCATCACCAGCGAAATTTTCGTCAGTGCCACGATAAATACCACCATTATTAAAGACAACTACACAGACTGGCAGATTATATCGGCAAATTGTCTCGATCTCCATACCGGAGAACCCAAAAGCGCTGTCCCCTTCAACTGCAAGAACCGGGCTCCCTGTCTCCACTGAAGCAGCTACCGCCGTTCCCATACCCACTCCCATGACTCCCCAAGTTCCAACATCGAGCCTTTTTCGAGGCTTATACATATCAATAATACTACGCGCGAAGTCCAAGGTGTTGGCCCCCTCATTGACGAGAATGAGGTCCGGGTGCTCCCTGACAATCAAGCGAAGAGCCCCAAGCGCACCATGGTAGTCCATTGGCACGTTATTGTTCTGCAGCCGTGGCGCCATGCGGGCAACATTGCTCTCTACCTTTTCTTTTACCGCATCTGTCCATATAGGTGGGGGCGAAGCCCAATCTTTCCCCATCGCGCTTATCATGGCGGCTATGCTGGACCCAATATCACCAACCACGGGAGCCACTATTTCTACATTACTATCCATTTCTTTTGGCTCGATATCGATTTGTATAAATTTTTTTGGCGTTTCGCCCCAAGCCTTACCCTTACCATGCGATAGCAACCAATTAAGGCGCGCACCGATCATCAGAACAACATCTGATTCCTTCAAAACAAGCGAACGAGCCGCACTTGCAGATTGTGGATGGTTGTCAGGAAGAATACCCTTTGCCATGCTCATCGGTAGATAAGGTATTCCGCTTTTTTCAACTAAAACTCGAATTTGTTCATCGACTTGAGCATACGCGGCACCCTTACCCAATATAATGAGAGGCCTCTGTGCTTCCTTAATGACCCCAACAGCCCGCGCTATTGAAGCCGAGGAGGGTATTTGTTGTGGGGCGGGATCAATGACCTTAATAAGCGATTTCTCGCCAATATTGGCATCCATCACCTGGCCGAATAATTTTGCTGGAAAATCAAGATATACACCGCCAGGTCGCCCTGAAAGGGCCGCACGAATGGCACGCGCTATACCTACACCAATATCCTCTGCATGCAAGACACGGTATGCGGCTTTGCATAAAGCTTTTGCAATTGCCATCTGATCCATCTCTTCATAATCGCCCTGTTGGAGATCGACAATTTCCCGCTCTGAAGAGCCACTTATAAGGATCATGGGAAAGCAATTGGTTGTTGCATGTGCTAGTGCCGTCAGTCCATTGAGAAACCCTGGGGCAGAAACCGTCAAACATACTCCCGGCTTCTGCGTCAAATATCCCGCTATTGCGGCGGCATAGCCGGCATTTTGCTCATGACGGAAAGATAAAACACGCATACCTGCCTGCTGCATAAAGCGGCCCAGATCCGTGATTGGAATTCCAGGAACATTATAAATCGTATTGATTTCATTTAGTTTGAGCGCGTCAATGATAAGGTGGAACCCGTCTGTCAGGTTTTCGCCTTCTGCATTCTTCTCCGTCATTTTAAATTCCTAATCTAGGTTACTCATGTTTACCTTCAACATTTCTTACCGAACTTTATGCTAAGAAAGCTAGATGTCTAGGCAATTAAATTGTAGATGTTTTGTGTCCACGTTTTCGCCGAATGACGCCTATTAGCGGCCATAATAAAAGTCCGATTGCAACCACCATAATTGTTTAGGCTCTCGGGCGGGAAATTTATCCGCAAGAGTCGACACACAATCCCAAACACAGCTATTTATTCTTTGGATAATTTTGGATAAAAAATGCTCTTTAATGCCGCATAAAAAATCATGAGTGGATGAAAAAAAGCTGTTTGTATGGATCTAAAAGTAACGATAAGGTGACGCTGTTAAACCAAATATATTTTTTAAGGGAGGTTACAGTGAAACGTCTTCTTACCGGAATTGCAGCCGCTAGTTTGATGCTGACAGCACTTTCACTAACGGCTAACGCTGCCACAATTAAAATCTTAACAAGTTGGAATAAAAACGTTTGGCCGACTTATGTTGTACTTGATGCATTCGTTAAAAATGTCAAAAAAATTGGCGGCGATAAGATCAAAATGCGTATCAGTGGCCCGGAAGTTGTCCCAGGCTTTGAACAACTTCAACCTGTGAAGGCTGGTGTGTTCGACTTACTCTTCACACATGGTGTCTACCATATGGGATCAAAAGGGCTGGCTGCAATCATGGATGCTATGAATGCTGACCCTGTCGGAAAACGAACTTCCGGCGTATGGGACCATCTGGACAAATTTTATCAAAAGACACACGGTTTGAAGCTGATCGCTATTTCACCGAATAGTACCAAAGGTTACCACATTTTTCTTAAAAAGCCTCTCTCCAGCGCGGGTGATTGGAAGGGCCGAAAAATAAGGGGAACGCAGACTTATCACGGCGTAATTAGACTATTTGGCGGTGAGCCAGTGGTCATGCCCGGTTCTCAAGTTTACTCCGCACTTGAAAAGGGCGTTGTCGACGGTGCCGCATGGCCAGCAGCCGGCATGCTCAGCATGAAGCACTTCGAGGTCGCCAAACATAAAGTACGTCCGACTTTCGGAACGTCAACTTTACCATTTCTGATGAACCTCAAAAGTTTCAACAAACTTAGTAAGGAGAAGCAAAACATACTCCTTCAAGCAGGATACATCACGGAATTAGAGATGCCGTGGAAGGGTGACAAGGTTCAGGCTAAGGAAGACGCAGAACTCGCCAAGCGTGGTGTTAAGATCACACGTCTACCAGAAAATCAGATAGCTAAAATGCGCAAAGCGTTCTCATCCAGTATTTGGGCTTTAGGTGACAAATGCTGCGGCGCTGACGCTAAAAAGCTTCGCGAACTAGCCGAAAAAGCCGGACTTTCCTGGTAATACTGGATTACAAAATGGTGGCAAGGGGACACGACTAAAATACTTTCGTAGCCCTAACCGCCGTTATGGTGTCGTGATATGGGTTGTTATCGCACGTTGATACGTTGGCATGACCAGCTTACGGTTGTTGGCTATTACCTCGGCTGTGCCGCTCTTGCTATAATCTTTGGTGCATACATTATTGAGGTTTTTGGACGTTATTTTTTCAATGCTCCCCAATGGTGGGCCAGCGAGGCGGTGTCCTATTCTCTTTGCGCCGGCACATTCCTGATGATGCCTTATGTCACCTGGAAAAAAGGCCACGTGGCGGTCGCTTTAATTTTTGACATGCTACCCGAGAATGGGGCCAGAGTTGCTCTCTGGCTAACCTATCTTCTAGGTACATTAGCTTGTGGATTCGCAGCGTGGATCACAATGGAAGAAACAATCCGTCAGTATGTTAATAACGTCCACCTTATGGCTGTGAAACCGGTCCCGAAATACCTTGTATCAGTATTTATTCCGTTTGGTTTTGCGAGTTCCACCTTACATTTTTTCCGTCTCTTAGAATTTAAGGCCATCGACCCAAATAATTCTGGCAGTGGATTTAGCGAAGGTTAGATTATGGGTTGGGAAGCAACATTACTGACAGCCATTCTCCTTCTTCTTGCCGCCTTTATGTCTGGCGCCCCACTTTTCGTTGCCTTTCTTGCAATTAACCTCACAGGTGTAGCCGTGTTCCTGGGGCCAGCGGGTTTTGGAATGGTGGCTAACTCAATTTTCGACACGGGTAATAACGCTGACCTCGCAACCATACCGCTATTTATTCTTATGGCGGAGGTTCTTTTCCGCTCCGGTACTGTCGATATCTTGTTCGATGCCGTTGACAAGCTTATTGGTCGCATGAAAGGCCGACAGTATGTATTAACGATTTCACTTTCTACAGTCTTTGGTGCGCTTTCTGGCGCGGGGATGGCAGTAGCTGCAATGTTAGCACGCACCGTTTTCCCTACGATGCGTGACCGGGGTTACGATACAAAACTTGCGATAGGAAATATATTAGCAGGTGCCAGCTTAGCTCCAATTATTCCCCCAAGTGTACTTGCGATTGTTATCGGAACACTCTCAAATACGTCAATTGCAGGCCTACTTATTGGTGGGATAATTCCGGGACTCATGCTTTCAGCAATGTTCCTTACATACACTATGCTACGCGTAAAATTTAATCCTTCATTGGCGCCAGATGATGGTCAGGATGTAGCACCTAAAATCTCGGCCGGCGAAAAGCTTCGTGCCATAGCAGGATGTATGCCCTTTGCCCTTATAATTTTCTCAGTCATGGGCTTCATCATGTTTGGGATTGCAACACCGTCTGAAGCTGCTGCAACGGGTGTGCTTGCAGCAATAATTACAGCAGCCTATTACCGTCGTTTAAGCTGGAAAATGATAACAGAATCTCTTGGAACTGCGGCATTTATAACCAGTATGATCCTATTAATTATGGCAAGTTCTCGAATGTTTAGCCAACTTCTGGCTTTCACGGGAGCTACCACAGAATTAACAAACTTGATTGTTAGCCTTGGCTGGCACCCTATGTTGATGCTCTTCATCATGATGGCAATCCCATTCGTCCTTTGTATGTTTATCGACCAGATTGCTTTGATGCTCGTTGTGATCCCGATTTATCAACCCCTACTCACAACCCTAGGGTTTGACCCGATTTGGTTTTGGCTAATCATGTTATTGAACGTCACCGTTGGCGGAATATCTCCACCATTTGGCTACGTTATTTTTGCTTTCCAAGGTGCAGCAGACAAAGTTCAAATCTCAGATGTCTTCAGGGCCTCATGGCCGTTTGTTGTCTTGTTTCTATTGGGAATGGTTGCGCTGGCTGCATTCCCACCGTTAGTAACCGCCTTGCCCAGCCTTTTTAAATAATCTTTTGCCGCAAAATATGTAAAACTTCATTCATACGGACGGACTTTGCATAGATGTGGATTATAGAGAAGATCATTTCACCAAAAGACACAGGTATAACGTGCCACTAAATCCAAGGCATGTTTATGTGATTAAGAGCTAGCAGCGGCCCCAGCTGAAGTCCCTGCGAGTTTTCCAAAGACAGAACCAGCGGTTAAACCCGACCCCCCGGGATAGTTGAAATAAAATAAGCCCCCTACACACTCACCCGCCGCATATAATCCTTCCATGGGAACCAAATCCGTATCTACGACTTGACCTTCGGTGTTAATTCTTAATCCACCAAAGGTAAAAGTAACGCCGCAAGTTACCTGATAAGCCTCGAACGGCGCGGTATCAATCGTCTGTGCCCAATTAGATTTATTAATTTCTAGTCCCTCGGTACATCTTCCATCTTTTACGTTTGGATTATATTCAATATCTTGACGGACGGCTGCGTTATATTCCTCTATTTCTTTAAGAAACGCTGCCTTATCCACACCTTCAAGCTTTTCTGCAAGTCCTTCAATGGTATCGGCTGTAACCTTAGTAACCTGACGGATTGCATATTCATCACGTTTTAGATGTGCGACTTTAGAATCCAATACTTGCCAAGCAAACTGGGCAGGCTGTTCAAGAATTACTCGTCCATATTTTGCGTACGTGTAATTGCGAAAATCAGCACCCTCATCTACAAAGCGCTTACCAGTTGCATTAACCATTATGAAGAATGGATATGAGTGTTTCTGGAATTGGTCCCCCACTGCAAGATCACCAAATTCCGGGGCATTTCGATCCCAACCAACCGCGTGGCAGCCGGACCAATTACCATAGGTTGCCGCACCAATATCAGTCGCCATTCGAATACCATCACCAGTATTGAAACGTGTGCCTCGAATTTTTGCAAGATCCCACCCAGGACCAAGATAACGTGTGCGCCATTCAGGGTTTGCCTGAAATCCTCCCGAGGCCATTACTACTGATTTACAATTAAGCTCTTTAACCTCACCATTTTGCTTGACTCGGACGCCAGTGACTTTAGCGCCATCAAAATTCAAGCTCACGGCCCGAGTTTGAAACATTGTTTCAATACCATTCTTTTTGGTTATTTCTTGTTGGGCTTCATAAAGGCCTGGTCCACCGCCCCAGGTCTCGACCGTTAAACCGCCCCAGAACTTGAATTTGCCGTCAATTTTAAACGCTTGTCGGCCATAAATTGGTACGAATCGGATTCCCTTCTCACGCATCCAGGTTAGCGTTTCAAGGCTTTTTGTCACCAAGGTTTCTGCCATATCAGGATCGGTTCGAAACTGAGTCACCCGAAATATATCATCAAAAAATTGATCTTGCGTATAGGTTCCAAAGTCGGTGTCGGCAATTTCTTGATTAGAAAGCTCCACTAATTTTTTTATATCTTCGACCCCATCATAAACGACACGCATGGCGCCGGCAGTAAAACGTGTATTGCCACCGGCTTCATCCTCCGGCGCTCGTTCCAACATAACTATTTTGTTTGCGCCCGCATCTTGCGCAGCCAAGGCCGCACATGCCGCGGCATTACCAGCCCCAACCACAACTACATCATAATTTTCATTAGCCATCTTTACGTCTTCCTTTGATCCCGGTGGTCACTATTTGTATTTGGATATACCGGCTAACAGACGTTGCGACAAGGGTTGACAATTTATCTGAAAAAAAATGTTAAACACACAACCTATGACAATGGAAAAGATCGAAACTCTAATTATATCAAATTCGTTGATATCTTAAGAATGTTCGGTCAAGATTTTGAAAAATCAAAGAGAAAGAAAAAAGATGCAGTTTGGCCTTGCTATCCGCGGCCAGTATGACGCCCGTCAAGATATTCGAACTTGTTTTGAAGAGCTTATGACTGAGTGTAGGGCTGCGGAGGAACTAGGATTTGACTCTATCACTAAAACTTCACATTACAGCACCGCACCGTTCCAGGCATTTCAACAACTTCCCATTCTTGCGAGATTAAGCGCAGAAACCAAGCGTGTAAGATTAAACGCCGGGGTTATTCTTCTGTCATTACACAAACCTCTTGATATTGCTGAACAACTGGCCACCATCGACATAATGTCCAATGGCCGCTTAATCTGTGGTGTTGCCCTTGGGTACCGCGAAGTGGAATTTGCCGCATTCGGAAGTGAGGTAAAGAAACGCGGCAAGCTTCTTGAAGAAAATTTAATAGCCCTCAGAAGGCTTTGGTCAGAAGAAAAGGTTACAATGACAGGTAGTCACTTTAATCTTCAAAATGCCTCATGCTCACCTAAACCCATCCAACAACCACATCCTCCAATTTGGATTGGTGCGAACGCCGACCCAGCGATTAAGCGTGCAGCAAAGCTTGGTGACTGTTGGTATATTAATCCCCATAACAAAATTAGCGATATAAAAAAACAGATGGAATTTTATAAACGGGCTTTAGATTATTACTGTAAGCCCTTCCCAAATGAACTGCCAATGCGCAGAGAGGTTTTTGTCGCCGAGACCCGGGAGGAAGCTTTGAGAATAGCAGGGCCTTATATCAAAAAAAAATATGATGCCTATCAATCCTGGGGTCAGGGTGATCAACTGCCAGATGGCGATAAAAATTTGGCATTAGCATTTGACGAACTCGCAGGCGATCGTTTTATCATTGGTTCTCCAGATGACGTCACCGAACAAATCATAAATCTTAATAATGAAGTCGGAACAAATCATTTAATCATGAGTATACAATGGGCTGACATGCCTCACTCTCTCACAATGGACACACTTTCAATTTTAGGTGAGAGAGTATTTCCTCAGGTCCGACAGATTATAGGGTAACGACTAAACCTGTTCGGCTTCAATGTCCCGGGCAAGCATGCGGCGAACTGCAATGCCTGGTGCGTCGACATTAATATCGACCAATCCTTTTTCGGGCCAATCTATCAACGTTTTCTGTTGGGCTTCGAGGATGACAACATCTTCGTCAAATGTTTGGGATACCATCCTAAATAGATCATCTGAAACTTCTTTATTTCCAATTGCAAAATCTCGAGCATGGCCAAAAAAATAGTAGGTAGAAGTTTCAGTTTCAGGTGTTGGGGCATTCAAACTTCTTATGTGCATTCCCTCACCCGGTTCACCAAGATCCGGATTACAAAACCCCGCATCACATGCCCCAGCACGTATTTGCGTGAGACAGGGAGAAAAGGTTTCGACAATTTGCCAACGATCAACCGTCCCCTCAAAGTTCCCAAGCGCCTGAAACATAGGTGGTGCAGGCCGATCAATGATCCAGCGGGTCATGCGCACCATATCTTTTTCACGATCAGTCTTAATTGGAAACTCACTAATATCTGTGGTTCCAAGAGTATTAAGGTGTACGTACGCCAGATGCGATAGATCAAGTAGATTGTCAGTGATAAGTTGGTAGTTACAATCCAACTTCAGATATTTTCCCTTTACTAACTCCCATTCCGGGTGATCAAACCACCACCAATTCGGGATTAAACTATCATCTGCTAATGCTGGATCTCCCATCCAAATCCATAACCACTTCCATCTTTCGACAAGCGGATAAGATTTCACGTAAGCATCGGGCGGGATCATATCTTGCCCGGGTATCTTGACACATTCGCCGGCCGGATTGAATTCAAGACCATGGTAACCACATTGAAGGCGATCACCAATAACCTTTCCCATTGAAAGGGGAAGAGCCCGATGACAGCAGCGGTCCTCAAGGGCTACTGCTCCGCCATCGTCCCTACGAAATAATACGATTGGTTCACATAACAATGTCCGAGCCAATGGCTTTTGTGTCACCTCATGATCCCAAGCGGCAACATACCAGCAGTTTTTACGGAACATTGAACTCAAACCCCCTACAATGATCGGTCGTGGATGCGGGCCGTGTCATTAAAATACCTAAATTTTTATCCTTAAGACCACAGTTTTACTAAGCCGCTAACCCAAATTTAAGTAAAGAGTGATGTTTTAATTATAGAAAAAATTAATCAATAGCCAACAATCACCTCACCAGAGTTAGGGCTGATCACCTGGCCAGTAATCATTTCGGTCTCGTCGGAAGCGAGCCAAGCCACCGCATAAGAAATATCTTGGGCCGTGGTTAAACGCCCAAGTGGCATATTCTTACCACGTTCCTCAATCATTTCGGGTGTATTACTACCTTGGGTCATACCTGTAAGAATAAAGCCAGGCGCAACAGCATTAACGCGGATTTTATCTGCCGCAAATTCTCTCGCCCAAGCTTTGGTGAAGCCCGACAGCGCAGCCTTGGCCGCAGCGTAGTGTGAAGCGAAGTCACTACCCCCCATGGCATAAATAGATGAAATCATAATGATACTGCCCTGCCCGCGCGCTTTCATACCTGCAAGTACGGCTTTTGTTGCAAAAAATGATCCCCTGACTTGAATACCAAACATCTGGTCATAAATTTCTTCATTAATTTCTTCTGTAGGGAGTTTATTTCCGCTAACACCGGCATTATTTACAAGAATATCTATCTTGCCGTGTTCCGCTTCTGCCGCCTTAATCTTAGCAGTGAAGTCTGGTACATCTAAAACGTCGGCAATCAATACAGAAGCTTTTTGGCCGTTAGAAAGGACCATTTCAGCTGTTTCATTTGCACCATCTTCCTTAATATCGTGAACGATTATATCAGCTCCGCGTTCAGATAGTAGGATCGCATGGCTGCGCCCCATACCACCACCGGAACCTGTGATTAGTGCGGTCTTGCCCTCTAAATTTACTGCCACGCCTTTGCCTCCTTTTCTTTCTCTTGTAATGTGCGCACATATTTTAAACGCGATAACCGCTCAATGGGAATGGTAACCGCCCACAAATAAGAACCCGGGAGAAAAAAATGGCTGTACAACCAGCAACTGGTATCGGCAAGTATGATGTTAAATCCCCTAAACTGGTTAGTTTTCACGATCAACGCGAAAAATTCTTATCGGGTGCTGACACACCACGCGATTACTTGGAGCGCTGCATCAACGTCATTGAGGAAAGCAATGACGACATAAAAGCCTGGGCATTCAAAAACACAGACAAGGCCCGGGAATTGGCAGACCAGTCAACAAAACGATACGCTGATGGCAATCCCCTATCGATTATTGACGGTATGCCTATAGGCATTAAAGACCTCATAGAAACTTCTGATATGCCGACAGAATACAATTGTGAGTTGTTTCGGGGGAACCAACCAATCCGCGACGCTGCATCCGTATATTTTCTACGACAAGGTGGTGCTGTTCTGCTGGGCAAAACTGTCACTGTTACCCTCGGTGGTGGGGACCCATCTATGACACGTAACCCCTACGACACCCAACGTACGCCCGGGGGTTCTTCAAGTGGCACCTGTGCTGCTGTCGGCGCTGGAATGATTCCCGCCGGTCTTGGAACCCATGCTAGAGGTTCAACCATTCGTCCCGCTAGTTTTTGTGGAAACTATGGTCTCAAGGCAACATTCGGTGCCTTGAACCGGCAGGGAGGCTTTTCAGCTGCAGAAACAATGGATCATCTTGGTATCCTAGCAGGGTCGATTGAAGATATGTGGATAATGGCGCGATACATTTCTGAAACGGCTGGCGGAGACCCCGGGCATCCGGGGCTTTATGGTGGTCCAACCCCGCCTCCAGCGAGAAAACCAGAACGCCTAATAATTTTGGAGACTGCTGGTTGGAACGAAACCGATGACGCTAGCAGGGAGGCATTTAATGACGCCATCGGCAAATTATCTGACGCGGGGTGTGAAATTTATACCCGTAAGGATGACCCGGCGATTGAAGCATATGAAGTTGAGACTTCTCATTCACCAGAACTTTGGAGGCAACTGTACCGGTTTGAAATGCGCTTCCCAATGTATCAATACCTAGAGTACGACGCTGACAAGATCCCGCCGCGTTTAAAAGCAGGTATTCAGGAAGGTGCCGGCCTTACGCAGGCAGAATATCGTGCCGCACTGGCCCGCCGAGCTTACTGGCGTGAAATGCATGACGCGCTTACCCGTCGTTGCGACTCTATGATCACTTTGTCATCACCTGGCCCGGGACCAGTCGGAATGGATCAGGGGAGTGCAATCTTTAATGAAGCCTCCTCCATCATCGGTATGCCCGCGATTTCTTTACCGGTTCTCACAGTGGAGGATATGCCCCTGGGTATGCAGCTTATGGGCCGCGTGCACTGTGACGAAGCACTGACCGCCGTGGGTCGCTGGATTAGCAAGAAATTACTTCAATAAATTTTCATTTTCTCATTGCGCAAGAGAGGCACTCCTTGGAAAAGTATAGACTAGGCGTCGACGTAGGAGGTACCCATACCGATTTAGTACTAGCCAATTCCAATACAGACGAAATTCTGATCGAAAAAGTTCACTCGACGCCTATAAATCCATCTGTTGCAATTCTTGAGGGGATCCAACGATTTTTTAACAGAGGTATTTTAGCCAATGAGATTGATTTCTTCAGTCATGGAACGACGGTAACTACCAACACTCTATTAGAAATGAAAGGTGCCACTATAGGTATGCTCATTACTAAGGGGTTCAGGGCGATCCAAGTGGTACAGAGCCAAGCTAGGGAAAGTAACCAGTTTGACCTCAAATTTCAACGTCCAGAAATGTTGGTATCCCAACAAATGACCAATGAAATTACCGGTCGTATTGACTATTCCGGGACGGAAATCCAACCGCTAGACGAAACTGAAGCATATGAAGCAGTCGAACGGTTGTATTCGAAAGGAGCAACTTCTTTTGCTGTTTGCTACATGTTTTCATTTATGAATTCCGCGCATGAGCGACGCACAGCTGAAATTATCCGCGATGTGGTTCCAAACGCACATGTGTCCCTGTCTTCCGACGTTTTACCTCGGATAAGAGAATGGCCGCGAATGTCGACAACTATGCTCAATGCATACCTTGAACCGGGCCTTGCACGATACGCTGAGGATCTCGACCTCGGTTTAGACAAGCGAGGAATTCAAACTCCAAAGCGCTTCCTGATGCAGTCGAATGGAGGTGTTATGCCACTCAGTGCAAAGGCTGGAGGGGGTAGGGCTATTAAAACATTGCTTTCGGGACCTGCAGCGGGTGTCCAAGCAACAAGCTATTTACTAGGCCATCAACAAGGTTGGAAGGAGGTCGTTACGATGGATATGGGCGGCACCAGCTGCGACATAGCCTTCATACAGGATAGCAAGCCCCTAGAAATAACTGAAGGTATGATTGCCGAGCGCCGCCTAGACGTCCCCGCTTTCGATATAAGCACCATCTCCGCTGGAGGAGGCACAATTGCACGCTTAACCGCCGCTAATTTTATGAGTGTAGGCCCGGATAGTGCCGGCGCAGACCCTGGTCCGGTTTGTTATGGAAAGGGCGGGGATCGACCAACAGTTACTGATGCGGATCTCATTTGTGGGTTCTTAAATCCTGAGTTCCTGCTTGGGGGGGAAACAAATTTGGATCGCGAGAGAGCGCTCTCTGCTGTCAAAAAAACCTTTTCTGGGCCGATGGGTCTTTCGGCTAAAGAAGCTGCAGCCGGTATTATAAGGCTAATCAATGCACGTATGGCCGATGAAATCCGAGTTCAAGCCGCCAAAAAAATTGTCGACCTCACTACCTTTACATTAGTCCCGTTTGGCGGAGCAGGCCCTGTCCACGCGGCAATGGTCGCAGACGAGCTCAATATTCCCCAAGTCCTCGTCCCGCCTAACCCTGGGGCTTTTTCAGCCCTTGGGCTTTTATGCAGCGACGTAGTTCATGACTATGTCCGATCAGATATTTGTGAATTATCCGAACTGAGGGCTGATCTTGCTGAGCAATTTTTTGAAGAGCTAGAAGGGCAGGCTGCTGTCGACATAGAAAAAGAAGGGCTATCTGATCACAAGCACATATTCATCCGGGATATGGATTTAAGATATGCCGGTCAGGGGTATGAGATAAAAACCCCTCTTTATAATTTGGGTGACCCTCCCATGACCCCAGAAACCCTTAAACAGGTGAGCGAACGGTTTCATGAACTCCACCAAAGTCTCCATGGCCACTCGGCAAGAGACCAACAAATTGAAGTCGTCAGTTACCGAGTACGTGTACAGGTTTCTGTACCAAAACAAAATTTATCTGAAACGGATATCAATGACAGCACCTCAGAACCGATCAAAACGCGTGAGGTGACGTTTAATGGTATTGAAGTGTTTCCGGTACCCATATTTAACCGGCATGAATTGAACCGTTCAACCATTAAGGGCCCGGCAATTATCGAACAATTTGATTCAACGACAGTGTTTCCGCCCGGATGGACTGCAAGAATAGATCGTTTCGATAACATTATAGGAAAAAGGGATTTATCAAATGGCGGTTGATCCAATTATTGTTGAACTTCTTCGGAACCGGATTTCCAGCCTGATGGAGGAAATGGATTATCATTTTTACCGTTCTGGCTATTCCACAATCGTTCGGGAAAGCCGTGACTTTAGCTGTGTGATTGTTGACCGTACTGGTCGGCTATTGGTGTCGCCCTGGATGTTTTTTCACTCCCCGGTATATTTTCACCTTGTCCAACGTATAACGGAAATTTATGGCATAGAGGATCTCGCTGACGGAGATGTTTTTGTCAGTAACCATCCTTACGAAGGCAACATGCCCCATGCCTCCGACATGGGCTTCATTTCTCCAATTTTCTTTGAAGATACCCTCGTCGCCTTCGCAGGGACCATAGCACATAAAGCTGATGTCGGTGGTACGGTGCCGGGAAGCACTTTTGGATCCGCAACGGAGCTTTACCACGAAGGAATGATGCTACCTCCCATACGTATCCATCGTGCGGGAGAGCCGATTGACGATGTCATCCGATTGATCTCTGCGAATACTCGTGCCCCATACGTTGTACTGGGCGATATTTCAGGACAGATAGGCGTCACTCGCATCGGTCGTAAACATATTCAGGAGATGTGTGCACGGTTTGGCGCCGATACTGTTTTGGAAGCAATGGAAGCAATGGTCACTGCTTCAGGTAAAGAGTTTCGTTCTGCATTAAGGAATATTCCTGATGGATTTACCGAGGCAACAGGGTATCTCGACCATGACGGGGTTGATGAAACGAAGAAAGTGAAACTTAACGTCAAGATAAGTAGCCAGTCCGGTAAACTACATTTCGATTTTACTGGCTGTGATCCCCAAACACAGGGTCCAGTGAATTTACGGATCGCAATGGTAGAAGCTTGTGTTTATTACTGTCTTATTGGCTTGATAGACCCCGATCTTCGTTATAGTGACGGTATTCGTGAACTGGTCACGTTTGAATTTGCTAAGCGAAGTGTTTTGAGTGCCGAACCACCTCGTCCTTGTTCCAGCTATATGAAATGTTGTCTTAAGCTTTGCGATGTGATTCTTGAAGCTATGGACCCACTTTTACCTGGAAGGGCCATAGCACACTCAGGGGGCAGTGGGGGTTCTATAATTGTCTCTTGGAAAGGTGACACAAGGCCTAAAAGAGGCAATCAATACGAGATATTTGGGTCCGCATATGGGGCTGGTCGTGGAGCTGATGGTGCCTCAGGAGCCAGCGTCATGCTCGCAAACCTTTTCGCAGCTCCAATCGAAATCATAGAGTCAGAATTTCCGTGTCGTATTAGGGAATTTACATTGAATAGGGATTCCGGCGGTGCTGGCGAGTTTCGTGGAGGGCTCAATTTCATACGCGAGTATGAAATGCTGGAACCGGGGGAGATAGTATATCGAGCTGACCGTTCCATCGAGCCCCCTGCCGGCCTGCGGGGTGGAAAACCCGGAGGGCCCAGCCAATTTATCGTAAATCCAGGTGCCAATGATGAACAGATTATGCCCTCATCCGCACGCATGTCATTACCGGAGGGTACGATCTTTCGCGTTAACGGGCCGGGTGGTGGTGGCTATGGTGACCCAAAAAATCGTGACCGCAAATTACTGGCCAACGACCTTGCAGAGGGTTATGTATCAAAAAAAGCGGCAGAAAAATTATATAAATAACACCGTTAAATCAGCCTATGACTCTATTCAAAATAATTCTTTCAATCTATTGAGACTATTCGGTTACCTACTTTGAACAACAAAAAATTGACTGAACCGAAAAAAAAAGATCTGCACGCTGTATATGCGTTTGGCATTTTCAGCATGGCTTTGATTGATATCTTCGTTCTATTAATTCCAATTTTTGCAAAGGACACTCTAGGCATGTCCGATGGGCAAATTGGCAGTTTGGTGGGAGCACGTTCTTTGCTTTCCCTCTTCTTATCAATCCATGGTGGTGCCCTTATGGATCGCTATGGCACCCGTCGTATAACCTTAATGTTTACCGGAGCAGTTATAGTTTGTGGTCCTCTCTTTCCATTTCTCTCGACCTTTTGGGCACTTTTCATGCTTCAGGTTATAAGTGGTTTTGCGATTTCACTTGGTTGGTCAGGAGCCCAAACACTGATCGCCCGAATTGCGGACGGTGACGCTGAATATATTGGCCGCTTTAGTACCTTCGCCCGCATAGGTACTACAGTCGCGCCAATTTTTGCCGGCTTCTTATTTGATGTTGGTGGTGCCTGGCTCGCTTATGGTTTTGGCACCCTATGGGCAATAGTAGCCTTCTATACATTATGGCGAGTTCCAGAGCCGAACCCGCCGCCCCAAAATAGTAAAAATGAACAAAAGTTCAAATTAATGGATATCATGCCAAAGGTATCGGACTACACCGCATCATTTGCTCTTATGGCAATACCTGCGGTCGCCTTTACCGCAGTTGCGATGTTGGTCAGAAATTCCACATATGGTGTTCAAACAACGATCTACGTTACTTATGCGCAGGATGCTGGTTTGACGGCTACCAAAATTGGACTTCTCTTTGCAGCAATTGAGCTAGCCGGTGCAATTGGTTCATGGTACTCGGGCCGAATTATGCGAAATTTTGATCCGATTAGAGTACTGGTACTCACAACATTTATTACCGTTACACTTGTGAGTGCCACTCCTTTAATTGGCGGTCTTGGGACAACTGTCTGGGGGATTTTTGCATTGTTATTCATTGGACAGGTCTTTCGCGGCATAACACAGGGTGTATCACAACCTATACTGTTCTCGGTTCAAGCAATCTCTGTAACCCGTGACCAACAAGGGACTGTCGTCGGCTTGCGACAAACCATGAACCGCCTGGGAGGAGTAATACTTCCACCAATTATTGGCTTCGTATCCGACTTTTATGGCCGTGAAGAAAGTTTTTATATTATAGGAGTAGGTCTATTGGTATTACTTCTTGGATTGGCGATCTATGGTCGTTTTGTTCCCAAAGTTAATACAACGTAAATACCAAACCTCTACATTTACTGACCATATTGAAACGAAGACAAACATGGAATGGAGATAATTCAAAATGGACCCTGTCGAAGAAGCGATAGAATCGGTCGAGGCGTTACGGAAACGTGTTACCGGTCTTAGTGAAGACGCAATGGACCTCTTATTTCGTGAAGCACGAACGCACAACGCATGGACTGACAAGCCAGTGACCGATCAACAGCTCCACACGCTTTATCGTCTTGTTATCAATGGGGCCACAAGCGGCAATTGTCTGCCGGCAAGATTAGTTTTCTGCCGTTCTTCAGAATCCAAGGCACGCCTCATTCCATGTGTTAAGCCAGGAAATATTGCCAAGATTAAAGCAGCCCCAGTGTGCGTAATCATCGGCTACGATACTTTATTCTGGAAGCACTTACCCCGACTTTTTCCTCATCGGGATTTGACAGCACAATATCGCGAGAACACCGAGCATGCAGAAATTAATGCGTTTCGCAATGGAACTTTGCAGGGTGCTTACCTCATGCTTGGGGCGAGGGCATTGGGTATGGATATCGGTGCCATGTCAGGTTTTAACAACAAGGATGTAGATACGGAATTTTTCTCAGGGACGACAATAAAATCAAATTTTCTCTGTAACATTGGTTATGGCGACACATCTGGCTTATTTCAAAAATTACCACGGTTCGATTTTGATGAAGTATGTTCAGTAATCTGAGACCCCCTATTATATCAATGGTAGTCATCGATTATTTTTTGGCATATTTGTTGTTATAAGGATAAACATAGGGCCGACTGAATTAGGACTTTTATTGGTACATCAGAAATAGATATGCAAAAACTTGATCTTCCCAAACCTCTGGGAATTGTCGACGCGACTATGAGTGACGGTGCGATAATCCGCCTGCGACAGCATGGAAACCCAAATGGTCAGCGATTAATTCTGGCACATGGTAATGGCTTTGCGACCGATGCGTATTTTCCCTTTTGGCAGCTCTTCACAGACGATTACGAGCTTGTCCTGTATGACCAGCGCAACCATGGTCACAATCCCCGGCATAAAGACATGAGCCACCACGATGTTTCTTTCTTCGTGAGGGACATGGATACAGTATTCGATAGTGCTACAAAATCTTTTGGTCAAAAGCCCACGGCTGGTCTATTTCACTCTATTTCTGCCGTTACGGCGATCTGGCATGCGATAAAGAAAGGATGGCGTTGGGATGCATTAATTCTTTTTGATCCGCCGCTGGTGCCTAGCCCTGGTCACCCGCTAAACGAAATTGCCAAAAACTTTGAATTGATGTTGTCTGACTGGTCCAAGACCCGACCGGCGCGCTTCTCCAGCCCAGGCGCATTGGCAGATCAATTTGCTAAATCAAAAAGTCTGAGCCGATGGGTGCCGGGTTCTCATGACCTAATGGCAAGATCTATCCTTAGAGAGGCGTCAGATAATGGAGATTGGGAATTATGCTGTCCGCCAGAGGCTGAATCCCAAGTCTATAAAACTAACTCGGGACTAGATTTATGCCCTCAATTTGGAACTTTAACTGGTCCCTTAAAAGTTATCGCAAGTGATCCCCATGACCCAAATGTTCGGGCACCCGGCCTGGTAAACCTCTCTTTACATGAAGAGTTTGGTCATCCTTATGAAGCCATTCAAGGGGCGACGCATATGGTACAAATAGAAAAACCAGAAGCTTCTGCTAAAATTGTAAAAGACTTCTTTAAAGAAGTAGGTTTTGGTTCCTAAATTTGATTATTATGAAAGTTAGCCATGTCTGACCAACCTAATTTTTTAATGTTTATTACCGATCAACATAGGGCTGACCACCTGGGTTGTTACGGAAACGAAATTGTTCAAACTCCAAATATTGATGGAATTGCAGCAAAGGGTACCAAATTTGAAAAATTTTACGTTGCTTGTCCAATATGTATGCCAAATCGTGCCACCTTGATGACGGGGCGAATGCCGTCACTCCATGGCGTTAGACAAAATGGTATTCCGCTACCGCTTAACACTACAACTTTTACAGAGATTCTACTCGCTGCCGGTTATCAGACAGCATTATTTGGAAAAAGTCATTTACAATGCATCTCTGCAAACCCTGTCGAGGTAGGTCTACCCAGTCCTGACCCGACTAAGTTTCAACCCCCAACAGAACTAGCGGAATCTATGCGGGGTATTTGGGAAAATGGAGATTATGAACAAGAGCTACCACCAACATGGAAAGATAAACCAAACTTCGAACCAGGTCTGCCCTTCTACGGATTTAACGAATTGGCACTAGCTATAGGTCATAGCGACCGAGTAACCGGTCATTATGCTCGTTGGCTAGCAGAAAGGCACCCCGATCCAGATTCCCTCAGAGGACCTGATAATGCTCTTGCTAGCAATCGAAAACTAAATGCACCACAAGCGTGGCGGACTGCCATTCCTGAAGAACTATATCCAACCACATATGTCGCTGAGAAAACTATAGACTTCATTAAGAGTCAAACTAGCTCAGACAAGACCAAGCCCTTTTTTGTTCAATGTTCCTTCCCGGATCCTCACCACCCATTCACACCACCCGGTAAATATTTCGACATGTATGACCCAGCTGATATTCCAACGCCAGAAGCGTTTCATCACCCAAAAGAACTCCTCCCTCCGAACGTCGCCGCACTACACAAAGAACGAGACCTAGGTAAAGCAAACAAAAACGGGCAGCGGGGTTTTGGCTGCACAGAACAAGAGGCTCGCGAAGCAATTGCATTGAATTATGGCTCCATAAGTATGATCGATGATGCGATCGGACGTGTACTTACCGCTCTGGATGAAACTGGCAAAGCAGATAACACCATAGTTATCTTTACGACCGACCATGGTGATTTTATGGGGGACCATCAATTATTGCTCAAAGCCGCAATCCACTATCAAGGACTAATCAGGGTCCCTTGTATCTGGTCCGACCCAAAGACAAATCACGGAGGTACTTCCTCCTCAGCTTTTACCGGAACAATTGATCTAGCGAGTTCCTTTCTAGATCGCGCCGGCATTCAGGAATTCAATGGCATGCAGGGCCTCAGTCTTGGACAAATTGCCGCCGGGGCGCCTGGGCACGACTCCATGGTAATCGAAGAAAGCCAGCGACGCGGTTACATGGGCTTTCAACCTAATTTTCGTGCCCGGTCATTGGTCGCCGATCATTGGCGACTAACACTTTACTCAGATACTGATTGGGGTGAATTATACAATCTCGCCAATGATCCAAACGAATTTGAAAACCTCTGGGATGACCCAGGGTACCAGCGCATCCGGACGGAACTGCTAGAGAGGCTGACCCGACGAATGATGGATCTTTCAGACTCTAGTCCTCTCTCCATAGGACATGGACCCTAAGTAGAGACTGAAAACACACCGCGGCCCATTAGCATATTAGAAATAACATTCAACCTCACATTTTTATAACGCTCTACTTACACCACCATCGATATCTATCAGGGACCCGTTAACAAAGCCTGCTTTTTCGGAACAAAGGTATACTACCATATTCGCTATATCCTCGGGTGCTCCGATGCGTCCCAGGGGTATGTTTTTAGCGGATTCCTCACGTATTTCTTCTTCTGTTTGACCGGTGATTTTCATCCGCTGTCGCACAAGCGTATCCCATCTTTCAGTTGCCGTGGCCGCTGGGTTAACTCCATTCACCAGTACATTATGTGGGCCACATTCCTCGGCAAGTGCTTGTGTAATATTTAAAATGGCCGCGTTGATCGCACCCCCGGCTATATATTTCGCAGTCGGGAAATGCCCACCGCGACCTATGATGTTGATGATTCTACCCCATTTCTGCCGGCACATGCTCTGCAAAACAGCCCGACAACACCTTACATAGCCCATGAGTTTTAAATCAAAACATGCCTGCCAGGTATCATCCGTAAGATCCCCAATCCGACCTAAAGGTGCCGATCCTGCATTGTTCACCAGAATATCAATTTGTCCCAGTGTTGTTTCCGCTTCAGCTACAATACGCTTAATATCTGCAACGTTCGTAAGATCACCTGTTACTGGTGTTACATGCCCTGTCCGATTGGTAGATATTTCCTCCGCAGCGGATGCAAGCCGCTTTGGATCACGTGCAACGATAACTATGTTAACACCTTCCTCTGCCAATGCCTCCGCACACGCACGGCCAATCCCCTGACTGCCACCTGTAATTAGGGCATTTCGTCCTTTTATACCTAAATCCATGTTTTACTCCTTCCTTACGGTATCTTTGTTTAAACTTCTCCGCTGAAAGATGCAAAGCCCGGACACGTTGTGAGATTAAAATTCACGTGTTATTTTTAAGATGCCTTAAATTAAAAACATAGGGTTAGCCGATGGATAAACAAACACTTCCTGCCTTTGCCAAATTTGTCAGAGACTTGCGGGTTATCTGGGCAGAGAACCCCGATGATGAAACGCGCATGAAACGTGCTCACAAGCTAATGGAGGGTGAGCTCCTCACTGATCCCGCTTTACGAGAACATTGCAAAAACTGGCCATCAACGGAAGGCCGGAAAAATTTACTTTTTTATACCGATCCAGATTATGGCTTTGTAATCAATGGGGTCGTCCGAGTTCCTGGTCGGACAGGAAGCGTTCACGACCATGCTGACGGTTGGGTGCTTTATGGGCTTTTGGACGGCATAGAATCACTTGAACGCTTTAAGGCTGTGGAATCACGCAAGGAAGAGGGTTACGTAAAAGTCGAGCTAACAACTAACACGAAAGGAAAGGCTGGAAAGGCCGACCTTGTTCCACCATATGACATTCATGCCGAGCAAGGAAGTGATGTCCGGTCGGTGGCCGTAATCCTCAGAAGCCGTGTACTCGTAGGAGAGGTGCTGCAGGGACGATATAATCGTGATACGGGGGAGTATTACGAAGGTTCTGGACCTGAACAAATCCCATACGCTCTGACGGCATAAATTATATATCCAAAAAAGGAATGTAACTATATGTCTGGTTCACCCATCTGGATTACAGAGGAAGATGTCACTTCAATGGTAAGCCTCCCCCAAGCGATTGAAGCATTGGAACAGGCCCTGCCACTAGAAGCGGCCGACAAAGCCCAAAATATGGCCAAAGGGCATCTTATGGTAGCCGATAACGACGCAATGCATGTTCTGGGTTCTTCCGTCAGTGGGGAAGGAATTTGCGGTTTTAAAAACTGGATTAATGTTCGGGGTAAGTCAGAAACTCTCGTTGAACTCTTTTCAATGGAGGATGGTGCCAATCTCGCTGTAATTGAAGCAACTGCCTTGGGTCAAATGCGAACAGCAGCAATGACAGGGGTTGGAACTAAAAGGCTAGCTCACGACAACGCAGATGAAATGGGGATTGTGGGCTCTGGTAAACAAGCACTACCTCAAGTGGCCGCCTGTCATGCGGTTCGCCCACTAAAAAAACTAAAGGTATTTAGTCGTAACCCTGAAAACCGGGATCGTTTTGCGGAAGCGGCACGTAAAGAGTTTAACTTCGAGGTAACTTCCTGCGAAACATTACAAGAAACCGTCGCCGATGTTCCAATCATAACCATTGTGACGAACGCAACGGAGCCATTTTTATCCGCTGATATGCTTTCCAAAGGATCACACCTTAATGCAATGGGCGCAATTGTGCCGGCGCGGATTGAATTTACAGATGACGTTTTTGATAGGGCAGATATCATCGCCGTCGATAACCTTGCAACCATCAAAAATATGTCAGCCGAGTTCATTAAACATTACGGACAAGATAATAATGCCTGGCTAAATGTCCGCACTGTATCAGAGTTAATCAAGGAAAATACTGAACGACCACCAGAAGCTGATATAACCCTTTTCAAGGCAATGGGCATGGGACTATCTGATCTCGCACTGGCAATCAATATATATAAGCGTGCCCGTTCAGAGGGGCGCGGCACCACGTTACCAGACCGGATAAAGACACCACCGCGGCTCCAATAGGAGGTTAGGCCAGTAACTACAAAAAATTATTCTATTTCAATTTTTTTAATAACCACATCTTCCATGGGTACATCACCCATCCCGTCTCGCTGACCGGTCTGAACGCCCTCTATCTGGCGAACCACTTCCATTCCGGACGAGACTTTGCCAAAAACAGCATAACCCCAGCCCCTTGGACTTTTATCCGTATGGTTCAGGAACTGATTATCAGCCGTATTAATAAAAAACTGCGCGGTCGCAGAATGCGGGTCATTAGTCCTTGCCATGGCCAAAGTACCTACTAAATTCTGCAGGCCGTTATCCGCCTCATTTTCTATGGGAGTCCGGGTATCTTTTTTGTTAAGCCCAGTTTCAAAACCACCCCCTTGGATCATGAACCCTTCGATGACCCGATGAAAAATTGTTCCATTGTAAAATCCATCTTTCACATATTTGGTAAAATTCTCGACTGTGACTGGTGCTTCCTTAGGTGCAAGCTCAACCTCGATGACACCTAAACTTGTTGTTATTTTCACGCGCTTAATCCCTTCTGCAGCAAATACCCCAATTGTGAATGAAAAAGCAAATAAGGCTACTACGGCTGCAATAACTTGTTTATACATTTAGAACCAATTCCGAATAGTTTCTCAAAGTCACTAATTTAAGGTTACACCAACATCAGAAATTACCCAACCACTACGGGTCACAACCCGTAAAGGGCACGTGCATTATCCTCCAAGATTTTCCCTGCAACTTCGGCGGTGACCTTTCCGTCTGAACTTAGCTTTCGAAGGGCCTCTATTTCAGTTGAAGTATCCGCGTGCCCATAATCTGTCCCGACGACTAATTGGGTGTCTCCTGCATATTTTAGCACGTAGTCGAGATCGTCCGTCACCTGGCAGGCCACCCAAATATTATTATCTGCCATGATTGTTTCCGAAATATCTTCGCCCCTGCGCGCTAAGCGCAAGCCAAGGTCATTTAGCGCATAGGGTATCCACTGAGCACTAACTTCTACAAAGGCCCAACGGAGCTTGGGAAACATCGAGGGAATACCTTTGAACAATAGCTGGTGAAATGTTGCCACCAATGGCAACTTCGCCTTTGCAAACCCGCTATCTTCACGATACATACCTTCTAACAAGAAGCTATTATTACCAGCATGAAAACAAATTGGTAGATCCAACTCCTCTGCCATTTGGTAGAGGTTGAAAAATTTTTCAGAAAAAAGCGGGGTATCATGCTCAATGCCATGCATATAAACACCGCAAGCTCCATTATTTTTTCCAAATTCGAGTTCCTCGCGACATCTATCCATATTGAGAAGGTGAGGCATCACCACCCATTTTAAGCGATCGGGTGCCTGTTTCCAGATACTGACGAGCCATCGATTATATGATCGGATCAGGGCGTATTCGACTTGAGGCGTCTGGGTCCAAGGTCGTAAGAATACGGTGGGATATAAAACCTGAACATCAATACCCAGCTCATCCATGTGTTTTAGTCGACCAACAATGTCTTCCATCTCGCGTGAGGTCTTAGCAGTATTGGCACCTACATTTCCCTCCTTTGGTAGCATTCGATTATCTAAAAACCAAAATTCCCTTTGATAAATCCCCACTTGGCTTGAGACAGCCCTGTCGTCTTTAGACTGCACCACCAAAGGCCGATATTTCTCAAATTCTGGGTCGAGAAAATCAAAAGTGGTTTCACACTCAACCACATGTGCATCGGCATCGATTGATCCCATTGTTTACTCCCATTTCCATCGGTTAGTTAGGCAAAAATACAATACAGAAAATCCGTCAATAGAAATACCCGAAGTATATTTGGCAGCGAGACACCAATAAGGTATTAAAGTTTTATAAATTTAATGGTTGAGGTATCTGGAAAATGGGTAAACGGCCAAATTTCGTTCTCATCATAACTGATCAGCACCGAGCAGATTATTTAGGCTGCGCTGGTCACCCCGTATTAAAAACACCAAACATTGATTCTATCGCAAAATCTGGCGTTCAGTTTAACCGGTTTTATGTTTCAAATCCGGTCTGTATGCCAAACCGTGCCACACTCATGACGGGTCGAACGCCGTCCGCTCACGGAGTTCGCCAGAACGGTATCCCTCTCCCACTTTCATCCAATACCTTTGTCGATATGTTAAGAAGTGCCGGGTATCAGACGGCGCTGGTTGGTAAGAGCCACCTCCAAAACTTCACTACTCATCCTCCCCTGAACCAAGATGATGAAATACCAGCGGGCTACACACCGCCACAAGATAACCTCAAGGAGGCACAAAAAGACGCCTTTCTGGATGGGAACTATAAACAGGAACGACCCGACTTTTGGGATAGTCCTGATGCAAAACTAGATCTTCCCTTTTATGGATATGAGCATGTGGATTTGTGTTTTGGTCACGGGGACGAATGCGGCGGAGATTATTACTGGTGGCTCAAAAGCCAGCGCGAAGATGCCGACGAATTGGTTGGACCCGAAAATGGATTGCAACACGACTACTCGGTTTTACAGGCCTGGAGGACCAAAGTACCAGAAAATCTCTATCCCACTGCTTGGATCGCTGATCACGCTGAAAAATATATTGTCGATTATGCTCGCTCTGATAAAGACAGCCCATTCTATATGGTTGCTTCCTTTCCCGACCCTCATCACCCATTTACGCCGCCTGGAAGATACTGGGATATGTATAAACCCGAACAGATGGAAGTTCCAAATGCATATAACGTTAACGACTGGGAACCTCCGCCTCATGTGCGGGCCTTATTAAAGCGTCGAGATGAAGGGTTGCCGCCGGAAGACGGTATTATGTCCTACGGAATTAATGCGCAGGAAGCATTGGAGGCAAGAGCACTCACTTGCGGTATGATTTCAATGGTTGATGACGGTGTCGGTAAAATTTTATCAGCACTAAAAGCAAATGGCCTCAATGAAAATACAATTGTCATGTTTACCAGTGACCATGGGGACCACCTGGGTGACCACTGCCTGCTTCGCAAGGGCCCGGCACACTATAGTGAATTGGTGAGGGTAGCCTTTCTGTGGTCGGATCCCGAAAGCAGCATAGCTGGAGCACAGACCGAGGCGATTTCAGGAACCATAGACATATCTGCCACGATACTCGATAGAGCCAGGGTAGCCCCGTATAATGGGCTTCAGGGGCGGAGCCTTTTATCAGTTACAAACAGCCCTGAAACTACCGGCCCCCGGGATGCAATTTTAATCGAAGAAGATAACCAGCGAATTTTACCAGTACTCGGTAAAGATCCCAAGGCGCGCACATTAATCACCCAAAACTGGCGTCTTTCAGTTTACCATGGCCATGAATGGGGCGAACTATATGATCTAGAGAATGATCCCGGAGAACTCGACAACCTGTGGGATCACACCGCACACCAGGATATTAAAATGTCATTGCTTGCAAGACTTGTTCAGGAACAGATAGCGTTAAATGACACATCGCCATTGCCACTTGGCAGGGCGTAAGGAGTTAAAAATTGGATACAGTTGCCAAAGATATTTTGCGGTTCTGGTTTGGTACTATCGACCTCAAAGCACCAATGGAAAAGCGCGAAATTTGGTTTCGTTCGACGCCGGAATTTGACAAGGCTTTGGTGGACAATTACACCGAGATACATGAACAAGCATTTAATGGTGACTTTGACCATTTGAAATCCACCGCGGAGGAATGCTTAGCTCTGATTATTAGTCTCGATCAGTTCCCGCGTAATATTTATCGTGGATCACCACGCGCATTTTCTGCGGACCCGATAGCCCGAAAAGTTACTAAATATGCGCTTGCTAGTGGATTTGATAATGGATTGGGGAAATGGCCACGAATTTTTATGTACCTGCCACTCGAACACAGCGAACTATTTGCTGATCATGAGATTGCTCTTCCACTTTACAAGGCGGTAGCGGATAATAATTCGATAAAATCTGCACAAGGCCACTACGATACAATTGAAAAGTTTGGACGCTTTCCCCATCGAAACGCAGTGTTAGGTCGTAAAAATACACCGGAAGAAGAGGAATACATGAAAAATCCTCCAACCTGGGGAAAAACCGCTGCCGAGGTTAAAGAAATGGAAAGGCAAAAATAACTTCTAGCGTCTAATATTCGAACCGCGTTTCGGTAACCTAAACTCGCGATGACATATATTAGCAAGGATTGCCACGCCTTCCCGAATTTCCTCAATTGTAGGGTTGCCAAAGCAGAGTCGCATCTTACTTTTGCCTGTTTCAGGGTCGGCTACCCATTCTGCTCCAGGGTTGATCGCAACGCCCTCATCGAGGGCGACTTCAGATAATTTCATTGTATCAATACTATCTGGCAGTTGGACCCATACGAAAATCCCACCTTTCGGTTTTTGTATATCGGCGACAGTCCCAAATTCGGCTGCAATCGCATCCAACATCGCTTCACATTTTTCTTTGAGAACTTTACGTAGCTTGGTGACATGCTCTTCAAATCGCGTGGGGCAATATTCCCCGAGAACCATTTGTTCCAATGCTCCGGAACCACCATCCCGTTTAACAGCAAGCATCTGCGAGAGGATTTCCCATTCAGCCACCAAGTATCCAACCCGTAATGCCGGGGCAATGGTCTTGGAGAATGTTCCACAAAAAATCACCCGGCCATCATCATCGAGCGCTCTGATTGCCCGCGGGCGTTCCCCACCAAATGTCAGATCTGCATAACAGTCATCTTCAAAAATAGGAACGTCGAATTTTCGGGACAAATTGAGAAATTCCAACCTTCGTGCCTCCGGCATTACCGTACCAGTTGGATTTTGTACCGTGGGTACAGCATAAAGATACTTTGGTTTGACACCATCGCGTTTTAAATCATCAAGAATATTACTCAAACTATCCATTCGGATACCGTCTGCATCAAGGGGGGCGCCTATACCTCTTACACCAAGGCGCTTTATTCTCTGAATGGCACCCTGATAAGCCGCTTCCTCAATGACAACCGTATCACCTTTTGTGAGTAGCACATCGTTGACAAGGTCCAGGGCCTGAAGAGAACCAGATACGAGCATAATATCATCGGCCGTCTCGTTCATCCCCGTGCTTTTATTGAGATAATTGGCAAGAAAATCACGTAACGGTAAATATCCCTGTGGACCGCTTTCCAGGCTATACGTCGCCAACGTTGACCCTTCTTTTTCAAGGACGCTTGCCGTTGCATTAACAAAGTCCTGTGTTGGAACACTTGCCCCGTCATTGTGACCACCAATAAAATTATATTTGGGAAATCCAGACCAGCGCTTTTCGGTCGGGGGCAATCCAGGCCGATAAACCGTTGAATAATCAAAAATCATTGATTTCTCCCTGAGTTTGCCAGTGTTTTGACATAGGCTAACGACTGGCGATTGCTTCCTTATAGAAACTAAGATCAAGATATTTGTTTATATCGGTTAGCTGCTTCCCCTGCGGCGCATATTGGCTGCGAACTTCAAGCACTGTCTTGAGACCGTCCATATCAACTGTCCCCATTGGGATCAAACCGGTTTCTGGCACTAGAAGTTTTTCGAGGGCAGGGGTTACCGCATTTTCTGGCATTTGCGGCATATTGGCTCCTAGTACTCTCGCGGCCTCCTCCTTATTCGACTGAACAAACGTCCAATCAAGGGCGTCGAGATAGCCGTTAATAAACGAGATCATTGTCGGACGATTTTCATTCGCCCAGCCCCGCATCGCTCCAAACATTTGACCCGGATAATTTTTAAATGTCTGCAAACTACTTTCAAGAATAGTGTAACCGCCCGCCCGCGCCTGACCCGTAAAGGGCTCAATTAAAAGTGTGCCGGCATATTCACCTCGTTGTACTGCTTCCCAACGGTGTGGTGTTGCACCAACCGAGACTAATTCATAATCCTCCGCTGTAAGACCTGCTTTGTCTAGCATCCGGTAAAGCACAAATGCGAACCCCGTGGCCAAAGCATCCATCGCCAGAGATTTACCCTTTAAATCTGCAAAACTCTCGATGCCTTTAGCCACTACAAAAGAAAGCTCAATTTGAGTTGAACCCATAAAAACAAAGAGGTCAGGATCGCGGTCTAGTTCTACCTCTCCTGCACCTTCCTGGTAGGCAATGAAGTTATCCACGGCACTGCAAGCTATATCAAATTCGCCACCGACCAGTTTTTGTGCCTGATACATTGAGCTTGGTGTACGCTCAAGATCAACTGACACGCCCCGTTGTTCGAAAAACCCTTTATCTATTCCCACGAAAAGCGGTAACAGTCCGGTCCCAGGGAATCCAATTAATCTAAGTTTTGGCGTCGCCATTTTTATTGTCCTCTATAACTTGCTATTCACCCGCATGGCCTCCCAAATTTTCAGAGGTGTTAGCGGCATTTTGATATGCTCTACCCCATAACCCTGTAGCGCATTAACTACAGCATTAGTTATAACTGCTGGTGCCGGTGTTGTACCACCCTCCCCGCCAGCCTTTACGCCCAAGGGATTGGTAGGGGATGGCACTTCATTTAGAGCCGTTTTAAAGTCAGGAAAATGATCCGCCCGCGGCATACCATAATCCATAAAAGACCCACAAAGAGGTTGGCCATCAGGGTCGAATACACATTCTTCCCACATTGCCTGACCGACACCTTGGACAATGCCCCCATGGGTCTGTCCATCCACGATCAGCGGGTTGATCGCGCGACCGACGTCATCCACCGCGGCATACCGGACAATTTGCGGTACACCGGTTTCTTCATCAATTTCAATTTCGCAAATATGGCAGCCATTGGGAAATACCGGCGTATGCATCTCGTTATCTTCTACCACCGACAATCCATCCACAAGATCGTCGGGTAAATCGAATTTATCTGCCTCAGAGCTAAGCTCAAAAAAATCAAGCCTCTGATCGGTTCCCGAGACAGCAAAAACACCATTGGAGAATTCTATATCTTCGAGAGCGGCTTCAAATACGTACCCCGCAATTTTCTTTCCCTTCTCAATCAAAGCCTGTGAAGCTTTGACAATGACCGTCCCTGCCATTCTCATTGACCGGCCAGAATGGGAACCACCCCCCACCTTTACGATATCTGTATCACCTACGATTACGTTTATTTTTTCTATTGTCAGTCCGAGCCGCTCCGCAGCTACTTGGGCAAAACTAGTTTCGTGCCCTTGCCCACTTGGCTGTGTACCAATTACTAAATTAAGTCTTTTTTCTTGAGTAGAAATATGAAGCTCCGCCTGTTCAACTGGTGTCCCAATTGAGCTTTCTACATAGTGAGCAACGCCGCGACCAAGAATTTTCCCACGCAACCTGGCCTCGTTTTTTCGGCTTTCAAAACCATCCCATTCACTAAGTCCGATCACCATATCGAGACTTTTTTCATATTTTCCACTGTCATATTGCATTCCAACAGCATTTGTGTACGGCATTTCTTCGTCGCGAACCAGATTTTTACGGCGGAGTTCGATCGGATCAAAACCCAGAACCCGCGCTGTTTTTTCAACCAAACACTCGACACAATAGATAATTTCAGGCCTTCCAGAGCTGCGATAGGCATTTGTCGGGGGAGTGTTTGAAAATGTCGCCCGGGACCTTAAATGTGCTACTGGTATCCGATAGGATCCTGTGATGATCCCAGAGCCCTTGGAAAGGGGAGAAAGCGAAACACATTTAGCGCCAACATTGCTTATGTTAGATGATCTTAGAGCCTTAAAGGTACCATCTGAATCTAGTGCCAGTTCCATATCGACTATAAGGTCACGCCCTTGATAGTCGCTGACAAATGCCTCCGACCTTTCAACCGTGAGTTTCACTGGTCTCCCAACTTTTCTTGAGGCCCAAGCAACCAATGGAAACTCTACAAAAAGCCTATTCCGTGTGCCGAAATTCCCTCCAACATCGAGAGCATAAACCCGCACTTTATTATTCTCTACGCCCAACACCGATGCGATTTCCCGTTTTTGTCGCACCGTTCCGCCGCTTCCAGCGTAGACAGTATATTTATCCGCAATTGGATCATAGTTACCGAGCGCAGACCGTGGCTCCATGGGCACCCCAGTAACACGAGGAATATCGAAAGACATTTTTACAACGTGATCAGCCTTTTTAAAGGCCTCTTTAGTAGCACCTTCATTACCAAAATGTGTTTCAACGAAAATATTGTTTGGAATTTCATCATAAAGTTTTGGTGCTTCCGGTGCGACTGCCGCCCGAGTATGGGTTACCGACGACAACACATCATAATCTATTTCGATAACTTCAGCCGCTTCCACGGCCTGTGCTTTAGTCTCCGCAACAACCATCGCCACTGCTTCCCCGACATAACGGGCCTTATCGGTTGGCAATACGGTGTTAATGCCTGCAAAACTATTATCTCCAACTCTACCACCTGGGCCATGTAGTTTCATATCGAATTGGGTTGATGGGAAAGGACTGTGTGGGATTTGGCCAAGCTCGTCAGCTTCACAATCTTCACCAGTAAAAACGCCTAATATACCTGGATATTCCCTCGCTTTTTCAGAATCAATCTCTTTAATAACCGCATGGGCAAAAGGACACCGAACCATCACAGCCCAGCACTGGTTGGGCAAACTATGATCGTCACTAAACTCTCCTTCACCGACCAGTAGCCGATGATCCTCTTTGCGCCGGATTGGTTGTCCTATTACTCCATCCATCTCTTTTCTCTACTGCCATACGGTAGCGTATGGTGATCCATTTTTGCCTGATCTCTGCCTACGGGTCAACGGAGTAAATACCCTATCACCGACCTCCAAGATGCGCCGCCAGCCAATCCGCTGTTTGCGGTCTAACGCTGTAGGGTCGGTTGTGGCAAACGTGGTTCCCATCCTCAACAATGGACACCACCTTAGGTCCTGAGACATCCGCAGCAAGTTGATTTGCGGCCTCTACAGCGGTTATGCGGTCCAGTCCACCCGCAACGATGTAAATTGGACACGTAATCTCCTTTGCACAATCTTTGAGTGTCAAAGTCTTACCGTTGACATGGGCTTCCTCGAGATTCTTTGCGTGAGACCGAATTCGGAACACCTCCTTATTCAAATCTGACTTTTTATCCCAATTTTCAGCCCAGTCATATGCGCCAGAAATAGAAACACAAGCTTTAATTCGTTTCTCAAATGCGGCGGCTCTTGGGGCATGATAACCTCCCAGGCTGACACCAAATATGCCTACTTGTTTTGCATTGAGGTCAGGGCGGCATTCTATCCAGTCAATAATCGCCGTAGCAACGGATTCGTAGTCTCCGCGAATAGGCAAATCATATTCGGCCTCACCCTGCCCCGGTCCATCGATAGGCAGGGTTGCCATTCCACGTGCCAGAAGGGTTGGTGAGTAACCAAAGATCTCTTCCTTTGTGGCTTCTAATCCAGGCACTAGTATCACAACAGGCGGTTTTTCTATACCGGGAGGTTTCCTTAGGTTGCCATAGAGCTTTTTTCCTTCAAAAGGGATTGCTACCCGCTCACCGGGTGGTTCCATATGGGGTAGCGCGAGGCGATGGCATTCTATCGCCTTTTTATGAGTAGCCCGCATTTTATCGGGAAACTGAACAGCCATAAACTTAGCAAAATGATACAAAAGAGATGCAGTAGTAAGATGTTCCGAGGCACTGAGGCTGTTGCCATTCTCTAAAGCATCAAGGCCCAGTGCCTCATGCACTTCCGCACGGGCTGCCCAACGGGGCAACCAATCCTCCCACTTTTCAAGACCAGCTGTCACTTGCTGAAAATCAGCAAGGGGCACCCCGCTAGTAATAAATCGCGGCGTGAAATTGCTGATTACTGTATCAATTTCTGGTGCACGAGCCATTTTGGCCTCCCTAATTCTGCTTAATTCTTTAATCTACAAAATGCCTCGCCACTCACCCCCTGACAAGGAACAGACCATAGGATACGATTTATACAGGAAAAAAATTGAGGCGAAACGTGATTACAACACACATTACGAATATTGGTGAATTTTTTACAGGCGATCTTAATGAACCAACGTCGCAGGTTACATCATTGCTCATAGAGGGTTCGTACATAAAAAGCTTTAACCCCCCCGGTGACGTATCTTCCGATATTACCATTGACGCAGAAGGTAGCGCAGTTCTACCCGGTTTAGTGGATGGACACATACATCCGGTATTTGGGGAATGGACCCCTGCACAAGACTCAATTGGATGGATCACCAACTATATGCACGGGGGGAGTACAACACTAATTTCTGCTGGGGAATTACATACGCCTGGGCTCGATTACGAAAACCTCACCCCGGACTTGGTCACCTCGCTCGCAGAAGTTGCAAAAGCCACAACGGGTCGTATTAGATGGAGCGGCACGAAGGTGCACGCCGGAACATGTCTTTTAGTCCCAGGGATGGAAGAAAGCCATTTTGACCGTCTGAAGGAGGCAGGCTCAATACTTGTCAAATTCATCTTCTTTCCCTTAGAGGAAAACAAGGACGAGGCAATACGTTATAGCAAAATGGCAAGAGAGCGCGGATTGCGTACCAAGGTGCATACCGGCGGAGTATCACGCTCCGGCTCGAGCCGCGTTTGTGGTTTCGATACCCTATCATGGCTTCAGCCGGATATCGCCGCCCATGTCTCTGGCGGACCAATCCCCATGTCCGACGACGATCTCGATTTGCTTATCGACAATACAGAATTTGCACTCGAAGTTTGTTCCTCCAACAATTATCGTTCAACCTACTTAGTAGCAAATCGACTAATGGAAATAGGCCGACTGGATAGATTGACGATGGGGACAGATACACCAGGTGGTACTGGTGTTATCCCCCGGGGTATGCTCCGCAATATTTTGTTTTTGTCGTCAATGTGCGGGATGGACCCTGGCCAAGCTATTGCTGTTGCAACGGGAAATACCTCAAAGGCGCATGGCCTAAACGTCGGGGTTTTAAAAGAGGGTGCCCCAGCAGATTTAATAATTGCCGGTCCCGTCAAGGGTTCCGCTGGTACAACGCTTTCAGATGCTATCTCCCACGGTGATCTACCCGGCATTTCCTTTGTATTGATTGATGGAAAAGTAGTGATTGAAACCCGCAGCCAACAGACACCACCACCAATGCAAATAGCACATTTTTTAGATACCCCGGGCTGCCCGTTCTGTTAACCAAATTAGAAGGAACTGACCATGGAAGATGTTACTAATACTATACGCGATCTTGTCATTGCGAACCGTATTCTGGCACGTGAAGGAGTGGTTGATGCATTTGGACATATCAGCGTTCGTAACCCCAACAATCCAGAGAGTTATTTTATCTCAATATCACGAGCTCCTGAGCTCATTACGATAAACGATATTGTTGAGTTCCGCCTCGACGGCGAACCCATCGGCAACTTGGAAGGTCGAACACCATATGGTGAGCGTGCTATTCACGGGGGTATTTATGAAATTCGCAAGGACGTGAACTCGGTCGTTCACAACCATTCGCAGGAAGTTGTTCCATTTGCCGCTACCAATACCCTTATAAGACCCCTTTTGCATATGAGTGCGCCCATAGGAGTCCACATACCGATATGGGATATTCGAGACAACTTTGGAGAAACAAATCATCTGGTAGTCACAATGGAACAAGGGCGCGACCTTGCGTCCACCCTCGGTGACAACGCTTCGGCTTTGATGAAACGCCACGGCTGTGTTTGTGCCCGTCGCAACATTCGTGAAGTAGTCATGACAGCGGTATATCTGCAAGCTACGGCAAAGATGATCACTCAGGCTATGATCATTGGCGGAGAAATTGATTATTTAACCCCTGGAGAGGTTGACCTTTGCAATGTCAATCAACTTGGCCCATTAGGCCTTGATCGTGCATGGGAATATTGGGTGATGCGCTCGGGTTACGAAGATTAACGAGTTTTCGGGAGACAAAGGATGCGATTGTTAAAGGTTTTTAAAGATACCGAGATTGTCATAGCTGATATAGAGGTAAACCTTGGAACGGAAGTCCGTTCTTCACCAACACTTTGCGCCCGGCATCATGGAAAAATAATTCCACTTAACACTCCAGATGGAAGACCAATTTTAATGAATGTGGAAAATGCCATAGATGGAGATTAAATATCCTCGTACAACCTCTGGAGCAAAAAAAAGTGGTGTAGGAATATCGGTTCCTCGATGGGAAGATCACCGGCTTCTGACGGGTCAGGGACGTTTTACCGACGACCACAATATGGATGGCCAGATATATGCTGCCTTTGTTCGAACAAAACATTCCCATGCAAAGATAAAAACAATTGATCTTTTGTCAGCAAAAGCCATGGAAGGGGTTGCCGCTGTTTTTACTGCTAAGGATTTGGAAGAGGACGGTGTGAATGTCCTTCCTTCAGACGTAATCAACCGCGGACCAATATATCCCAATAAGGATGGGTCAATTATGGCAGATCCACCATATTTTCCCCTGGCAAGGGAAAAAGTCCGCCACGTCGGAGACCCGGTTGCAATCGTATTGGCCAACTCGCCCGAGACAGCCATAGAAGCAGCAGAGGAAGTCATTATTGAATACGCCCTCCTCCCAAGTGTTAGCGATACCACGGCTGCTCAATTGGATGGGCAACCACAACTCTGGACAGAAGTCCAAAACAATACCTGTTTCGACTGGGTTGCGGGTGACGAAACCGAAACCGACAAATCCCTTGAAGAAGCAACCCATAATGCAACCATCGAGGTTATCGACAACCGGGTCGTAATTTGTTTCATGGAACCCCGCGGAGCTCTCGCTTTTTATGACAACCAAACCCAACAGCATACACTTCATATTGGTTGTCAGGGTGTTCATGCCACTCGGGACCGACTTTCCTATATTTTAGGAATAAAACCAGACCAAATCCGTGTTATATCCCGTGATGTTGGAGGTGGATTTGGCTCACGTTCGTTCACTTATCCGGAATATCCGGTAATCATGTGGGCAGCCAAGCAGCTCGGAAGGCCAGTGAAATGGCTCGCTTCGCGATCAGAGGACTTTAACAGTGCCAATCAAGGTCGTGATTATTTTTTACGAGGTACACTTGGCCTAAATGCCGATGGAGATTTTATAGCTCTCAAGGTATCTGGTATTTGCAATCTTGGGGCCTATTTGGCGGGAAGTTCACCATTTACGGCATTACGAAACGTTACCCGTCTGCTTCCTGGTGTATACAAAATTCCGACTTTATACCTTAACCTACAAGGGGTTTTCACAAATAGCGTACCCGTTGCCTCCTATCGGGGTGTAGGGCGCGTGGAGGCAATATATACCCTTGAGCGATTAATCGACGAGGCCTCGCGGATCACGGGATTTGATCGTGTAAAATTGAGGAAACAAAATTTAATATCGCCAAACTCCATGCCCTATACCACCCCGGTAGGGTCCACCTATGATAGTGGTGAATATGCCAAAAATATGAGCATCGCGTTAGAAAATTCTGAATGGTATAACTTCGCAGATCGCCGCGACGAGGCTGCTAGTCGGGGTAAACTGCGGGGTATTGGCATTTGTAACTATATAGAGGGTGCCGGCGGAGTCCCCAAAGAGTATGGCCGCATAACAGTCAGAGAAAACGGCACAGTCCAACTTGCTGTAGGGTCAGTGGCTCAGGGCCAAGGCCATGAAACCACAATGCGTCAAATCATCGCTCAAAAACTGGGTATCCAAGTTGACAGTATTGAAATGGTAGAGGCAGACACCGCTCTCATAAAAGATGGTGTTGGAACGAACGCCTCTCGCAGCATCGTCCGGGCTGGTCCGGCGCTGGTTAAGGCCGCGGACAAAGCCATACAAGCGGGGCTAGGCGCAGCCGCTGATCTGTTAGAGGCTTCGCCAAAAGATGTTTCTTTCAAAGATGGCTACTACAATGTTATCGGCACTGATCGCTCGGTGAGCATGTTTGACGTCGCCGGCTCTATCTCCTGTTCAAGTTCTCAACATAGTGCAGCTGGTGAGTTTGGAGGTGATGCGATTCACAACAACGATGAAATTACATATCCGAATGGTTGTCATGTATGCGAAGTAGAAATTGACCCCGAAACCGGAGAATTGGAAATTATTGCATTTACTGTGGTCGATGATGTCGGTCGGGCGATAAATCCCATGATCGTACATGGTCAATCGCAGGGAGCGATAGCACAGGGAATAGGGCAAGCGCTATTTGAACACACGGTCTATGACCCCGAAACAGGTCAGCAACTCACGGGATCATTTATGGATTACGCACTACCCACTGCTCGAGATCTTCCATTTATTAACGGAACCCTTAATGAGGTTTACAGCCCCACCAATACCCTGGGAGCAAAGGGGGCCGGCGAAGGAGGTACTACGGGCGCTCCTGCTGCAGTTATTAATGCCGTGCTGGATGCTTTGGCACCCACGGGCGTTGAAAAAATTGATATGCCAGCGACGCCCCAACGAATCTGGCAGACAATTCAGAATTATAATTCGGCAAATTAAAATAAGCGCTGAATATAAAATGTTTGGGTTAGAAACTTCCGGAAAACTTTTAATGGTTCCTCACCACGCTAGACCATCCATTGACCTCCTTCATGTCAAACTATAGGACTGATGAAAGAAACGTTGGAGTGAGAACTATGAAAATTTGTAGATACAACGACAACAGGTTCGGCATTGTGAGGGATGATGTTGTTTATGATGTCTCTGACGTTGTTAAGTCGGAATTGCCCCCATACCGCTATCCTCTACCAATCGGAGACCAACTTGTTGCCAACCTTGAGGCCATGAGACCAAAACTGGAACAAGCTGCCGACACTGCCCCTGGTAAACCCGTTAATGAACTAAGTTTTTTAAGTCCTGTTGCAAATCCTACCAAAATCATCGGTGTACCACAAAATTATGAAGACCACGCTCAGGAGGCTACGGCAGACGCGGGCATTTCGCAGGGTTTGCCTCGTCGTAAAATGGAAGATCAAGGATTATTCCTTAAAGCAAATAGCGCACTCACAGGCCCGGCTGAGGGTGTCGCCATTAGATTCCGTGATCGCCGAACGGATCATGAAGCTGAGTTAGGAGTCATAATTGGCCGCAAAGGAAGTGACATTCCCCATGACGAGGCACTTTCCTACGTTGGTGGGTACGCTATTGCTATGGATATGGTGGTAAGAGGGAAAGAAGACCGTAGTTTTAGAAAATCAGTCGACACCTATGCCGTCCTCGGGCCGTGGCTTGTGACTGCCGATGAAATTGATGATCCAGGGCAGTTAGATTTTGTCCTGACAATAGATAATGAAATTCGACAACAGAATAACACACGAAATTTAATCCTAAATCTCCAAGGACAAATTGCATGGGCTTCAAAATTTTACACATTATATCCCGGCGACATTATAATGTCAGGCACCTGTGCAGGGGTCGGTCCTGTCAAACCAGGTGATGTTATGCACTTGGAATTTCAGCATATTGGCGCTATGGATGTACCAGTTCGCGCTCACGAGACCTATTAGGTCGACGTGAGGTCGAGTTTGAAGGGCAGCTCCATGAGCCTTACAGCGTCGGCGTTGATAATAATCAATAGTAAGAGACCATAAATTTGTCCAAGGCGATCAGAATTCATGAGTATGGCGGTCCGGAAGTCTTGCGCTATGAAAATCTCGACATTGGAGACCCAAATTTAGGCGAAGTTAGAATTCGTCATACCGCCATAGGTCTCAATTATGCTGATATTCATACCAGAAATGGGCGTTACCCCCTTACAAAATTACCAAGCGTAATCGGTGGCGAGGGCTGCGGAGTAATTGAGGCATTGGGCCCCGGCGTCACAGATTATTCGATAGGTGATAGGATAGCGTATTCAAGTGGAGGTCACTCACTCCCCCGGGGTTCATACTGCGAGCAGCGCATCATGAGCACCGAACGTTTAATTAAATTGCCGAATGAAATTAGTGATTCTCAAGCCGCCGCCGTGGTGACAAAGGGTTTGACCGCACAATATCTCATTCACGACTGCCACCCAGTCAGTGAACGAGACACTATTCTCGTCCATTCCGCTGCCGGTGGTGTCGGAATGATCATTACGCAGTGGGCTCAAACAACCGGCGCGCATGTTATAGGCGTGGTCAGTTCAAACGAAAAAGCACATTTCGCTGCCCAGTATGGCTGCCACGATGTTATCATCAGTACCAGTGAAAACATTCCCGAACGTGCGCGAGCCCTGACAGATGGCGTTGGGGTAACAGCGGTGTTTGATGCGGTGGGAGCTGATTCTTTCGAGTCCTCACTCGCCTCTCTGCGGCCCTGCGGTAACCTCGTTACATACGGATCTTCTTCTGGTCCAGTGCCGCCCTTTGATATTTTCCGGCTTAATGAAATGGGGTCACTCAAAATTACAGCTGGAGCCTTTTACTGGCATATGCAGACGGGCAATGAAATCAGAGCGCGAGCAAAGAGCCTGTTTAACATGGTTTCCAGTGGTGCCGTGAAAATTGTTATCAGCAACGAATATTCTCTCGCCGATGCCGCTGACGCGCACCGAGCGATGGAATCGCGTTCGACATTAGGTATGACTATCCTGATCCCATAAATGTGAGGAAAAAATGAGTTTTTCAAGCTGGCGAGGCACTGTTGGACTTATCAAACCGACCATGCGGCCTGGTTCCATGGAAGAGACTGTTCGGCTGCTTCCCAAGGGCGTTGGATTGATACCCATCCACCAGAATGTACAGCAGGGCTCTGCGGTCGAATTTAAGAACGCAATTCAGGGTTATCACGATAATGCCCTTATTCTTGCTCGCGCAGGCGTTGATTTAATTCATCATTCAGGTACACCCCCCTTTATGATGTTAGGCGTCAAGGGTGAGAACAAAATCATCCGGAAATGGGAGCGGGAAATGAATATTCCCCATTTCACAGCAAATCAAAATATTACCCGCGCCCTCAAAGCCCTAGGAGCAAAAAAAATTGTTGGCGTCAGCTATTCAAAACTTCAAAACGAACTCACCCGCGATTACATGTTAGAAGCCGGATTCGATGTTTTAGCCATGGAACCCCTACCAGTACCCTTCGAAAAGGCTGGCGAAATACCGCCAGAGCGGGTTTATTCTCTCGTCCGCGATACCCTTCTCGCCAACCCTAAAGCCCAAGCAATTTATCTACAGGGAAACGCTTGGCGATTACTCAGTATCGTAGAACAAATGGAACAAGATTTTGGCATACCTGTAATAGAAACGTGCGCTGCCCTTTGTTGGGAAATTCAACATCGTCTACATATTCGAGAACCCCGGAAAGGATCCGGTATACTATTACGCGACCTACCTAAACTCCAAAACAGCTAAGCGGGGGCATCGGTTCGCCTACCGGAGCTATCTACAAAACCTTTAACGCTTTTCAACGGCTGTCCAAGTAGACGCGCCTCTAACCAATCAGCCAAATAATCCTTTGGGTTATCACCTAACGCCACAGAGCTAGAATCTGCTACTGAATGATTAGCACCTTCATAAACTACAATTTCCTTTGGAGCAGTTATAAGATCAAATATATTGTAACTATGCTCGACTGGGCTCAATTGATCCTGCTCCCCAGCCAATATCAGGACGGGACAGGTAATCGCTGGAACAAATGGGCGGAGATCAATGGTCTTGGCGAATTTATCAAATTCTGCCTCATTCTCATAATCTGCCATCCACATATACCTCAACTTAAAAGATGGTGAAGCCATATTAAAAATGGTATCGCAGCCGGGCTCGTGACAAACTCCGCTGACTGCAACGCCTTTTATACGGTCGCCAAGGGCTGCTGCCCACTGCAAGCCCCAATAAGTTCCAAAACTAGTCCCCCTTACCAGAAGTTTACCTGAATCAATGGCCGGATGTACATCCAGCCAATCAGCCACTATTTTCGCGGCATCCATATGGTTTGAATTTGTCACAAAGATCCCAAGGGCGACACTCTCTGCTTGTCCAGGGCCATCAATACTCAATACCGCGATACCGCGCTCCAAGTAGGAATCACCATACATATTTACCCCGGTTTCCTTGCTTGAATCCATGCCGGGGATATTCACTACGCATGGGAATGTTTCTCCGGGTTGGGGTTTTCTTGGCAGATGAAGGTAGCCGGGGAGTTCTTTTCCCTCAAACGGTATCCTTACCTTTTCAACTGGATGGGGAGCGTATTCGATAAACTTAGAAAAGCAATGGTTCATCTTATTCTCTAGATGCTCTAGCTCTTCATTAGTTTCAAAGATCGGCCAACGCCCAGCCGCCCAAAGCAACGCTGCCGTCATATAGCTCTCTCGTGCCGAGACAAGGCGACCTGATTCTTCAAAAGATAACGCCTTTGCCTCTCTTTTTTTTGCAGCATTGGAAAATTCGCGAACAAAATCTCCAACCCGTTTGATTTTTGAGCCAACTGTCCTAAATTCTGCTGCAGCCTGGGCCCCTCCTGGGGCTGCTCCATATCGGAGACGACCCTGATCCCATTCGACCCCTACCGTGCGGATAACCGCGTCCAGGATCCAGCGCTGTTCCCGCCAACGCGCCATGCGTCCATCTGCTTTTGCTGACATACTTTTCTCCTGAATTATCTTTAATAAAAGACGCTACGCTTAGAATTATATACCCGCAAGGGTTGGCCCAAATAATTTCCATTATTGCTGGTTGATACAACTGAAAACCCTGTATTAATGATGGACGGCCAGACGTAGCTATTTATATTTAAGGCTTAAAAATATTAGGACATTAATGATGAGAAATTTAACACACTGGATTGACGGCAAACATATCAAAGGGTCCTCGTCTAACGTTGCTGACGTCTATAACCCAGCAACGGGCGAAATTCAGTCTCAGGTTCCTCTTGCGTCAAAGGGGGAGATTGAAGCAGCGGTAACGGCGGCTAAAAACGCCCTTCCAGAGTGGTCAGGGACCCCTCCCCTGACACGCGCAAGAATCATGTTTAAATATAAAGAGTTGATAGAGAAAAACGCTGACGATATTGCAGCTATTATAACCTCGGAACATGGCAAAGTTATTTCTGATGCCCATGGCTCGCTCACACGTGGCTTAGAGGTGGTTGAATTCGCATGCGGTATTCCGCAGCTTCTGAAAGGGGAATATACCGAGCAGGTCGGAAGGGGAATCGACGCCTGGACATTTCGACAACCTGTTGGTGTCTGCGCCGGAATCACTCCCTTTAATTTTCCGGCCATGGTGCCCATGTGGATGTTTCCCGTAGCCATCGCCTGCGGGAATACATTTATCTTGAAGCCATCGGAAAAAGACCCTTCCTGTGCTTTACGCCTGGCAGAACTCGCTAAAGAGGCTGGCCTCCCTGATGGCGTGTTGAACGTTGTTAATGGTGACAAGGTGGCAGTGGATGCAATTATAGAGAATCCGGATATCGCTGCTGTTAGCTTTGTTGGGTCCACACCAATCGCAAAATACATTTATTCAAATTCTGCGAAAAACGGGAAAAGGGTCCAAGCGCTGGGCGGCGCTAAGAATCACATGGTCGTCATGCCAGATGCCGACATGAACCAAGCGGCAGACGCTCTGATGGGTGCCGCATATGGTTCAGCCGGTGAACGGTGTATGGCCATTTCCGTGGCCGTCGCAGTGGGAGACGCCGGTGACAGATTGATGAATTTGCTAAAACCAAAAGTCGAAGCTCTAAAAATTGGCCCCGGAACAGACGCCAATATGGATATGGGTCCGCTCGTTACAAAGCAACATCTAGATAAAGTAAAAGGATATGTGAATATAGGGCTAGACGAGGGAGCAGAGTTGGTAGTAGACGGCCGTGATTATTCTTTACAGGGATACGAAAACGGATTTTTTATGGGTGGCTGTCTGTTTGATAATGTGCGGACAGAAATGCAGATCTATCAGGAAGAAATTTTTGGCCCGGTTTTGTCGGTTGTCAGATCACCCGACTTCAATGATGCCGTGAAGATCATTAATCAACATCAATTCGGCAACGGGGTATCTATTTTTACCCGAGACGGTGATGCGGCACGAGAGTTTACCAATCAAATTCAAGTCGGAATGGTTGGTATAAACGTTCCAATACCGGTGCCCATGGCATTTCATTCCTTTGGTGGCTGGAAAGATTCTTTATTTGGTGATCTCCACGTACATGGTCCTGAGGGTGTTCGATTTTATACCAAGCAAAAAGCCGTCACCTCACGTTGGCCAACAGGTATACGCTCTGGCGCCGAATTTACAATGCCAACCGTAAAATAAAGGCTAGACTGGGGTTTATCTTCAACTTCACTCTCATAAAAATTATTATTTAATGTCTTCCTGCTGCAGACATTGAAGGTCGAATCTTATCATCTTTCATCTGGCGAATACCATCTGGTAAGTGCCACTCAGAAAACCTGTTGATCCGATAATTGTGCGGCTTCCAATCTTCCGTGACATAATCTGAGTCGGTAAAATATTCGATGGCACCACCACAAGGCGATTTAAAATACCAAAAATACGCCGAGGAAATAGGGTGTCGACCTGGTCCTACCTCAGTCTCCCATCCCTTTTTATCAAAAGCCACGCCACCACCAAAAACCTCGTGAATATCCCGCACTTCAAATGCGGTATGATGATAGCGTTTATTACCGTCTGCACTCCAAATCATAAAAAGGTTGTGATGTTGGCTTTTTGCAGCACAGCGGAGAAAGATTGCCGCCCCACCAGCATAACGATCTGACAACCAAAAGCCCAAACGATCTTTATAAAAATGTTCAGCAGCTTTTAAATTGGGCAGTACGAAGCCAATATGCCCCATTCGAATAGGTCGCGCGTCATTATAAAAGGTACTTATTTCATCGATGCGTTCAGCTTTATCGAAAGAATTTATTTTTGTGCGTGCACCGTCGATCTTTGTGCGGGGACGCCATAACCGGAAGCCCACGCCAATCCCGTTAGGATCCAAGCAATGTAGCGTGCCATCTTTATCTTCAGCGACCTCACGATCCTTAGATAATTCCCGTTTAATAGACGCTAGATGTTTCTTAGATGACACACCCCAAACCATCTCCCGAAAATGCATATCAAGGGCCGCAGCCGGCGGCAGACCTTTTGATTTAGGAGTTTTAAGCTCAACTCGGCTACCGATTTTAGTTTCGAATATAGAATGGCTGGGGGTTGCCTTGATCTTGCGCAAGCCCCAGTCACTATAAAACTTCTGCGCCTCTTTCATATTGGGCGCCGCAAAAAGAGTTGTATGAAGACCTGTAAAAGCCATGTTGCCCCTCAACTATTAACCTGTTTGTAAAATAGTCTTGTTTCTTAAATATAGGCTAAGGGACCATTAAGGTAACGGCAAGGGATTGATGCGTTTCGTTTATGTAAGGCCTCCGTCCCCGTAATGGGTTCGAGCAATAAAACGCTGCAACCCCAAATTTGTATCCCAAACTCGCTGGTGAGCGTCCATCAAGTACGGAAGGGCAACCTCGCGATTTTTAACCACATCCTCATATTCAGGAATAAAGCTTTTCATCAAATCGGATACCTCTTTTCTCAGATCTTCTTCATTGATCGTCTGAACAATCCGGTCTTTCATCACAACTTTCCCATCTATGATGACCGTATCAATAGAACGACCCGTTTCGCTATAAACCAGTTGGCGGGCTGCGCTGTTATAGGGGAGATAGGCTGTATCATTCATATCAATAAGCATCATGTCTGCTTTATAGCCGGGTTTTAGTGCTCCAATCTGGTCTTCCATACACGCAGAGCGCGCGCTGCCAAGAGTACCATGTCTAAGAGCCTCCTGACTTAGGGGTGTACCAGGCGTTGGGTCACTAACAGATCCAAGCATGCAATAAGCTTTCATAGCCTGAAACATATTTTGTACATCGCTACCCGAGCAATTATCGCAACCAAGCCCGACACGCATACCCGCATCACGCATATCTCTCATTGGCGAGATTCCGCTTTTTAACTTCATGTTGCTATTGAAACAAAGAATTGCCCCGGCATCTGCTGCTGCCATCTGGTCCATTTCCTCGCGGGAAATCCAAACTGAGTGCGCAATATTAAGTCGATGATTAAGCATTCCTGCGGTATCAAGATACTTAATAAAGGAGCCCCCATATTCACCATACATCTCACGTGCCATAACTACCTGACCGCGCGTCTCATATACATGAATATAAATTCCTAGATCATGGCGTTCAGCTATATCAGCACAGCCTGAAAGCAACTCTATCGTGCACCGTTGTGGTGCAAAGGGACCCACCGCCCAATGGGTAACACCCTTGGCGGGTCTCCGCCGAATTTGCGTCTCCAGCATGTTAAGTTGTTCGCCCGGGTCTCCGGCTTCGGTACCCATCATTTCCTGTATTTCTGGAGGTAGTAAATCTCGATAGCGAAGCATTGCTACAGCAGGAATATCAAAAACCATCGGTGAAAAAATGACCCGCTCGCCGATTTCCTCGTAGGCATCAAGAACCACGTCAATATTTTCTTCCGTCATGGGAATAAGCCCAAGCATATCTTGGACGGTTGTGATACCACAGCGCATCGACTCAAGTGCACCGACCAGAGTACGCAGGCGAATTTCCTCCCGTGACCGAAATGTTCCCATGGGCAAGGTGTAAAGTAACCAGAATTCTAATGGTAGATCCTCAAATAGACCACGACACAGTGTATCGTGTGAATGATAATGCGCGTTGATCAAGCCCGGGACCACGAGATGGTTAGACGCATCCAAGATTTCTGCATTAGCTATTTTTTCCGCTGCCAGATCATTTCCGATAGCTGAAATTTCATCACCATCGATTAAAATATCGCCTTTGACAGGTTTGTGGACGTCACCGTCATGGTCATAAACTAGACCACCCTTGATCAGCATTTTTTGCGTCATTTTTTCTGCCCTTTTCACTTCAACCAACAGGAAGCTATCATGCACACTGTTTTGCTTCAAACCTCTCTATCAATAAGTGGAAAAATGCCTAAACCAAACTTGAATAAATATAGTGCCACTGAAGTCGTAAAAATGATCGCCGAAGGATCGACCACTTCAGAGGCGGTGACACAGGCATGCCTCGAACGTATCGCCTGCCGCGAGGAGACAGTGAGAGCGTGGGCCTATATTGACCCGGAGTATGCCCTGGCACAGGCACGTATCCGGGATAATACACCTACAAAAGGGGTGCTTCATGGTCTTCCAATAGGTGTAAAGGACGTCATCGACACATCCGACATGCCGACACAGATGGAATCCATCATCTATGATCAATATCAACCTAAAACTGATGCCGCATGCGTAGCAATCCTGAGGGCTGCGGGTGCAGTCATTTTAGGTAAAACTGTTACATGCGAATTTGCTGGTTCTCATCCCGGAGCAACCACTAACCCACATAACCCCGACCACACCCCGGGTGGCTCTTCAAGCGGTTCGGGCGCTGCCGTTGCGGACTACATGGTATATGGAGCATTTGGTACGCAAACCGGAGGTTCTATTCTTCGACCAGCTAGCTTCTGCGGTACGGTAGGTTATAAACCAACATACAACCTAATAAACCGGGCAGGACTAATGTTCGCTGCCGAAAATCTTGACACTATTGGACTTCTGACACGCTCGGTTGATGATGTCGATCTACTCATGTGCGCCCTCTTGAATCGACCAAAGTCAAAAACGTTTCCAGCCGACGCCAGACCAAAAATAGGGCTGTGCCATACTCATCACTGGGACCTCGCACAACCTGAAACTGTGGACGCGATAGATGATAGCGTCCATCGGCTTAAATCTCTCGGAGCTGAGATTATTGATCTCACATTGCCAGCATCTTTTGCGGAACTGGCTAGGGCACGCAATACGCTGAATGATTTTGAACGCAGTCGCGTATTGGCTGATTTATGGCAGAATCACCGTAACCAGCTAAGCGATAAAATAGCGCGACAGCTGGAAAACGGCACAACGATGGAATATTCAAAATATCTGGAAGCCGTTATAATGACAAATAAGTGTCGTGCAATGCTTGATGATGTCTTTGATGATATAGATTTTATTCTGGCACCAGCGGCGACAGGGGAAGCACCAGGAGGACTCGGCTATACCGGGGATCCACAATTTCAAGGTTGCTGGACTATTTTACATGTTCCGACAATTTCTGTGCCTACCCATGTAGGGCCAAATAGTCTGCCAGTTGGTATCCAGCTTATCGGGAGACGGTGGCAAGATGAAATATTACTCAGCTGGTCGCGTTGGGTTATGAATCAATTAGGAGACTGGCGTGGTTAACCAGCGCCGATTAAGCTATTCCCCTCCACTTTACCACGTTTTAACAGGCGTCTTTGATTCACAGGAAATTCTCTTCTAGCGTGAACCGAACAACGATTATCCCAGACAACATAATCGCCAAGCTGCCACTCATGTTCATAATCGACACGCTCGATATAGGGAAATAATTCCGCTAGCAATTGATCACTTTCAATTTGTGTACAGCCATCAATTGCAGCAGTCATTAACCGATCAACATACAGTGCCTTGCGTCCGGTTGCTGGGTGCCGCACTACTGCCGGTTGCCAAAAATGGGGTGTCTCATCCAGCCCAGTAAGCCTTGGTTTGGTTCGGACTGTATAGTCATAAACCTGCAATACCCTTCGCCCGGAAACCAATTTTTTTAGTTTGTCTGGAAGAGCCTCATAGGCTTCGTAGCAATTCCCAAACAAGGTGTTACCACCCGCCGACGGTAATTCGACAGCATAAAGCCATGTCGCTTTATCCGGTGCCTCAGTAAAAGAATTATCATGGTGAAACCACATTTCACCATCTCCGAGTGCGCCAATCGGCATTCCTGAGTCATCAAGAATATTAGAAACCTTTTGGATTTCCGTATCCTCATCTCCTCGACGTTCTCTCGGCATAGAAATTTTGGACGTCTCGCCGAGCCAGGAGGCACTACCCTTGAGCTGCAGGTCGTCCATAATCTGATCACGAAACACTAACACTACATGTTGATGCCAAGCATCTAAAAGTATTTTACTTTCCGCAGCGCCAAGTGGTCGAGCTAAGTCAACACCACAAATTTGGGCAGCCATGGTTTCACTAAAGGGTATAACTTCAACAGCCATGTATCGAAAATAGTACCAGGAGCCTAAAGCTGCAATCGGATCTTGCCGATAACATATGGCAATGCCATGCTGATCTCATCAATACCTATAGGACCCATCAAATATGGAACTTAAACAACACGGTAGATATGATTATTCCCCCATTACCGATCGTCCCGTTTACGACTGGCCGGACGGCAAAAGGCTCGCATTTTATATTGGCCTAAATATCGAGCATTTCAGCTTCGGCGAAGGGCTTGGGCACACGCCTACCAATCCCGGCGTACAACCTGATGTTCGGAATTATGCCTGGCGGGATTATGGCCTGCGCGTCGGTATTTGGCGTATTTTAGAGTTACTGGATGAGTTTAATCTCCCGGCATGCCACCTCATGAATTCCTCTGTTTACGATTACTCCCCACAAATACCAAAACGCATCCGTGAACGCGGTGACGAATTTATTGGACACGGGATAACAAACTCTGAACAACAAGGGGATTACTCGGAAGATGATGAACGCAGTCTCATTTCGACTGCAACAAATGCATTCAAAACATATGAAAATAGTGGGCCAATGGGATGGATGGGGCCCTGGATTTCTGAAAGTCAATTCACCCCCGACCTCTTAGAGGAGGCCGGATATCGATTTATTATGGACTGGTCCTGTGACGACCAACCTATCTGGATGCGGACCCGAAATGGTCAGTTATTAATGATACCCTACCATATTGAGATCAATGACTCTCCCGCTCAACTTTCGAGACGACATACAGCCAACCAGTTTACAGAAATAGTATGCGCACATTTTGACGAACAGCTACGACAGTGTACGAAACAACCACTCGTATTTTCCCTCGCCCTTCATACTTTCGTCGTCGGGCAACCCTACAGGTTGGCGGGGTTAAGGGAAATACTGAACCATATCGTAAACCATAAAGATGCTGATAAAATATGGTTCACTAAACCGGGGGAAATTTATAACCACATTGTGACGTTGCCAAAGGGAACAGTGCCAGGCGAACCAGTTTAATCAAACCCCCTGAGAAGCTGCTACAAGCGGATCCCACTCAATATCTTCATCGCGGACCGCACCAATTAGTTCGGATATTTCCTTGATGCCGCGTCCGTCGCACCATTCTTCTAAATCATCAATGATCGTCGTCAGCGCAGTCGGATTACGAAATCCAGCGTAGCCTATGCCCACACCCGATGCTCCAGCGAGCATATATTCGACGACATCCTCCGCCTTGGTTACCCCTCCAATACCTATTACCGGAACACTGCATTCTTTTGCTACCTGGTAAACCATACGCATGACGATCGGCTTTAAGGCTGGAGACACTAACCCGCCAAACTTATTGCCCAAGGCTGGACGAAAATTGTCTGTTCTAATCTTGAGGCTCAAAAATGTATTACACAGCACAAGTGCATCAGCGCCAGCTTCTTCGGCGGCAAGTGCAATTGAGACAATATCGCCGGCATTGGGCGAAAGCTTGGCCCACACAGGCTTATCTGTGGCATTCCGGATACCCTCCATAACCATCTTGGTATGATCAGAGTGCATTGAAAAATTGCCACCACTTGGAGCTTTTGTGGGACAAGATATATTGACTTCTACAACATCAACACCATCGACACTCAGGTCTCGGCTCATTGCCGCAAAATCCTCAGCGGTATCAGCTGAAACGCTGACAATCAGAGGTGGTTCCCACTTGTTATACTCAGGCACAATATTTTCTAGAAAATAATCTATACCTTTACCGGGTAATCCGATTGATTGAATTATACCAGCCTCCGTTTCAGCCATACGCGGAGTTGGGTTTCCCAAACGGGGCTCCCGGCAAATTGTTTTGGCGACGAGGCCTCCTAAGCGATTAAGATCAATGACGTCCCCATAATCCCATGAGAAAGCACCCGACGCAGGCATTATCGGATTTTGGAGGGTAACGTCTCCAATTTTTACAGAAAGATCTACCATCCGACTGCCTCCTGCATATTAAAACATGGGCCCTCGCGGCACACACGGCGTAATGTCTTAACCCCGTCTACTTCAAAAGTTCGCATGCAGATATAGCAAGCGCCTAGACCACAAGCCATATTCTGTTCCATTGCCACCTGACCAGGTATTGAGTGCGCTTTACCAAGCCGCTTCATTAACGTGAGGAGCCTGTTCGACCCACACGTAAAAAATGCATCAGCTTTTTGTTCCATAATGAGCCCTTCGAGAATTTCTTCTACATTTTCGACGTGACTGCTGTTGTCGGTATCGACAACCTCAATCACCGAAGCTCCCAGCCCTTCAAATAGATCGCGCGACATTATTACCTTGGGATTACGTGCACTAAGGATGGCAGTGACACCAACATTATGTTCAGCCGCTAGCTGAGATAAAGGGGCAAGTGTCGCCAGACCTACACCGCGTCCAAGGACAACAATATTGTTCCAGTCCTCTTCAAGCCAAAAGCCTATCCCGAGTGGGCCAACGATATTGAATTCCTCACCCTCTTCGAGCATGGCCATACCCTGCGTACCGCGTCCCTCCTCTTTGTAAAGGAATTCGAGACGCTTATGCTCCTGATCTACTCGATAAATACTCATTGGCCTCCTCATCCACACCTCGGCACCATCGGGAGTAGGACAAAGTAAGTGAAAGAATTGTCCAGCCTTAGTTTTGAGGGCTCGATCAGGCACCTCAACAACCATCTTAAGGTACTCGTCATTCACGTATTCGTTTGAAACAACAATTGAAATGAACTCTCCAGTGGGTTTATCAGGGTGTGGGTCATTCTCCCCAATACGGAGCGGCTTTGCCGAGTAATTCTGCTCTGGCGTAAGATCAGTCATCTCTCTTTAACCTAATTTTTCTGCGCTTATTATTTTTATAACAGCCTTATGTAACAAAATAAATACTTGTTCCAATTTTGGTACATATAGGGATTACGCTAACTGTTACCATAAAGTAAAGTGATATTTATACGATGATTCTCATAGCCGGATAAAAACTTAGGTGAGTCTGAACCATGGAAAAGTTTTGAATCAAACAAAACAGCTCGATTACATGCATATGGTATTGTGAGCTTTCGATTTTCGTAACCCTTGATAAATGCTTTAATAGATTCTTTATCCTGGTCATAATCCTTAATAACCCAGTCATTTGGTGGTCGCTTAGTATAAATTTGGAGTCCACCTCGCTCTGGCTCTAGGTTAGATTGGTCAGGAGTGAGCCAAAAATTTAGGCTAACGGCCGCATCGTCTAAATGGAGTTCTATGGGCTTTTCCCCTATAAGTCCCTTGAACGCCCATGCTTGCGTCATAGGATAATCGCCTAGGATTTCTGGAAATTTTTCTCGGACATTATCTCCAATCTGTAAAAGCAATGGGCATGCGAGCCCATCCTCCAGATAGGATGCAAGGAACCCAGGTATGTGTGAAAAATCAAACCAAATCGTGCTACCCAGTAGATATTGGGTCAATCTGTTTAAAGCTTCCGGGGTCAAAAAGTTATCAAACCACGCAATACCCGGGGTGGAGACCGTAAATGCCTTGGAAATTTCATCGGCAGAAACGTCATTGTTTATCGTTGAAGTTGGCAACTCTGCAGCGTCGGCAATAAAGTTCGGATAATTGTAGCTCCCTCCAAAGAGCTCCACCTGTTCTTCCGTCATCGATATTGTTTGATGGTCATCCAATGGCCAATCAATTGACTTTATTGCAAATTCGTAAGCTCTCGCTAACGCAGAAACACGTTCGTTATCCCGCTTTTTTCCAGCAAGAAATCGGAACTGCTCGATATCATGAAGGAGCTTCGCACGGGTGGTCGTCTTAAGAGAATTATCCAAGGGCCCCACCCTATTTTCACCCCTCCGCAGATCCATGGTGCGGGCAAAAAAATCAAGAGCACGCGCTCTTTGCCCCAATTTTAGAAGTAGCCGCCCCAGCGCAAGCTGGGCTCCATAATGTTCAGGATTAATAGATATGACTTCCTCACAAGCTTTTGCCGCTTCTTTAAAACGACATACCTGCTGCATAGCCTTCGCCATACTCCAGTATGCAGGCTCATATTCTGGATCAACAACAACGGCTTTTTGAAACTGTTCTATCCCTTCATTAACCCGCGCAGTACTCACAAGAAGTACACCTAAGTTATGATGAATTGCTGGATAGTCCGCCTGTTCGTCAAGAACTTCACGGTATACGACCTCTGCTTCAGCCAAGCGGCCGGCGTTATGGTGTTCTAATGCAATGGCTGCACGGTCTTGTATGTTATTCATTGGCACAGAATAAGTCAGGCGGTTTGGCGAACAATTAACTGACGCAAAAACTTCGCCGCATCTGGTCCGCGTAATGCCCTCCGCCATAAATCTTGCACCGTACGTTGGTGTAAGTCCAATGCCTCCGGGGCCGAAGTGATCATCGCGATTCCTCCATGCACATTGGGTTGTTCACCAAGTCGAAAGGGACTCATTGCCAAAATTTTACGGTCTAATTGGCGAAAAATTTGGAAACTCGTGTGAGGCAGCGTCCCGGGTATAATACCAATTTGGACGGCTATTGGTTCGGCTTCCATCATCCCAATTAGGTTTTCTGCTTCAGCAAGCGCCCGCGCACGTCGCTCATCTCGAACATCCTGAGGTAAATCAAGTCTGCCAATGAGACCATTTCGCAGAAAACGTTCAATTTCAGCACCCGATATTAGGTTTAGGATACCTGGTCGTCTCTCCCGGTATGTTTTTTTGCGCTTTTGAAGAATTGGCATTAGTTCACGAACTTGTTCCAGCGCCCTCTCCCGTTCCAGCTCTTCCTCTGGTATACTCTCGCTCAAACATTGTTCGAGGGTTTGATCAAAACTTTCGGTAGCTAAAAGGAATGAAATTGGCCCCGCCAGAACAACAATGTGTTCGGTCGTTGATTCTATTTGTCTTAGTCTTTCAAAGAACGCAACAGCTGAGGGAATGTATTCAACTCCGACACCCATTAAAGTCGGTATAGAAACGTCAAGAAGCTCGGCGAGCCTTTCCAGGGTTTCAACCTTGGCAAGTTCCCCTTTTTCAAATCGGTATAAAGCTGTTCTTGATATCCCTATACGGTTGGCGATTTCATCTGCGCTAAGACCTGATGCCAGACGGAAGGCCTTTAGCCGATCACCAATATCGTCAAACCGGATGCTCATGCAGCATTACGTCCCTTACCACCTGCAATCGCTTCTACTATTTCAGAGGGTGTTAATGGCGCCCTTGTGAAATGGACATTGAAAGGTTGCAATGCATTCTCGACAGCAGAAATTATCGCTGATGGTGCAGGGACGACCCCACATTCTCCCACGCCTTTCACCCCGAGTGGATTTAATGGTGAGGGAGATTCATGATGAATGATATCTACTTTTGGCATTTCAGTCGAAGAGATTAGAAGATACTCGGCAAAATTGGTTGTCACGGGTTGAGCGCTTTCATCGTAGCCCATCCATTCAAACAATGTATTGCCAATGCCATGGGCGGTCCCGCCTTGGACCTGCCCGTCCACTATCATTGGATTAATAATAGTCCCACTATCGTGAGAGATCACATATTTAAGAACTTTTACCCCGCCTGTCTCAACGTCAACCTCGACCTCCGCAACGGCTGTACCGCAGGCAAATGCGAGGTTATCCAAAACGACATGCTCCGTTGCCTCCATACCCGGTTCGATACCCCCCGGTAGTGCATACCCGGGGGTTCCTGCTACAGCATGAGCGACCTCCCCGAGCGTTACCTTCATATCGGGGACCCCCCGCACCCGTATCTCACCCTTTTCAATTTCAAGATCCTGCTCAGCGGCCTCGAGCATATGAGCAGCTACATTAAGTGCCTTGTCGCGTACTTTTTCTGCAGCAACGTGGGCGGATGACCCTGCCACCACTGCGAGACGGCTGTTAGATGTCCCGATCCCGAGTGAAATCGTACCTGTATCCCCAGCGGTCACCGTAACGTTTTCCATATCGCCACCGAACTTTTCACCTACAATTTGTGCCATCATCGTAGCTGTGCCCTGCCCAATTGCGGTCCCACCCGTATAAACATTGATTTTTCCAGAAGGACCAATACGAACTGTAACCGCCTCAAAAGGACCCCGGCCTGTCCCCTTGACGTAGTTGGCAATGCCAATTCCAATATACCTTCCCTCAGAACGAGCGTGCGTCTGACGCTTCTCGAACCCCGACCAATCCGACTTTTCCAAGGCGCTCTGCTGGCATGCAGGATAATCCCCAGAATCTAATAGTACTGGCATTCCCCCCCGGGTTTTTAGGGGTTTTTCATAAGGCATTTTTTCGCCTGGAATTAAATTTCGGTGGCGAACCTCCTCCCGAGGTAACCCTAGTTCGGCTGCAACGCGGTCAAGCAATCTTTCCATAACAAAGACGCCCTGCGGATGACCGGCCCCTCGAACCGGTGTCACGGGAACCTTATTGGTCAAGGCGAGCTGCACATGCGTGCTGAAGGCTGGCACTTCATAAGGTAGAGGTATTGTTTCTGCAGCGTTATAGGGCAAGTTTACCCCGCGCGCAGTGAACGCTCCGTGGTCATGAATAACGCTACTCTTTATACCTTGGATCATCCCGTCTTCATCGACAGCTATTTCAGCTTCCCAATACTGATCACGTTCCTGCGTCGTAGTAACGAAATGCTCGCGGCGATCTTCCACCCACTTTATGGGTCTATTAATCATCCGTGTTGCCAAAATCAAAACTATATCTTCTTGATAAACAACTAGCTTGGGGCCAAAACCGCCACCAACATCAGGCGTGATGACCCGCAATTGGTTCTCGTCGTGACCTGTCATATCTGTATATGTAGTTTTTAAAGAATGGGGCATCTGCGTAGATGTCCACAAAGTAACTGCATCTGAGGTGGGCTCGAAATTTGCCACGCAACCACGACATTCAATTGAGTGTGAGCCGCCGCGATGAATCCATAGTGATTCAGAAAATGTATGTGTCGCTTTCGCGAAGGCTTTATCAATATCACCGTAAGTCATATTAAATTCTGCCAATAAATTATGTTCGGCATCTCGATGTGCGACGGCCGCGCCAGGTTGCATGGCATCACGGCAATCCGCAGAGGCTGGCAGAGGTTCATAGTTAACCTCTACCAACGTAGAAGCATCTTCGGCAATATAACGATTGTCAGCAATTACGACGGCCACGGGTTCACCAACATAGGTAACCTCGTCTGAAGCTAGGGCTGGCCGATCGCGGTTCTGCTTGTATGAGGGGCTTGGCATGCCGACCACCAGGCGATCATTAATAAGAAATGGTTGAATATCCACCATGGTGTATACCGCATGGACACCGGGATGTTCCAACGCGTTTGAAACATCAATATCTTTTATCGCAGCGTGGGCAAATGGGCTTCGAACAAAACTTGCCTGCAGCATATCCGAAAAGTTTATATCATCTATGAATTTAGCATGCCCCTGCAACAAAGCGGGATCTTCAAGGCGCTTCGCGCGGGTTCCAAAAACTTTCCAAGCCATTGAGCAATAATTCCTGTGTGGGTGCGATAATAGTCTAAGGGTAAGATTTGAGAGATTCAAAATTTTTTGTACAAATTGGAAGAATTATTCACTTTTAGGAATTTAGTAACTAAAAGAATAGACTTTCCTCTTAATGTTATAATATAACATTTCCTAGAAATTCCAGAACTGCAAACTCAACCTACATATAGTGTAAATCTCATGAAAATAAAATACACCCCTTTGATCGCCTTGACCTTGCTTCTAACTAGTGGGCTTATCCGACCATCCGCAGCTATGGAAGGTATAGTGGTAACGATTAAGCCAATTCATTCACTGGTTTCATCAATAACAAAGGGTGTCAGCAAACCATACCTGATTATACGTGGAACATCATCTCCACATACCTACAGTTTGCGCCCATCTGATGCAAAAAAAATTCGCAGAGCTAAAATTGTATTCCGGGTTGACAACAACCTAGAAAATTTTTTGATCAAGTCTATAAAAACATTGGGAAGAGAAGCACGAATTGTAACGCTTTCCGAAACAAACGGATTAACGAAATTAAAGTATCGTGATTTAGAGGATTTCAAATCTAGCCACAAAGGCCATAACCACCACAAGGGCCATGACGACCACAAAGGCCACAAGGGCCACGAAGGACATCATCATGAAGGAACAGATCTACACCTGTGGCTGGACCCCAAAAACGCGATACGCTTTGTTCATAAAATCGAAGCAAAATTGAAACAAGCAGACCCCAAAAATGCAGAGACTTATAGGGTAAACGCCGTTGAGCTTCGTGAACGATTAACCAAATTGACAAAAACAATCAAATCACAACTAAAATCTTTGAAAAGGAGTCCCTTTATCGTATTCCATGATGCATACCAATATTATGAAAACCGGTTTGGGTTAAAAGCTGCAGGCACCATCACCCTTAACCATGAAGTACCTCCCAGCGTTAAACAAATTTCCACAATTAAAAAACGGCTGAAAATATTAGGGGCTGCATGTATATTTCAAGAACCCCAATTTAATCAAAGAATCTCCAAAGCAGTTGCTCGTGGCACCGGAACGAAAATCCTTTCAATTGACCCCCTAGGCGCAGCTATAGAACCTGGTCCGGGAATGTATAATAAACTTTTGGAAGATATCACGACCTCATTTAAAAACTGTCTATCCAATTAAAAATATTCCCCAGCTACGTATAAGACTTCCTCCTCTGCGCAGTATTTGTTAAAACAAATCAGCTGAGACTATTGCCTAAACGTGACTGGAAAAAAAATGGATGGTGCAGGCAGTAATATTGCTTACAAAACGATTAGTGTCGTTCCCGCAAGTCCAACGGTGGGAGCGGAAATTGGTAATGTTGATTTAACAAAGCCACTGACCAATATGCAACTCGCTGAAGTTAAGCGGGCATTTACCGAGTATTGTGTCTTGTTTTTCCGAGACCAGAATATCAGCTTTGAGGACCATACAAGGCTCGCGGAGTATTTTGGGCCTATCGGAACCCATGTGGGAAAGAAAACCAATAGTAAGATTACTGAAGACCCTCGCGTCCGAAAGTTCCACTTCGACGAAAACTCGGAAAAAATTTCCGGACATATTTGGCACACAGATCAATCGTGCGCCGAACTACCGCCGCTGGGTAGCATTCTTTATAATCATACCGTCCCCCCGAATGGCGGGGGAGATACAATGTTTGCAAGTATGTACGCCGCTTATGACGGCCTTTCGGAACGAATGAAAAATTATTTGGAGGGAATGACTGCCTGGCATGATGGGGTTCCAACCTTTGGCCCAGGCACCCCTAATGCAACTCACCCAGTAATCGTTCGACACCCAGAGAGTGGTCGAAAGTTGATATATGTTAACCGGAGTTTCACGAAACGCATTAACGGCGTCTCATCAACCGAGAGCGAGGGTATTCTCCGCTTCCTTTGGGACCATTGTGCTTTACCTGAATTCTGCCACCGTTTCCGTTGGACACCACATTCAATTGCATTTTGGGATAACCGGTGTGCCCAACACCGAGCAACCAATGACTACCTGCCGAATGTACGCTCGGGATATAGGGTTCAAATCGAAGGCGTCGTCGGACCAATTGCCCCTTAGGAAATAAGGCAGAACAGAAAAATTTGGGATTCAATACAGTTTTCAATCTTTAATAAATTAAATTAAGGTCCTTAGCGAGTTTTCCCTGTGCGTTTCTTCCTGTATAAACTTTCCTGCTAATTAAATTTATTTAAGAATTTTACAAAATGATTGATCAATGAAACCTGCTGCATTTGAATATCACGCACCAAAAACAATTGATGAAGCAATTGAGCTATTGTCACAACACGCGCCAAATGACGGACGTATCCTCGCGGGGGGGCAAAGTCTGGTGCCGACTATGGCTTTTAGATTAGCGCGCCCAACACATCTAATCGATATCAACAATATTATCGACTTAAATTCCATAAGAATAGAAGGCGACGCACTTCATATTGGGGCCACGGTACGCCACGCGCAGTTTCACGAGCCCGTATGCGATGGAGTTTTGGGGCATTTACTAACCGATGTTGTTAAAAATATTGCACACTACCCTATCCGCCAACGGGGAACTTTCTGTGGCAGTATTGCGCATTCTGACCCCGCCTCCGAGTGGTGCATGGTTGCTGCAACGCTGGATGCAACCATGGTTGCAGCGAACAAAACCGGTGAAAGGCTTATACCAGCTGCAGAGTTCTTTGAAACCGTAATGACCACATCTCTTGAGCAGGAAGAATTGTTGCGGGAGGTTCGTATCCCACTACTAAGTGATGATACAGTCTATGGCTTCGAAGAGTTTAACCGCCGCGCCGGTGACTTTGCGATCTCAATGACACTCGTTACATATAGACAAAAAAACGGTAAAATAATTGATCCTCATATTGGTATTGGCGGGGCTGAAGATCGGCCACGTCGGATCGAAGAAGCCGAAAACGTTCTTACCGGCCAGGTACCTAATAGCGAGGTATTTCTGAAAGCTGCGAAAATCGCTTCTGAAACAATTGACCCCATGGAAGATCATACTACGAACGCTCAATACCGTCGCGATTTAACCGCAACGCTGGTTCATAGGGCACTGGAGAAGACTAAATAATGAGTACCAAAAAAGATATAGGCCTAACCATCAATGATCGTAAATATAACGTCTCGGTTGATCCTCGCTGGACTTTGGCCGATGTGATCCGAGACCATTGCGGCCAAACAGGAACTCATCTCGGGTGTGAGCATGGAATTTGTGGTGCCTGTACAGTTTTAGTCGACGATACACCTGTGCGTTCGTGCCTTATGTTTGGCATTCAAGCCGATGGAAAAAAAATTCGTACTGTTGAAGGTCTAGCAGAGGGCGACGAATATCACCCGCTCCAAAAGGCATTCATGGAAAATCATGCCTTACAATGTGGATACTGCACCCCTGGTTTTTTGATGCTTGCAGCTGGAATTTTAGAAAATCAGCCTGATATCAGCGACGAAGACCTTGATGAAGTTCTTTCATCCAATCTTTGCCGCTGTACCGGTTATGCAAATATTGTAAAAGCAGTGCGCAGTGCACGCGACGAAATGAAGACAGCAAGCTGATGGCCACCGCAACAAATAGAATGCTGGGACACCTCGGAGATAGTGTCGTTCGGCTGGAAGACCCTCCTCTTGTTAGAGGCCAAGGCCGTTTCGTGGGTGATATCAATTTTCCGCACCAACTTCATATGCGGATCGTTCGGAGCCCATACGCACATGGAACAATCAAATCAATCGATACTTCAACGGCTATAGCTTATCCAGGGGTCGTTGCCGTTTGGACAACAGATGATATCCGGGATATTCCTCCCATCGATTTCCGTGAAGGTAGCGACCCTACATTAGCCCTATTTCGCCAGTATCCGCTGGCTCGTGAACTAGTACGTTATGTGGGTGACCCAGTAGCCGCCGTATTTGCAGAAGATCCATACACAGCCGAAGACGCCGCGGAGTTAGTCAGTCTTGAAATTGAACCGCTGCCTGTTTTGATCAATGCAGATGATCCCCCCCAAGATTTCAAAGGCAAAGCAAAAACTGAGGCCGCTATTGTCGAACAGGGCTACGGCGATATCGAAGCTACATTTGCGTCGGCATATAAAGTCGTTGAGATTGATGTAAAAGTCAGCCGCCATACAGGCGTACCAATGGAATGCCGTGGGGCGATTGGCCGGTATGACGCCGCTCGTGATATCCTCGAAATGTATGGGGCGGCCAAAGTTCCCCACCGAAACCGGGAGACTTTATGTCGAATGTTGGATAGGCCAGCTTCTAGCGTGCATCTATTTGAAGGGCATACCGGAGGCGGTTTTGGTGTTCGCGGTGAGCTTTATCCCGAGGATGTTCTGGTTTGTGTCGCGGCGATGCGGTTGGAACGGCCTGTAAAGTGGATAGAAGATCGTCAGGAACATTTGATGGCAGCTAACCACTCGCGCCAACAACGTCATATAATTCGTGCTGCTGTTGCAGAGGACGGTGAAGTAATAGGTCTCGATGACGAGCTCTACCTTGATCAAGGTGGGTATATAAGAACACATGGAACCCGGGTTGCTAACATGACAACTGGTACTCTACCGGGACCATACCGTTTTCCCGTATATAGGTCAGTATGTCATTTTTGTTTAACTAACAAGACACCGGCAGCGACATACCGGTCTCCTGGTCGCTGCGAGAGCACTTTCGTTCGTGAACGTTTAATGGACGCCGTTGCAGTTGCGATGGAAATGGACCCAATCGCTGTCCGCCGCCGCAACCTGATCTCGCTGGAGGAAATGCCCTATGGCCGAGAACTCGACGTTCTTGGCGATTCTGTAGAACATGATCCGGGTGACTATGCCGGACTCCTAGATCAAGGTTTAACACAAATCGGTTGGGACAATTTACAGGCTACTCTCGCTCAAAGACGGGCCAATGGGGAATTAGTTGGCGCTGGTATCTCGATGTTTTTTGAAAAATCTGGTTTGGGACCATCCGATGGTGCCAAGATATTTGTGGACGGGACAGGCCATATCGAAATTGTCACAGGCGGCGCCTCTCTTGGTCAAGGCTTCGAAACTGCGATGGCACAAATTTGTGCGGAAGACCTAGGAACAGATTACCGCCGCATTCGTGTCATTCACGGTCAAACAAACCGTATTGACTATGGCGTTGGTGCCCATGCATCTCGCGCCACCGTTCTCACTGGCACTGCCGTAAGTTTAACCGCACAAGCTGTCAGAAAAAAAGCGCTGGATATGGCCGCAGAACTGCTACAAACCACGGCTGAAGCACTCGATATCACCGATGGTGTTATTCACTCGAAAAATAATCCTAGCGGGCCGTCTCTAACCCTCGGAGAAGTTGCCGAAGCGTTAGCCCCAACATCCAAAGTGCGGGGAGGCCGCGAGCCATATTTAAAAGGGGAAGAGTGGTTTCATATCGACCACCAAACGTATCCATATGGACACCACATTGCGGTTGTAAATGTCGACCCAGGCACCGGCGGCGTGAAAATTGAAAAATATTTCATTGCTTACGATATCGGTCGTTCCATCAATCCGATGATGATTGAAGGGCAATTAGTAGGTGGTTTAGCGCAGGGTGTCGGGGGGGCGTTGTTTGAAGAATTCACGTATACAGAAAATGGTGATCCACAGTCTGTGACTTTCGCTGACTATCTAATGCCAACGTTAAACGAAACACCCAACCCGGAAATTCTGCTAACCGAAGACTTCCCAAGTATACGCACCCCACTTGGAATCAAAGGGGCTGGTGAAGCAGGAATTACCGGGGCAGCTGGGGCAATAGCATCAGCTATTGATGCAGCTATTGGAATTCCCGGCGCGATTACCGAGGTTCCAGTAACACCACAAAGACTGAAAAAAATATTAGATGAAAGCTCAATCTAACAACGCGTTTCAAGATCAGACATTTGGAGACACATTATGGCGAACAAAGACCTAAGAGACTGGATCACTGATCTGGAAGCGAACGACCAGCTGCAATTGGTGACTGGTGCCGACCGTGAAGAAGAAATTGGTGCCATCGTCGATATCTATATGCGACAGATGACTAACCCTGCTGTTATGTTTGACGATATTCCCGGCTACCCTAAAGGCTATCGTGTCCTCGCTAACATTCTAACTTCCGTACCGCGAATTAATCTGGCACTGGACGAACCGGTTAATAAATCAGAAGTAGAACTAGTCGATTATTGGCGTAAATACATGAAGGACCAACCTACACACGCCCCGTTAGAGGTGAATGGGGGGCCGATCTTGGACAACGTGTTCGAAGGCAAAGATATTGATATTACCAAAATACCAACCCCAAAATGGCATGAGCATGATGGTGGCTATTTTATCGGCACGGCTTGTATGGTGGTTATGAAAGACCCAGACTCCGGCTGGATAAATTATGGTGCATATCGAGTACAAGCCCATGACTCTGTAACAGCCTCCTTGATGACCTCTAAAGGTAAACACGGTGACATCATACGGAATAAATATCATGATCGCGGCGAACCATGCCCAATCGCTGTCGTTGTCGGCATGCATCCAGCATTATTTATGGTTGCCGGACTTGAAATGCCATATGGGAAGAACGAATATGACTGTGCAGGAGGATTGCTGGGAGAAGGGGTAGAAATCATCAATATGCCAAAGACTGGCTTGCCGGTTCCTGCTAATGCAGAGATTGCATTTGAGGGTTTCATCCATCCGGACGACCGAATTGATGAAGGGCCTCTTGGTGAGTGGACCGGCTACTACGCCGGTGGAGCAACCACCCAACCCGCCATTCGAATTGAAACGTTTATGCATCGCGATGACCCTATTTTGCTTGGTGCTATACCCGCGGTTCCACCAAATGATGATACCTTCTATCGCGGCTCCTACCGCTGTGGGGCGGTTTGGAACCAGCTTGAAGCCGCTGGAATTCCTGAAGTTAAGGGCGTTTGGGCCCATGAAGCTGGGGGCAGCAGGATGTGGCTAACTGTCTCCATCAAACAGATGTATGGGGGACATTCTAAACAAGCTGGATTAATTGCCTCTCAATGTCATGCTGGGGCCTATGCCAATCGTTGGGTAATTGTCGTTGACGATGATATTGACCCAGCGAATCTCAATGATGTAATTTGGTCAATGTGTACACGCTGCGACCCACAAGACGGGGTGGAGGTATTAAATGGTTGCTGGAGTACCCACCTCGACCCCATGAGCTATAGCCATGAAGACCCTCGTAACTCACGCGTGGTGGTTGATGCTTGTATTCCATACCGCCGAAAAGACTCTTTCCCTATCGTCGCGCGGAATTCGACAGAATTAGATGCGAGGATCTATGAAAAATTTGGCAAGGTCCTTCCAAACTAGGTATAATCCCTGTTCGAATAAAAAAACGGAGCCAAGCGGCCCCGTTTTTATTACACTTCGTTTTGTTACCAGATTATAATTTGCAGACCCCTTCAGACTTCGCTTGCTCAATTACTTCCAGTACCTTTGGAGGTGACATTGGCAATGAAGTGGGACGAATTCCTACAGCATCGCCAATAGCATTACCCACGGCTGCCATGGTTGGTACAACTGGTACTTCACCTACACCGCGAAGTCCAAATGGATGCGCTGGATTGGGCACCTCAACCATTATTGTTTCCACCATTGGAACATCGGAAGCTACCGGCATCCGATAATCGAGAAAACCTGCATTCTGCAGCCGTCCATCGTCTCCGTAGATATATTCTTCATTAAGCGCCCAGCCAACGCCTTGTATGGCGCCACCCTGAACTTGGCCTTCAACCTGTTGGGGGTGAATTGCCTTACCAACATCCTGGACGACGGTATATCGCGTGACATCTGTTCGCCCAGTCGTCTCATCGACTTTAACATCGACAATATTAACCGCAAAACCTGGACCAGCACCGGTCACGTTCATTTCTGTATGCCCACAAATTGCACCGTGGCTCATTGTAGTTTGCTTACAAATATCAGCGATAGATAAGGGTTCGAAATCTCCGACATTTGCACTAGCCGGGCGACACATGCCCTCTTCAAAAACTATACCGTCTTCAGGAACATCCCAGATTTCTGAGGCCCGTCGTCGTAGCTCCGCTATACATTTACGAGCAGAATCTACAATCACCATACCCACAGAGAATGTTGTCCGGCTTCCTGCCGTTACACGATTAAAACCTAGCGAGTTGGTGTCCGCCATTTTTACGCGCACTTGATCAACTGGAATACCCAGCTCTTCCGCAGCCATCATACTTATGGAAATTCGAGATCCCGCCACGTCTGATGTCCCGACAGCAATGGTGACTGTACCGTCAGGGGCTAGATTCAACGATGCAGCGGTCTCGCCACCTCTATTGAACCAAAACCCGGTGGAAATACCGCGACCTTCGCCTTCTTTGACTGGCGTTTTATAATGATCGCATTCCTTAGCTTGCTTGAGGGTTTCAATAAATCCAATCGGCCCCCAAGTATCTCCATAGATGGTTGTATGGCCATCTTCCGCAGCATTTTTTAGACGGAAGTCAATCGGATCCATCTCAATTTTTCTAGACATTTCGTCGATTACACCCTCAACCCCAAAAACAATTTGTGGCACACAAGGAGCCCGAAATGACGCCACTTTTTGCCGATTGGAAAGAACCTCGTAGGCAATGACATCGACATTTTTAATATCATAGCGCGTGAACATCGCATTGGGTGCATTAAAATACATCGACCCGGCAAATGGTCCTGCTTGAAAAATCATCTCGGCATGAGCCGCTGTGATAGTACCGTCCTTTTTACAGCCCATTTTAATTGTATAACTGGTACCCGCTACAGGCCCGGTTCCCCGAAAGACTTCAATTCGAGAAAGGACAATCTTAACGGCACGTGACGCTTTTTTGGAAAGTAGGATTGCAATTGGCTCGCCATAGAAACCAGTCTTACCACCAAACCCACCTCCAAGTTCAGACTGCTGAACATTAATCTTATTGCAGTCAATATCAAGAATTGCCGACAAACGATCTCGATAGACAAATGGCGCCTGTGTACAGCACCAAAGTTCAACCTGACCGTCTTCCGAATAATCAGCTATGCAAGCCTGCGGCTCGATATAACCCTGATGCATGGGCTTACTATCATAGCTCCGCTCAACAATTATATCAGCATCTTCAAAGCCTGCGTCGATATCTCCCAATTGGGTTACCATCCGCTCCGTGACATTAGTGGGCTTGTCTTCATCTTTCTCAGCACCCTTCGTCCGGAGATAGTCATGCAAAATAGGCGCATCCGCATTCATAGCCTCTACGGGATCTATTACGTGCGGCAAAACTTCATAATTAACTTCGATCAACTTAAGAGCTTTTTTAGCCACTCTCTCGCTAGTTGCCGCGACAGCAGCAACTGGATGACCATCATATAATGCCTTTTCACGAGCCATCATATTTCTTGTCATATCACCAGCGCCCGTTCCCTCTTTTTTCTCGGGAAAATCATCGCGCGTAACAACCGCCTTAACGCCGGGCAAGGCCTCTGCCTTCGAAGTATCGATCGATTTTATTACCGCATGAGCATGCGGACTACGCAAAATTTTACCCACTAACATTCCCGGCAGGAATGCATCAGCACCAAATTTTGCACGGCCTGTTACTTTATCAAGGCCATCATGTTTTACAGGATTAGTACCAACAACTTTAAGTTCAGCATTTGGATCAAATCCACTTTCTTCAAGAATTGTCGCCATAATTAGCCCCCTCTCATTTCTGCAGCCGCGGATTGCACGGAACGAATGATCTTATCATAACCAGTACACCGGCATAGATTACCGGCGAGCCAGAAACGAATTTCAGTTTCGGTTGGATCAGGATTTTTCTCAAGCAAAGCCTTAGCTGCGACGAGAATACCTGGCGTGCAAATTCCACATTGCAAGCCGTTGATTTCGAGAAAATGGCGCTGCAGCGGATGTAATTCATCGGCTGATGGCGCCATACCCTCAATCGTCTCAATTTCTTTTCCATCTGCTTCAACACCAAGCACAAGGCAGGAACACACTAATTCGCCTTCTAGCGAAATACTGCAAGCTCCACAGTCTCCCGTAGAACAACCCTCTTTAGTGCCAGTTAATTCCAGCTCATTTCTCAAAACATCAACCAATGATTGATCGGGTTCGCAAAGGAACTCGTACTCATCACCATTTATCGTCGTTGTGACGTGACTTCTTTTTGCCATCAGTTTTCTCTCGCCCGTTCTAATGCTATTTTTGCAGCGCGCTGTGCAATTACAGACGCGGTTTTAATCCTGTATTCCTTGGACCCCCGTTTATCCGAAATTGGATTGCATGCGGCACTGCAGGCTTCACCCATTTTAGCAAGGGCCGCATCATCAACCTTTGTCCCGATCAAGGCATCAGCGGCTTCGGAGACAAGCAGAGGCGTCGGAGCCACTGCCCCCAGTGAGACACGGGCAGAAACACAGTTACCATCGTCATCCAACGTAATATTTACTCCTGCACCGACAACCGCAATATCCATCTCGGTACGCGGTGTTAGCCTAAGGTAAGCATCACCTGAGTGAGGTGAACGCTTCGGCATCGTGAAGGAAATGATTATTTCCCCTGCAGCTAATGACGTTTTGCCAGGGCCTGTAACTATATCTTCAACGGGTGCCTCACGTGACCCATCGGGACCAACAATATTACAAATCGCACCTGCGGCAATCATTGCAGGCGTGCTATCAGCCGCCGGAGACGCATTACATAAATTACCACCAACACTGGCACGTCCTTTAACTTGAATGGAGCCTATGAGAGCAACACCATCAATGATGCCCGGCCACGTGGAGGCGAAACCCTCATCGTCAATTAGTGCCATACCTGGTGTCGCCGCACCAAACGTGTATGAGCCGTCCGACTCAGAAACACCGATCGTCCCAGGTATATTTTTAATATCAACTATAATGCCAGGTTCTATTAATTCTGCATGAACCTGCACCATCACATCGGTACCTCCGGCAAAAACCTTCCCCTCACTCCCCGCTTGGGCGAGCAACGAAACCGCTACATCCGGTGATTCCGGAGCTTCGTAACGTACATCATCCATTGTTACGGTTCTCCCCTTCTTTTTATCCAATTTTCAATTCATAAGACAGTCGTAATCATGGACCAACACGTCCACGAAAACCAGCCCTATAAAACCAGAAACAACAGGTTTTATTATACCCTAAAGACATCACCACGCTTGCGCCCCTGTGTCATTGGTAAAAAAAGTTCCCTCAGTGGTATTTTCCTGCAAATCATGCCCTGCTCATGCGAATAGCTAACCAACTTTGTAAGCTGGTTTTCATTATCTTTGGTCATACCATATTCCCACGGGTCCTTTCCCATTATACCCTCCTGTTCTTCCCAAGCCTCTCTGTACCAAGCGAGTGGTACAATACGAGGGTTAACCATGCGTTTCATCGCTAACTCTTTTGATTCATTAAAGGCGTGGTATAGATTTAGAGGCACCCATGGATATTTTTGTACAATTTCCCTTTTAATTCCAAGAACATGCATGATTGGAAAAATACGAGTACGAGAAAAATAGGAGACCTCTTCTTCCTTAAAATTTGGAAATAGGCGCCCAACACGAGGATCTTTTTCTACCAAGGGCCTAATCAAATCGGGATGCAGAACAGCATCGAGTTCCCCCTCCGCGAGCATAGTTTCAACAGACTTGTCGTCTGGTAAACGGGATAATTTCAAATCTTCTGGCGGTTCAAATTCAATACTCTCATCAAGTTCTGAAAACCACTCTATAGAACGATGTGGGACACCATACTCATGCTCTAAAATCCCTCTCATCCATAACTGCGCACTTGATTGGAACTGTTTTACCCCCATTTTACTGCCAATAAGATCTTTTGGGTCTTCTATTCCTTTTGTCGTGTTAATAAACATAAAACCATGCCGGAAGCGACGGTGAAGAAAAACAGGTATGCCTTCAAAAGGCATATCTTGATCTCGTGCAACGAGATAGGAAGAACACGAACATTCAGCAATATCAAAATCCTGGTTTCGCAGAAAACGCCAATGGCGGGTGGTGGAGTCCATTTTGGTTAGAACATTTAGTTTTATTCCATCCGGCTCTACCGTGCCCTCTTTAAGCGCACGAACAATCTCGTAATCGCCCATCGCCAGGGTTAGCTCCAATTTTTGCCCCATTGCTTTCACACTCCTTAAGCCGGAAAAGAATAAAACTTATGCGGGATCATACTGCATTCGCATTATATGTTTTTTTTAGAATTTTTTTCATGCGTTGTGGTGTAACCGGAAGCTGAGTAATTGCTCCTGGGATGCCAATTGCTTGATCAATGGCTCCGGCAATCGCCCCACCAACACCGTTTATACCCCCTTCACCGCCACCCTTGAGGCCCAACAAATTATGCGGGCTGGGGGCATCTTCTGTAATCATACATTCAACCATTGGAACACGGTCTAAGGTCGGCATAAGGTAGTCAGCGAATGTCACCGCCATTGGTTGCCCGTCATTGCCATAGACAAACTCCTCGTAGAGCGCACCACCGATGCCCTGAACACAGCCGCCAACCAACTGGCCTTCAAGGAGCATTTCGTTGACCATACATCCTACATCATAGGCAACCATAAAACGTTCAACATCAATTCTACCCGTATCTGGATCTACCTTCACGACAGCAAAATGAATACCATAAGGGAACGCTGATTCTTCGGTGTGGTGGAAATCTTCCGCTTCCAACTTGCCATCATGGCGCCGGACAATATCAGCGACTGTGATGGAAGGCCCAGAGGGACTGTCAGAAACATGTACTATTCCGTCGACAATATCTAGGCTATCAGCAGGCAGCTGCAGCATTTCTGCAGCTTGATCTAGTACCATTTTGCGCAAAGACAGTGCGGTTACATTAACAGCACTGCCAGTCATCACAGTCGCGCGCGCTGCATGAGCGCCAATGCCGTAGGGGATCAATTTAGTCTGCCCGTGAAGAACCGTGATGCGATTGTAATCAACACCCAACGCATTGGCGCAAATCTGCGCCATCGTTGTTTCAAACCCCTGCCCCAATGAGGCTCCGCCAGTCAGAACCTCAATGTCACCATTATCGTCAATGGAAATTTTGGCCCCATCTGAAGGTCCTTTGCCACTTTCTTCGACAAAAATAGCGATCCCGGAGCCCACCATTTCACCATTACTGCGTCGACTTTCTAAATCGCTTTCCAAATCATGCCACTGCAACCATTCAATAGATTTATCCAATAATTGTGCATAATCCCCAGTATCAATTTCAAGATTCTCAACGCCTGACTCATCAAACTTTATAGAAAATGGCATATCATCAGATGTGATCAGATTTTGGCGACGAATTTCTATGCGGTCCATGCCAAGCTTAACGGCCAAGGCATCTATTAACCTTTCTCGCACGAAAGTACTCTCAAAACGCCCCGGCGCTCGGTATGTTGCCGCGGGGGTTTTATTTGTCAGTCTCAAGTGACAAAGAGCACGATAGGCGGGGATCTTATAAGCACCGGTAAGCATGCACATTGTGCGATTTGGCACATTAGCGCCGTGGGTGCGTATATAACCACCTTGGTCGTGAAAGAACTCATCTTCCATCCCAAGGATCATGCCATTTTTATCCGACGCAATCTTAACCAAATGATGTTGGTTACGACCCTGATTAGCCGCCATCATGTGTTCTTGTCGGTCCTCTATCCATTTTATGGGCCGGCCAAGCCGCATCGCACCAACTAATACAAGAACATCCTCTGGGTATAATTCACCCCTAATACCAAAGCCGCCACCAGTATGCCCCTCATATAACTCTATCTTATCCGAGTCCCGACCAAGCATCCGCACTAGTGTATCACGATTGCGGTGCGGCACTTTGGCCGCACCATAAAGTTTAAGAATATCGTTTTGGCGGTCATAAACACCAATTGCGCCCCTTGTCTCCATTGGCACTCCAGAATGTCGGCCTGTACGGAGATCGAGTTCAATTATCGTGTCTGCCTTTGCGAAGGCGTCATCGATATCACCGTAGGTGTGAGTGAGAAGTCCAGCCTCAGAACTCAACCCGTCATCGAACTCACCGGGTTCATCGTCTGCCGACGATATAACCCGCAATGTCTCAGAATTGATTACAACGAGATCCGCAGCATCCTCAGCCACGTAAGGGTCTTCGGCAAAAATTGCTGCTACTGGGTCACCGACATAGCGCACCCTTTCACAAGCTAAAACATTCTGACGAAATGGCTTGAGTTCCTCGGAAGATTTGTCTGCACGAAAATCGATTGGTGGTAAATCTAAAATGTCCTCACTCGTCCAAATTGCCACTACCCCCTGAACATTTTCGGCCTCCTTGGTATCAATAGAAATAATCCGCGCATGTGCGTAAGGGCTGCGGACAATCCGCATATGGAGTTGATTCGGAAAATTAATATCCGCAGCATATTTGCCCTTCCCTGCAATCAACGGAGGATCTTCAAGCCTAGTCAGCCGCTGACCGAGGAGATCTTTTTTCTGAATAGTCATAGCTATTTGATAACGAATTTTTAGGCAATAAGCAAAGGAACACAAATCCATAAATCGGGTCTCGGGCTTGACTATGGTGTTTTTTCACCGTTGGCTAAAGTCAATAGGTAAAACTTGTTTAGGGAATAACGCTCATGGCTGATATTATAACCAAGACATTTAAATGTGATGGCGGACTGCCAGCTTTCATTGCCAAACCCGAAAATATAACTCACCCCCTGCCCGCTGTCGTAATCATGCACGAACGTTATGGACTAGTTCAACATACGCTAGATTTAGCAGAGCGGTTTGCTCACAGCGGGTTTGTATGCATAGCCCCGGACTGTTTTTTTCAGCATCCCGACCAAGAGGCCCTTCATGCTGGTGACGACCGCTATGACATTACAGATGATGAGGCAGCAAAACATCTCAACACCTCGATAAATGTATTATTATCCATGGAAGAGGTGAACGATGATTGCATTGCTGTCAAAGGCGTTTGCCAGACGGGACGGCACCCTCTGATCATAGCCGCACGCAAAAAAATAGCGGCCGCCTTGGTATGGTATGGAGCAGCCCAGGACCGCGAATGGGATACCAGTGACCTTTACCATGAGCCGCTAGACAAAGTGATTGAAAAGGTCGACTGCCCTGTACTTGGAATGTTTGGTGAAGCTGACCACATGATCTCCCTTGACCATGTCCGACGATTTAGAAACTGTCTTGAGAACAAGGGTAAAAGCCACGCAGTGCATGTTTTTCCAGATGCACCGCATGGATGGCTTAACGATACAATGCCGGGACGATACCGCCGGGGGCAAGCTGAACTTGCCTGGAATGTGCAGTTAAATTTTTTACGGGAAGTGTTGTCACCCACTTACGACCGAACACAAATATATTCCCACTACGAATGTGTAAGAAGCCAGGACTACGATTTCACGAAAAACATCAGGCAGGAATAACAGCAGTTTTAAACGCGATGACCAGAAGGCGGCAGTCCCATAAGTACCTGCCCGACCGGCTCATAATTTGACACATGTGATTGGCCCTGAGCCAAGACTGTATGGATATCACGGAAACGACGTTCAAATGGATTGACCTCAAATATGGCGTTTGTTCCGCAAGCCTGGAAGGCAAAATTAGCGACTTCCTGCGCCTGGTTCATGGCATATGTTATAGCCAGCCGGAGACGAGCCCGAACGTCATACGAGGGCGGTTCACCTGAACATTGCACACTCCAGTATTCCTCAATCATTTCAATGAGGAATGCTCTACTCGACCGTAACTTTGCTTCATTGACTGAAACCTGCGACTGAATGACGGCGTTTTCTCTTAAAACCGTCGTCATACCTCCTCCAACCTTTGTCTCCGCCAGCTTTTTGAAATCCTCAAGCATGGTACGTGCAACTCCAAGGGTAAGGCCGGAAAACATAATGCCATAGCTGGTCAATAAAGGAATGTTATAAAGTGGTCCCATTTCAACCCGGTCTGGTTGGCTATCCCGCCAGGTTGTATATTCTGCAGGAACAAACAAGTCTGTTACCTTATAATTGTCGCTCCCAGTTCCTCGGAGTCCCATTACCTGCCATACATCAATCATTTCAGCACTTGATTTGGGAAAGAGCATGGTACGCATAACCGGCTTGCCGTCTTCGCCCTTCATTGGTTCACCCGCCTCATCGCAGACCCGACTGTGACCACCAAGCCAGGTAGCGTTGCGGCTGCCGCTGCCAAAACGCCACTCACCGGTCACCCGATAGCCACCGTCTACAGGTATCGCCATTGCTTTTTTCGGGGGTCCCCACGCTAAAATTGCATCTCGAGGACCAAATATATCTTTGCAAACATCGTGTGATATGTAGCCTGAACCCCATGTACAACCGGTACCCTGCCCAACGCACCAGGCCGTGCTAGCATCAGCTTGAGCCACAGCCTCTACAGCTTTCATTAACATCAATGGTGATGACTCACCCCCACCAATAGATCGCGGCAGCGCCATACGAAACATTTCTTTATCATGCAACGCTTCCATAATGTCGGAAGGCACCTTGCCTTGTGTCTCGGTTTCATCTGCAGCGGCAGCAATCTTATCTTGCAAGCCTTGGGCTCGCGTGACCCAGTCAATGTTGATAGTATCCGAAACTGCCTGATCCATGAATATTTCCTGTTCAATGATGTGCCAGATGTACCTTTACATACATAATTTTACAAAGAGTATTGGGTTCACGCCAGCCCTTCCGCCTTATATCTCCAAATCGATATCCAAGGCTTGGAAAATACGAGTATGCATATTGTAAGTACCAATCAAAACCGTTAGCCCTATAATTTCTTCCTCATTAAATTCTTCTGCAACCGCATCATAGACATCATCAGGCACCTGAATATCCAGTGACATAGAATCAGTGTATGCTAGAACATTACGATCTCTCTCATCAAAAAGATCAGAATTTTTCCAATCTTCAAGCGCATCACACTGAGACACCGTTAGTCCCTCCGCTTCTGCTAACTCCGGGACATGCTGGTTAATCACGTACTGAACTCTATTCAGGTGAGCGATACGAATAATCACCATCTCGCGTAGCCGACCATCTAAACCAAGATCCCAACGCACCATATTCAGATAATCAAACCATCCGCGCGCAGCGGGTGGATTGTGAAGCAACATCTTATATATATTCAGAAGTTTTCCACGACGACCAGCTTTTAACTTTTCAACAAAATCCGAGAATTCTGGTTTATTTTCTGCATCGACAAGAGAAACGCGCGCCATTTGACATCCTTAAATCCATTACGAGCCATTCTGGCGCGCATAGTTTTCCCTACTGTTGAGCTTCCGCTTTCCTTCTTTCGAAAAGCTGAACTAATTTTATAACGTCAGCGGCATCCATTCTAGCGAGCGGTCCAGCACTATAGCTAGAGGAAACAACTTTTCCATCATCGCCAAGCAAAAATTCAGAAGGCTGAATGATACCCCGGCGGTCTTCCCACCACGCATCAATTTGGCGTGCTTGATCGCGTGTCACTCCCTGACCAATAGGAAATGAGACTTCATCGGCCACCAACTTTGCTTCGTCCCCTGTATCAATACTTGCAGCAATGACTTTGATACCCTCTGCTTCAAGGGTAGATTTTTCCTTTTCAAAACCGACCAACTGCCGGCGGCAGTATGGTCACCAATGCCCGCGATAAAACAGGATCATCTGGTACTTCGCATCGACCAGATCTGGTATTTTTGCGGTACCCCCATCAACCAAATTTAAGGTCATGTCGGGAAAGTCATCACCAATATCTAATTTTGTTGCCATTAATTTACTCCGTTTAAAAACAACCTCATTTTCTATCACCTTTCTAAAAATGCAATACCGACAATTGCTGAATTGAATAAATAGTCCTAATCTGACAATAGAATATCTTTGAAGGAGAAAAAATCGTATGGATCCCCGTTTTGAACAATTCAAGGACTTGGACTGGGGCTCTATGAGCTACCCAGAAAAGAGAGAGGTTTGGCTCCAGATATCCGATATCAGTGCCGAAGACTTTGACACGATGATGGCCGCGCAAAAAGCTCGTCAAGACCAAGTGCCGAAGATCGGCGAATTAGCGCCAGACTTCAAACTAGAGCGTCTAGACAGAACCAGAAGACGTACCGGAGAGTATGTAAAACTTTCAGACCTGAGAGGAAAGTCGGTAGCGCTATGTTTTGGTTCTTATACCTGACCACCCTTTCGTGAACAGTCCGTGAGACTGAACGAAATTTACGAGGCAAATAAAGACAATATTGAATTTTTTCTGGTTTATGTACGTGAGGCACACCCTTCAGATGGCTGGCAGACACTTCAAAATCTTGAGCCTGAGATCTTTTATAAGGCCCCTAAGACAGCTGACGAACGTGCTGAAATCGGTCATGCCTGCCAGGTTGGTCTTGATCTCAGATACCCAATGCTCATCGATGGTCTCGATGACGAAACGGAAAAGAATTACGTGGCCGCACCAATCCGATTATTTGTCATCGGCCCGGATGGCAAAATTACTTATGCCGGGAAGGAAGGCCCACACTTATTTGACCCGGATGGCTGGGAGCAAGCTATCAAAGCACAATCCATATAAATTAAATCACTATGAAGCCCGGTGGGGACCTAGATGACAGCCCCCACCGGAAATATCCTCTCACTAATACCCTCAGTAGATAAGCTTTTACGAACGACGGGTGCTAAAAGCCTCATCAATTCTTTTGGTCGCCAGTCTGTAACCAACATTGTACGTGAAGAACTTGCAACTCTCAGAGCAACTCTTTCGCATAACGGGGGAGAATCAGTCCGCGAGATCTCTATCCAACAAATTTTGCAAACTGTAGCCGAGCGACTTGAAAAAAATCTTAAACCATCACTGAAATCGGTTTTAAATTTGACCGGGACAGTGCTCCATACAAACCTGGGACGCGCGCCCCTCCCTAAAGAGGCAATTAAGGCAATGGCCGAGGTGGCCGAAGGTGCCAGCAACCTTGAATACAACCTTGATTCGGGGAAGCGAGGAGACCGAGATACGCATCTTGAAGATATATTAATTAATCTCATTGGTTCAGAGGCGGTAACAATTGTTAATAATAATGCTGCGGCTGTTCTTCTCATTCTAAATTCCCTGGCTCTTCGTAAAGAGGTTCTCGTCTCTCGCGGTGAGTTGATTGAAATAGGTGGTGCTTTTCGTATCCCAGAGATAATGAAACGTGCCGGAGTGAAACTTCGAGAAGTGGGAACGACTAACCGGACTCATTATCGTGACTTTGCCGAGTCAATTGATACAAAAACCGCAATGGTGATGAAAGTCCACACCAGCAATTATGTGGTACAGGGATTTACTGCAGCTGTCCCAGAGCCAGAGTTGGCAGAAATAGCTCACTCAAATCAGCTGCCATTCGTAACAGACCTTGGAAGCGGGACAATGATCAATTTGGAGAAATACGGACTGCCCCACGAACCAACTGTTCAGGAGGCCCTTGCCAACGGAGCTGACCTAGTGAGTTTCAGTGGTGACAAGTTACTCGGCGGCCCGCAAGCCGGCATAATTGCGGGGCGGGGCGACCTAATAAAGAAAATAAAAAGGAACCCCATGAAAAGGGCTATGCGGTGCGATAAAATGACTATTGCGGCCCTTACAACAATTTTACACCTATATTCCGATCCCGACAGCGTCGCTACGCGCATACCCGTTCTAAGATTGCTAACCCGGACACCAGAGGAGATTTTTAAAACCGCGGAGAGGCTGAACCCGATTATAAACAAAAGCCTGGGTGAAGATTTTTTAAGCGATATTCAACCATGCAAGAGTCAGATCGGTAGTGGAGCCATGCCAACTGAAAGGCTAGAAAGTTTCGCCCTGGTAATAAAACCACACAAATCCAAATCGACAGGCACTATTTTAGCACGTCTGGCCTCTTCATTTCGTAAATTACCTGTGCCGGTGATTGGGCGCATCCAAGATAATGCCTTATGGTTGGATTTACGTTGTCTGGAAGCCAATCATGAAAAATCTTTCATCAACCAAATAAAAACACTGTCAATAAATTGATCATTGCAACATCTGGACATATCGACCACGGCAAAACAATACTGGTAAAAGCACTAACGGGTATCGATACGGATCGGCTTCCTGAAGAAAAAACTCGAGGTATTTCCATCGACCTAGGCTACGCATATCGCGAACTGGATCATGATAAAATTCTTGGTTTTGTCGATGTACCGGGTCACGAAAAATTTGTCCGGAATATGCTGGCGGGTGTTACTGGTATTGATTATGCCTTGCTAGTGATCGCCGCCGATGATGGCCCTATGCCGCAAACGGAGGAACACCTCGCAATTCTTGACCTGCTTGGCGTTTCAGGAGGTGCTGTTGCGATAACCAAAATTGATCGTGTTGAGGCTAGTCGGTTAGAGGAAGTTATTACACTCACTGAGATTCTGCTTGATGATACCAGCCTTAGTGGGGCACCAATTTTTCCTGTCTCGGGCATCACCGGAGTTGGGGTCACTGAGTTATGGTCCCATTTGAAAACCCTAGCTTCTAATTTTACAAGCAGCCGGCGTGGCGGAAATTTTAGGCTCGCTATTGATCGGTGTTTTACGGTACCTGGCGCCGGGTTGGTTGTTACAGGCAGTGTTTTTTCAGGTGATGTAAAAATCGGAGAGCGATTAACTCTATCACCAGCAGGCATACAGGTCAGGGTGCGGGGTATTCATGCCCAGAACCGAAATGCGGAAAGTGGAGAGGTGGGCCAGCGCTGTGCGATTAACATTACCGGGCCGGATATACAGAAAGGTCAGATACATCGCGGCGATTGGTTATTAGATGAGGCAGTTCACGCCCCTACACGACGTTTTGACGCGCGTATTCGGTTACTTAAATCCGAGGCACGGCCTTTAAAACATTGGAGCCCCGTTCACCTGCATACAGGAACCGCTGACATCAGCGCGCGAGTAGCCTTACTTGATGGAAAATCTATTCTGCCCGGGGATACTGGGCGTGTACAGTTAGTCCTTGATGAATCTATTGGGGTTTTACATGGAGACCGCTTGATCCTTCGTGATCAATCGGCACGCCGGACTATAGCTGGTGGTGATGTTATAGACCCCTTTGCTCCTGCGCGGGGCCGTTCTAGACCGGAGCGGCTAGCCGCCGTCTCTGCGATGGAAATTAAAGAACCTCAAGAAGCTTTAACATCTCTAATTCTAGCGGAACCGAACGGTACCAATTTATCGAATTTTTCTATCAGTCGAAATCTAACAGCTGACGATGCGGCCGCCGTCTGGTCCAATACCGATATAGTTATTTCACACCAGGATAAACAAAAATTAGGGTTTTCTGAAAATCGTTGGGACGTTTTGTGCAAGAGTATTTTGATGGGACTAGAACAATGGCACAGGGAAAAGCCGGATCAGCTTGGACTTGCAGCGAACAATCTCAGGCTAAGCCTAAACCCTAGACCGCCTTTACCATTCTATAATGCCGCAATCGGATATTTAGCAACGAGCGGCAAGATCTTGCTTGCTAACCGGCAACTGCGCCTTCCCGGCCACCAAACCAGCATCAGTGCACAAGACAAAAAACTATGGGCCGAGGTCCGGCAAACTATGGAAAATGCCGGGCTAAGACCTTTATCACTAAATGAAGTTGCTGATGAAATGGACATCAAGGCAAATACATTGATTGCCTTTATGCGTCGTGCCGCTAAATCAGGCTTCGTCATTCAAATATCCAAAAATCGGTTTTTATTGCCAGAGGCAATAAATGAACTCGCCGAAATTGCAGAAATACTCGGCAAGGATGGCAAAATAACAGCGGGTGACTTTCGCGATCGGTCTGTAATTGGGCGAAATATGGCTATAGAAGTGTTGGAGTTCTTCGATAAGGCGGGATTGACTAAACGCACCGGCAATTCGCGGGAAATTGTCAAACCTGCAATAGAAGTTTTTGGAAGATAGGATTTACGTGGCGTCATAAAGATTTTAAATATTAGAAATTGCGGAAGGGATTCGTGAGCCGGTGCTGCGCTCGGGCTTCAAACCCGTTGAGGGGCGTTAAACGTGCCTGGTGGGTTCAACTCCCACTCTCTTCCGCCATCCCATTTTTTTTAAATTTATGTATTGTGATTCACAAACAAAACACATAAATAACAGCCAAATTTTGTTTACTTCAACAATTAAACTTATTTGGTGGATTGATAAAATGAGAAGGACAAGCCAATGGTCGTCAAAAATCCGCTAATGCAACTATTTGGAAAATCGCCGTTTACTCCCCTGCAAGAACATGTACGAGTTGTTATTCAATGTGCAAATGAGGTGCCTGTTCTTTTTAAAGCGGTCAAGAGTGGCAAAGCCGAGAAAGTAGAAGCCTCTCGTCAGCGAATTTATGAACTTGAAAACCAAGCCGATGAAATCAAGAATGAACTTCGTGCTCATCTCCCCAAAAGTATATTCATGCCTGTCGATCGACGGGATCTCTTGGAAATTTTAGACCTCCAGGACTCCATTGCTGATACGGCCCAAGACATTGCAGGGATGATGGTCGCCAGACCCATGTCGTTACCAGACAGGGTTTATGAACCCATGATGGAACTAACCGAACAATGTGTAGGTGTTTGCAATCATCTTGGTCAGATTATGGAAGAACTTGACAAACTTTTGGAAACTGGTTTTCGCGGGCCGGAAGCGGAGAAAGTTTTGTTAATGCTTGACCATCTCAACGAGAAAGAAACACAAACCGACATCCAAGCCGTGAAAGTTATGCAACTCTTATTTAAATCTGAAAATGAAATTGGTCCCGTATCAACAATCATGTGGGATCGCGTTATTCACTGGATAGGAGACCTTGCAAACTATTCGGAAAGATCTGGAAACCGACACCGCCTACTGCTTGCCCGCTAATTAAAAGATATTTATTTGTAAAGTAATCACTTCATGGAAATTATTGCGACTTACGGAGCCACCCTTTTAATTTTGGCTATAATTTTTGGGGTCTTTATGACGTGGGGAATTGGCGCTAACGATGTTGCCAACGCCCTTGGTACCTCGGTCGGCTCAGGAGCGATTACTGTTCGCACCGCCATCATTGTTGCCGCCATATTTGAATTCGCCGGAGCGGCCCTTGCTGGCGGCAATGTTACGAGAACTATTCGAAAAGGCATAATTGACCCAGGTCAAATCGCCGACAGCCCGGAAACTTTAGTCTTTGGTATGTTAGCGGCTTTATTAGCTGCCGGGTGCTGGCTGGCTATCGCTTCAATTAAAGGTTGGCCGGTGTCTACTACTCACTCAATTGTTGGAGCCATCGTCGGGTTTGCTGTCGCCGGAATAGGCATCGAAGCCGTCAATTGGGGGAAAATTAGTCAAATCGCTGCTAGTTGGGTTGTATCGCCAGTTCTGGGAGGCGGGATTGCATTCCTGTTAATGCTAAGCATTCAGAGGTTAATAATGAATGCCGATAAACCATTCAACGCGGCGGTTCGTTGGGCACCTTATTATATTTTCTTGGTCGGGTTTGTAATATCTCTCGTTACGCTTTTTAAAGGCCTAAAGCATTTGAAGATTGATATTGATATTGGGACCAGCTTTTTTGTTGCCTCTATCATTGGGATAATTGTCGCTCTTATGGGACGACATGCAGTTAACCGCGTCCAATTTGACGAAAAACTGGATAAGACTTCTCATATTGCTAGTGTGGAAAAGGTGTTCGGGCCAATGATCATTTTCACTGCTTGTGCCATGGCATTCGCTCATGGGTCGAATGACGTTGCCAATGGGGTAGGGCCATTAGCTGCTGTTTACGGGCTAATCAAATCTGGCGGCGAAGTAACCCAAAAATTAGCGATGCCATTTTGGATTTTAGCGTTAGGGGGGGCAGGTATCGTCTTGGGCCTGGCTACGTTTGGTTACAAGGTCATGCGCACAATTGGAAAAAGAATTACGTCATTAACACCCACTAGCGGGTTTTGCGCCACTGTTGCAGCTGCCGTCACAGTCGTTCTTGCCTCGCGCACCGCTATGCCGGTGTCAACAACGCACATTGCCGTCGGCGCGGTTATGGGGGTTGGACTAGCACGTGGTTTTGCCGCCCTTAATATTCGCGTAATTGGAAATATCATTATGTCATGGGTAATCACATTACCTGCGGGCGGTATTCTCGCCGCACTCTTTTATTTTATGTTCAAGGGCATGTTCAGCCCTTAACGAAATTTTCTTCAGGAATCCATACTATTGCGACTTTTGGAGTATCGCGAGCCAAATACCAGCGACAACAAATGCCGCACCGATTAAATGATACCATTCGAGGGTCTCACCTAGCAGTAGAATAGCTAACCCTCCCGCAAAGATCGGATACAAGTTTCCAAAATAACCTGCTTGAGCACCCCCCGCCCGATAAGTGCCCTCATTCCAGGCTGTCGTACCAAAAAATCCCGCAAAAATACCAAGGTATAGGAAGAGTAAAATACTCTCCTTAGTGAATGGGGTTGGCTTAATAAGCTGGAACTCCCATATATAAAGCGGGGTCATGATAACCACACCTATTCCTGCCAGGGCAGTCATAAATGCCATTATATCGATATTTTCAGGTTTCCAACGCATCAAAAATGCTTGCAAAGCCCACAAAATCACAGCCACCAGAGCCCAAATATCGCCATCCTGAATACTCACCGTTTTGATGACGCCGATGTCTCCGCGAATGATAAAGAGACTGGCTCCGGCTATTGAGAAAATTACACCCCACCACTGCCGCCCGGTAATCCGCGTTTTTAAAAATATTAAGCCAAGTAAAAGAACCAAAACCGGAAGGATTGACTGAATTAGAGTTGCCTGCAGCGCTGTCGTTTTCTGGAGTGCTATATAAAATGTACAATTAAATCCAACGATCGTCAGAAGCGAATAAATCAGTAAGAATTTCCTACTCTCCCAGAGTTGGGTACGCTGATTCCAGGTTGAGTGACCAAAAAATATCAAAAAAAATACTAATGCTATTGCCCACCTAAAAAAATTCAGCGTCAGCGGTGGAATATCAGCTACAGCCGCCGCTCGGCCCACAATCGCATTACCGGCCCAGAACAACACACCAGCAGTCAAAAGGGCATAGCCAGAAATCAAGCGGCCTTTACTATTTGTATCCACGCTCGATGAATTCCTAATAATGGTAATTTCTTAACTTTCGAACTTAATCCGCCCCAGCGCCTTCCAGCATATCAAGTGGAGCAGTATGCACCGTCCCATCGACCTCAATTCCGCAAATATTTTCACGAAAACCGGGCGGAGTTGGCCGACCATCAGGATCGGTTAACCACAAACGCATTAGATGGCGTTTCTTCTCTTTTTCATCAAAATCTTCAAACGCTGTTCGAGTATGCAACATAACATGGTTATGTAAGAACTGAATGTCACCGACCTCAAAGTCCATCGGCATATAGAGCTCTTTAGCGAGTTCTTGGAACATATCCAGAGCTTCAATATCACTTTTTGTAAATTGTGGTACCCCCGGCAATGATTGTGCCTTTCGGACATGAGCTCCGCCAGCCCGAATTGAGAGATATCCATCATGAAACGCAAAGATCGGCATGCAATAAAATGGATCCTCCCCTTCTTTCACCTCTCCATGTTTTGTGAAATAAAAAATTTTACATAACAACTCGGCAAGATCAGGACGCCGTTTCTGCATCTCATTATATATTGTAATTGAGCTTGCTATAAGACTTGCTCCCCCGCTCTTTGCTGGATGCAAGCAAAGCAAGCCAACATAGTCACATTGGTCACTATGGAAATTCATCTGTGCAGCGGTCTGATACCCGCGCACCATTGGATCTTTATAATCCTTCCCAAGGTTTTTGACATGCCCTAACAAATGACCCATTGGATTTTGTGATACTGCTCGACCAAGATATGTCCCCATGCCAAAAAAGGCGGCCCCAACCTGCCAGCGGGTCATCTCTTCAACAGGCAACCCTCGTACCAGGACGAAACCGCGGCCTTCGGTCAATTCGTGATAAAAATCTTCAAGTGCAGGCCCAACTTTAGGCAAGGGAAATGACTCACGTGTGATGTCTTTGATATCAATATTATCCCTTTCTAGGTCCCCCACACGGTCCATAAGCTCATTGATTTGGCGCTGAGAAAGAGAATAAATCCACTCATAGGATTTTTTAGCCATGTCCTCAGCATACCAAGCCGCCGGATCAGGAGCCTCCATTCCGGGCATCGACATTTGACGGGAACCATTGGCGATAGCGCCTCCATCAGGGATTGTAAACATGTCTGACCTCCTGTTTCAAAAGCGCGGAACAGCTAGTAGTGGTAAATCACCTGCCGATTATTAATATCAAACATCTGGTTCAAATTGGTAAACATTTATCTCGTCAGAACGCCGTTCCCAGCACACCCTTACTGCCATACCCGGCTTAAGTGCCTCTTCATCAACATTTACCAACTGAGCTACTACTCTTCCACCTTCTTTAAGGTCAATGGAGCCAAGGATATAAGGGACACGATCAGCAAAGCCGAAGGCTGGAACATGTACTTTGGTCCAGGCATAAATCGTTCCTTTTCCTGATACCTCGCGCCATTCATAATCCGCTTTACCGGTTTGAAGATTCACCGGGCGTGGCCAGAACTGTGGCTTATTTGTTTCAGGGTCAAACTGCAGAAACAACTTATTCTGATTTGCAGCATCCCACATAGGCTGGCTAACCTGCGTTGGCATTGGAACAGGTGGCAAGGGATTTTGTTTGTCATCTGACATTTAAGAACCCTCCAAAATCATGCAGTTGCTACTACCCCAGTTACGAAAGTAAGGAATTACTCCGATACCAGTAACCAGTGCATTTTGAGCTTTTTCAACTTGGCGACCATTAGCCTCCCCCATCAATTGGCGGATCGCTTCTGTTAAATTCACGCCGCCACCTCCAAGGCCCGGCTGGCCTGCCGAAATTTGGCCACCACCTGTGTTGACTGGAAATTTACCATTGGGGGACATATCGGTGCTAAGAATAAAGTCCCCTCCTTCACCACGATTACAAAACCCGATCTGTTCCATCTGCAGCATGACCGCAATAAGGAAGTCGTCATAAGGGTGAAACATATCGATATCATCAGGTCCCATCCCTGCCTTTCCAAAAACATCAGGTCCCACTGTTGCAAAACCAGTCTCCGTAATATCTGGGTTGGGGTCCGACGGCTCAAAATTGGTAATTTCCGAATAGGCAACAGGATAAACCAAATTTTTAAAACCCATCGACTTTGCGCGTTTGGTACTGGTGATCAACAAACCACTACCGCCATCACAACGCATAACGCAATCCAACAATCTAATCGGCTCAGCGATCACGCGTGAATCCAAATAATCCTGTACCGTGATTGGTTTTCGAAACTGTTCGATTGCATTTTCATTAACTAATGCGCCGTTACGCTGGGTAACCGCCAGTTGCCCCAATGCATTAAGGTCTAATCCATATTTCTGATCATAAGCATGACTGAGGAGGCCAAAGGCTACTGGTGGTCCCTGGAACCCCATTGGTTCCATAAATTCCTGGCGATACCCTCCTAATCTCCGGTGACCCACACCGGTAGTGCCTGTGCTATCAGACGCGAGACAAATTGCCACTTCACATTGCTCCGTGATAATTGCCGCTGCAGCACGCGCAATGTTGCCCATCGGCGAACACCCCCCGATATCGGTAAGCTGCGTCCAGCGCGGCTGTAACCCAAGATTATCCGCCATAGTGTTTGTATAAAAAGTATTCCCTGCCTCAGCGGTTGGCATATGCGTTGCCATGCCATCAATATCGGAATTTTTAAGACCCGTTCGTTCCAGAAGTTGACCCATAACGTCGGCAGCAAACTCGTATGGCCTTTTACCGGACCGCCGCTGATTTTGAACCTCGCCATAGGCAATAATCGCCACCGGTTTATCACTAAGGAAATTATCTACCACTCAAGCCTCCCACCTGTCCTTGTGAATTATTTTCTGATTATTCTAACGCCAGATCCTTGTGGGTCTACCGTGCATCTATCCCTATTATACTCGAACTTACTTTTTTACACCCTTTGTATCGAAATCTTTTGCATTTTCAAACCGATGCTTCCACCAGGCATAAAGACATTGCCCGGTTGTTGGGGTCGTTACTCCGTGTAAAAGAAAAACGGCATTCACTTGCGCAGTAATCATTAGTGCCGGCAAATTATATCTTTGAGAGATATCACGATGCAGCCAAACACACGGGTTTAAGCTCTGGTATCTAACCCAAGTGGCTCCGGTAGCGATCAAAATTATTATAAGGACAATTACAAAAATTTTTAAAATTCGAGAGGCCACGTTCTATACCTTGGAATCCTTCCTCGGACCGGGAAAAATATAAACTATCCAACTATCATAAACCAAAAAATCAATAATCCGTTTCTTTTTCTGGCTTAAAATGCTTGGGTCCCTCGTTATTTTCTTTGAAAAAACGGATCCCCGTAAGTTCCATATGGTCTAGAATCTGATTCGCCCAAGTTCGAAAATCATCCTCTAAGTAATACTCTTGTTTACGAGGTCGGTATTTAAAATTTTGGGAAAGAGCAAATCTGATGACCGATAATACATGCTGACGACCCTCTTCTGCCAACCTAACATTACCACATGTCACGATAGCTAAACTCTTCTGAACTCCCTTCGAATTTTGCTCCATAAAATTTGTCTTACCATAAGAACAAAACAAGAACAATATTCTATTCAATGGGCCTTTCTAATGATCAACTGGTAGACCGGGGTCTTCACCTTCAGGCAACTGCACATCAAATGCCGCCAGCAAGATAGCAGTGGATGAATAAGCCCCCATTAAGGCAATGATATCTATCATTGTACCAAGTTCAAAAGCCGCGCGGGCACGAGTAAATGTATCTGAATCAAGAGCATGCGTTTGAAAGAGTTGCCGACCCATTTCTATTAGCACCGCATGTGTTTCAGGTAACCCGTCGGTTGGGCGACGGTACCGTATAATATCAATAGTCTCTTCAGGAACACCAACGCGCCGCCCTTCTCTCTCATGGGCACACCACTCAAATTGCGCATCGTGCTCACGAGCGGTCGTAAGAATGGCAATCTCTCTTTCTTTTTCAGTATAGTCAGCACCATGGCGCAAATAGTGCGCAGCGGGTGCAGCCAATCCAGAAAGCTTTTTAGAATGTAACCGCAGACCCCCAGGGCCATATAGTCCGGCTAGCGATTTCCCCGCTGCTGGATCAATTTTGACATGAGCATCATACACTTCACGTGCAGCGCTATCGAGATCATCCCGGTTGGGTAATGGTATACGCGATCGGCTTTCGGGTAAAACGTCGGGCGGAAAATCCTTGGTAGCGGTCATCGGTCTCTCCTATAAAATAATCATAAAATCTCTGAATAAGGACTCATCGAACGGGTTTGTCGTCGGCCAGGATTTATAACTCCACGCCAGATGCCTTTAGGGCATCCCGGCCAATATTATCGAAATGCAACCAGCGCACCTGCATGGTTTCCTGTAACAAAGACAAAACCCTACTCTGCGTTTCCTTTGTATTAGCATGTTTAGCCAAAATTTTAAGGGTCATATCGCCATGCCCCCCCTCAGACAAATCGGCAGCCTCACCCGCCGACCAGTGTTCGAGTGCTTCATCGCTAAGGTTTAAAGGTTCCCACACACTTCTCTTGAGCGGCGCTACATTACCAAGGTCGGCAACCATCGGACCGCGCGCAGCTTCCAAACCCGCCACGGCTGCAAAGGCATCAAGCCAAGGCCACGCACGAGCGGCTCGATCCCAATAGGCGAGTGCCATCTTCGTGTAGACCGCACCTTGATACTGATAAATAAAATCCCGTTGGTGGCCAAGAGCGACAGCAAAATCAACCATGCTCTCATAATGGCCCGTGCCGATTGTGGGGTCGTGAACTTCCTCAACGTACATATTATCAATCATGTATTGCCGGGCATCAATCTCAGGGCAATTTCCAATTATATGACCAAACCAACGCGGAAACTGGTCGGCAAAGACACAGTGTTCCAGCCCGAAGACCGCAGCACCTTCACGGGACATGTGATTATTAAGCCAGATATCAAATGAACTAAGTTTCTTCCAACGAGTTTCCCAAATGATTTGGGCCATTTCTTTCTCAAATTGTTCTGGCTCCTGCATAGGCTTTACTCCCTTTCGGCATTTTATAAATTTATTTTACAGCGTTACAATTTAACCTGTCAGTGTCATAGTGGGAATGATGAAATAAGTCGTCCAACGTTGGCGAACTAAAATTCAATCGTTATTTTTAAATTTAACCTTTTCTCCTTAAACTTAAGGGCTTTAGCACCTCTAATCCGAAATCCGTAGTTGAATGAAATTTTACTGATATGGAATTATGAAGATGAAAATTGGCTCCGATCGCATTCTTACTACCCACGTAGGAAGCTTACCTCGGCCGCTGGATCTATTTGATATGCTTATAGCGGAAGATCAAAACCAGCCACATGATTCAAAGGCACTCAATGAGCGCGTCGCGGACGCTGTTAAAAAAGTAATCGCCCAACAAGTCGACTGCGGCATCGATATTGTTTCAGACGGCGACATGGGGAAAATTTCATACACATTCTACGTGAGACACAGGCTATCTAATATTGCTCCAGGGGCACCGCCGGGTGCTGACATTCCGGAAGAAAATTCAAATTTGGATATTGTAGAACATCCCGAATTTGAGGCCCGAATAAAAAAGAAGCGCGGCGGCTGGGGATTGCAATATGGGAGACCTTGGGTGGTGGGGCCCATTGAATATGTGAATAAACAGCCACTTAAGCGCGACCTTCTCAACATTCAGTCAGCACAGAGGGCCTGCAATTCTACCGCAGGATTTATGACAGCAGCATCACCCGGCGTCTTAAGCAAGTTCGTACCAAACGATTACTATAAAGACGAAGACACCTATATCGCAGCGATGGCTGATGCGATGAAGGTCGAATATGAGGCGATTCATGCTTCTGGACTCATTCTTCAAATCGATTGCCCAGACCTGGGATCAGCCCGTCATAATCAGTATAAACATTTATCAGATGATGAGTTCTTGAAAATCGCATGGCGAAATATGGAAGCTGTCAATGCCGCTACTGCGAATATCCCGCCGGAAAAGATGCGATTGCACATATGCTGGGGAAATTACGAAGGGCCACACACACACGATTTTCCACTAGCGAAGATCTTTCCTGTATTAATGGCCGCCCGACCAGCGGCAATCTTATTTGAAGGAGCTAATCCCCGCCACGAACATGAATGGGAGGATATACAGGATATAGAAATTCCCGATCACAAGATTTTGATACCTGGTGTTGTCGATTCCACAAGTAATTTTGTTGAACATCCCAAACTCATCGCCCAGCGGCTCGGCAATTGGGCCAAGGTCGTGGGACGTGATCGAATTATCGCCGGAACCGATTGCGGTTTTGGTACTTTTGCTCGACTCGAACCACAGGTAACTGCGGATATAGTATGGTCAAAATTTAAGGCGATGTCAGAGGGAGCCGATATAGCAACAAAACGGCTATGGTCATAAATTAAATACTATAGAGGGTGCGTGGATTTAAATCTGTGATCTTCTTGATATCAGCCGAATTGAATTCAGCGTCTTCAAGGGTCTTAAGCGGTTTCGGGTCACCAGGAGGAAAAGGTAAATCTGTCCCCAAAAGTAACCGATCGACACCAACCAACTCCCGCAAATAACGCAGTGCCTGCCCATTATGTAGAATGGTATCGTAATAAAATTGCTCAAGGTAAGCAGATGGTGGCTTCTCTGCCACTGTCCCTGTGATTTCATGCGGCGCAGCATTATACATACGATCAAATCGGCCAATGAGCCACGGTGTAGAGCCGCCACCATGGGATAGAACCAAACGTAAATCAGGAAACCTGTCCATGACACCATTGGAAATTAAAGACCCAACAGTCAGCGTGGTATCATTAGTGTATGCGACCACCTGATTGAGAGCGAATTTCGTTGCTCTTTGTGGTGCGATGGGCTGCGCCGGATGCAAAAATACTGGGACATCCAGTTTCGTACAGGTCGACCAAAATTCGTCCAGATTACACTCACCTAGATTTTGATGATCAATGTGAGTTGCTACAATAGCCCCAACAGCACCAGCACCGATCGAACGTTCAAGCTCTCTCGAAGCCTTTCCAGCATCCTGCATGGGGCCCGAGGCCATCCATGAAAATATCTCTGAATGTTCTTCGCACAGGTTGGCTAGACACTCATTCAGTAACCGGTGCCAAGCAAGACCACTGTCAGATGGCATTTCATAACCGAAAATATCAGTCCACATCGATAGAATTTGGTGTTCAAGTCCGCCTCTGTCCATCTCACTTAAGCGAATATCTACATCGGTCAGTGCGTCAAAAAACGGCCGAATTTGAACCCCTGAGTCAAATCTACAACAATGGCAGCCGGGTTCTGACTCGACCAAATCAATTCCAAAATCTTGTCCACGGTCAGCAAGTGTCTCAACTACAGACTTGGGAACAAAGTGCGCATGAACATCAACAGCCATTAAGCACCTTTTTCTTTAAGAAGTTCATGAATACGCATCGGTGTTAAGGGTAAATCTGTTATTTTTATATCGTATTTACTTAAAGCATGCGCAACAGCGTTACCGACAGCTCCTGCCACTGCTACAATGCCTCCCTCGCCTGCCCCTTTAAATCCCATAGGATTCAATTTGGATGCATACTCCTCCAACGCTATCGTGGTTATTTGGGGTAGATCTGTGGCAAGAGGTAAAAGGTATTCGGCAAAATTCGTCGTCATAAGCTGACCGTCATTATCATAAATCATATGATCCAATAATGTGCCCCCCAACCCTTGAACAAGTCCGCCAACAGCTTGACCCTCGACCATCACAGGGTTCAGTGCTCGGCCAATGTCTTCTATTAACGCATATTTGATCAAATCCAGTCCACCGGTCTCGATGTCTACTGAGACAAGGGCGGCGTGTGCCCCATAAGAGTAGGACACCTTTCCGTCATTGCTGTAGCTCCCGTCAGCCGATAGGGAGGTGTTGTCTCGCGCAATTGCAAATGCTGCCAGCTGAGACAGTGTAAACTGTTCGCCATTGTCCCGTTTAACAGTCCCTGAACCGTATTCGAGGTCGCTTGACGCAACATTCCAACGTAATGCTGCAAGCTCCAACGCCTTTAACTTTAATAACTTGGCAGCTTCCCTTACTGCATTTCCGCCCATTACTGTGCAACGACTATTAAATGTACCACCGCCAGCTCCCAAAAGATTTGTACTACCGTGTTTGACGATAATTTTATCGATATTTGTCTCGAGAAATTCGGCACAAATCTGAGCCATGCCGGTCTCCAAACCCTGGCCTACGGAAGACGCACCAGTCCGCAATTCGATACTACCATCACGTAAGACAGTTATCCGCGCAGTCTCCGGGGGACCGCCCGCGCTACTCTCCACGAAAATAGCCACGCCAAGACCCATCAGCTTACCGTTCTGATCAGTCCCTTGCCTCGTCTTCCAATGTTCATAATCGATGAGCTCCAATAATTTATTAAAAGCAGAACCATAATTTCCTTCATCAAAAGTTGCATCTGTATCACCCGGTATAAGTTCGCCAATCCGATACGGAAGTTCCTCCGGTTTTAATAAATTTTTCAAACGAAGAGCAGCCGGATCAATACCAAGGTCTCGGGCCATCATATCGAAAATCCGCTCTCGACAAAAAGTTGCCTCAAATCGGCCTGGGCCTCGCATAGTCCCGACCGGTGTTTTGTTGGTGACTAACGCCTTCATTTCAGCAAAAAACGCTGGCACTCGATAAGGCCCGGGCAAAAACTGGACCGCTTTCGAGGGTATGACCCCGCCATTCGTACGAATATATGCGCCAAGATCACCAAGCACTTTACAGCGCATTCCAAGTATAGTGCCGTCAAGCGTCGCAGCAATCTCGAGATCACAAGTGATATCACGAGAATGGTTACAGGCCATAAGATTCTCCCGACGATCCTCTATCCATTTTATTGGCTTGCCAACGCGTTTAGCGGCAATCAGTACTAGATAGTCTTCGGGATAAAGTTCACCGCGGGCACCAAAGCCACCACCAACATCCAGTTCTATCAATTCCACTTGTTCTTCTTTGAGACCAAATGCAGCAGCTAGATGACGTCTATTAAAAAATGTAACTTTTGCAGCGCCGGTAAGGCGTAACGCACCGGATTGTGGAACATATTCTCCGATCAGACCCCTGGTTTCTAAAGGACATGCTCCGTGACGATTGGTGACAAATTGTTCACGGCGTACATATGGAGCATTTTTAAAAGCCGCGTCGATATTTCCACGCTCTACCGTGTATTGTGCACCGATATTCTCGCCTGCAGCGTCGTGTAATAAATCATGACCTGCTTCTGCTTCTTTAACGCTGGTCACTGTCGGTAAAGCAATTAGATCAAGCGTTATCGCTGCGATAGCGTCCTCAGCCAAATAACGACTCTCCGCAATAACAACGGCTACAGGCTCTCCTACATAACGTACTTTATCGATCGCCAGTGGTTTTTGAAGAAATCGTTCAAAGCCCTTGAATGGTGCCAATCGAAGTGGAATATCCGGTAACGGAAAATCGATATTCGAGGCACAAAATATATCCACTACACCCGGCATCGCTCTGGCACTTTCAAGACTAATGGCTTTTATTCTTGCATGTGCCAGTGGACTACGCAGAATTGCCATATGCAATAAATCTGGCATCGCCACATCATCAACAAATTGCCCTCCGCCGGTCAAAAGCCGTCGATCTTCAATTCGCGGAACTGATTCACCAATATATCGAATTGGACTTGTCTGATTCATAAGCCAAACCTCTCACCATAATAATAAGGTACGGCAATGGTTATCAGCTGAGCAACGGTTCGATCGAGAAATTTTGTAAAAAACCATTCCCCGAATAACAAAAAAGAGACATTATCTCTTCATCAACTGGAAAACTTTATGGATGAGACAGGGCAATGGATCTTCAACTTAAGGGAAAAAAGGCAATTGTAACAGGTGGAAGTGAGGGCATTGGTAAAGCAATCGCGCTGGTTTTAGCTCAGGAGGGCGTTGATGTTGCAATATGTGCCCGGCGTAAAGGGCCTCTCGAAGATACTGCTGCAGACATTGCTAAAACTACCGGCCAAAACATTATTCCGATAACCGCAGACCTTACCGATACAGAACAAGCAAACGCTTTCATTGATGAGGCCGTTGGGTCTCTGGGTGGTGTTGACATTCTTGTTAATAATGCTGGCGCCGCCACGGGTGGTGTATTGGAGTATCTTTCCGACGAACAATGGGAAGACGCACTACAACTAAAATTTTTCGGATATGTCCGTTGCACACGTGCGGCCCTGCCTCATTTAAAAAAGAAAGGCGGCGGGCGTGTTGTCAATTTAATTGGGAATGACGGGATTAAGCATTCATATTGGGAAATTGCGCCGGGCGCTGCAAATGCTGCGGGACAAAATTTAACAATCTCACTGGCCGGACAATATGGAAAAGACAATATAAGTTTCGTTGCTGTAAATCCAGGCCCCGTCAGAACCGAGCGTTGGACCGGGCTCGTCAAGGGTATGTCTAGGGATATGAAAATTAGTTATGAAGAAGCCGACCAGCTTGCGCCACGCAGCATCCCGCTTGGCCGCATCGCAGAAACGGTGGAGGTTGCAAATCTTGTTGCATATCTCGCCTCGCCTCTGGCACATTTCGTTAATGGCACGATGATTGAGATTGACGGGGGGCAGCAAAAGCCAATGATGGATGCCTTCCGCGATGGATGAAAATATTTAGAGCCCAGCAACTTTATCACGAGAAAAGTCATACCCTTCTTTTACAATAAATTCGAGGAGGTATGGCTTGCCGCCCTTAATTGTTGTCACAGCGTCTTTAATTGCCGGAATTATATCCTCCGGACTTTCAATACGACGGGATTGAACATTAAGACCTTCAGCGACCTTTGTATAATTTCCGCCAACATCCATGGAATTATATTTCTCGGTCGCCAAAATAAGAACATCGCGCTCGGCAGCCATTACACCGTTGTTAAAAACAATTGTAAGTGTCGCGATGCCATTCCGCGACGCCGTTTCCAGGTCCATTCCGGTCATACCAATTGCTGCATCGCCCATCACATTAATGCAAATCTTATCGGGAGCCGCTAATTTTGCTCCCATATTAAGGCCGAGCCCATAGCCAAGCTGTGTTGACTTACCCCACCCAATATAAGAGCCAGGTGTTGTACTCTCCCAGCTCGACATCATTTGCTCACGGGGACTACCAGAGTCATGAGTTATAATAACGTTTTCCATGTTGAGGGTGTCCATCAGGTCTTGGATAACCCGATACTGGTTTATTGGTACTTCATCGGAAGTCCTGTGCTTAGACCATTCTCCGAGCCAATCGGATTTAACTGATTTAATTTCGTTCACCAAGGTTTGCCTCTTGCCTTCTACTTCCTCGCCGCGCTGAACTTTAATTTCAGCGATTAAGGCTTCAGCAACCAACTTGGCATCACCAATCACAGCATGCTCGGCAAAATAGTCTTTATTTATGTCGGATGGATCAATCGTAGAGTGAATAATTCGTTTTCCAGGTGGTACTTTTGGTCCAAAATTGGTAATCGTCAGGCTTGATCCAATCGCGAAAATAACATCGGCTCGATCCATAAAATGTGAGACCATTCGTGGGCGAGATCTTGTACTACTTCCCAAAGCAAGTGAATGATTTTCAGCAACTGCACTCTTACCCGGGTTCGTCATCATAACCGGCGCCGGAATGCTTTCCGCGAGTTCAGTTACCGCGGCACTGGCCTCCGCATAAAGGACTCCCTGCCCCGCCCACAGAATGGGGCTTTCGGCTTCTAGTAATATCTTTGCTGCTTCTTCAATAGCTTGGCGCTCAGGTGCTATTGGATAGGGGCGAACAGGGCTGTAGTCCAAATCATCGTTATATTCCTGATCCCACACCTCCAGTGGAATCTCGAGGAGAACCGGCCCTCCTTTTCCCGTCCGCATCGCATGATATGCCTGTCGCATTAATCCCGGGATCACATCAACAGAATGCGCGCGTGCCGCCCACTTTGTTACTGGTGCGAAGACATCTACTGCGCTGAAACTTGGATGTCTATATTGCCGAGCGGACCCTAGCCCACCAGGTAAAATCAATATCGGTACATTTTCCGTATAGGCTTGGGCTATCCCAGGAAAGGCGTTTTCTATGCCAGGACCGGCCTGAGCCGCAAAAACACCATTGGCCTTTCCGCGCATCACTCGAGAATAACCATCGGCAATCCCTACACCGACACGTTCTTGCCTGCACAAAATTGGCCTAATTCCAACCTTCACGCATTCTTCAATAAGAGGATTTCTCGGATAGCAAGATAGAAACTCGGTTCCCTCTCTTTTTAAAATTTCTGCAACGAGGGCTGCACCATTCATAATTAAACCTTTCCTATTTCGAGGCGACTAACCCGTAATCGCGTTTTAACTGTTCAGTAATTGTCTCTTCAAAGGAAACATCATCAGAAAGGGTAAATCTAGTTGAACGTGCCCGATAACTCTTAGGGTCGAGCCCTGGTGGTGTTTTACCATCCCTAAAATCTTTCAAGCTTTGTAACAATAGTTTTCGAATTTGGATTATAGCCGTATCACTTGCGCCAAGATGCTCTATCGTACGATCCGCTATTGGACCCATGGATTCTTGAACACTAGCATCCTGAACTCCTAGGCCGACCATTCCCGTGTATGATTTGCCACTCGCTTGAAGCTCGCGATCAATGTTGTAATCGTTACTTTTATTATGAATGGGAATATCAGTTCCAGGAATATTTTCTACATGGATACCATTGTAATTCTTGGTCCGTGCCAGGTCCTCATCAGTTAATGGTTTATCCGGCCAATAATCAACGCTGTAAAGCATCGTATTTTTATCATCAATTGGAACCCACATATGAGCGGCCTCGGGCTTGGTTGCAAAAATTTTATGAAACGGCATACACATTAGGTTTGAAGCCCATAACACTTCGCCTTTTTTCAATACCCGGCCGGTGCCTGCCATAAACCCAAAATCGGTCTGGACCACAGCATATTGTGACGGAACAATATTTCTGTTAGGTGGCGCATCACCGGTATGTAAAAAAGCCAGATGGCTGGTATCAAAACCACCCTCCAGACCCTGCAGCCAATTACATTCTTGAATGTGACGTGTCACATAGCGATGTGAAGCTGGAACCATAGCCCACTCTAATTCAGGAAATTCAGGCTGGAATTCAGGAGGCCCCATATAGGCCCAGACTATGCCTCCTTCTTCACAGCAAGGATATGCCTTAATTCTTACTTTCCGCTGCAGAGTGCTTCCCGCGGGCTCGCTTGGCAAATCTACACACTGACCATTAACATCAAACTTCCAGCCATGATAGACACAACGGAGACCACAATCCTCATTGCGTCCGAAAAACATTGAAGCCGTCCTATGAGGACAACGTTCATCAAGCAGCCCCGGCTTGCCCTCACTGTCACGAAAGGCCACGAGCTTTTCCCCCAACAAGCCAACCCGAACCGGCGGGCAGTCTGGCTTCTCAATTTGATAAGAAAAGACTGCGGGTATCCAATAGCGTCTCATCAAATCACCCATTGGAGTCCCGGGACCGGTGCGAACTAATAGTTCATTATCTTCATGGGAAAGCATCTAAAGATCTCCGCTTTCTAGACTGGGGTTCAGCCGACTCCCGATCCAGATCGTTTTAACCTCGGGTCAAATATGTCACGCATGCCATCACCCAAAAGGTTAATCCCTAAAACAGTAAAGAAAATACACAGGCCTGGGAAAAGAGCTAGCCACCAAGACGTACTAATATAGGCGCGCCCATCGGCAAGCATACTACCCCAGGTTGGAATCTCCGGGGGCACTCCCAGCCCGAGAAAGCTAAGACTGGCCTCAGAAATAATGGCGGTGGCCATAGCAAAAGTTCCTATAACCATCGCCGCTTGCATCAGGTTAGGAAGAATATGTTTAACAATTATCCGAGTGTCACGTGCACCTAGAGATCGAGCAGCATCAACAAAGTCTCTTGTCCGCAAGGATAAGGCCTGACCCCGTGAGACACGGCAGTAGGGTATCCAGCGCTGTGCAACCAGTGCCGCGATTAATATCCACAACCCCTGACCAAAGAAGGCAAGAACAGCGATGGCAAGAAGAAGAGGTGGAAATGCCCATATCACCTCCACCAATTTCTGTATGAAGAAATCAGTGCGTCCGGCAAAATAACCCGAGATTGCTCCTAAACCAACGCCGATCACGCCCGAGATTATTACTACCGTTCCTGCAATAACCAATGAAATTCGCGCCCCGTAAAAGATTCGGCTTAAAATGTCTCGGCCAACATGATCCGTTCCAAGAAAATGGAGACCGTCCCACCATTGGGGTGCTTTTAAGGTATTGGTCAGGTTCTGCAAATTGGGATCGTAGGGTGAGATGAGCGGAGCAAAAACACCCATAAAAACCAGGAGAAACACCAGACTGCCGCCCATAATGATTTTTGGCTTTAACCAGGGCCTGATAGCCTTTCTAAAATCTGATACCTGAGTATCCGATGAAGAATTAACAGGATTTGTTGAGGGACTATTTGTCAAAGCGAATCCTCGGATCAATAAGCCCATAAAGAATATCAATAATGAAGTTGATCATAACGAAGGCAAAGGTATAGCAAAGCACTGTCCCAGTAATCAGAGGGTAATCTCGTGCTGTTATCGCAGAGATCAATAATGAACCACCACCTGGCCAAGAAAAGACGGTCTCGACAATAATCGAGCCAGATAGCAAAGTCCCCAACTCAAGCCCAACGACGGTTATTATCGGAATTAAAGCATTACGAACTGCGTGGTGCCATAATACCAAGCTTTCCTTGATACCCTTTGCCCGCGCTGTAGTGACATAATCTTCATGCATAACCTCTAACACCGATGAACGCGTGACGCGCATCATTATACCCATCATATTTGTACCGAGCGCCGTAGCGGGAAGGATTATATACTTCAGTCCGTCCCAGGCGGCGGTCCAGTTGCCATGTATTATACTATCGATAATGTAAAACCCCGTGATGGGATCGCTTGGAATACCGTAGGTCTCCCGCCCAGCAGACGGTAGCAAATTAAAGACGCCAGAAACTACAAGGATCAGCATAATACCAAACCAGAAATTCGGCATACTGATACCGAAGAAGCCCACAACCGATCCCAAATTATCAATCCAGGAATTTGGTTTAGCACCAGCCCAAACTCCAAGTGGTAATGCGACAATAATAGCAATTACGATAGAGAAGAAGGCAAGCTCGATTGTAGCTGGAAGTCGTTCAACAATGAGAAGAAGAACGGGGTCAGCATATCGGAATGACATGCCGAGATCCCCCTGCAATGCAGCGACCAGGAAACGCCAATATTGAACATAAACTGGTTGGTCTAGGCCCCAACGTTGTCTGGCTTCCTCAATATCTTCCTTCGATGCTTCATCGGATAGAAGAATATCGGCCGGATCGCCGGGTGCAGCCTGCACAAGCATAAACACCAGTAACGAGATCAACAGCATTACCGGCATCGTGCCAATCATCCGACGTATGATGTAACTAAACATCTTTATTGCACTCCACAGGGAGACAGGCGTAAGCCAGAGAAAAGTGCCTTGAATGACTGATATAGAACACGTCAGCTGTCCCCACAGGTTTGCACAAAGGCATGTATTAACTCATTAAACTCTTTTGGGTGTTCCCTATAAGAAAAATGTCCTGCCTGATTCAGAATATGGAACTTCGCATCTGAACGGTGTTTGGCTATCAAATCCCAAAGTGCCCAACCTTGTTCAATAGAGGCGGTGGGGTCGTTTTTTCCCCAAATGATTTGGGTGGGCCTCTTCAACCCTTCATCTCGCAACATGGCAAACATTTTGGACTTGTCCGCAGCCAGGCCAGGGGCAAACTGCTTTAGTCTTAATCCTTGCGTTTCCATTTTATCCCAGGCCAAATGATATTCTGGGCGACTAGCAACCTCACAACAGACGTCAAGCCAATCACTTGAGATGTGGTGTGGGCTATAAGAATAATGTTCAAATATCCAGTAGTGGCTATCACGTGATAGGCGTGGCTCCGGGGGATTACCTAGTACAATATTGTTTAGCTCAACACCGGGTGAACTGGTATTACTGTCCACAATTGTACAACTCCGAACCATCTCAGGGTAGTCGAGAGTAAGGCGGCAGACCAAATATCCTCCCCGAGAATGTCCCACAAGATCCGCTGGACCCAAATTGAGAGCACGGAGTGTATCTGCTGCGTGCTCGACAACGGCTGACATGCAGTAATCTCCATCGGATTTTGGAATATCCGTAAAACCTTGACCAAGCTTATCAACAGCTATCACACGGTATCGTTCCGCGAGAGCGTTAAAATTAGTACTCCAATCCCACGCACTATCTGCAGCCGTCGGATGGCCAAAAGCTCCGCCGTGAAAAAGTACAAGCGCCTGACCCGAACCCTTTTCGTAGTAATGGGTTTTTACGCCCGAGGCATCGACAAACTTTCCATCTACCCTAAGCATTACTCAATAACACTTTTTACAAATCCGTCGAGTACGGTATTAAAATGATCAGCCTGTTCACGCATGGAGAAGTGACCCGCACGATTAAGAATGTGCATGTAAGCCCGTCGTTCGGTTGACGCAATCAGGTCGTATAGTCTTTGCCCTTGCTCCAACAGAGCCGTTGGATCGTTATATCCCCACATGACCATGGTCGGACGCCTCATGCCGGTATCGCGAATACGAGCAAAAGTATCTGCACGATCTGCAGAAAGGCCAGGTAAAAATTGTCGTGTTTTAAGTTTCTGCTTCTCCATTTTCGAAACAGCTTTTTTATGTTTGGCCTGCTTACCAACATCGACCAAGACATCTAGCCAGTCATCATCGATGTGTTCGTGAGCATAAGAATATCGTTCTAATACCCATCTTTGGCATTCACGACTTAGTGGCGGGTGCGGGGGATTAGCAAGAACCACCTCATTCATTCCAACACCCGGTGCTAATGTATTACTGTCTACACAGATGCAGGAAGCCACGAGTTCGGGCTGTTCGAGCGTTAACCGGGCGGTCACATAACCTCCACGTGAGTGACCAACGAGATGGCAGTCCTTAAGCCCCTTTTTATTGAGAAATCCTCCAAGGTGCTGGACCACAGCATGCATTGTATAATCGGCATCGCATTTTGGGTTACCGGTATAACCCTGACCAAGTTTATCTACCGCTACGACGTGATAATTCCTGGCCAAATAATCAAAGTTACGGCTCCACGTCCAGCTATTACCTGATGCCTCCTTTGAGCCAAAATTACCGCCATGAACCAGAACGATCGTCGGTCCTCGGCCCTTTTCATAGAAGTGGGTTTTTACACCGTCGACGGTGATAAATTTTCCCTTTTTTGTCATTGGCATCGGAAAACCTCAAATAGGCCAGATATGAGGGCCCGCCCTAATCGGGCGGGCCCCTTATCCAACAACTCTTCTTACAACACTATTTTATACGGATATTCTCACCATAAATTCGGCCGTTAGCAGGCGGCGAGATACTCACATTGTTCGCGACACCATATGCTAACTTGTGACGCCACATGAACACGGCAGGCACATCCTCAACAAGTATTGCAATTGCATCATTGATTAATTTTTGTCGTTTCTTAGGATTGAATTCCCTAGCAACTTCATCAAATAATGCGTCATATTTTGGATTCGAGTACTTAATCCGTGGTGATACACCAGTCTTGAAATATTGTGCCAGTGCTGGCCCGGGATCGATGACTGAACCACGTCCTTGATAGAAGAAGGAGCGCTTACCCTTTCGAACGTTAGCCCACTGAGTGGACCATTCTGGAGTTAATAATTTTGCCCGGATACCCACTTTTGCAAGCATAGGAACAATAGCCTGCGAAATGATTTTATCATTCACATAACGCCCGACCGGTGTCGACATTTCTACATCGACACCATTTGGATACCCCGCTTCCTTTACAAGTTTTTTGGCCAAAGCCGGATCATATTTAAGATCAAATTTTTCTGAACGCGCGGCATCGTATCCGATCTGACCGGGGCCAATGGCACCCTTTAGTTTTCTCGCCATCCCCTGCAAAATAGTCTTAATTATCTGATCGCGGTTAATGGCATGAGCAACGGCCTTACGCAGCTTTTTATTAGCCCAAGGTTTAAATGATGGGTTCATCAACAGCATCATAATTTCAACTGAATCCGTGTAGGACAGTTTGGTATTTTTACCAGATTCAACTCTTTTCATGAGATGTGGCGGGATAAACTGTGCAATTTGTATCTCACCATTCAACAACGCTGTAACCCGCTGCTCAACCTCGGTCATTTTCTTCCAGATCAAGATATCGGGATTATCTTTATTGCCAAACACGCTATTCTTGGCGCGACGGGTAATAACCTGCTCACCGATAACAACGCGATCTAGTTTATAAGGACCAAATCCATCTGGATATTTTCTGTCAGCTTTTCTTGGGCCATGTTTATCAAAAACTGCCTTACGAGTAATCGCATAGATATCACAAACATGCTGAAGTAGATGGGCAGTCGGGATTTTAGTGATTAATTTGACTGTATGTTTGTCAACTGCGATCGCTTTTTTTAATGGTCGTACATTTTGTTTCTGCGAACTTTGTTTATCCGTTTTAATACGATTAATCGTATGCACAACATCAGCCGCTGTCAGGTTGGCACCAGAATGGCTTTTTACATCCTTGCGAAGTTTAAAAGTCCACTCATTCCGATCTTTCGGGTTAATACTCCAGCTTTTTGCCAACATGGGTGAATAGCCCGCCTTCTTAAAATCGTAGCGGCATAAACAGCCGTAAACGTTACACCAGATCCCGTACATCTGAGCGGCGGAATCCTGATAAGGGTTCCAACCATAAATATTACCGGTGGCCCCTATAACCACTTTCTTTTGGGCCATCGCAGTCGTCGCCACCATAGACATCACTGCGGTGACCATCGCAGCCGTAATTGCAAATTTCAACTTTGATAACAAATTCATCTCGTTTTCTTCCCCTCCCTTTGTAGTTTAGTTAGTCTTTCTCTTCTTGATCAAAATAACCATTCATAATGGCCTCATGCCAAACCTTGGCAACCACCGGGCAGACACCCATTGGAAGGCCATCCTCTGTCCGCCAGTAGGAATGTACACCTGTGCCGAGCTGTATGTAACGAAACCTAGGGGCCGGGTTAACCTTCGCATATCGTTCAGTTAAAAATTCATACGTCGGTACCGTATGGTCCCGACTAAAATCGCATATACCATGCAGCAAGTTAGGCACACGCTTCACACCCTCGCCTTCCAGCGGCACGCCATAGTCAAGATATTCTTTCACCAGGGCGTCGGTCTCCTCCTTATCAAAGCTTTGGTATTCTGCTGCTACTTCTGCCGCCTCGGTAAGACATGAGGGTGTGCGGTTATGATACCAGTTTTCGGCCTTGAACTGGGGAAAACGCTTGGAAGCGTCCCACTGCTCATAAAGTTCTTCCATAACCTGTGCCAATCGAAAAAGCGGCTTTTCCCCCTCTGCCAGGGCCAGCTCCGCACCCTTATATCGTGCTAATTCCCGCCAATCCCTTATTAATACATAGTTGAATGGAGTGGGCCAGTCATGCTTGGTCATCTCATTAAAAAATTGCCCGAAGGGTGAGTTTTCAATTCCAATCAAACCCCGGACATTCTCGACCCTCTGCATCGTAGTATGGACGAATGGCCCACCCGTTGAATGACCATGAACATAAATTGACCATTCATCTGGCGGAAAATGTCGAGCACAAATATTCAACATCGCATCAACAATAGCCTTTGGCCAGGCGCCCATACGAACATGAAAAAGTGTGCCCGGTTTGGAGACGGCATAACGACGCGATCCATAAATCTCTCTATGGCTGGCATCAACCTTTACATCATACTGATCTGACGTGATTGTCTCGCCCTTCAACCAAACAGGCGTACGAACAGTGCCATCTTCATGAAATGTATCACCTGGCCAATTATGTTCTGGATCGTCAAAATAAAACCGACCGGGATATGTCATGTTGCAAACTTTGTAACCTCTTTTCCCACAAAAGGTTCTAGCCAAGCGCTCTATTGAACGCCAATCTGATGCGCCACCATGAAGCATTAAAATTCCCAGCTTTTTACCGTCAGGCCCAATCGCAATTTTTGAATCATCGATGGGTTCGTAGACAATGTTGCCAATGTCCCAATCCAATCCGTTTGAATGAATGCGGAAGACATCTTCAGTTTCCACATAGGGGATGTCTGGTTCGGATAGTAGACCATCCGAAATTTGGATTAGTTCATCCTTTTCGATCCGAACAGGGGGTTCCCATCCTCCAGAGGTACTACCCCCCGTTTTCACATCAGTGGCAGCCAACTGCGCCTCCCTTTGACGCCTATATTGCCCCGTTATTGGAGCTTTTCTAACTTATTTGCCATAATGCTAGCATGGTAATTTAAGGGTGGCGAGTCTTGTGTAGAAAATTGTTAAAACTAATTGTAGTAATTACTTTCGATCAATTTAAGCCAAATTCGGCCAACGGTTTTGCAGGTGTCGTGCAGAATGTCATGGCGAAAATTCTCTAATCGGGCAACCCTGTACCTCTTACAATACCGCTCTGAAACTCGTCGAGCGGCATCAACCTTCCAAGGCTGTATCACCTGATCAAGCGTTCCGTTCATTTCAAACACTGAGACATCACGCAATTGCGCGGCAGGATAAAGAGGCTCTAATGTCTTTTGCAAAAATTCGGCAAATCCTCCTTGGCGGTCTTTATCGGGTAAAAACTCCGATTGCCAGAGACGGGTGGTGTGCTCCGTTAAAGCGGCAATGTTGTAATGCATGAAAACATCTTCAATCGATTTAAAATTCGGAGCATGCATTGATTCCTGGAACCATTTTTCCCGTAAGTCATCACTGATATGCGCCGTGTAGAATAAAAAATCTGGGCGCCCCCGTTCTCTAACCCGCAAACAAGAATCTTCATAAGGCCAGTCATGATTGTCGGTGCTCGCCCGACTATACAAATAAGCAGCAGGATTATTGGACATACCCCAACCGAGCGTCCCATCAGGGATAAGGTATCGACACAGCGCCCACAAAAATGGTCCGCCCGTGGAAAATCCCCAAAAAAGTAATAAAATATTTTCGCGTGGCTCCTTGTGATTGTCGAGTGCGCGTTCCGCTCCTCGCCGATATCCTTCAACGATGGCATCCGGCGTTGCCGCAAGCATATGTTCGTAAAGCTCTGTTCCCTCAACCGGCAACCGGTAGGTATCACTCCCGGTTGGGCTTGCCTGGCCTTTAGAGGCATGAGTTGTGTAGCTGTCTTTTGACCAATATTCTGCCTGCTTGCGATCATATACCGGCATGCGCTGTCCAAGCGGAATATTTATCCAGCTACCCCCTTCATCAAAGAAATTCCAGCGGCCAAGTCTCGGCACAATTGCTACGGTGACACCCCGGCTTGCAAGCCACGGAGCCATACCGGGCTTTTTTTCATATGTCTCAATGAAACCATTGCCGTTGTCTTTACCCCCTTCACCGCAAACCAGTATTATCTCTCGGCCGTTATGAAGTCTTGGAATATCAGGTTTGAAAGTAGTCAAGACCTGGGTGAATGATTTTCCGTAATGCTCAAAATCAATAAATTCAATAGATTTGGAATAGCCGGTTGTTTCAGGAAACGCATCACAATTTGTTATCGCGGTAACAGCCTCGGTTGGCAAAATACAGTTATCATCCGGTAATATAACTACATCCTTTTCACTCATTATTAACTCCACGGTTTGATATGAATGTCCAACAGGCCATTTTGTTTTTTCCCTAAAAGCATTAGGCTTCCTGCATTAAGTATAATATGGAGAAAGCGTCATGGCACCAGACACAACCCAACCTTTTTCAAAGGACAGGTATGACCCAACATCTTCAGGATTAATCACGTGGCATGATGCCATACCGAGTTTTCTGGACGGCCGTGATACCCCACGCGCTTACCTGGAACGCTGCCTGGAGACTATTTCTTCACGTGAACCAAATGTAATGGCTTTTGTGGCAATGGACAGGGAAGTCGCACGCAAAGCTGCAGATAAAGCTACGATACGTTACCAAAACAACAACCCCCTTTCCATAGTTGATGGGATGCCATTCGTCGTTAAAGACCTATACGAGGTAAAAGGTATGACCACGGAGCTCGGTAGCCCAGCGATGCGAGGCTATGGTGGTGACAAGGATTGTGCACATGCAAGAGCCTTACGGGAGGGTGGTGCAGTTATACTAGCAAAAACAGTAACGACCGAGTTTGGATCAAGAGATGCCGGACCGACGAGAAATCCTTTCGATATTACGCGCACACCGGGTGGGTCTTCCAGCGGCACTTCCGCTGCTGTTGGCGCTGGGATGGTTCCCGCTGGCAGCGGAAGTCAGGTGAGAGGGTCAATCTTGCGACCAGCAGGATATTGTGGCAATTTTGCACTTAAACCAACCTTTGGTGCATTGAACAGGTTGGGCGGCCATTCGATGGCACCATCACAATCAGTACTTGGTGTCCACGCCGGTTCATTGGACGATGTTTGGAATACAGCATTTTTTATTTCATCCACAGCTGGCGGCGACCCCGGTCATCCGGGGCTTTATGGAAAGACCTCGTTAAGTTCCGCAAAGAAGCCCCACCGCCTTGTCCGCCTAGACACCCTGGGCTGGGAAGACACGGAGGATGAAACCAAAGAAAAATTTGAAGATTTCATTGGGTTGTTATCGGATAAAGGTACCGAAATTATAACACGCAAAGATGATTCCTCCGTTGAAGCACTCGAAAAGACCCTCCATACCATCCCGAATTTTTTACGTGATTTATTTTGTTGGGAGATGCAGTGGCCTGGCAAAACGCAACGCGACAAGGGTGAACATTTAATCTCATCCGGTATTTTAGACCGGATAGCGCACGGCGAAACAATGAAGATTGAAGACTACAGACATTGTTTGGAATTACGGCAAATATTGCGCGACCAATTTGAAACCTTACGGGGATTGGGCGACGCTTTCATCCTGCTATCCGCGCAGGGGCCGGCACCCAAGGCAGCCACGGGTACTGGCAATCCTATCTATGGCGATGTTACATCATGTCTGGGGGCGCCAGGCTACAATTTACCCTTGCTCGAAGACCGGGGAATGCCCATGGGCATACAACTAATGGGATTTCCTCACGATGATTTTGAAATAGGTCTTATTGGCAAATGGCTAAGTAATGAGTTTTTAGAATAAATTGACCTTTGATTAATCTATGAAAGTATTTGGAGGAAGTGTTTATACCCTCATTCTACCGGGACCCTCCAAGAGGAAGTGGCGTGCTCCTTACTTGTGACATCCAAAACAACACCATTGGGATCACGGTATTTTCTTTCGAATTCCGGGCCATCTCCAACGTTTTGAATTTGGCCATGATATTTTCCTCCCGCTTCTTCCACAGCTTCACTTGCTATCGGCACGTCATCCACCAGAAAGCCCATGTGATGCAAACCAATATAATCGGGTCCACGTTCATCGGGTGCATTGTCATTTGACCGTAAATGCAAGATAGCGAGAGAAACCACCCCATCAGACAACATGATCGCAACTTTTGATTGTCTCACCCTCTCCATTTTAAATGCTCTTTCATAAAACTGGGCTGTGGTTTCCAAATCTTTAGCGCTGATGGCGATATGTCGCAACTTAGCCATTAAACTTCCTCCTTTTAGATAAATTACTAATCTTCTTAATTTGGTTTTACTGTCGCACCTGGACCAAAAACGTGGCATGCCACTCCATGATCTCCGTCTTGGACGAGAGGCGGTTCTTCCTCGGAACAAATCTTCTGTGCAAATGGGCAGCGAGGATGAAAACTACATCCCGACGGCGGATTTATTGGGCTGGGGACGTCACCCTGTAATACGGTACGCTCTACCTTTCTCGTCGGATCTGGAACTGGCGCTGCGGAGAGCAATGCACGCGTATAGGGATGTTGGCCATCAGAATAAATCTTGTCAGCAGATGCTATTTCAACAATTTTACCCAGATACATCACAGCCACCCGATCGCTGACATGTTCTACAACACGTAAATCATGAGAGATAAAGAAATAGGTCAGCTCAAACTCGTCCTGAAGATCTTGCAGTAAATTCAGGATTTGTGCCTGAATGGAAACGTCCAACGCTGATACAGCTTCATCAGCCACGATGAATTTAGCATTAAGTGCGAGGGCTCGGGCGACCCCTATTCGCTGACGCTGGCCACCGGAAAATTCATGAGGATAACGATCATATTGTTCTTCCCGAAGGCCAACTTTTTCAAGCAAGCCCATCACATGGTCTTTTAGATCCGCACCAGTAGCAAGACCGTGTATCTGCAACCCTTCTCCGATTATTTCACCGACCCGCATACGAGGGTTTAAAGAAGCGTAAGGGTCTTGAAAAATTATTTGCATTTTGCGACGCATTTCTCTCATGCGCTCAAAGTTCATTGCCGTTATTTCCTCCCCCTCGAAAACAATTTCACCCGAGGTAGGCTCAATCAGCCGTAGGAGACATCGACCCAAGGTTGACTTTCCACAACCCGATTCACCGACCAATCCTAAGGTTTCTCCGTCCTCCACCGAAAGAGAAACACCATCCACCGCTTTTACATCCCCGGTTTTCCGTCCAAAAAAACCGGTGGAAATTGGGAAATGCTTTACAAGATTATTAATTTCAAGAAGTGCCATCTAAATTCTCCCTATGCCGCACTTGCTGTCAACGGCACCTTAAGGCAGGACACCCAGTGACCCACCTCAATCTCAACCAAGTCTGGCTGAGTTCTGCCACAACTGTCCTCTGCCAGCGAGCATCTATCGCGAAACCTGCAGCCAGAAGGCCAATGTAAGGGGCTTGGTACAATACCTGGTATTGCCTCTAAACGTTTTTTGCTTTTATCGGTCACTCCTGGAACAGAGTTCATCAAACCAACCGTATAAGGGTGTGCAGGATGTGCAAAAATAATTTCAGGTTTAGCACGTTCCACTATTTTACCGGCATACATGACAGCGACCTCATCCGCCTGTTCTGCCACTACGCCAAGGTCATGGGTAATCAACAAAACAGACATGCCGAGTTGCTCCTGTAACTCTTTAATCAACTCAAGAATTTGGGCTTGAATGGTAACGTCAAGTGCTGTGGTTGGTTCATCCGCCATCAAAAGGCTAGGATTACAGCTCAAGGCCATAGCAATCATGACCCGTTGACGCATACCACCACTTAGTTGATGCGGATACTCATCTATACGTTTGTCCGGCTCAGCTATTTTAACAAGTTGCAACATTTCTATTGCCCTGTCGCGAGCCTCTTTCTTGCTTACCCCCTGATGCAACCTAACAGACTCAGCTATTTGGTCGCCGATACTGAATACCGGATTAAGAGAGGTCATGGGCTCCTGGAAGATCATCGAGATTTCATTGCCCCGAATATCGCGCATTTGCTGGTCCGAAAATTCGGCAAGATTCTGTCCACGATAAAGTATCTCACCACCAACTACCCTACCAACCCCCTTGGACAGAAGGTGCATAACTGAAAGTGCCGTCACGCTTTTACCGCAGCCAGACTCGCCAACAAGACCCATTGTTTTGCCTTCTTCGATGTCAAAGGTGACACCATCGACTGCCCGCACTTCTCCGTCACTTGTAAAAAATGAAGTCTTTAAATCCCGAATTTGTAATAATGCCGCCATGTCGATCCCTGTTATTGAGCATAATCAACATAATTTTTATTCTTAAATTTGATTATTCCATCAAATGTTACCGGTTGTCACACCCTAGGTTAAATTTCTCTGGAACTTTCTTCCAAAATTTCAATCAAATGCCCCCACGACACCCAAAACAAATGATGCTAAAATATCACTTATTAGTATAAAACAATATTATTTATAGGGTTTTCTGATGCCAGATTCCTTGCAAAGAACCACCAACGATTTAAATCCATACTGGATGCCTTTCACCGCCAATCGGCAATTCAAGGCATCCCCTCGCATGTTAGTCAGCGCCAAAGGTATGTATTACAACACAGGTGATGGGCGAAAGGTCTTAGATGGGGCTGCTGGCATGTGGTGCGTCAATGCAGGTCATGGGGCTGAAACTATCACCGCCGCCATTCGCGAACAGGCAGGTCAAATGGACTACGCAACCGCTTTTCAAATGGGTCATCCATTGGCGTTTGAATTAGCGAGCCGTTTGACCGCTATTTTGCCACAAAATTTAGAACATGTGTTTTTTGCAAATTCCGGATCCGAAGCCGTCGACACTGCCCTAAAAATTGCTCTCGCTTATCACCGCGCGCGCGGTGAGGGGAGCCGTACCCGATTTATTGGACGAGAACGCGGGTATCACGGTGTAGGGTTTGGAGGCACTGCAGTTGGCGGGATCGTCAACAACAGAAAACAATTTGGCAACATGTTAGGCGGCATCGATCATTTGCCACATACTCATAATCTCGAAAAAAATGCTTTTAGTCGGGGTCAACCTCAATGGGGGGCGGAACTTGCTGAAGATCTGGAAAGGATTATAGACCTCCACGATGCCTCTAATATTGCTGCTGTCATAGTAGAACCAATGGCAGGGTCCACTGGAGTCCTTGTGCCGCCTGTAAATTATCTCGACCGCTTGCGCACCATCTGTGATCGACATGGTATTTTGTTAATTTTTGATGAAGTTATTACGGGGTTTGGCCGCACAGGCGCCTCATTTGGGGCAGAGAGGTTCTCGGTTCAACCTGACCTTATGACCATGGCTAAGGGCTTAACCAATGGCGCTGTTCCCATGTCGGCAATAGCCACGACAGCCTCGATTTATAATACCATGATGGACGGCCCGTCAGACATAATTGAGCTTTTTCACGGTTATACTTACTCAGGACACCCTCTGGCATGTGCCGCAGCAATAGCGACACTTGATGTTTATAAAAATGAAGGATTGTTTAAACGTGCTACAGAACTAGCGCCCTATTGGGAAGAGGCCATACACTCACTCAAGAATGCAAAAAATGTCATTGATATCCGCAACATCGGCCTCGTTGCCGGGGTAGAACTGGCTCCACCCGACAATGATGCCAATCCACGCAGCTATAATTGTTTTATAGGTTGTTTTGAGGAAGGCCTACTCTTGCGCCAGACAGGAAATACCATGGCCTTGGCTCCCCCATTAATAATCAAAGAAAAAGAAATCGACCGTATTATCGATATCCTCGAAAAAGTTATCAACAATCTGGACTAATTAGATTAAAGCACGGAAAATTCGGAGGAAAGACCATCATGAGCTTAGCCGCACTGAGCCCGGATTTAATCTTGACCAACGGAACAATTCTTACGACGGACCAAAATAATACTCAGGCTGAAGCGGTTGCGGTTTGGAATGGTCGAATTGGCGCCGTGGGTTCAAAGCGTGATGTAGATTCACTTGCTGACAGTCGAACCCAAATGATAGATCTGAAAGGTCGTTGTGTTCTCCCTGGCCTTACCGACCCACACGTCCATTTTGCAGATGGGGGAGCGTCGATGATGCACCGACTGGATTGCCGTGATTTTTATTCTAATGTGCGATCCATTCCACAAATTGTTGAAAAAATTTCAGAGCAGGCCAAATCCCAAGCACCCGGAACCTGGGTCATCGCCCATGGCAGCCCAATGCAGGATTTCAGAATGCCAGAAGGCCGGTTTCCAAATCGGCATGAACTTGATGCAGCAGCACCCAATAATCCTGTTTCCATTAATTTTGGGGCTCATATAACAATCGCAAACTCAAAAGCACTTGAACTTGCAAACATAAATAAAAGTACCGAAGCGCCAGCCGGCGGTGCGATCGAACTCGATGAAAGTGGTGAACTTACGGGAAAACTTGTAGAACGTGCTCAATATATAGTGCGATCAGTCATCCCGGAATATAGTTACGATCAAATGAAGAAGGGTATTCTTTTTGCTTCCGACCGGTGTCTTGCTCGCGGCATCACTAACATACATGACATTGTCACAAATCATGAATCCATCCGAGCCTATCAAGAACTCGCACAATCAGGAGAGTTACCCATCAGGGTAAGTTTGCTTATTCGTGTTATCGAAGCCGCTATCCAAAAAGAAAGCTTACTGAATCTCGGTATCAAAACAGGCTTTGGAGATGACTGGTTGCGTATTGGTGGGGTCAAAATGTCTATCGATGGGGGTATTACAGGCCATGTTGCTAAATTTTATGAACCCTACGTGGACGACCCCTGTCACGAAGGACTAATCAGGATCGAACAGGATGAGTTGGATGAAACGGTAAATGCTTACCACAAAGCGGGCCATCGTATCTGTATTCACGCAATCGGTGACGTTGCAATGGATATGGCGCTGCGGTCATTGGACAATGTATTAAAAAATGACCCACGTGCAGATCACCGCCATCGCATAGAACATCTCGGCAACTGGTTGGTGAACGACGAACGCCTGGAAATAATCAAGCGTAATGGGATTTTGCCCGTACCAAATATTCCATTCATGCATTATATTTGGGAATCATTACTTGCATGTATCGGCGAAGAGCGTTTAGAGGAAAGCTTTAATATCCGAACGATGCTTGACGCCGGCCTTCAGATTACTTCGGGGTCGGATGGTCCGGCCTATTGGCCCTTGGATTCCCTTCGAGATCTGGGGACAGCGGTCTCCCGACAAACTTGGACGGGGAAAACCATTGGTATTGATCAGGCTATCACGGTCAATGACGCAATTCGAATGTTTACGATCAACGCTGCATATAATGCTTTTGAAGAAAAAATTAAGGGGTCCATTGAAATAGGTAAAATTGCAGATTTTGCAATTTTGGCGAAAAATCCACACGAGGTAGAGCCTACTAAAATAAAGGATATTCCTGTAGATATGACTGTTGTCGATGGGCAATTGGTATACTTTCGCGAAGGAGCGGATGGCCTCGGCGTCTAAATCACTTTGATTGAGGAAGTTCAACGGATCATTTATTAAAGTGGTAATAGAGACTTTCGATTTCTTTTGTTCAAGGAAATATTGAAAACAATTTGTCATGAGAACTATCCCGCAAAAGGACGCAAGAAATCGTTTAGCAGCCTTTATCAATGAGGACCGTCTTTGGTCTCGGCACCTAAAAATGGCCGAGTTTGGTTCAATTCCAAAAAATGGCGTAAATCGCCAAGCGCTATCTAATGCTGATATCGCCGCTCGCGAAACGTTAATCAGCTGGGCTAAACCGCATGGGTTCGGCGTCACTCAAGATAAAATTGGAAATCTCTTTATCCGACGATTTGGGAAAGACGCAAAGGCCAGCCCTGTAATGACAGGCAGTCATATGGATAGTCAGCCCTGCGGAGGCCGCTTTGACGGAATTTATGGTGTTTTAGCGGGCTTGGAAGCGCTAGAAGCACTTGAGGGTGCCGGAATAAGAACGTCGAGACCGATTGACGTTGTGGCCTGGACCAATGAGGAAGGAAGTCGATTTGATCCGGGTTGTATGGGCTCAATGGTATATACAGGTGTCGCCGAAGTTGCGGATTTTGAATCCACTAAAGATGCAGAGGGGATCTTATTTTCGGATGCCCTTGCAAAAACGTTAAAGGCCACATCAGTTGATGGCGAACGCCCGCTTACCGAGCCTGTAAGCGCTTATATCGAAACGCATATTGAACAAGGGCCCATCCTTGAAAACACAGGGAATATTATTGGGGCCGTAAACGGGATCCAGGGGTCTCGCCGGTTTAGCATAGAAATCACTGGTGAGTCTGCCCATGCCGGCACTACTCCAATAGCATTGAGACGTGATGCTCTTCAATCTGCCTTGCGCTGTTTGACATCATTAAACAAGGTTATGAAGGATCCAGACGACATACTCAGGTATACAGTGGGTAAATTGGTAATTACACCCAATTCGCCAAATGCCGTAGCCAGCAGTGCAAAATTTTCAATTGATCTTAGGCATCCAAACGAAAGTGTTTTGCAGGAAAAGTGTGAACAAATTAGTGAGATCTGCAATAAAGCGGCACCACCTTGTGACGCTAAAGTGTCACAGACCTTTGATAAGAAACCTACAACATTTACACCCGAAATTGTGGCCGCAATTGAGCAAATAGCAAGTGACTTAGGTTACCCAAACACTATACTACCTTCTGGCGCATTTCATGACGCTGGTATAATGGCCTCATACTGTCCCTCAGCCATGATCTTTGTGCCCTGTGCCGGTGGTATTAGTCACAATGAAGCAGAATATGCCTCAGCGTCAGATTTAGCGGCCGGCGCCAAAGTACTCGCTGCGTGTCTCTCTGGTTTAGCAGAGTAAGAATTTAACGGGGGAAATATGACATCCAGAATAGAAAACGGCAAAAAACATTTATTGGGGGACCCAATAGTTGTCTTAAATATTGGATTGGAAAACTTTTCGCATGAACTTGCAGAATGCGATACTCCTGTAATCCAATTAGATTGGAAACCATCAGCGGGAGGCAATCCAGAGCTCGCTAATTTGCTATCCAAGTTGGGTATCTAAATCAAGGCTAAAACCGAATGGAACTCATCGAACAAGCAAACCAAGAAGCAATTAAACGTATTTTGAGTGCTGATCCAGTTCTCGTTGACGTTGTATATGCGAAAGACATAGTCCCAAACTTAACTGATAAAATGATCCTTCACGCTGGACCACCCATCAGCTGGGATCGCATGTGTGGTCCCATGCAGGGTGCTATAGCGGGAATTACCGTATTCGAAGGCTGGGCCAAGAACCTAAAAGAGGCGGCCAAATTAGCCGCTGAAGGTGTAATTACATTCGATCCCAACCATCACCATGACGCGGTGGGTCCTATGACAGGGATTACCACAATCAGCCAGCCTATGCTCGTTGTTGAAAACCGTACATTTGGTAATAGAGCTTATTGTGCGATTAATGAAGGTTTGGGGAAGGTAATGCGGTTTGGGGGCAATGATGCAGAAGTACTCCAGAGACTTTCATGGATACGTGATATCCTTGGACCTTCGATGGGCAAAGCATTAAGGGAAATGGGTGGCTTGGAACTCAAGCCTCTCATTGCGCGAGGCCTGTCGATGGGCGATGAAATGCATCAACGGAATGTAGCATGTTCAGGGTTGATACTTCGTGCCATTGCAGGAGTAATGGCCAAAACGGCCGATGATATTAAATCACTGTCTGACTCTCTCGACTTTATAAGTTCTAACGATCAGTTTCACCTCAATATCGCCATGGCGATGGGTAAGTCCATGATGGATCCAGTTTATGACATTGAAGGATCTTCCGTTGTTACTGCCATGGCACGTAATGGTACTGACTTTGGTATTCGCGTTAGTGGCACGGGGAATGAATGGTTTACCGCCCCCGTAGAGATGCCGGAAGGCCTTTATTTTGCTGGATTTACCGAGGCGGATGCAAATCCCGATATGGGGGATTCCACAATAATCGAGACAATCGGGCTTGGTGGCTTCGCAATGGGTGCTGCGCCTGCAGTCGCGGGCTTTGTCGGCGCGGGCGCCGCATCCGAAGCCGAAGATTATACGCGGCTTATGGGAGAAATTTGTGTCGACGAAAACCCTGAGTGGACGATACCTGGCTTAAACTATCTCGGGGTCCCAACTGGTATTGATATTCGTCTTGTGGTGGATACGGGTATCTCTCCGACCATTAACACGGGCATAGCCCACAAGGAACCAGGTGTTGGGCAAGTAGGTGCAGGTATAGTGCGCGCACCATTGACCTGTTTCGAGAATGCTCTTCGTCGTCTTGCTGAAAACCTGGGTATTTCATAATGGCCTACACACTCAATAAGGTCTATCAGGGGTTTTACCAAGATTCCGTGGCTCTAATGCGCTTATCGCGAGAACTGAAAGAGAGAGTGGGTGTGAAGGAGGCTGCTTTAATGATGGGCTCCCCTTCAAACAAACAAATTCTCGAAGATGCTGGTCTGCTGACAGATACTGGAAAAGCAGCAGCAGGAGGTGACCTCATCCTCTCAATCCAGGCAACTGACGTGGATACCGCAAATGCAGTTCTAACTGTCGCCGAATTAAAAATTAAGGGGAAAGACAACTTTAGCACCGCTGAAAGGGACTGGCGGCCGAAATCTATTCGTGCAGCAGTCAGAGCCGAACCCAGCGCTAATTTTGCACTTATATCGGTGCCAGGGGAATTTGCAGCGGCTGAAGCTCGTAAAGCTCTCATGCACGACCTAAACGTAATGATGTTTAGTGACAATGTTCCGTTGGAGGAAGAGGTTCAGCTAAAACAATTGGCAGGAAAAAAAGATCTTTTAATGATGGGGCCAGACTGTGGCACTGCGATACTTGATGGGATCCCCATCGCCTTTGCTAATAAAGTTAAAAATGGCGATATTGGTGTCATAGGGGCTTCGGGTACAGGCATACAAGAAGTAACGTCTCTTATCTCCAATCATGGGGGAGGTATCTCGCAGGCCATCGGTGTAGGAGGCAGAGACCTAAGTGACGAGATTGGAGGTCTCACAACACTTGCTGCTATCGACCGGCTGGATAACGACGAAGGAACAAAACAAGTCATTCTAATTTCCAAACCCCCGGGGGAAAGGGTTCTTACCTCGGTTTTGGATCGTATTGGACAGTCAAAGAAACCTTTTACTGTGTGTTTTATCGGAGCAACTGGTCTTCAACTCCCTCCTAATGCCACCGCCGTGCGCACCTTAGAAGAAACAGCACAAACCGCACTGGGTGGAATTAAATTTTATCATTCTGAAAGAATTGATCTAAAAGTTTGCAAAGGTCGAACCCAAATTAGAGGACTTTTTTCTGGCGGCACCTTAGCGGCCGAATCCCAGCTAATTTTACTTGATGCAGGGCAAGCAGTGTCATCAAATGCCAAAGTTCCGGGAGCGCAAGATATATCGGAAGCTAAAAATATTCATAAAATTATTGACTTAGGTGACGACCAATACACTCAGGGTCGCCCGCATCCAATGATTGATCCAGAAGTCCGGAGTGAATTATTACTGCAAGCACATCAAGACAGTAATGTTGGAGTTATTTTAGTCGATGTAGTAATTGGATTTGGTGCCCACTCGGACCCCGCGGGCAACCTAGTTAATATGCTGACAGAAATTTCTGTTGATACTTCGCCAATTATCGTCGCTTCAGTTACAGGTACAGAAGAGGACCCTCAAATCAGATCAAAGCAAGTCAAAACACTGAAGTCCGTTGGAGTCGTTGTTGCCGAATCAAATGCAGAGGCCACTCGAATAGCACTAAAACTACTGGGTATAAATAGCTAAAAAGGAAACGGTGTGCCAAAAAGCGAAACCATTCCAGAAAAACTTCTCATCGCCATCGGCGGAAATGCGACCCATCCCGAAGACATAGCGGGTACATCGGAGGAACAAAAAGACATAGCAGCAAACACTGCTCGGGTCTTACTTCCAATTACCCAATCGGTAAGACAATTAATCATAACCCACGGTAACGGGCCTGTGGTTGGAAAGATTTTAATGCGCCAAGCCATGACGCGTGACCGCATAGCTCCGATGCCGCTTGATATTTGCGTTGCTCATAGTCAGGGAGGGATAGCATATCTTTTAATGCAGGCAATGGAGAACTCATTGCGAGAGGTGAATAATGACCGACACGTTGCATGTCTTCTTACCCAGGTTGAAGTCGATGAAGACGACCCGGCGTTTAGCAACCCGACTAAACCAGTTGGTCCATTCTTTAGTCAAAAGGATGCCCAAGCTGTTGAAGAAGAGCTAGGCTGGTTAATGGTTGAAGACGCAGGACGCGGATGGCGTCACGTGGTACCTTCACCTATTCCAAGGCATATTTGTGATATTTCTTTGGTTGAAGGCCTCGCCAAGCGGGGTACAATTGTCATTGCAGGAGGTGGCGGTGGAATTCCGGTAATTCGGGGTGCAAAAGGTGTGCGCCGAGGCGTTTCAGGCGTCGTTGACAAAGACCTTACATCCGCCTTAATGGCGAACGTTCTTAAGATTGATACGTTTACAATTTTGACTTCAACACCCAAAGTTGCGATAAATTTTGGGCGACCTGACCAAGAATTTCTAGACCGCGTCACTTTAACAGAAATTAAGGCTTTAAATTCGGAGGGTCATTTTTTGCCCGGAAGCATGGGGCCCAAAATCGACGCAGCTATACAATTTCTTGAAGGCGGCGGAAAACACGTCGTAATAGCTGACTTAGAAGATGCGATGAGAGCTCTTAACGGGGAAACTGGTACCCATATATTCCATGAGAATACTTAACGTCACTGAAATGGACGAATTTGAGCTTCGTGTTGCAGGAAAAATAGCTTTCGAAAACATTCAAACACCCTGCACCGGAAGGGTAGCTGCCCTGTTTAAACGTAGTATTTATGTTGCGATGGGAAATAATTGGATTTGTCTTGGAACGAATTCGTTACCACTAGGCCCACTGAATATACAGACTAATTTACCCCAAACGATGGACTGGCAGGCAAGTGGTGTTAAGGTTAATGACAAGGTACGAATTTCTATCAATAAAATGTTAATAAGTGATTTGTTAACATTCTCAAGTCACAATCTTAAAGTTTGGGTCCCAGAAAGGCGACCACCTCTGCACCCATCGACCTTAACAGCTGGATTAGAAACTTTGGTAACTGTCGCACAGGAGTTTTTTCCAATAAACGGGCTTGTCCATTTCGTTATAAAATCTAATGAAAAGCCGACAGCATTAAACATTGCTGAACCAGCAATAACTGATTTATTGGATATATTTACGCTTAAGAACTTAAATCGACCTGTAGACAGGTTAATTGGGCTTGGTCCAGGCTTAACACCATCTGGAGATGATTTCCTTATTGGAATGTTAATTACCCTTGATTTATTGGGTGAAAAAAAATTGTTAAATTTATTAGTACAAGAAATAAATAAGGTAGCGTCAAAAACCAATGAAATTAGCCAAATTCACCTTAAAGCTGCCGCACGAGGAATAGGAGCGGCGGCACTCCATGCAACCATTAATAACATTACAACCAATAACAAAGGTGAACTTCATGATTCCCTAAAAAAATTAGACGCTATAGGTCATTGTTCGGGCTGGGATGCCCTCACCGGAGCTATTGTTGCATTCCGGGCTTGGTTAAATAATATTCCTAAATAGCCTCTGCAACAGCTGCACCGTCACAGCGAGGATCTGATGCACCTTCAACAAGTTGAGTCTTGTGCCGGACAATAGCGCCAGCATGTCCCATCATTTCTTCAAAACTTCCCACTACTTCTATATCGTGACCCAAGTCACGCAAGTTTCCAATCATTGGTTCCGCAAATCGATTTTCGATCCGCAGTTTAGCCGTGTTCTCCCCCCAGGTTCTCCCCAATAACCAGCGCGGAGCCGCTATTGCATCTCCTAATTTCTGCCCAAATTGAACATAACGTGTAAAAAACTCTGCTTGAGTTTGCGGCTGCCCTTCGCCTCCCATAGTGCCATAAACCATATATCGGCCATCATTTAATTTTGCCATTGCGGGATGAATTGTGTGAAATGGCCGGCGATATGGTATTAACGAATTGTTTTGTTGACTATTTAAACTGAAACTTGTTCCACGATTTTGCCACACCACCCCGGTACCAGGGAGCACAACACCAGACCCAAACTCCCAATAAATACTTTGAATTAAACTAACCGCGCATCCCTCACTGTCTACGGCACCAAGCCAAACAGTGTCGCCCGGGGGGCCAGATGCCGGCCAAGATAATGCATTTTTAGGATCAATGTGCCGAGCAATTTCATCCAGAGTGTCGCCTAATAGGTAATCCGCAGGGTTAATACTCATATACTGGGGGTCACCAACGTATTGATCCCGCACTTTAAAAGCCTGTTTAGTGGCCTCAACAATGGTGTGAACATACTCTAAACTTTCTGCCTCCATGATCGGCACTCGATCGATCAATCCCAGGATTATCAATGAAGCAAGTCCCTGGGTCGGTGGAGGCGTAGAGTAAACGGTACCACTCTTTAATGTGATGGACAGCGGCTCAACCGTGAGAGCCCTGTGACGACTTAGATCCTCAGCAAGTATAGGACTGTCAAACTTATTCAGGTCACTCGCTAGCGATTGAGCGATGTCCCCGCGATAAAAATCATCGAGGCCTGCCAAGGTTAAATGTTCAAAAGTGTTTGCGAGAGCCGAAAATTTTAATTTTTGTCCTACACCCGGAACGATACCATTGTTTAAGAATGTATCCGAGAACCCGGGAATATTGCAAAGTTCATCTGACTTTTCATCTAAATTCCGGTGCAGCGTTTCGGAAACTGGCACCCCCTCTCGAGCATGATGAATTGCATCCTCAAATAAACGTGAAAGTGGCAAAATACCGCCGCGGCGCTTACTTTCTTTCAACGCCATCTGCCAGCCCGACACAGCTCCAGCCACGGTGAGCGCAGCCAGCGGCCCGCGGGATGGAATACTGTCGAATCCTCGTTCACGGTAAAAATTTATACTTGCCTGGCCGGCAGCCGGACCACCGGCATCAATAGAAATTGGCTTGCCGCCGTTACCTATTAGAATAAAATTGTCACCGCCAAGCGCATTCATATGAGGGTAAACAACTGTAATTGCAGCGGCAGCGGCAATCATAGCTTCAATAGCATTCCCTCCCTCCCTTAGGATTCGCGCCCCGGCTTCCGCAGCCAGGTAATGCGGAGCTACAATCATGCCGCCAGACTTTGTGCAAGCATATTTCATTTGGTGATTGATCAACGGTTATTTGCAATCGGTTCCACAAAACTCAATTCTGTGTCCCACGGGAAAAATATCCACGTATCCTGACTGACTTCCGTTACAAAGCTATCCACCATTGGTCTACCTTCAGGCTTCGCATACACTGTGGCAAAATGTGCTTCGGGGAGCATCTCTCTAACAGACTTAGCCGTGCGTCCGGTGTCTACTAAATCATCAATGAGAAGAACGCCTTCCCCCGATCCCTCTATGCCTTTGATTATATCCACACCACCTTGGCTTTGATGCTCATATGAGGAAACACACACAGTATCGATCATCCGAATTTCAAGCTCTCGTGCGATTATGGCTGACGGAACTAGCCCTCCCCTAGTGATAGCGACAACAGATTGCCAGGGCCCCATATCAGCAAGACGCCAGGCGAGAGCTTTTGCATCGCGATGTAGTTGTTCCCATGAAACTGGGAATGATTTTTGATAACGATCAGTAGTATCTTCCATATTAACTTTCATTTTTTGATGTTATTTAATTTATTCTCGATAACGGGCTTTCCCCTTTGTCGTTTTTAACTCAAATTTTTTATAATATCTGAATTTATTTTTCTGGCATACCAGCCGCAATCCACTGACCGATTGCTAGACGTTCGTCCCTCGTCATCTGGGTGACATTGCCAAGCGGCATCGTGTTGGTCGCGACCGCCGTTTTTTGGATTTGTGACGCATATTTTCTAATTTCAGATTTCGTCTCCAACTTTATATTCATCGGTGGTTTTTGAATTCCTTGATACGTTGGTTTAGCAGCATGGCAAGCAGTGCAGCGTGTCTTTACAATCGCATGCACTTCAGAAAAGGTTACTTTACGAACATGTTCTCTATTTACCCCACCAATGAAGCCGGGCACTGAAACATATCCCGCCAACATTATCATCGCAGCTATCGCTAAGGGCACAGGCCAAATCGACCCGGACCCAGCATTACGTAAATTGAACCAATGTCTGACTAGAGCCCCGATCACGAACAATGCAATCAATATCGCCCAACTATTTTCATGCCCAAAAGTCATAGGGTAATGACTACTAATCATGACGAAGACGACAGGTAATGTAAGATAATTATTATGAACCGATCTCTGTTTGGCACGGAGCCCATACGATGGATCAGGTTCTTCACCCTTCTTGCGCGCACTCACCACGAGATGCTGGCCAGGAATTATTCTAATCCAAACATTAAGGACCATAATCAAACCGATAAGGGCGCCTACATGGATGTAAGCTGCCCGGCCTGAAAGCAGCTGGCTTAATCCATAACTGACCCCACAAAGCCCAATAAATCCAACTGCAGCAGAAAACTTTGTATATTTATTACCCCACTCTGACATGTATACGCCATCATAGAGAAACCAGCCCATTACCAGTGTCGCAACGCCAATCCCTACGGCCTCCATCTTGGTAATATTTGCAACATCCGGGTCGATTAAAAAAGCGGAAGACCCCAAATAATAAACAACTGCCAGAAGCAAAACTCCCGTGACGCCCGTCCACCAGGCCTCCCATTTAAACCAATGTAAATGTCTTGGCATAATTTTAGGGGCCACCATGATCTTATCGACCCTATAAAATCCGCCGCTATGAACCATCCAAAGCTGTCCTTCTACCTCCTCATCCGGCACGGTCGGTTCTTCAAGGTGAGAATCGAGCCACATGAAATAGAACGACGATCCAATCCAAGCGATCCCCACAATTATATGGGCCCATCGTAATATCAACGCCAACCAATCAAGAACAATGGCCTCCATTAGCGTTACTCCGTCACCGTTGTCAGGATCCGTAATGTCACTATACGTCCAATATTTTTAATAGCCTCATCTATCTGCATTTCACGACTGTCTTTAAGTCTTTCTGAAAATGCAGCTAATATTGAATCTTTATCATGGTCCAAAACTGCAATTATAAATGGAAACCCAAATTTAACCTTATATGCCTCGTTGAGTTCCACGAAGCGCTCATATTCCATATCTGACAACTGGTCTAATCCTGCGCTCGATTGTTCATTCTGCGAATAGTTGGTCAAATCACCGGCTCTGGCCGCCTTGCCCGCAAGATCGGGATGAGCACGAATCAAAGCAAGCTTCTCTTTTTCTTCAGCCCCATCCATTGTCGAAATAAGGGCTGTAATGAGCTCTTGGCGAGAACAAAATGGCCGAAATCCGGCGGTACGCTTAACGAGCCACGGTGAATTTTCAAATACATCGCCAAGAGCATTGATAAAATCACTCTCTGAGCCACGATTTAATCGCTCGATAGACACCATTTTACTTATCTTACTCTATACCTTTCTATTAATACTACTGGCCAGCAGATCTATATTGGGCCAGCGCAGCGTCAACACCACCACCCTCTGATACAGAAACATTATATTGACGTAATGTTGCTTCCAGGGCCGCCAGACATGTTAAAATATTGTGCTTTCGACAATTATAGCCCATCGCACCAATCCGCCATATTTTCCCATGTAGTGGGCCAAAAGATGTACCAATTTCAATTCCAAAATCATTTAGCATATCTGCCCGAGCTGCTTCACCGTCAATATTACTGGGAATATAAACGCCTGTAGCGTTGGGCATCTTATATTTCTTATCCCCAAAAACCTTAAGCCCAAGACCTTCCAGGCCGGCAACCATAGCTTGGCTTGCTAATGCATGCCGATTGAAAATATTAGATAAACCCTCTTTAAGAACAATACGCGCGCATTCCCGTGCGGCGTAAAGCATAGAGGTTGCCTCCGTATGGTGATTCAGACGAATATCAGACCAGTAATCCATCAACATACCGAGATCGAAATAGTTAGATGCAACCATTAGGCCTCCAGCCGAAACAAACCCGTCAGGTCTGATGCCTTTTTCGATATGCTTTCTTTTATTAACAAGATCGGCAACCCTGTCATTAAACGTGATCGGTGCAATACCGGGCGGACCCGCTAGACATTTTTGCAACCCAGCCGAAACGCAGTCTATTTTCCAGTCATCAACAGGCAAATCCATACCAACCAGGCTCGCCGTTGCATCAACAAAAGATATGGCCTCATAGCGTGCACATATCTCGCCCACTTCCTCCAAGGGTTGCGCGATAGTCGTTGAGGTGTCGCCCTGACATAAAGCAACAATCTTCGGTCGGACACGTTTCACCGCATCCTCTATTTGTTGTGGATCAAAAGCCTTACCCCATTCCGCCTCAATAATTTCAACATCGGCAGCACATCTTTGAGCTATTTCAGTAAGAAGATGTCCAAACCTGCCAAATACCGGCACCAATACCTTGTCTCCAGGCTCGATTACGGAAACCATAAAGGTTTCAATTGCTGAACGAGCGGTTCCGTCAATTAAAATTGTCCATCTGTTATCGGTTTGGAATACCTGCCTATAGAGAACCATTACTTCATTCATATACTCTGTAAATGCTGGATCAAACTGACCTAATAACGGCATCGACATCGCATTTAAAACCCTAGGATCCACGTTAACGGGGCCAGGACCCATCATCAGGCGTGGCGGCGGGTTTAACTCTTCAAAAGTTTCGTTAGCGGTCATTATCATCCTCAAATAACTATCTAGAACCGAAGATTATGCCGGATGTACAGCATGCCAATGGCGTGCAATATCTGAACGACGACAAATCCATACGTCATCGTGTAACGCGACATGGTCTATAAATCTTTGTAACGCCATAAAACGGCCGGGTCGACCCACTAGCCTACAATGCAAACCTATCGACATCATTTTAGGAAAATCTGTACCTTCCGCGTAAAGACAATCAAATGTATCACGAAGATAGGAAAAAAATTGATCGCCAGAATTAAAACCCTGACTGGTCGCAAAACGCATATCATTTGCTTCCAAGGTATAAGGTACAACTAAGTGTGGTTTCTCGTATTTCCTGTCCCAATAAGGTAAGTCATCCGCATAACTATCAGCATCATAAAGAAATCCTCCCTCTTCTACTACCAGGTCACGTGTTACTGGGCTGGTGCGACCGGTATACCAGCCTTCGGGGCGCGTCCCCGTCAGGGTGGTATGAATTTCCACAGCTTTCAATAAATGGGCACGTTCAATCTCTTTATCAACAAACTGGTAGTCAATCCAGCGCAAGCCATGACTGGCAATTTCCCAATCTTGTTCGAGCATTGCGGTAACAACTTCCGGGTTTCTTTCCAAGGCCGTAGCCACTCCGAAAACAGTCAACGGTAATTTGAGCGAAGAAAAAAGACGATATAAACGCCAGAATCCAGTGCGACTGCCGTACTCATAAATACTTTCCATACTCATGTGCCGTGCCCCCTGGTGGGGTTCGGCACCAATAATTTCGGAAAGAAATGATTCAGATGACTCATCGCCGTGGAGAATACAATTTTCCCCTCCCTCCTCATAATTGATTACAAATTGCACTGCAATTCGAGCACGACCAGGCCATTTTGGATCTAACCCTTGCCGCCCGTATCCAACCAAGTCACGGGGATAGGAATCACTATTTGCCATTTACTTATTCCATTCTTTATATAGTTAGATAATCATAGCGAAGCTTGTTGCCGCGGAAAACTTTAAAGGGCAAACAAGGAATTTTATGGAACCAATTTACAGGGGATCTGCTTATGCCAGGCCTAACCACCCACATTCTTGATACCGCCAATGGTGTCCCAGCCGCGGGAGTAACGGTTGAGATTGTAAAGGTCACCGATGATAGGAGAATTAAATTGAGAACCATTAAAACCAATAGCGATGGTCGCACCGATGCACCAATTCTATCTGGTGACCAATGTGTCCCCGGGGCTTATGAGATGATTTTCCATATTGGCGATTATTTTCGTAATCGCGAAGAGAATCCGGATCCATCAATTTTTTTAGACAAAGTACCAGTACGCTTTAGTATCGCTTCAGAAGAAGAGCATTACCACGTGCCTTTGCTTACAAGCCCCTGGGGTTACTCAACCTATCGTGGCAGTTAGATTTAATTATCGATTTAAAGTTTTATCCCTGCAGAACTTATAATTTCTTGTACTCGACGGCGTTGCTCATCGGAAATAACCAGCCTCTCTGCAAAGTCACGACCAGTGGGCTTAGTCGCGTCTATGCCAACTTTTGTTACTGTATGGTTTTTCGGGTCAGATGTTGGATCAAGGATTGCGCCCATTGCCCCATGTATATAGGTGACATCTTGATCGGCACGAGTGCGAGTAATCACTGCCCACATGACATCTGAAAGGTCAAATATATCTACATCCTCGTCCACAACGATTACTGATTTTACATAAAACTCTGTCCCGAGGGCAGCCATGATTGCTTGCTTTGGCTGCCCTTCAGCAGTCTTCTTCATCTGAATGATCGCCATCAAAGCACCAACAGTACAAAGGGGAACATGAACAGAACTTACATTGGGTAAGTTGCGTCGTAAGGCATTTAAAATTTCTGCCTCGCGACTGATAGAAGAAACGAGTATATGATCGCCAGCAGTGCCAGAAGCTACACTGTGGAAAATTGCATCACTACGCATTTGAATTCGCTTGGCCACAAACACATTTTCTGTAGAGCGGTAGGAAGCATAGCCAGTAAACTCACCAAACGGCCCTTCTGGTTCATGTGTATCTGCTAGAATTTCACCTTCTATGACTATTTCGGCTCCAAATGGTATGAACAAATCATTCGTCCTGCAGGTCGCAACCTTATAGGGTTCGCCAAACAATGCGCCAATAATTTCGTATTTTCTGACATTTGGCGGATAATGGTAAGCCATCGACCCCATATAATGTATAGGATGTATTCCAATCGTAATGGCCGCCGGAAGAGATTCACCTTTTGCCTCCGCCCGACGATGAAATTCATACATCCTTCTGCGGGAATGCAATGACAAGCCGAGGCGGTCTTTACCTTTTAACATTAACCTATGAAACCCTACTGTATCAGTTTCACCATCAGGGTCACGTGCCGTAATTTGCCCTGCAGTGATATACGGCGCCGCGTCAACATCAAAGTGCAGCGGGATAGGCAATCGGGTCAGATCAACATCGTCACCCTCTAGCACCATATCCTGCCATGGTGCGTCCCCTACCACTTCAACGGGCTGGTAATTTTGACATCTTTCTCGATAGGCCAATGGCAAATCATCCGGTTTCACACCAACTGCAGCTGCTAATAAACGCCGGTTGCCTGCTGTGTTTGTGACAACTTGATTATTGAAACCCTCAACATTTTCAAAAAGCAAAACAGGGCTTTTTCCATGGCGCTCAAATTCAAAAACAGATGACGTAATATCTAGTTCCTGACGGACTGGTTCTGAAACACGAACAAAATCTTCGGGAAACTCTGTTTCCACCATATCTAGAAAACCACGCAAACTTTGATCGGTCATAATAAACTCATCGATTTTTCAAAATTTATTTCTATGGACATTACCGGAGCCACAAGCAACTGTCATGGTTTTAGAAAAAAGTTTACAGAATTAATTTAGTAACCCCGAAGCCTCTAAAAACGGTTCAATAGGTGGGCGATAGATTCCGGCACCCAAACCACCATAAACACCATTCTTATCCGCAATTCCCAACTCAAGAATTGGTGTCAAACGGTTCTCCACAATAGCCCGCACGGATAACCCAACCCTTGCGCAACTCTTTGGCATTCCAGGATGCGTAACCATGAGTAATTTTTCCGGTAGAGTAAAGATATCGTCCGGCGTGAACCCCTTATGAAGTTCCTGCATGTCGGGACAAAAACTTTGAGCCATGGCACCTAACCCTAGTCCCTCCGTTATAGCGCTGTCGCCAAATGCACCAACACAAGTCTCAACTGTATGTGGATCACGAATTTTACCTAATGGCGGAGCAGCAGCACAGGTAAACCACCTACCGGGAAATGCCGCAATTTGAAACCCAAATGCATTACCGTTACCCCCAAATGCTGTAATGATTCCGCTTCCATCGGTACCCACAGCAGAAGATACAATTAGTTTGGACGCTGCCATCCAAAAGTTCAGGTGAAAGAAGGGCCACTTTTTGATAAACGCATATACCCCCGACTCGGAGAACTCATCACCGAGACAATCCAGTATTATAGACGTTAAAATTTTGTGCGATTCCAGGTGACGTAAGTGGCCATCATCGCCTTGAATTAATGCCTCATCAATAATAGGCAACCATTCGACGGGTCTCATAACAGGCACATTTACTATTGCCTCACCCACTTCATGATTTAGGTATTTTAGGAAATCGATAGCATCCTGGTTTTTATAACCATAACGCGGCACAGGGTCAGCACCAGTTCCACCTCCATTTAGGGGCGCCCAGGTACGATGATCCGTATTATTCAGGTCACAAAACTCTGTCAGCTTCATTGAGGATGAAACTACTGCGGCCATCGGAGTGACAACGTTAAGATCCTGAGCTGCCTGAAAATTTATTTCACCGGCATCTATCATCTCATCGGCTTCCTCAAGTGTAGCCGCCCAACCTTCAAAAACACAGGCGACTGCCGCTGAATTTAAAATTGGTTTTACAAGATTATTGATCGAGTTAGCAGGTGGGCCACAGTGAAGTAAAGTCCGATCAACTAGACCAAATGCCTCTTTTGCGGTGGCAACACGTTGCCAAGCAGGAACTACCGATACCATCTTTTCAATAGCTAAATTATCTGCTGAATTCATAGCCCACCCCGTGCTTTCTGAATAAGGCCATACAGTCTGGCCGGATCTATTGGCAACCGATCAACAACTAAACCTATATCCTTAAAAGAATCATTAATAGCATTTACAATTGCAGCTGGCGGGCCAATTGCCCCACCCTCACCCAGCCCTTTCTGCCCAAAGTAAGAAAATGGCGAGGGAGTTTCCATGTGCTCAATTCTAACTTGGGGCATCTCACAGGCACTTGGCAAAAGATATTCAGCCAAGGTATTGGCCATTGGCTGCCCTGATTCGTCGTATGGCATTTCCTCAAATAATGCCGTACCTACCCCCTGTGCGGCCCCACCAAAAACTTGCCCGTCAACCACCATCGGATTAATCATTAACCCTCCATCTTCAACAATAACATAATCAAGAATTTCGACCGCACCAACTTCTGGGTCCACCGCAACAACGCACGCATGGACGGCATAAGAAAAAGTACCGCTATCCGGTTCAGGTCGGTAACCCTGGGTAAGTTCTAAAGCATCTGATGCCAATTCTGGGGACAAATCCTGCGGAGCCCTATACCAGGTCCAGGCAATATCCCTAATCGAGATTGCTCCAGCAGCGGAGTGAACTGCGCCAGCTGAAAGGGAGACGTCTTTAACGCTTGCCTGCAAAAGATGTGCCCCTAATCTCAAAACACGATTGGCCAAGACCTTGCAAGCCTCCGCCACCGCACCACCCGCCATCACCGCACAACGGGATCCCCAAGTTCCTGTTGAGTAGGGCGTAAGAGAGGTATCTCCGTGTATAATTTTTATATCATCTGTATTGATCGTTAAAACTTCCGATGCAACCTGCGCCAGAGTTGTCTCGAGACTTTGGCCATGTGATTGAACGCCCACTCTCACCTCCAATCCCCCATCGGGAGTGATCCGTGTAGTGGCCTGTTCAAACCCGGGTACCATTGGGATACCCCAACCGGAATATACGGAGGTCCCGTGCGCCGCTTGTTCACAAAAAATAGAAAAGCCGACACCAATCCGTTTACCGTTATCTTCAATTTTGTCCTGTCGATTCCTTACCGCTGGAAGATCGATCGCTTCGGCTGCCCTTTTTATGCAATCAGGGTAATCACCAGAATCAAACAATTTATTTGTAACATTATTGAAAGGCATTTGACTTGGAGCCGGTACATTTCTAATTCGCATCTCGTGTGGTTCAATGCCGAGCTCGCGTGCTAAAGGATCGATCAACGTTTCTAGAGCAAAACAGACACCCGTTCGGGCCACGCCGCGATATGGCAGGATTGGTGGCTTGTTAGTTGCAGATGACCAAGTCCTGCAGCGAAAACCACTAAAATCATATGGACCCGGTAAAATACTCGCAATTTGCGCCGCCTCAAGGCAGGCAGAAAAAGGGTAGGCTGAATATGCACCAGCATCCACGGTAGCCTCGCATTCAACCGCGAGGAGTTTTCCATCTGACGAGGCGTAAGCGGTTATTTCATAATAGTGCTCCCGACAGTTAGTATTGGCACTCAGCTGTTCCCGACGATCTTCTATCCAACAAACGGGTTTATCGATTTGCATAGCGATCCAAGATAGAGCGACCTCTTCTGCTAGGAGAATCCCCTTGTATCCAAAGCCACCGCCGACATCAGGAGCGATTACCCGAACTTTTCCTTCATCGAGACCCAGACAATTGGCAAGTCCAGTCCTAACGATATGAGGCATTTGCGTGGAACTAGTGAGTGTCAGAAGTTCAAGTCGACGATCCCACTCTGCAACAACACCACGGCCTTCTATAGGTGCCATTGACTGTCGCGCCGTTCTAAAACTACGCGTAACAGAAGCTGCTGCTTGACTTTTAAGTGCCTCTAAATTTCCATCCGCTTCAATAAAAGTTTCAAGAAAAATATTATCGCTCCAATGCTCATGAATTAATGGGGAGCCGTTATTTTTTGCCTCTAGCATATCAGAAACTACTGGCAGGTGTTCTATCTCCAATTCTACGCGATTAACTAAATCTTCTGCCTCACCACGCGTATTAGCTACACAAGCGGCAACCAACTCTCCCACATAGCGCACTTTTTCGCTGGCAAAAATTGGTTGGAGGGAAGACTTAAACCCCTTCAGACCAGAGTCCGCCTGGATTGGAGAAACGCCAACCAGATCTTTTGCATCAAAAACATTATTTTCCTGCCCAACGGGCTTAGTAACACGAACATTTTTACCATGAGCAATAGGACTTCGAACAAATGCAACCTCCCGCATTCCAAACCGCTTGATATCTGCAACGAATTCGCCTCGCCCTCTTAAATAGCGTTCATCTTCTTTCCGAATTACCGACTTGCCGATGCCGCCATTCAAAATTGGTTTCATGGGACCCCTAAATTTTTTATCGCTGTTGATCAGTAGAGCTCTCGGGTTCATTATCAGCATACAAGAACTCTTTGTCATCATCGATAAACGAAACACTGTTTGGGAGCTAACATGGAAAAGAAATTTGATACCATAATTTCCGGCGGTCGAGTTATAGACCCGGCAAACAAATTAGATGGAAAACTTGATGTAGGAATAAAAGACAATAAAATTTCAGCTGTTGAAAAAAAATTAAAAGATAAAAATGCTGAAATGATAGATGCAACGGGTAAGCTGGTTATCCCCGGGATGATTGACACCCATGCACACGTTTTTGAACATGTAAGTGGTAGGTTTGGCCTAAATCCAGATCTCGTCGGAGTACGCTCCGGAGTGACAACCGTAATTGATCAAGGTGGACCGAGCTGCATGACTTTTCCCGGCTTTCGCAACTTCATCTCCGATCCGGCAAAGACAAACGTATTAGCATTTATTTCAATTTATACAGTAGGGGGGTTAGAGGGACATTACTATCCATACCTATATGGCCCGGGGGGAATTGATGTTGAAGCCTGCGCTAAGGCAGCGGGAGCGAATAAAGATATAGTCAAGGGCATCAAAGCCCATGCAGAACCCGGTGGTATTTCACGTTGGGGTTTGGAAACTCTGAAAATGGCAAAAGACGCGTCTCGCGAAGCCGACATTCCTGTATACATTCACCTGGGAGAGCTTTGGCCAACAGAGGGAGGCATCGACGTCGATATGGATGCTCGACTGCCCGAGATCGTCGCGCTTATTGAGGAAGGCGACATTCTCGCGCATCCGTTTACAAGGCACCCCGGAGGTTTTGTTAACAAAGAGGGTAAATTACACCCCATCGTTAACGAAGCTATCGACAAGGGAGTTCTTATCGATATTGGCCACGGTTCGCATTTTAGCTTCGATATGGCCCGTGCGGTCCTTGATGCAAACGTATTACCGACAACTGTTGGTGCTGACATGCATGGGTATAATACTCATGTGCCGGCAGAGGCAGGTACTCCTGATGAGCATCCAGACGACGAGATGCATCTTTTTGCGGGTCAGGCGCGCTTTAGTATGTGTCACGCTATGACGGAGCTTATAGCCATGGGTGTCAGCATGGAAGACACGATACCTATGGTCTCAACCCATTGTGCAGAGATGATCGGTATGGAAGATGAACTTGGAACTCTCGGTATTGGTCGTATAGCAGACATATCGGTACTTCACGACGAAACCGGTGAATGGGTATTGCAAGATAATAGCGATGTTGAATTAAAGACAACCAGAAGGTTGCGTCCAGCATTCTGCCTTCGCCAAGGCGAGTATTTCGATGCTGACGCACCTATACTCCCGGTTTGAGAAAATCGTTTGAAAATAAGTCTTGTAACCCCAGCAGGAAAAAAATCCCGTACGGGTAATAGGACTACCGCTGTCCGCTGGGCCCGAATTCTCCGTAACCTTGGTCATCGGGTGGCCATTGCGGAACAAGATGACGGAGCAGAAGCCGATATTATGGTGGCGGTTCATGCTTGGAGATCTTATCATTCGATAAAATCATTCTCGGTCAGTCACCCAAACCGACCTTTAGTGGTTTTATTGGCTGGTACAGATATTTATAGCTTTCAACATACGCATCCCAACGAAACGCTAGATTCGATGAACCGCGCAACCGCACTAGTGTGCCTGCATAGACTGGTTGAGCGGGAAATACCGCAGAAATATGTCAAAAAACTGAACGTTATTTATCAATCGGCAAAGCCTCTTCTTTCACCTTCAAACCCAAACAAAAAGACCTTTGATATTTGTGTCATTGGTCACTTAAGGGATGAAAAAGATCCACTTCGTGCAGCCTATGCATCGCGTTTAGCTCCACGAGATTCAAAAATCCGGATCATCCACTTAGGTAAAGCTCATAACCAAAAATGGCTCAATTCCATGAGGGCAGAGGAGGACGCAAATCCACGCTTTATTTCGCTTGGAGATGTTCCAGCTTGGCGTGTACGCCGTCAATTTTCTACAAGCCGTGCTATGGTTATAAGCTCTATAATGGAGGGGGGAGCAAATGTTGTTTCCGAAGCAGTCGTTGCTGGCCTACCAATAATCGCCTCAGAAATAGACGGAAATATTGGACTACTAGGCCCGGATTATAAAGGTTATTATCCAGCAAAAGACACAAAAGCTCTCGCGAGCCTATTAAACAAGTTGGAAGAGGAACCAGGGTTTCTAAGACATCTGGCTGGGCAAATAAAAAAGAGACAGAATTTGTTCAGACCCTCACGGGAACATCAAGCGTGGGACCATCTAATCAATCACCTTAGACCTTCACTGTAATAGGCTCGAGCCTTTCTGATTGTTCTAAAACCTCGCCGATAATCATGGCACGAGCATACCCTAATTCTTTTAAAGCCACTACACATGCATCGGCTTTATCTGCTGGAACACTAGCAAGAAGACCGCCCGCTGTCTGAGGATCAAATATCAGGGGATAACGTGGATCTGTTCCAGCCTCCTCTATATTGGCTACGGCCCTACGCAACCTGACATTCTGCGGTTGAAGAGAAGACACGATACCTGCTTTTACCGTATCTATTGCGCCGTCCATCACAGGTATAGCATCCAGTTCAATAATAACATCAACTGCCGATGCGCGAACCATCTCAACTAAGTGCCCCAACAAACCAAAACCCGTGATATCAGTTGCAGCCTGGGACCCATGATCGATAAGACATTGCGCACCTTTATAATTGGACATAACCATGTGATCGAGCGCCGCTCCTATCCACCGACCTTTTGCCTTGTGCCGCATGTCCGCCGCGAAGAGTGTTCCAGTCCCTATTGGTTTGGTAATAAGCAACTTATCTCCGGCCTGCATCCCACCCTTGCGCATAATTTTGTCTTTATCGATAAGCCCGTTAATTGCGAACCCAAGGCTTAGCTCGGGACCTTCACTTGTGTGACCACCAACCAAAGAACAATTTGTATCATTCAAAATTTCCATCGCTCCCATCATCATTTGGGTCAAGGTATCTTCTACTTTTTCTTCTATACCAAAGGGGACGGTTGCCACAGCCAATGCGGTTTGCGGCTCGCCACCCATTGCAAAGATATCGCCCAAGCTATGATTAGCGGAGATTTTACCAAATACATAGGGGTCATCGACCATGGACCGAAAATAATCAACTGTATGTACCATTACTTTACCTGGCGGCACCTCGATTACTGCGGCATCATCCGGCTCGTGCAATCCAATCAATACGTCTTGCCGTGGCACCGGTTCTAAGCTTCCTAAAGCACGCGACAATACAGTCGCGCCAACCTTGGCCCCACAACCCCCACAGCGCATAGCAATAGCAGAGATCTCCTTTACCAATTCTGTACTTGCTAATCCTTCAGGGAGATCCGTTTCAGAACCTTCCTCCATATCTGGTAATTCATTAAACTTCTTCATAAACTGGAGGTCGATCCAGTTCTTCCACTTCCAAACTTTAGGCCCCCGGAGTGTGAAATTGCCCCGAGACGCTACGGCGTATTTATCCCCAGTCGAAATCAAACTAAGGAAGTGCCTCTGTGGATGAAACCGTTTTGGGACCCTTCCGAGCAAGACCCTCCTCAAATTACGCTCGAGTGGTTTTCCCTGTCTTACCGCAAATACACCTGACTTTGGACGAGGATGATTAACCATCGAAGCAATATCCCCGGCTGCGAAGACGTCAGGGTGTGACGTAGATTGGAGTGTATCACCCACGGTAATAAATCCATTTTCATCGACGTCCAATCCGGCATCTGTTGGCCAACTCGGCGCAGCAGCAGCCGTAACCCATAATATTTCATCCGCCTCAATTTTTTTTCCAGACTGAGTTTCTACAACGCCTGGAAACACCTTAACGATTTCATCACTTGCATGGACGAAAACCTCGCGCTCTTGCAAAACCTTTTTAAAATGAGCGCGCACCCAAGCATTATGGCTTGGCATAATTTCGGTAGAGCTGCTGAATAGATGGTAAGAAATTTTATCAACTTTGTTGCCCTCTTTCTCCAATAGTTGCTGCAAACGAAATTGAATTGCGAGAAGAACTTCAACACCTCCTGCCCCTGCTCCAACGACAGCGATGGTCAATGCACCATTGTGGTGTATGACGCGATCTATTAGTGAATCCCAACGATCCAGAAACAAATTGATGGGCTTAACAGGCACAACGTTTTCCGTTGCCCCAGAAACGAGGGATGTATTTGGTGTTGACCCAGTATTAATAGAAATGAGGTTATATAGAACAGGTGGTCTATTATCGCATAAGACCTTCTTCCCTGTCATATCTAATCCTGTAACGGTGCTATGATAGAAACGAGCCCCTGCAAATCTCGCTAAAGCGCCGAGATCTATGTGCGCCTCGTCATAAGTATAATGGCCAGCAACATACCCCGGTAACATTCCGGAGTAAGGTGTGTGTGCGTCACGGCAAATCAACGTTAATCTAACACCTGGTAACGGCTTCATTCCAAATCTTTTCAGCACAGCAACATGGCTATGGCCCCCGCCAATTAAAACCAGGTCCTTTACAGTGGGAGTTTCAGATTTTTGCATAACCTTTTCTGTCGAATTAATGTTGCTTCAAACTCGTTTGCAGCCGTAATCGGCTTCGAATAGACCTCGAAATGACATCGATACAAATATTTAGCAAGGCAGTAATAGCAATTAGAAATATGGCCCGGTCAAACCGTAGGTCAGCAAAAGCACTGTCAACATAGAAACCTAGCGTCGCTATTCCAAGTATACCTAGAATAGCAGTCTCTCGCATAATGACTTCCCAACGATAGAACAAAAGGGCAAGCATTGGACTGTAAACACGTGGTAATACCTCGTAAATATAACGATTAAAGCCTTTTACTGCATCTAACCGGAGTTGAACCGTTTCAGTATAGCGACCAATCAAGTGGCCTATAATCGCACCATTATGAAGCGTCAGAGCCACAATTGCAGGTAACATCGATGGCCCCCAAAGCTGAAGAAGAATAAAAGCTAGAATATATTCAGGCGTGGACCGCGCTATGACGAGAAATATATGGCCAAAAAAGCGTGAGAATTTTCCTAGTAATAACGGCGATATAAGTGGAAAAAGTATAATGGTCAAAAACCCGGTTGCAACTAAAGCGATCATGGTCAGTTGTAACGTCGCAATTGTGCCCGGTATCGCTTGGTCAACAACCATCAGGTGAAGCCAATCCGACAAACCCTCAAAACTACCACCACTTCTTATCGGATAAGGTATTATATCCTCTGTCAAAAATCGCACGATATTGGAAAAGGAAAACTGAACTCCCCACGGCAAAATAATAATAGCGCCTATGATATAGATTGGCAGCAACGGTCGTTTAATCCAGAAACGCATGGTGGCAATCACAAGGTAGAAAAGAAATAATAATGCAGCGACCTCTGAATACTGACCCTCTTTAAATGCCGTTTCCAAGTGAAACCCCAGCGTCGGCAAACCAATGAAACCGAGAACTGCACTTGATCGGATTCCACATTCTAATCGGTACATTGCATAAGATCGAAAATGGGCCCACACATCGGGCAATTGCACAAAAATAAAAGCAGAAAGACGGCTCGTTCCAAAGGGTATTGATTTGAGTGGAGCAGGGTTTGCTTCTTCCAGAATCTCTGCGTAAACCTTGGCAATGATGCCTGCATAGGGAATAGCAATCGCCAGGACACCTGTCAGTGGCGACAACCCAAACATTTGTAAAAAAATAAGCGCCCAAAATAATTCATGTACTGCACGAATAACAGCGCACAGTGTTCGAATAATCCGGCTAAAGAAAAGTAACGCTAAGAACAAACCCATCAGATTTGCTAGAGTTACACCAAGAAATGCAAAAGCCAGTGTATAGGCTATGGCTTGTATAACACTATCAGTAGCATAAAAGTCTGGGCTAACAAGTCCGGCTAGAAGGCGTCCGAACTCATCCCAAGGATCAACCGTAGTGATTGCAACGTCAGAGAATACCAGGCAAATAAAGCCGATCCCGACAAAAATTTTAGTTGTTTTTGCTAGTGGTGATGGCTCCGACCGCAAGGTTATTCATCCTTATTGCGATACAAATGATCAAGATCACTTGGCTTCATTCCGCTGGCATCCTCGTCAAGGACCAGCAATCCATCCCTAATTCCTATTAACCTGTCAGAAAATTCGATGGCCAGTTCTCGATCATGCATGGCTAATACAACGGTTGGCTTATTTGAGGTTATAGAATTGAGAATTTCCCGTGCCTGATGTTCATCTACGGCAGAAACAGGCTCGTCAGCAATTAAAATTTCGCCGGTATGAAAAAGGGCACGGCCTACGGCGGTTCTCTGTTGTTGGCCACCAGATAATTCGCCCACGCTACTGTGAATTTTGTCTTCCAAACGCAAAGTTTTAAGTATCGGAACAACCAGGCCAATATCCGCCTTTAAGGGAAGTAATAAGTTACGAAGGTTTCGCCACACCGAACGCTCATGCAACCTTCCCATATAGACATTGTGGAAAACAGTCAGGGCCTGCACTAACCCCAACTCTTGTGGTACTAGGGAAGCCACATTCCCCAATCGGGCGTGAATAAGGTTCAGAAGAGTTGTTTTACCTGAACCACTTTCGCCGACTAGAGCAATACGTTCGCCGTTTTTAATGGTCAAGTTGAGTTCACGAAGAACCGAAGTGCCATTATAGCCGACGGTTTCTTCATGAATTTCCAGTAAAGACATTAGGGAGCCTGAAACTTAATCAATGAGACCAAGTTTCTTCGCAGTCTCTTTGATCGGTGCAAAATCGGAGTTCTTAGCAGAAATGAAGCTTTTTCGTGGAAATGATTTCAATAAATCTGGGTCACTCATCGAGATCAGCGCCCCTTTTACTTTTTTAGCAAAACCCTTACCAAACTTCTTATCTACATCGCCACGAATTGTCCAATTGTAATCTGGATAACCCGGGGTCTTCCAAATGACACTAATTTTCTTAGGATCGATTTTACCACTTTTAAGCTCACGCTTCCAAACTTTGAAGTTTGTTGCCCCAACTTCATAGGCCCCAGACTGCACCAGAGCTACGGTCCGCGAATGATTGCCACTAAAACCAACTCGCTTAAAAACCTTATCGGGTGTTTTGCCAAAGGCTTTACGGATATGAAACTCTGGCATTAAACGACCGGAGGTAGAACCCTTTGACCCGAATGTAAAAGTTCTACCTGCAATACCCATAGGAAAGTCTTTAGAAAACTTAAGGCCTGTGCTTTTGTGGGCGATAAAATAAGATTCAAAGAAAGGGTCTTTCTTGCCCTGGGCAATCGCTTGTGACCCTTTAACGAGTTCACGTGCACGAACACCTGACAAACCACCAAACCACGCAAGTTGCACCTGATTATTTCGGAATGCCGTAACAGCAGCCGCATAGGATTTAACAGGTACATATTCAACCTGAAGGTTTAGTGATTTGGATAAGTATTTTGCTACCTTTCCAAACCTCTTGCGAAGTTGCGTTTCATCCTGATCAGGGATTGCTGTAAAAACAAATTTCTCACTAGCAATACTGGTCTTGATTCCAAACGGTTGGCAAACAAACAAACAGCCCCCGAGCATCATCGCGTAAACAACTTTAAACATGTCTCACTTCTTCTCCTATCATTTATATCCAACATTAGGTTACACGGGATTATAAAAAAATTTAGGACTCAGCCAATAATTCAGAACCTATAACTTAAATAAACTATAAAATGATAACTTTAGTAATAGTCCTTCATTATCGATAATTCATACTCCCGATCCAATGACATTTCTGCAAGCCGAATTGTTGCCCACACATTTTGCCATGCTTCAAACTCTTTTTGTTGTGCTGTCCGAGCTGCAACCATCTGTGGGGTCATGGGATTTCTGGATCGCTTCGGAGGTACGTACTTTTGACCTTCTAATATACCCAGTTCAGTAAGCGTCTGTCTTATCTGGTAATATTGTTTTTTTTGATCCCGAATTTCGCTCACTGATTGCGACATAGTTATTTTTCTACGTTTACCATTATACGTGATTTTAAGGATAATTCCCGCATTCTGATCAGTATCTTCTTCAACTCCAGGCAACGACCGAAATTGTTTGACAAGTTTTTCAAACCAACGACTTTGTTCAACACTGACTGTCATTAAATGTTCTTAATAGCAGTTTATCTTACAATATGGGAAGCACCGAAAACCCGTTTTTTCAGGGCTAATTAGATTTATAGCCCCAACTTAAGGCAGCAGTTAAAAATCGTAAACTCAGAAAAGTGGTTTCAACCCCCGTGCTATGCGTTTTGCTCAGAGATATGGCGGAGAGTAAGGGATTCGAACCCTTGGTACCCCGAAAGGTACAACGGTTTTCGAGACCGCCCCGTTCGACCACTCCGGCAACTCTCCATCGAGATTTTTAAAGGAGCAGCAATGGGGAGGTCAATCTTTGCGGTAAAAAAATACTAAATTTGTGTAAACTCAAACCTCACCCCATATTGCCTCCGCACATTCAACCAGACAGCCTAGTTTAGCTTTTTGAATATCTTCGGTAATAGGATTTCCCATAATCGAACTTGCAAAACCGCATTGTGGGCCAATCGCTAGGTTCTCTAATGGTGTAAATTTAGCGGCCTCGTCAACAAGATGTTTTAAGGTATCAGCCTCTTCTATTTTCTGAGACTTAGAAGAAACCAGTCCAAGCACAGCTATCTTGTCATCGGGTAAAAATTTAAGAGGCTCAAAAGTTCCAGCACGAGGCGTATCATATTCCAAAAAATAACCGTCAACATCAATTTTATTAAAAAGTGCGTCAGCCACAGGGTCATACCCGCCTTTAGCCGCCCACAGGCCCTCCCTATTTCCTCGGCATGTATGCATGGTGAAAGTCACATCATCTGATACATCTTTAATTACCTCATTAATGCGATGGGCATATCGATCTAACGTTTCTTCTTGGCTAGAACCCCAGGATTTGAAAACATCCTCATAATCAGGGTCACATAAAAACGGTAAGGTAACATCGTCCAGTTGAATATAACGTGCGCCATTATCCACTAATGCCTCAACCTCTTGCCGATAAGCGACGATCAGATCGTCCCAAAACCTCTCTATATCGCTGTAGTAACCGGAAAGGATAATTGGATCACCGCCAGCGAAACAATGAATAACCGGAGGTGCAGGCATGGTGACCTTGGGCGTGATAGTGGTGTTGGATTTTAAGAACTTAAAAGCCTCCACCACCGGGCTGGGCTTCCAAGCGATTTTATCATTTACCGTTAAAACTGAAAAATCCTGTTGCTTGCCCTGTTCATTCTTCCAAGAAAATGGCGAGGAAGAACCTTGGCGAGTTGCTGAGAACCCCTGCCAATTCATAATCATCTCCAACCACCAGCTGCGCCGACGAAACTCACCATCAGTAGCTGTCTTAAGGCCGACATCTTCTTGAAGGGCAATAACCTCAACAATGCATTTGTTCTCTTCATTGCGAAGGCCAACATGTTCATGAGGACCAAGATTATCATCTGCCGTTTGCGGTCCCAAAAATCTCTCCCGGGCGGCCAACAGGCTCTTCGGGCGAAGCAAACTACCCACATGATCAGCGCGGAATGGGGGTTTTGATGCGTCTTTCATCTACTCAATACCCAAACAATTTTATTGTTAAGCGCCATTTAGAGGTCTTAAAAGAATAAAGTCTACAAAATTAGATCATACTGCCAGAATAATGAACCGAGGGACGTCCATTAGTTTACTTTGGTGATGTAATTTTTTTTATTTAAATTAAAATGATTAAGTCTTACGAGACCCTTGACACACGGGCCGTTGGGACTATATTTCCGCCTCCTTTGAGCGGGCTCGGCATTTTTAATTTGGATGTCATTGTAGTCTGTCTTTTTTACTGTGTTGGAGTGTCATGTACGCAGTGGTCAAAACTGGTGGTAAGCAGTACCGCGTTGCCAAAGATGATGTAATTATCGTTGAAAAGCTTGAAGCTGACTCTGGTAGCTCGATCGAGCTGGATGAAGTGTTAATGCTTGACGATGGTAAAGAAACGGTTGTGGGTACGCCGCTTATTGACGGCGCCCGGATTGCGGCAACGGTATTGGATCAGACGCGTAATGAAAAAATCATTGTCTTCAAAAAGAAGCGGCGTAAGGATTATAAAAGAAAGAAGGGGCATAGACAGGATCAGACCGTCCTAAAGATTAACGAAATTTTAACAAAAGGGCAAAAAGCTAGTAATGTAAAACGCCCTGAGAAAGCTCAGGAAGCATCAGTTACTTCACCGAGGGAAGCTGCTGCAGCTAAGCCGGTAACTAAAAACGCTTCGGCTAAAAAGGCGCCGGCTAAAAAGGCTCCGGCTAAAAAGGCGCCGGCTAAAAAGGCTTCGGCTAAAAAGGCTTCGGCTAAAAAGGCTTCGGAAAAGAAATAGACCCAGGAGAGAATAGAATGGCACATAAAAAAGCAGGTGGTAGTTCTCGAAATGGCCGTGATACTGAAGGCCGCAGACTTGGCGTTAAAAAATCCGGGGGACAAGCTGTAATCCCAGGTAATATTATTATACGTCAGCGTGGAACCAAATATCACCCGGGTCAAAATGTCGGTATTGGTCGAGACCATACAATTTTCGCCACTTCAGAAGGCCGCGTGAGCTTTGCGCGCAAATCCCAAGGAAGAATTTATGTTTCGGTGGATCCAAACGCCTAAATAATCCTCCATAGCTGCGTTGGCAGTTGGTTTTGGGGGAATACGTTTATTCCCCCGTTTTATTTTAGGATTGCTGGCCAAGGAGATAGGCCAATATCATGAAATTTCTTGATCAAGCAAAGATATACATCCGATCCGGTGATGGTGGTGACGGTTGTGTCGCATTTCGACGAGAAAAATACGTTGAGTTTGGTGGTCCAGATGGTGGCGACGGCGGCAGAGGCGGCAATGTCATTGTTAGAACTTCGAAAGGGCTCAATACGCTAATTGATTTTCGTTATCGTCAACATTTTAAGGCACAGCGTGGTGTTAACGGTAGCGGAAACAACTGTACTGGTGCTATGGGTAAAGACGCCATATTAAGAGTGCCCCCGGGCACCCAAATATTTGAAGATGACAATAAGACGCTCATTGTAGATTTGATGGATAACAACTCAGAACACGTTCTCTGTCATGGGGGGCAGGGTGGGCGCGGTAATGCGCGATACAAAACCTCTACTAACCAAGCACCCCGCCGAGCAGACCCAGGACAAACTGGAGAAGAACGCTGGATTTGGTTGCGGCTTAAACTGATTGCCGACGCCGGACTAATAGGTCTTCCAAATGCTGGAAAATCTACTTTCTTATCCGTTGTATCACGAGCCAAGCCTAAAATTGCGGATTATCCATTCACAACATTATTCCCTAACTTGGGTGTGGTCAGCATTGACGAGGCGTCCTTTGTTATTGCAGATATTCCTGGGCTAATTCAAGGCGCCCATCAAGGTGCGGGCCTCGGCGACCGGTTTTTAGGGCACGTAGAACGTTGTTACACTCTATTACACATTATAGATGGCACAGAAGAAGATATCGCGACTAATTGGCAAACTGTAAGAGATGAATTAAAGGCCTATGGCAATGGTTTAGAAGAAAAAAATGAAATTGTTGTAATAAATAAAATTGATGCGATGTCAGAAAAAGAAATAGAAGACAAATGTCGGGTGCTAGAAAAGGCAGGGGTGAAAGAAATCTTGCTTATTTCCAGTGTTGCCGGAAAAGGTATTGATAAAGTTTTGCGACGTATTAGAGACTTGGTGAATGCAAATAGCTATACGAGGTCGTGCGCTGAGGTTAATAATAAAACATGGGCACCATGATTTCCCAAAAACATAGATCATTGTCCTCCTATAAGAGGATAATCGTCAAAGTTGGATCATCCCTTCTGACTAAGGACAACACAGGGGCGCTTAACCACAATTGGTTAGCGGCCTTAGCCAAAGATATTGCCTATTATATGGAGAAGGGCGCTCAAATAATTATAGTGTCTTCTGGTGCGGTTGCCGTTGGCCGAAACGTACTAAACCTATCAGCCAAAAAGCTGCGGCTTGAGGAAAAACAGGCAGCGGCAGCGGCAGGGCAGATTGGGTTATTTCACGCCTGGCAGGACGCTATGGCTATGTATAATTTGCGAACTGCGCAAATATTACTTACACCCAGTGACACAGAAGAAAGAAGACGGCATCTGAATGCGCGTAATACAATCGAAACTTTACTTGAATTAGGCGCGGTCCCTATAATCAATGAAAACGATACCGTCACTACAGAAGAGATCCGCTTCGGTGATAATGATCGCCTAGCTGCTCGTGTCGCACAAATGATTGGAGGAGATGTGTTGGTCCTTTTGTCCGACATCGACGGTTTATACACGGCCGACCCGAAGGACGATCAAAATGCTACTTTTATAAAAGAAGTAACCGAAATTACTTCTGAGATTGAGTCTATGGCTGGTGAAGCTCCACCAGGCTATTCCTCTGGAGGAATGGTGACTAAAATTCAGGCCGCACAAATTGCTACACGGGGCGGGTGTGCTGTTATTATTGCAGATGGCACAGATAAACACAGTTTAGGGTCTATTGATGCAGGCAAGCGGTGTACTTGGTTCTTGGCGAAGGCAAATCCTGCCACTGCACGTAAACGTTGGATAGCCGGTGTCCTTACTCCTAATGGAAAACTAACTATTGATACCGGTGCGGAAAAAGCTTTGGATAAAGGGAAAAGTTTGCTTCCCGCGGGGGTAAAATCGGTTTCGGGTGATTTTGACCGTGGTGATGCTGTGATAATAGAGAATGACCAAAAAACCAGACTGGGATGCGGCCTGATCGCTTATTCTGCAAAAGATGCCAAATTAATTGCAGGTCATAAAACCGGTGAAATTGAAGCTTTGCTCGGATACCGTGGTCGTGACGAAATGATTCATCGTAATGATTTGGTGATTGATAGGTGATCGACGATTATGACTAACAATGTAACGGGCCAAGATGAGTTTGATGATGGTACGTCTTTAAACACCACCATGACCGCGCTTGGCGTTTCCGCTCGGAATGCTTTTCAGGAAGTGTCAAATATTACAACCGACTCAAAGAATATAGCGCTATTAGAAGCAGCGAAGGCCATAAGAGAATCCGCCAAAACACTTAAAGGGGCTAATGCTAAAGATATCATTTTAGCAAAGAAAAATAATACCCCAGAGTCAATTCTTGATCGCTTATTTTTGGATGACACGCGCATAGAAGCAATGGCTGCAGGTCTGGAAACAATTGCAACTTTAGATGACCCTATTGGTACTGTTATGGCCGAATGGGTCCAGCCAAATGGTCTAAGAATTCAACGCGTGAGAGTTCCTTTAGGCGTCATCGGCATAATTTACGAAGCGCGGCCAAATGTAACAGCTGATGCCGGAGGGCTTTGTCTCAAAGCTGGCAATGTGGTCATCCTTCGTGGCGGTTCGGATAGTTTTCACTCATCCTCTGCAATACTCGATTGCCTGCAACGAGGATTAAAAATAGCCAAGCTACCTACCGGCACTATCCAACTCGTACCTACAATCGATCGCGCGGCTGTTGGCAAGATGCTTACTATGGATGATAAAATCGATGTTATCGTTCCTCGGGGAGGAAAATCTCTTATAGAGAGGGTCCAAAAAGAAAGCCGTGTTCCTGTCATTGCACACCTAGATGGCAATTGTCATGTATACGTGGATAGATATGCCGATATTGAAATGGCTAAGAGTGTCGTACTCAACGCCAAAATGCGAAGGCCTGGTATTTGTGGGGCAACAGAAAGTCTAGTTGTTGATCAATCCTCAGCAGCTCAGTTACTCCCCCCAATTATTGCGGCGTTAATGGAGGCAGGTTGTGAAATACGTGGTGACGCCCCTACCCGCGCTTTGGACGATCGAGTAAGGCCGGCCACTGAAGATGATTGGTCCACCGAATATCTCGACGCAATAATTTCAATAAAACAAGTCGACGGATTAAACGAAGCTATTAAACACATTAATCAATATGGATCCCATCATACCGACTCAATTGTTACTTCTGATAAAAGTGCCGCAACAACATTTTTAAAAAATATTGATTCTGCAATTGTCCTTCACAATGCCTCAACACAATTTGCAGATGGTGGTGAGTTTGGTATGGGCGCGGAGATTGGAATCTCTACGGGCCGCCTGCATGCACGCGGACCGGTTGGCGTAGAACAACTGACAACATTCAAATATATAGTACGAGGCAATGGACAGGTCAGGCCCTGACACAGATAATAAAAAATTCACGGGTTTTAATTCGCCAGGGTCTTAGTGGCAGTGGCAAGCGTATCGGACTGCTTGGCGGCTCCTTCAATCCGGCCCATGACGGCCACATCCACATTTCCCAAGAAGCTTTGAAGCACCTTGATCTTGATAAAGTATGGTGGATTGTCTCCCCACAAAATCCTCTCAAGGGTACGGAAGGTATGGCTCCTTTTAAAGAACGGATAAATTATGCTCGAAAATTTATCAAGGATCCACGCATCTTGGTGACGGATATTGAAGATCAAATAAACACTCGGTATACAATTGACAGTATCAAGAAAATTCAGCGTAGTTTTATTGAAAAGCAATTTGTTTGGATTATGGGAGCTGACAATCTGCTTCAAATTCCCCAATGGAAAAACTGGGAAGAGTTATTCTCAACAGTTCCCATTGCGATTTTTGACCGCGCACCGTATTCTGTAAAAGCGTTGTCTGGAAAGGCTGCGCAGGTATTTCATCAAAGTAGGCTTCCAACACAATATGCGCGAAAACTGGCAAATTTTAAACCGCCCGCATGGAGTTTTTTCCCGGTACCGTTACATCCAGCGACAGCAACTGAAATACGAGGACGGAACGACCCATAACTCAATGATTGATCGAGTGTGACCTATTGACCGAAAAATTCATTCAAGATCAAGAAAAAACAACATTGGACCCGGAGTATGTTGTAGAACTCATTAAAGAAATTTTAGAAAATCACAAATTTGAGAAAATTGTGGTTATCGGCCTGCAAGGGAAGGCGACGATTGGTGATTATATGATTGTTGCTAGCGGGAACTCCACTCGTCAGATAATCTCTTTAGCCGAAATTCTTTTACAAAAATTAAAAAAAACACATTTACCTATCATGAAGCCCGAAGGGCTACCACAGGGTGATTGGGTGCTTATTGATACTGGAAATGTCATAGTACATTTATTTCGCCCTGAAGTTCGAGAATTTTATAATCTCGAAAAAATGTGGGAGGCCAGTTTGGAAGAAGACACCGTGACAATGAAGAGCTAGCAGGCTCCGGATTATGAAAATTACTGTGATAGCGGTTGGCAAGCTCCGTGTTGGCCCCGAAACTATGCTCGTAGACCATTTTGCAAAAAGAATTACATGGCCATTTCAAATTCTCGAAGTTGAAGAAAAAAAGAAACTCAGTGTTGCAAAATTAAAAAAGAGTGAGGCAAATCTCCTTCTTAAACGATGCCCATCAGGCTCAGAAATAATCGCCCTAGACCAACGCGGGGAAAATATTTCGAGTATGGAACTCGCTACAAAATTTAATAATTGGCAGAATACTGGAAGCAAAGAAGTTTGCATTCTCATCGGTGGTGCGAATGGATTGGATGATATAGTGCGGCAAAGAGCAAGTTTTGTAATTTCATTTGGTCGCCTCACATGGCCCCATATGCTATCTCGTGTAATGTTAACTGAGCAGATTTATCGAGCCAAACAAATTATTGATGGGCACCCGTATCACCGAGAATGAATAAAAATTTAGATTCTAAGAGAAATAGTCGTTTTATAGTTTAAATTTACGTTATAATCCCGACATCTTCGAAAGCTCAGACTTGTAGTGAATAGTATGTCTTCAAATTTTTCATATCGACCAGCAATACTTTGTGTCCTCGATGGATGGGGCTGGCGCCCCGAGAAATCTGAGAATGCCATTGCATTAGCGAATACTCCTGTATTTGATCGATTGGTGACTGAATGCCCGAGTGCCCTGCTGAAAACATCTGGAACAGATGTTGGATTGCCCGAACGGCAAATGGGAAATTCTGAAGTTGGGCACCTAAATCTAGGAGCTGGCCGCGTCGTTAATCAAGACATACAACGAATTAATAAAGCAATAAAAGAAGAAAATCTCAAGGACAAACCGGCTTTATTAGAGCTGATTAAAAATAAAAATACATGTCATTTAATGGGATTATTATCTCCGGGCGGCGTCCATTCGCATCAAGATCAAATCTTCGCCCTGGCTAAAATTTTAAATAACTCAGGTATAAATGTCGCTATCCACGCATTTTTGGATGGCCGAGATACACCACCCAAAAGTGCACTAGAGTTTCTTGAAAAGTTTTGCGAACAATTGGTAGATCTCAAACTAGTCTCAATCGTAACCGTTACTGGCAGATTTTATGCAATGGATCGCGACAAACGTTGGGACCGTGTCTCTAGAGCCTACAATGCTATTGTTGGCGGGGTTGGAGAGAAAGCACAAAACCCTTTAGAGGCCGTTCAAAACAGCTATAAATGCGAAGTGAGTGACGAATTTGTATTGCCAACGATTATTGGCGATTATAGTGGAATGCAAGACGGTGAGACGTTACTTATGGCAAATTTTCGTGCGGATCGAGCTAGACAAATTTTAACGGCTCTTTTGGATCCCCTTTTTACAGGCTTTGAACGATCCAAAACTATTTCGATTAGTTACTCCGCCGGCCTAGTTGAATATTCCGAATCTCTAAACCGGCTAATGTCTTCAATCTTTTTGCCAGAGAAACTTGAAAATATTTTTGCAAAAGTGATTTCTGATGCGGGGCTCAAACAATTCCGTGTCGCCGAGACCGAAAAATACGCCCATGTAACCTTTTTCTTTAATGGTGGTGAAGAAACACCTTTTCCTGGTGAAGAGCGGGCTTTGATCCCATCTCCAAAGGTTACAACATATGATCTACAACCCGAAATGTCGGCGCTGGAGGTGACAGATCGTCTTTTAGATGCAGTTAGTTCGAAAGAGTTTGATTTCATTTTCGTCAACTATGCTAATCCCGACATGGTTGGACATACAGGTGTGTTGTCAGCTGCAATAAAGGCTATAGAAACAGTTGACAAATGTATCGGCCGACTCGAGGAAGCCGCTGTTAATGTTGGGGCTTCACTTTTGATAACGGCTGATCATGGGAATGCTGAAACTATGACAGACCCAAAAACTGGAAAACCCTTCACATCACACACCACAAACAGGGTACCTGTAGTTTTAGCAAATGCATCAAATGAATTAGAAGGTTTGAAGGATGGAAAACTCGCCGACGTTGCCCCAACATTGATAGACCTGATGGGCTTGATACAACCTTCAGAAATGACCGGTCAAACACTCCTTCAGACCTATAGTTCCAAAAATATTCACGGAGGAATAAACCCTGTATCGGCGAATTCCTAAACTAGGAATCTTTTTGTCTTTCTTGGTGATCACCTATGGAATGCCGATTTCAATACCTGTCTGGGCAGAGCCGTTAAATAAACTCAAAGATATCGAACAGAGCTTGGCCAACACAAAAACCAAATCTCATTTACTAAATGAAAAAGAACTGAAGCTCGATAAAGATTTAAATAAGCTAAGGCAAAGGTCGATATCTGCAGCTATTAAAGCCCGCCAACATGCCGCAAGACTGACTGCTCTTGAAATTAAAATCGCAGAGCTTAATAGAAGGTCCCAGAACAAAAAACGGGCCTTAATTTCCAGAAAGAAACAACTTAATTACTTGATTGGTGCTATACAAAGAATCGCCCTTCACCCACCCGGTGCTCTTGTCGCACTGCCATCAAAACCCTCTGACACAGTTAGAACCGCTATTTTACTTCGTTCTATCTTGCCCGAAATCGAAGCACGAGCGAAAAATTTGAAGAAACAGATCGATTCTTTGTTAGACATCCGGTCGGCAATTATACATTCCCAAGAAATAATAAAATTAGAGCAAAATCATTTAGACAAAGAACGTGCTATCATTGCCAAGCTCAGTTCTAAAAAGATTAAGGTCATGAAATCAACATATATTGCCCGAAAAAATCTTGACCAAAAGGCGATGGCCTTAAGTAAACAGGCTAAAAATTTGAGAGAGCTTTTGGCAAGCCTAACGGCCAAGAAAAATGTAAATTCAAGGGACGGAATAGCATCTGGGGCTCGTAACATCCCCCAAAAATTTGTACCTTTATCCCATCACGGATTACCTGTGGTGGGGCAAATTAATGTAACCTTTGGCCAACCAGACCGTAGTGGTGAGCGTTCGCTTGGCCTTTCAATAAGAGCAAGACCAGGGGCCACTGTTATTTCTCCGAGTAAAGGCAAAGTAGTCTTTGCAGGGCCATTTAAAGGACTAGGCAATCTACTTATTATAGAATTTAGCGATAAAATACATATATTATTGGGAGGGTTAGAAAAAATTTTTATTCCGGTCGGTCAAAAGGTTTTAGAGGGGGAACCCGTTGGGATAATATCTTCGTTAAAAATAAAAGATAAAATTCTTTACTTCGAATTACGTAAGAACGGCCAGGCCATAAACCCTCTGCCTTGGCTTGCACTAGAACAAAATAGGAAACGTGGATAATGTTTACACGACTCTTAGCGGCGACCGCCGTCTTAATACTGGTATTCGCGACAATTGGTAGCAAAGCACAAAAAAATACCTCTGAAACTTATCGTCAACTCGATTTGTTTGGGAACGTTTTCGAACGTGTACGAGCCGATTATGTTGAGAAAGTGAGCGACGAAAAGTTAATAGAAGCAGCTATCAATGGTATGCTTACTTCGCTTGACCCACATTCCAGTTATATGTCTCCAAAAACTTTTAAGGATATGAAGGTGCAAACCAAGGGGGAATTCGGTGGCTTGGGCATTGAAGTCACCATGGAGAATGGTTTTGTGAAGGTTGTTTCACCAATCGATGAGACGCCGGCTTTTCGTGCAGGCCTAAAATCTGGTGATTACATAACACATCTCGATAGCAATCCAGTCCAAGGGATAACTCTAAACGAAGCGGTGGAAAAAATGCGAGGACCAGTGAATTCAAAAATCAAACTCACTATTCGACGCGAGGGACGTGAACCGTTCAATGTCATGATTACTCGAGCAGTTATAAAGGTTAGGTCAGCAAGATGGCGTATCGAAAAAAACATCGGATACCTTCGATTAACGTCATTCACAGAACAATCTAGCATTGGGATTGAGAAAGGAATGAAAAAGATTAAGGAAAAGATGGGTAAAAATTTAAAGGGCATTATCCTTGACTTAAGAAACAACCCGGGTGGTTTGCTGGATCAGGCTATTAAGATTTCAGATGCATTCCTCGAACGTGGAGAGATTGTTTCTACAAGATCACGACGTGCCAATGACGCCCAGCGCTTCAACGCAAAAAAAGGAGACTTAGCTGAAAAACTACCAATGGTGGTATTAATCAATGGCGGCTCTGCATCTGCGTCAGAAATAGTTGCTGGAGCACTTCAGGACCATCGTCGCGCCGTTATACTTGGAACACCGTCTTTCGGGAAGGGGTCAGTTCAAACCATTATTCCACTATCCGGACATGGAGCTATTCGCCTTACGACCGCAAAATATTATACACCCTCAGGCCGATCAATCCAGGCCGAAGGCATAACTCCTGATATTGAAATTAAACAAGCGCGTTTGGAACCCGTCGATTATGGCAATCAAAGACGTGAAGCTGACCTCAAGGGAGCATTGAAAAACCCCAATTCCCCTAACCCAAAAAAGATAACCAATAGCGACGCTGATAAGGTCAAAAAGGCTAAAAATGAGAAAAACAAAAAGGTATTTGATTATCAACTAGAAAGAGCACTAGATCTAATTCGCGGAATTTCTTTATATAAAGCAAGGGTTAGTAATTGATCGCTATTTTAAGAAATTTATAAAAAGCAATGAGCCCAAATACCAATTACCGCCCATGCACAGCAATGTTACTTTTCAATGTTAAGGGTGAAGTCCTCGTAGCTGAAAGAAACGACCGCAAGGACACAGCATGGCAACTTCCACAGGGCGGCGTGGATTTAGATGAAAGCATAGAACAAAGTGCACTTCGTGAGTTAAAAGAAGAGATAGGAACGGCTGCCGCAGAGATCATTGCTATCGCCGATGATCAAATTTGTTATGACTGGCCCAAAAAAAACAACAGGAAAGATCATGAAAAGTGGCGAGGCCAATGTGTCACTTTGGTAGCCCTAAAATTCATCGGCTATGATAGTGACATTAATGTTAACACTCGCTGTCCGGAATTTCGAGCTTGGAAATGGGTACCCTTAGAGATCATACCCCAGTTGATAATTCCATTTAAAAAACCATTATATGATTATGCTGTTAGGCAATTCACTTCAATCCGAGATAACAGCCTTTTGGTAAAATCCCGATAGTCATTAAACTAAAAAGAATCAATTTCAAAAATGTGGACGGAGTTTTTATCATCCTCTCCCTATAATCTTTTCCTGGGGCGTAAGGCCCCGATCCATATCGTGGAAGAGTATTGCGAATCGTGGACTAAATGTTTCGTCCACTCGGTATCTATGCCTGCCCCAAAGAATCAAAGGCGGCCAATATCACTTCAGATTGCTTAAGTAATGATGCTGCATTTTCCAATTCGTCCTCAGTGGCTTCATTTACCACCTTTCGTGCTTCTTCAACCCTGAGTTCAAGTTCACTTCGTTCTGCAGAGTTGAAATCGATCGCTTCATCCGCCAACACCGTGCAACGATCCGGTGTAACCTCTGCAAACCCGCCGGTTACAAAAATGCGCTGATTAACAAGATTGTTTTCATAAATCGAGATGACACCGGGACGTAATGTCGAAATAAAAGGTGAGTGCCCCGGCAAAACACCAAAGTCACCTTCTGCCCCAGGCACGACGACGAGCTCCACCTTCTCAGAAAACAAAAGGTTTTCTGGAATAACCATTTCAAATTCTACGGTATCTGCCATCGTCACTTTATCTTTTTATCATGAAACAAAATCACGCCGCTTCTGCAGCCATCTTCTTAGCTTTCTCGATAGCATCTTCTATGGTTCCAACCATATAAAATGCTGCTTCTGGAAGATCGTCATACTCACCAGCAACAAGTCCCTTAAAGCCTTTTATCGTGTCTTCAAGGTTGACAAGAACTCCAGGAAAACCGGTAAATATTTCCGCAACGTGAAAGGGCTGCGACAAAAATCTCTGGATTTTACGCGCTCTCGCTACGACAAGCTTATCCTCTTCTGATAATTCATCCATACCAAGAATAGCAATAATATCTTGAAGACTTTTGTATCGCTGTAAAACTTCCTGCACACTACGTGCCACTTCATAGTGTTCATCACCCAGAATACGCGGATCAAGAATTCGCGATGTTGAGTCAAGTGGGTCAACCGCCGGGTAAATTCCAAGTTCTGCGATTTGTCGTGACAACACCGTTGTAGCGTCTAAGTGAGCAAACGATGTAGCAGGTGCAGGATCCGTCAAGTCATCAGCCGGTACGTAAATCGCCTGCACCGAGGTTATTGAGCCCTTATTAGTAGTAGTAATCCGTTCCTGCATTGCCCCCATATCTGTAGCCAAAGTTGGTTGATAACCAACCGCCGAAGGAATACGGCCGAGGAGTGCAGACACCTCCGAACCAGCCTGGGTAAAGCGAAAAATATTGTCGACAAAAAGTAAAACGTCCTGACCCTCAGAATCCCGAAAATACTCCGCCAATGTCAGTCCAGTGAGAGCGACTCGAGCTCTTGCTCCGGGGGGTTCATTCATCTGTCCATACACCAGTGCTGCTTTGGAATCTCCCTCCAAATCTATAACTCCAGATTCTATCATTTCGTGATATAGGTCGTTTCCTTCTCGGGTTCTCTCACCAACCCCGGCAAAAACAGAATAACCTCCGTGTGCTTTCGCTATATTATTGATTAACTCCATTATGATGACAGTTTTGCCAACACCGGCCCCACCGAATAGTCCTACCTTACCACCCCGGGAATATGGCGCTAACAAATCAACAACCTTGATGCCAGTTACCAAAATTTCGGTCTCTGTAGACTGCTCAACAAACTCAGGCGCATCTCGATGAATAGGTAGGCTTTGTTTAGTATTAATCGGCCCTCGCTCATCAACTGGACTACCAACAACATTCAAAATTCGTCCTAGTGTTTCCGGGCCGACTGGAACTGTAATGGGGTTACCAGTATCCACTACGTCTTTACCCCGCACCAAGCCTTCCGTTGCATCCATCGCGATAGTTCGAACAGTTGACTCTCCAAGGTGTTGAGCAACCTCAAGTACGAGGGTGCCATCATCCGTTTCACAATGCAGGGCATTAAGAATTTCTGGCAATTCTCCTTCGAATTGTACATCAACCACGGCGCCAAGCACTTGGGTAACCTTGCCTATGCTGTTAGAAATTTCAGCCATCATTCGTCCTCATTTCCTCTTATTCGATCCTTTACAACGCCTCAGCACCGGAAATTATTTCGATAAGTTCCTTGGTGATAAACGCCTGACGCGTTCGGTTATAAGTAATTGTCAAGTCATCAATCATTTCACCCGCATTACGGGTTGCGTTATCCATTGCCGTCATCCTAGCCCCTTGCTCGGAAGCCGCGTTCTCCAGCAGAGCTCGAAATAGCTGAACAGACAAATTACGGGGTAACAAATCTTCTAAAATCTCTTGCTCGTCTGGCTCAAACTCATAAATCGCCCTTTGTTTACTATTTCCTTGTTTAACAAACGATTCTTTGTTTTCTCGATCCGATTGATAACCTTCAGGAGCTCGAAATGGTATCAACTGCTGCGGCGTAACTATTTGGGTCATCGCCGACTGAAAACGATTATAAATAATTGTACAAACGTCGAACTCTCTAGCCTCAAACATTCGAAGTATGCGATCACCGACTATTTTTGCATCAGAAAATGATAAAGACCTGCGGCCAACTTCCTCAAATGTATCCAGAATCATTGCAGGGTAATCGCGACGCAAAATATCACGGCCTTTACGACCGACACAAAGGATCCTAACTTCTTTGTTATCATCTAAAAGACGTCTGATTATTTGAAGTGCCCCCCGAACTATAGAAGAATTAAATCCACCACAAAGGCCCCGATCAGAAGTCATAACCAATAAAAGGTGTATATCATCTTTTCCATTCCCGATTAGAAGCTCTGGACCGCCAGCACCGGTGGATAAGCCATCTGAAAGTGAGCTCAGCATACGATCCATTCGTTCAGAATACGGTCGTGCCGCTTCTGCCTGTTCCTGGGCACGACGCAGTTTTGCCGCTGCAACCATTTTCATCGCAGAGGTAATCTTTTGCGTCGACTTAACGCTGTCAATTCTAACTCTTAGGTCCTTTAGGTTAGGCATAGACTAAAGAAAATCCTCTTCATATATTTCCAAATTCCACCGCCTATTTAGCGATAAAAGAATTTGCATATGTTTCTATGGCTGATTTCAGCTCAGAATCGGTTTCACCTGAAATTGCCTGTTTTGTACGGATGTCTTCAAGAATATTTCCATGATTAGCTCGTATTGCAGACATCAGCCCTTCTTCAAACTGAGTGACATGGCTAACTGGAACATTATCAATGAAGCCATTCACCCCAGCATAAATAGCGACTACTTGTTCTTCGACCGGGAGTGGCCGATATTGAGGTTGTTTTAACAGCTCGGTAAGGCGTTCGCCACGAGCCAGAAGACGTTGCGTAGCGGCATCCAGATCAGAGGCAAATTGCGCAAAAGCTGCCATTTCACGATATTGTGCCAATTCCAGTTTAATCGACCCGGCAACTTGCTTCATAGCTTTGATTTGAGCAGCCGAACCGACACGGCTAACAGACAAACCAACATTAACTGCCGGACGAATCCCAGAATAAAAAAGATCAGTTTCCAGAAAGATTTGGCCATCTGTGATCGAAATAACATTAGTTGGAATATAAGCGGAAACATCACCAGCCTGTGTTTCGATAATTGGCAAAGCCGTGAGTGAACCGCCTCCTAGTTCTTCATTCATTTTTGCCGCACGTTCAAGAAGACGGGAATGGAGGTAAAAAACATCACCTGGATAAGCTTCACGACCGGGAGGGCGACGCAATAACAATGACATTTGCCGATAAGCCACAGCTTGCTTTGATAGATCATCATAAATAATCAGCGAATGTTTTCCATTATCCCGAAACCATTCGCCTATCGCGCAACCCGTATAAGGTGCAAGATACTGCATTGGGGCCGGATCTGAAGCCGTGGCGGCTACAACGATGGAATACTCCATGGCGCCATGGTCTTCCAAAGTTTTTACAATCTGCGCGACGGTTGATCTTTTCTGACCAATGGCCACGTATACACAAAATAATTTCTTCGTATCGTCTTCTCCCGCATTTGCACTCTTTTGATTCAAAATCGCATCGACAGCTACAGCTGTCTTGCCGGTTTGACGATCCCCGATAATCAATTCGCGTTGGCCGCGTCCGATAGGTATAAGGCTGTCAATAGCTTTAAGTCCAGTTTGCATAGGCTCTGTCACAGATTTCCTTGGAATAATACCAGGTGCCTTTACATCTACACGGGCACGCTCTGCACCCTCAATTGGTCCCTTGCCATCAATCGGGTTACCTAGTCCATCAATAACCCGTCCAAGAAGTGCTGGCCCCACTGGAACATCGACAATGGAACCGGTTCTTTTAACCGTATCGCCCTCCCTAATGGTACGATCATCACCAAAAATAACTGCACCTACATTATCAGTCTCTAAGTTCAGAGCCATCCCAACGATACCGCCCGTAAATTCAACTAGTTCACCGGCCTGAACATTGTCTAACCCGTAAACACGGGCAATCCCGTCTCCTACCGATAAAACACGCCCCACCTCAGCGACCTCAGCATCATCCGCAAAATTTGCAATCTGATCTTTCAGAATTGATGATATTTCTGCAGCGTGGATATCCATCACGCAGCCCCTTTCATAGCAAGTTGTAATTTATGTAATTTCGTACGTAACGACGAATCAACCATCCTAGATCCGACCCGAACAACCAACCCACCCAATAATTCTGGGTTAACTTCGGTTGAAATAGAGACCGATGAACCGATCGCTTGTTTGAGTGCTACTTCAAGCGCTGCGCACTGCCCAACAGAAAGTGGAATGGCCGTGATTATTTCTGCTTCGACCTCACCCCTATGATCTGCAACCAGTGTTTTAAAGTCCCTAATAACATTTTCTAGGGCAAACATTCGTCTGTTCGCAGCCATCACACCAACTGTATTGCACACAACGTCGGATAGTCCTGCCCTTTGAGTCAACGCCGCCATCGCTTTACTTTGAGACTCCCTTGAAAACAAAGGACTTTGAATTAAACGACGTAAATCTGCCGATTCATCTATCATCCCTTGGAGTTGCGAAAGGTCTTCAGCGACAGCGTCAATAATATTAGCCTCGCAAGCAAGTTCAAAAAGCGCAGTCGCGTACCGTCCTGAAAGCCCTGAAATTTTTGTTTGCCCCGATGCCACTTATTTTACCTATAATGTCTCTACGGGAGTAAGATCTAAGTAATTGAAACCAAACATTTAAATTGGGTTCCAATAAATCACCGAAAACCAATATTATGCTTACCCAAACTGGGCGATGTTTGCTAGCATACTCAACTAAGCCATGCAACCCATCCAATAGCTTAAAAAGCCTTAATTACGAGGTTTTTATAGAAATCTATATGGATCAACGTCAACGCTTACACGCACTCCACCGGGGATTCGAACCCGTGAAAGCCAATAACGTACCTTTGGCCTAATATCTATTTTACGATTTGCTTTAAGTAAAAGCCGATATCGATGCCTCCCCCTCAACAGCGCTATGGGTGCTGAAGCCGGGCCATAAACAGTTATATCTGCGTTCGAGGGGGGACAGCGACCTAAAGATCTGGCCACCTTCTCTACTTGATTGAAGTTTTTACCTGACACGATTATTGCGACAAGTCTTCCAAACGGAGGCATGCCGTGTTTTTTGCGCTCAACAGATTCTGTTGTTAAAAATTGGTCGCGAGCACCAGATACCAGAGCTTGCATTACTGGGTCCTCTGGCTGAAATGTTTGCAACAGAGCTTTACCTGGGCGTTGGGCACGGCCCGCTCTTCCGGATAACTGATATAATAGTTGAAACGTTCTCTCTGCTGCCCGCAAATCACCCCCAGCTAGGCCTAAATCTGCATCTACCACACCTACTAGTGTAAGGTCGGGGAAATGATGTCCTTTTGCCATAATCTGGGTTCCGATTAGAATATCAACCTTGTGACTTTGGACGCGTTGGACTAGCTCTTTAGTACTAAGAGGACTTTGCATGGTGTCACTTGCCCTGCTTTCATATCGGGCCTTTGGAAAATACTCCGCCACCTCTTCTGCTACTCGTTCTACACCAGGTCCACAGGACACCAGGGTTTCAGACTCACCGCATTCTGGACATTCTAGCGGCGGACGCTTTGAATATCCGCAATGGTGACAACATAAATTACGTTGCAATTTGTGTTCAACTAGCCAAGACGTGCAATTTGGGCATTGTAGGCGATGACCGCAATTACGGCACAATGTAAGCGGTGCATATCCCCGACGATTGAGGAAAAGCATTATTTGCTCGCCTGCCTCAAGGGCTTTTACCATTGATTTCTTTAAAGTCGGAGCTAACCATGTCTGAGGGGTCATTTGTTCACAGCGCATATCAATTGCACTAATTTCTGGTAAAGTGGCACCACCATGCCGCTCTGGTAAAGTGATACTATTATACCGACCAGTTTTAACATTCCAAAAAGTTTCAAGAGAAGGCGTGGCAGAAGACAAAACTATTGGTATCCCTCCATTACGAGCCCGAACAACAGCCATATCCCTTGCATTGTAGCAGACGCCTTCGTCCTGTTTGAAAGAGCCATCATGTTCTTCATCAACTACTATCAATCCAAGGGAAGAAAACGGTAGAAATAGTGCTGACCTAGCGCCTACGACGACACTCGCTTTCCCAGAAACGATGGCACGCCAAACCAAACGTCTCTCCGAGCCTTTCAAATCCGAATGCCACTCAAGTGGCTGGGCATTAAATCGCTGTTGAAATCTTTGAAGCCATTGTACCGTGAGCGCTATTTCCGGTAACAAAACCAAAACCTGGCGACCGGCCTCTAGGGTGGCGCCAATGGCTTCAAAATAAACTTCGGTTTTTCCGGACCCTGTAACACCATCGAGTAGAGTTACCGAAAAGCCTTTTTCTACTTTAGCATCAACTGAATTTCGAACTCTATTAATCAAGGTAGAAGCTGCCGTAGATTGTAAATCTGAAAGGATTGACCCTTGCTCTTGCCAATCTGGTGAATCTACATCTATCTTCTCCTCTAAATTAACCACTTTAATCAGACCTATTTCCACCATTTTACGAATTACTGATGGGCTTACCTCAGCATTTCGAGCAAGCTCTGCCCCAATCAGCGGCTGATTATTTTTAAGTACCGAGAGGACGCGGGAACGTGCACTAGTTAACTTGATTCGCGAATCGATTTTTTTTTTCTCTATATCGACGGCAGATAAAAATCCGACTCGTGTCCTCGGAGTTTCGAGCGCTGATGGTACACTCATACTCATTCGCAAAACAGCACCCGGCGCGCTTAAAGTATAAGAAGCTGTCCAGTCAATAAGCATACGCAAGTCTTCAGACATACGTGGAATATCTAGTAAACCATTAATTTTTTTGATCTTATTGCTATCGACTTGATCCCTACTATCCCCCCACACAACACCATTCATGTCTCGTTTACCAAGCGGAACAGAGACAAAGTCGCCTGCAGAAACCGACATTTCTTTAGGGACGAAGTATTCATAGGGTCCCGCCAACGGTAATGGTAAAAGCACACCTACTGTTTCATTTTTATAAACCCGAAGTGGTATGGCATGAGATGAGTGCATGGATTAAACTTTAACTTGGCTAAGGTTATAGGCCAACAAAATTGAACCGAAATAGTGACTGTTGGATTTTTAAAACCCTCTAGGAACGGAAGGATAGTATCGAACAATGAAATTTTTCATCGACACTGCCGACACTGATGAAATTCGTGACTTAACTGCTACAGGCCTTATCGATGGTGTTACAACTAATCCCTCACTAGTTGCTAAATCTGGGCGCAACTTTTTAGATGTGGTTCAAGAAATATCCAGTATCGTGGAAGGACCGGTGAGCGCGGAGGTAACAGCAACGGATCAAGAAACCATGTTAAAGGAAGGCCAATTTCTTGCGTCCCTTGCAACTAATATCGCAGTGAAGGTTCCTCTAACCCCCAATGGATTAAAAACGTGCAAAGAGCTTTCAGACGCCGGCACAATGGTGAATGTGACACTTTGTTTTTCACCTGGGCAGGCCATACTCGCAGCAAAGGCGGGGGCGACTTTTATTTCTCCATTTGTTGGGCGCTTAGACGATATTAGCGCTGACGGAATGCGACTTATTGCCGATATTTGTATGATTTATCAACAATATGAGGAATTTAAAACAGAGGTCCTTGTCGCTTCTATAAGACATCCCATTCATCTTGTAGAAGCTGCTAAATTAGGAGCAGGTGTAGCGACACTCCCACCCAGTGTTCTCCGGCAATTGTACAAACATCCGCTCACTGATTCCGGCCTAGCAGCTTTCTTAAAAGATTGGGACGAAACTGGCCAATCTATTTTGGATGATTAGTAGATGACGAGTTCAACCCCGCCCTCTGGGAAGTCAAAAAGGATTGCTACTACCAAAAAGGCAGCTAATAAACCAATTTCAGCAGAAAATGTACAGAAATTCCTGCAAGACAATCCAGAATTTCTAAATGACCGTCCTGATTTACTCGCAAGCATTAAACCACCTGAACAAAACTACGGCGGTGGCGTCGTGGACATGCAGGTGTTTATGCTGAAAAGGTTGCAACATGAATTAGGTAAATACAAATTAAGGGAAAAAAATTTCCTAAAAGCGGCTGAGTTAAATAATGAAGTTCAAACGAGAATTCTTGAGGCAGTAAGTACACTTTTAGATACAAGTTCTTTTGATGAAATTTGTGAAATTGTGAAACAAAAGTTACCCAGCCTATTTGATATAGAGTTAGCGGTAATATGTATTGAAGCCAACAAACATAACCCAAACCAAGAGCTGGGGACCGAAGTGACAATTGTTGAAACGGGTACCATTAATTCGATTTTAGACAATGGAAATAAAATCAGCCTACGTTCTAATATTAAGGGCAATAAGGCGGTTTTCGGCGCCGCAGCATCAAAAATAAGATCAGAGGCTCTTTTACCTCTGGACCTTGGCCCAAATAAACTCAATGCTTTATTAGCACTCGGTTCTGTGAAATCTGACGAGTTTAGCCCCGCTCAAGGAACTGAGCTTCTTTGTTTCTTTTCAAACGTACTGCAAAAGATGATGCAACGATGGATAAACTTAAACCCATAGAGGCAATTTCCAAACCAGATACAATAATTGCCATTAAAGACTGGAAACGGTGGATCGCGGATGAAAGGAGGCTTTCCCTAAATACACTAAAATCATATGAGTTCGACCTTAAAATTTTTCTGAACTATCTACATGACCCCGAAACGCCAGATAAACTAATTGGGCTTCAAGAACTAAGTAAGCTGGAAAATTCCGATTACAGAGGCTTCTTGGCTTATAGAATAAGGGGAAGAAATGGGAGAAGGGGTGTTACGCATAGTACTAATGCCCGGGCAATTTCCACTTTGAGAAACTTCTTCCGCTTTTTAGATAAAACTGACCAAAAAAGTAACGCTAAAATTAAAGTAATACGGTCTCCCAAGGTCACACCACCCCTCCCAAAACCTATTTCTGTAGAAGACATAAAAGCATTAATAAAGGCTGCATCAGAGCTGGCGAGAACACCGTGGATGGCAAAACGCGATGAAGCAATTTTTACACTATTATATTGTTGCGGACTGCGTATTACAGAAGCGTTGGAATTAAACCACTCAGATATCACCAACGGTGACACGATGATTATCAATGGAAAAGGAAATAGGCAACGAATAGTCCCGATATTACCTTTGGTCCTTAATTCTATTAAAACATATGTGGATACGAGCCCTTTCCCGAATACTTGGAATCAACCCTTATTTGTCGGTGAACGTGGAAAACGATTAAACCCCGGGGTCGTTCAGCGACAAATGCGTAAAGTAAGGCGGCATTTAGGTCTTCCGGAAACAGCAACACCACACGCTTTACGCCACAGTTTTGCAACGCATTTATTAAGTAGCGGTGGAGATCTTAGGACGATACAAGAACTTCTTGGCCATTCATCTTTATCATCTACCCAGCGCTACACCGAAGTCGACTCTGAAAGACTAATAAAGGTTTACAAAGACTCACATCCAAGGGCTAAAATATAGCGGTCAGATTTATACATTGAGTCTAAAGCTGGAAATTGTTCAAACAAATCCGTAAAATAAGAAATGTCAAAAATTTCAGTTACCCCACTATCGACTGCGTGTGGCGCAGAAATTTCAGGTGCGGATCTTAAAAAACCTCTTGAACCATCCATTGCCGCTGAGATTAATCAAGCATGGTTAGAATACTGTGTAATTGTTATTAGAGATCAGAATTTATCTGATATTGATCAGGTAAATTTTGCAGAAGCATTTGGGCCGGTGGGTGACTATTTGCGGCCCGACACTCTCCGCAATAGAGCTATGAAAGATCGGCATCGGGCAGTTATGTTTGTGAGTAATATTGTCGAAGATGGTGAGGCAATAGGTACGCTGCCTGACGGAGAGATGATGTTCCATACTGATACGGGCTATGCACAAAACCCCCACAAAGCAACGACGCTATACGCTATAGAGATTCCTAATACCGGTGGAAATACAATCTTTTCTAACCAATACAAGGTTTATAAAGCGCTCCCACAACGTCTAAAAAACCTTCTTGTTGGGCGCCATGCACATCACGCATACGAATTCGGTGTTATGATAAAAGACAAAGAATTTTACGACGGTGCTGAAATACCGACGGCTATTCATCCGATTTTTAGACCGCATTCTGAAACTGGGCGCCCAACAGTTTATGTTAATGAATTGATGACAGAATCCATCGAGGGACTATCAGCAGAAGAAAGTCGTCAGGCTCTAGACGAAATATTTGCATTGCAGCGAGAAGATCAATTTTGCTACGAACATGTCTGGCGCAAAGGCGACTTAGTAATGTGGGATAATCGGTGCACCTTGCATGCTCGTACTGATTTTCCAAAAGATCAACGCCGCCTTCTAAGGCGTGTAACAATCGAGGATTCTATTTTTAATTCAATGGTATAATTTATTCAGAAACTTGTTGAATGACGAGATTTCTGGTTTATTTCCGTTAGTATACTCATTTGCCCTGGTAAAATTGGTGTTAAAGGAGAAATTTAGATGGCCGTGACCGTGACCCCTTTGTCCGATGCCTGTGGAGCACAAATATCAGGTGTCGATATGAAATCCAAACTTTCGATGGATGATACGGAGGCTATTTATGATGCTTGGCTCAATCACTTAGTGATTGTTATTCGAAACCAACATGATTTAACCCCAGCAGATCAGAAGCAATTTTGTGGTAATTTTGGAAAGGTGGGAGAATACAATAGACCAAAAGACCGGCAACACCCCAACTATGCAAGTGGGGAAATAATGTTGGTGTCCAACATTCGAGAAGATGGAAAAGTAATTGGTGCCCATCCAGATGGGGAAATGATGTGGCACACAGATACTCCTTATCTACAAACACCCCATAAGGCGACAACCCTGTATGGAGTCGAAGTACCAAATATTGGCGGCAATACGAAGTTCTCGAATCAATATAAGGTTTATGAAGCATTACCCCAAAAATTGAAGAAAAAGCTTAACGGTTTACAAGCAATGAATTGCTATGAATTTGGTACAACTGTTAAAACCTTTGAAAAATATGATAGAGAAGCTGTGCCACATCATCCCCACCCTATTTTCCGAAAACACCCTGAAACAGGGCGTGCGGCAGTTTATGTATGTCCGTTAATGACCGAGGAGATCATAGGTATGGATGAAGGTGAGGGTAAACAAATTCTTGAAGAAATTTATTCTTTACAACGTCAGCCGCAATTTGTTTATTCACATAAATGGGAAGTGGGAGATTTCGTCATGTGGGACAATCGTTGTCTTTTGCATGCTCGTACTGATTTTCCCCGTGAACAACGCAGATTATTACGGCGTGTCACAATCAGCGACGAATCTGAGGTTTTAGCAGCTTAATAAATTTAGAATTTTCGAACTCGGGAAAATTTTTTCGCTAGTCTTATTACACGTTTGGACGCCTCCCGCTGAATTTGTCCATATTTCGGGTATGTCCGGCAAAGGCGCTGATTAAAAAGCCTTACCCTGGGTGAACGACGGCTTAAAATTATCAACCCAATAGCAAGAAACAATATTCCCTGTAGAATCGGTAAAAATAAGCCAAGGATTCCGAGGACAATAAAACCCCACCCAAGGGACAATAAAAAATAATGTTTTATAAAGCCCTTCATAAAGATCCCAACCCGCAACCCTCTAAATTACAGAAATTGCTAAATGCTTTTATCAAATATAACAGCAAGGATCCGTTATTATTTCATGGACCATAAAGAAATAAATTATGAATAAAACAATAAGGTCTACAAACGCAGGTTTTATTCAAACTTAAAGATAAAAAGTCTGCTTAGGTCTTCATGGCGCCTAACATAGTTTCACCAAGAGTCGCAGGGGAATCGGCGACTGTAATTCCAGCACTTTTCATCACTTCCATTTTATTTTCCGCACCGCCCTTACCACCAGAAATAATTGCACCAGCATGCCCCATACGACGACCAGGCGGTGCGGTAACACCGGCAATAAAGCCAACAACCGGTTTTTTAACCTTAGAATTTTTCAAGAATTCAGCGGCATTCTCTTCTGCATCACCACCAATTTCACCAATCATAATGATTCCTTCTGTCTCGTCATCAGCCAGAAACAGTTCTAAACTATCAATAAAACTCGTACCATTAATTGGATCTCCGCCAATTCCAATACAGGTAGTCTGCCCAATGCCAGCAGCAGTCGTCTGAGCGACCGCTTCATAAGTTAGTGTTCCGGACCTAGAGACAATACCTATCTTGCCTCTTTGATGAATATGACCCGGCATAATACCGATTTTACATTCGTCGGGCGTAATTACCCCAGGGCAATTTGGACCGATTAAACGTGTTTTAGATTTATCCAGAGCACGCTTAACACGTACCATGTCAATCACTGGTATTCCCTCTGTAATACAAATGGTTAGGGGCATCTCAGCATCAATTGCTTCCAAGATTGCGTCGGCTGCGAAAGGTGGGGGTACGTATATGACGCTAGCATTGGCACCGGTTACGTCCATCGCCTCAACTACTGTATCAAATACCGGCAGATCAAGGTGTCGTTCACCTCCTTTGCCAGGCGTAACACCCCCAACCATTTGTGTACCATAAGCAATCGCCTGTTCGGAGTGAAAAGTACCCTGTGCGCCTGTAAATCCCTGGCATATCACCTTTGTACTTTTATCAACAAGAACAGCCATCACGCAGCCTCCTCAACGGCCTTAACTGCCTTTTGCGCTGCATCCCCAAGGTCATCTGCCGCGATTATTGGCAACCCAGAATCCTTAAGAATACTTTTGCCAAGTTCTACATTGGTACCAGCTAATCGCACTACCAACGGCACCGTCAAGCTAACCTCTCGAGCCGCTGCAACGACACCCTCAGCGATAACATCACAACGCATGATACCGCCGAAGATATTTACCAGAAGACCTTCAACATTCGGATCAGAAAGAATAAGTTTGAATGCCGCCGTCACTCGTTCACGTGAAGCACCACCACCAACGTCTAGGAAATTAGCCGGCTCACCACCATATAATTTGATGATATCCATCGTAGCCATAGCCAAACCAGCCCCATTGACCATGCAACCGATATTTCCATCAAGTTTTACATAATTTAGATCAAACTTCGCCGCCTCAAGTTCTGTCGGATCTTCCTCACTCTCATCACGTAATTCTGCGATTTCCTTATGACGAAATAGAGCGTTATCGTCAAAATTCATCTTAGCATCTAGCGCGATCATCTCCCCGGTACCATTAATTACCAAAGGATTTATCTCAACAATAGACGCATCAAGTTCTACAAAGGCTTTGTATATTTCGATCAGAAAATTCATAGCGGACTTGAGTTGAGTTCCCTCGAGACCCAACCCAAACGCTATCTTACGAGCGTGAAATGCTTGAACACCACATGCAGGGTCAATTGCAACTTTAAGTATTTTTTCGGGGAATTTAGCAGCTACTTCCTCTATCTCCATACCACCTTCCGTTGACGCCATAATCGTAACCCGACTAGTCGCCCGATCAATAAGAAGACTTAAATAAAATTCGCGCTCAATATCACAGCCTTCTTCAACATATACACGTCCCACTTCCTTACCTTCAGGGCCCGTTTGGTGGGTAATCAGTGTCATACCGATCATCTCTGTCGCAAATTCTTTGACTTCATCAAGCGATCTAGCGAGTTTAACTCCGCCACCCTTTCCACGCCCCCCAGCGTGAATTTGGGCCTTTACAACCCAAATAGCCCCCCCTAATTCCTCAGCAACTTCCACTGCTTCGTCTGGTGTATAAGCTACTCCCCCTTTCGGTACAGTCACACCAAATACGTTTAAAAGTTCTTTAGCCTGATATTCGTGAATGTTCATAGTTAATTGAGTGTTTTGTTTCTTAAAATTACTATTTCTTAGCGGATAAATTTTTACGTGGAGAGGGTCTTTTAGCAAATTTTTGCATCCGTTTTACAACATTAACCAAGCTACGAACCGCTGCAACAGATGCCTTGAACGCTTTTTTCTCGCCCGCATTGAGTTTGATCTCAATTATACGCTCTATTCCCTTGCCACCAATGATCACTGGCACGCCAACATAAAGACCGCGAACACCATACTCGCCATTTAGGTAGGCACAGCAAGGTAAAACACGTTTCTGATCTTTGAGATAGGCCTCCGCCATTTCGATCGCTGATGATGCGGGCGCATAAAATGCTGATCCAGTTTTTAACAACCCTACAATTTCAGCACCACCATCACGGGTTCGCTGAACGATCTGGTTAAGCCTCTCCTTCGTTATCCATCCCATTTTTATAAGATCAGGGAGGGGAATTCCAGCAACAGTGGAGTACCGCGGTAGCGGAACCATTGTATCACCATGCCCTCCTAACACGAAGGCTGTGACGTCACGGACAGATACTTTAAATTCTTCCGCCAAAAAATATCGAAATCGAGCTGAGTCCAAAATGCCCGCCATTCCTACAACACGGCTTGCGGGCAATCCGGAAGCTTCGCGCAAGGCCCAAACCATCGCATCAAGAGGATTAGTAATGCAGATAACAAAAGCTTTAGGACACCATTTTTTTATACCCTCACCAACCATTTTCATAACGTTGGTATTAATACCAATCAAATCATCACGGCTCATACCTGGTTTACGGGCAATACCGGCTGTGACGATAACAACATCTGAATTCTTGATAGCACGATAGCTAGACGCACCCTTAATGTGAGAGTCAAAACCTTCAACGGGCGACGATTCTACAAGGTCTAAAGCCTTCCCTTCTGGTATACCTTTAATAATATCAAATAAAATAACGTCGCCGAGCTCTTTTAAACCGGCAAGATGGGCCAATGTGCCACCGATATTTCCAGCGCCAACAAGCGCAATTTTGTTACGTGCCATAAGTGCTCCTCAATCTTTTAATTGGCTATTTTGATAATGACCATAACTGGGCAGGTAACTACCTGTTTTAACCAAGAAACGCAAGAAAAGCGGCCAAAATTAGCCCAACCGGTGCGGTAAAAACAACGATACCTTTAACAACCCTCCACCATAAGTTTTTTTACCTCACCGATAGCCTTTGCAGGGTTGAGATTTTTAGGACAGGTTTTTGTGCAATTCATAATCGTGTGGCAACGGTATAGCTTAAAGGGGTCCTCAAGATTTTCTAATCTTTCGTTGGTCTCCTCATCGCGCGAATCCGCTATCCATCGATACGCCTGAAGCAATGCCGCAGGGCCGAGGTAGCGATCGCCGTTCCACCAATAACTGGGACAGCTTGTTGAACAACAAAAACATAATACACATTCCCAAAGACCATCAAGTTTAGCCCGCTCTTCTGGGGTTTGAAGCCGCTCCTTATCCGGTGATGGGCTATTAGTTTTTAACCAAGGTTCAATAGAGGCATACTGTGCATAAGCGCGTTTAAGGTCTGGCACCAGGTCTTTTATTACCTCCATGTGGGGTAATGGATAGATTTTTGCATCACCATCAATGTCATCGATTGCTTTAATACAAGAAAGGGTATTGGTCCCATCAACATTCATAGCACATGACCCACATACGCCTTCGCGACATGAACGCCGGAACGTAAGACTTGAGTCCATTTCATTTTTAATTTTGATGAGTGCGTCAAGCACCATAGGTCCACAGGATCCCATATCAACTTCAAAAGTGTCCACACAAGGGTTTTCGCCCCTGTCAGGGTCATAGCGATAAACGTGGAATGTTTTGATATCGGTAGCACCATCAGGGGCTTTATACGTTTTCCCGGTTTTTATTTTTGAATTAGCTGGGAGTGCAAATTCAGCCATTTGGTACCCTCAATTCGGTATAAATTAAATCCATGATGAATAATGAATTATTTTGCATCATCAGGCCTCAGTAAACTCGTGCTTTCGGAGGAACGGCTTCAACGTCATCTGATAAGGTTTCATTATGAACAGGCCTATACGCAAAATCAGTTTGTCCATTATCTTTCAACCAAGCAACAGTATGTTTCATCCACGTTTCATCATCACGGTCCGGATAATCTTCACGTGCGTGCCCGCCACGACTTTCCTTGCGGTTGATAGCACCGTGAATACTAACCATTGCTTGCTGCAGTAAATTATCAAACTCAAGGGCCTCAACCAAATCAGAATTCCATATCATACCTTGATCAGCAAGTTTCAAACCATCTTTTTGAGACCAAATCTTTGCCATCTTGTCAACGCCTTCAGCCATGACCTCTTCCGTCCGAAATACGGCACAGTGAGCCTGCATCGTACGTTGCATTTCAATCCGAATTTCCGCAGTCGTTACGTCTCCCTTTCCGTATCGTCGTTTATCGAGCCAGTCCAACGCATCAGCACCAGCATCAGCAGGCAAGTCAGCCTGTTTTGCTCCTGGTGTCAAAATTTCGGCGCAACGATCTGCTGCTGCACGGCCAAAAACCACAAGATCAAGAAGCGAGTTAGACCCCAAACGATTTGCCCCATGAACTGAAACACAAGCTGCTTCGCCGACAGCCATCAAGCCCGGGACCACTACGTCAGGATCATCTCCCACAGGCACAACCGCTTCACCTAAGTAATTTGTGGGGACACCCCCCATATTATAATGGACGGTAGGCAAAACCGGTATAGGCTCGCGCGTTACATCAACATTCGCAAAAATTCGTGCAGTCTCTGAAATACCGGGCAGTCGTTCATTAATAACTTCAGGCTCTAAATGTTCGATATGGAGATGAATGTGGTCCTTATCCGGACCAACTCCTCTTCCCTCATTCATTTCTATAGTCATTGAACGGCTGACGACATCACGCGAAGCCAAGTCCTTAGCATGCGGCGCATAACGTTCCATAAACCGTTCACCTTCAGAATTGGTGAGATAACCACCTTCACCACGAACTCCCTCTGTAATCAGAGCTCCTGCGCCATAAATACCGGTTGGGTGAAATTGAATAAATTCCATATCTTGCAAGGGAAGGCCCGCTCGTAAGACCATTGCGCTACCATCGCCAGTTTGCGTATGTGCGCCAGTACAAGAGAAATAGCAGCGCCCATATCCACCAGTTGCAATGATTACAGTTTGGGCACGAAACCGATGGATTTTGCCGTCATCCAAATTCCATGCCATTACACCCGATATTTTACCTTCAACATCCTTAATCAAATCTAGTGCGAAGTATTCTACGAAGAATTCCGCTTGATGTCTTATTGATTGTTGATAAAGAGTGTGCAAAATCGCATGCCCTGTTCGATCAGCAGCAGCGCAAGTTCGATGCGCCGGTGGACCCTCCCCAAATTCTGTTGTCATTCCTCCAAAGGGGCGTTGATAAATTGTGCCCTGGTCCGTTCGTGAAAAGGGTACACCGTATTGTTCAAGCTCTATAACCGCTGGCATGGCCTCCCGGCACATATATTCGATTGCATCTTGATCACCAAGCCAATCTGCTCCTTTAACAGTATCATAAAAATGCCAGCGCCAATCATCCCTACCCATATTGCCGAGAGCTGCGGATATACCACCTTGGGCAGCAACGGTATGGCTTCGTGTCGGAAAAACTTTGGTTAAGCATGCTGTTTTTAAACCCTTTATAGCCAAACCAAATGTTGCCCTAAGTCCGGCTCCACCAGCCCCCACAACAACAACATCATAGGAGTGGTCTATTATTTCATATGCCTTTTCCGATTTGGCCATAAACTCTAACCTAATATTGCAATTTTTAGAATTGAACCCAAAGTTAGCAACCCCAATATGACCGCTAAACTTTTGACCAAAACAATAGAAGAACCTTTCAGCCAAGAGGTATGTATATAATCTTCAATTACAACCTGTAGTCCGAGCTGGGCATGATGAAATAATGCAAGATTGAATAGAATAAGAAGTACCGCGTTGACAGGGCTCGCAATCCACATTCGAACGATTTCTATATCTGCGCCAAAAAGGTAAACAATGTTGGCCACCAGCCAGATTAGCAAAGGAACAAGGAAAATCGCAGTCAGTCGTTGGGCCCACCAATGCGCGACTCCTTCCTTCGAAATTATCAAAGCCCGAAATTTTTCGCCGTTACTGCGTAAACTCATTACAGCGCCCCAATTGATAGATAAGCACACACCCATACCCCGAACGTTAAAACTATAGCGCCAATCATAGCAATCCAGCCCGAGCGATATGCGCTAGTTAAATCAAACCCCTTTCCAATATCCCAAAATAAATGTCGTATACCGTTGCAGAGATGGTAAAACAATGCGAATGACCAGCCTAATAACAGTAGCCTTCCAAACCAATTGCTAAGAATCTTTTGAATAGATACATAAGCTTCTCCACCAATAGCCGCAGCCACCAACCACCACACTAGAACTAGTGTGCCTACCGCCAAAGCAACGCCGGTTATGCGATGCATTATTGAGAGGACGGAGGTTAATTGAGGTTTATAAACTTGGAGATGCGGAGAAAGCGGACGCCCTCGCGTAGCCATTACAGTCTTCCTAGTTAGTCATTTAACATGTGCGTGACTCCATGCCCGCACTTACCTATTTTATTTAGACCTAGAAACATCACTAGTCAATTATGTGACATAAATTCGTTTAGATTTATGGAGAAATCTATATTTTCCTATTTCAGATTCTGAATGACCTATTGGACAAAGGAAATATTTATATAATAAAAGCCCTGTGTATAAGTCTGTGGACCTTTTGGTCACAACCTGGGGAAAGAAATTTCTAGCACAAGAATTTTAGAAAACTGCTTTAATAACCGTGGCCCGAAACAAAATTCATTAAAAACATAGGGGAACATGGAAGCTTCCAAACCAATTTTCTATAATCCGTAAAATTGGAAGTCACCATTTATCATTTTCTGAAATATTCCAAAAAATCAATTAGATGCCTCTTCAATTTCTTCAATTGTTTTTGCCATTCGTACTAAACGTTGTGCCTCCTCAACATGCAACGCCTCTACAAGCTGGCCATCGACAAGTGTTACGCCTTTGCCTTCCGAAAGTGCAGATTCATGAGCAGCCTTAATTTTATGCGCCCAAGAAATTTCCTCCTCTGAAGGCCCAAAGATTTCATTAGCACCAGCTATTGTTTTTGGATGGAGTAATGTCTTTCCATCAAAACCCATATCTCGCCCCTGCCGACAAGACTCCAAAAATCCTTCATCATCAGACAAATCAAAAAAAGGACTATCGAGAATAGTAATACCAGAAGCTCGGGCAGCCAGTATGCAGAGCTGGATGCTAGTAAATAAGGGCATGCGGCCTTCTACATGCTTAGCCCTTAGATCTTTTGTCAGATCTGCTGACCCGATGAGTAATGCCCCCACTCGTGGATGTGCAGCAGCTATTAAATTGACATTAAGGACGCCGCGGGCGGTCTCGATCATGCACCAAATCCGCATATTTGATGGAGCACCGTTAATTTTCAATAGATTTGCAAGGCTTTCAACAGATTCTGCTGTTTCTACTTTAGGGACAACAACCATATTTGCAGATGATTTAGAAACTGCGGCAACATCTTTTTCATACCATTTGCTGCCAATGCCATTGATCCTAACCCCCACCTCACGATGGCCATAACCACCCTCTTCAAGTATGGAAGAAATATTATCTCGTGCCGTATTTTTCGAATCCGGAGACACACCATCTTCCAGGTCCAAAATAAGAATATCCGCCGGGACTTCCCGTCCTTTCTCTAAAGCACGTTTATTAGCCCCGGGAGTATACATCGCGCTTCGGCGAGGACGGTCACCAATTTCCGATTCAATAGACATTAAAAACTCCAAATTAGTAAAAATTCATTTATGGAAATTTAAGGCCTCAAACTGCCATGGTAAATAAATATTGATATATCGCAACGGAAGTTTGGTTAAGTTGTGTTCAACCACACGAAAAATTGGTTTTGGATGAAATGTAACGGCAAGACTGGCCAGGAGCGCCTACGATCATCTATTATTTTATTCAATGGAAGGGTTGCTATTCTTATTTAAGGGAATTGGGGCAGGGGTAATTGTAGCTATGCCTGTTGGGCCTGTGGCTGTGATGTGTATAAGTCGTACGTTAGCCAATGGAATAACATCAGGATTTTCTATCGGCCTTGGAGCAGCGGTTGCCGATACACTTTACGCAATTATTGCCGCTTACGGTATCAGCATTATTTCGGAGTTTCTGCTTAGTAATGATTTCTGGTTTCGCCTTATCGGTGGATTCATTTTATGTATCATAGCCGCCCGAATGACCGGGGGAGCAGAAAAAGAGAGCAAACCCCGGGATACCGGTAAACTACTGGGCGACTTTGTTACTGCATTCGTGATTACTGCAACAAATCCCATAACCATTGTGGCGTTTGGCGTTATATTTACATCAATTGGCGTCGCAACAGCCGCCCAAAATTATGAATGGGCTGAATCTTTGGTCCTAGGCGTCTTCATTGGTTCTGCATTATGGTGGGGTTTTCTCACCATGATCGCCGTAATTTGTCGGCAATCTATGGGCACCATGTCTTTAATTTGGATCAGTAGGGTGTCTTCAGCGATTATCCTTGCCTGCGGCCTTTTATTAATATTTGCAGCAATCGCGCCGGAAAGTTTTATTGGGGAACTAATTGAGTTACCAGAACCGGGCTAAGCATTGGACGGCCAGGGCTTTTTCACCTGTGTATCAACTGCCATACTGAGATAGTTTTCAGCTTTATCGCTTGTTTCGATTGATTGCAGGCCAAAAAGATGCTCTGCAATCTGTACAGCATTAAGAGCTGCTCCTTTTCGCAGATTATCTGAAACACACCAAAATGAAAAACCAAATTTCACGGTGGGATCTTTGCGGATCCTACTTACATAAACCATGTCATCTCCTGCGCATTCTACTGGAGTGACGTAGCCCTCGTCGGTCCTATGATCAATAACGGTAACGCCTGGCATAGCCCTTAGTAGTCCACGAACCTTTTCTAACGTTAGGTCATTTAAAAGTTCTACATTCACGGATTCTGCGTGACCTACAAATACAGGGACACGAACACAGGTTGCATGAACTTTTATATTTGGATCCAGAATTTTATTAGTCTCTACTCGCATTTTCCATTCTTCTTTAGTATCCCCATCGTCCATAAAAATATCGATATGTGGGATGACATTGAATGCCATCTGTTTTGTAAATTTACTTGGGGTCACCTGGTCATTCACGAATATTCCACGGGTCTGGTTAAATAATTCGTCCATTCCTTCTTTTCCTGCTCCAGAAACAGACTGATAGGTCGACACCACCACCCTTCGGATCTTAGCCGCATCATGTAATGGTTTTAATGCCATTACCATTTGAATAGTTGAACAGTTAGGGTTAGCGATTATATTGCTTTTAGTATGAAGCTTAATCGCTTCCGGATTCACCTCAGGAATGACAAGAGGAATACCCGGATCCATCCGAAACTCAGAGGTATTGTCAATTACGACACACCCTGCTTTTGCTGCCCTCGGTGCGTATTTTGCGGAAATTTTAGCACCAGGCGAAAATAAACCGACATCAAAACCTTTAAAATCAAAGCCATCCAATGTTATAACCTTGAGAACGTCTTTCTCTCCAAACGAAACTTCTCGACCAGAAGAACGCTCCGAAGCTAAGGCTACGATTTCATCAACTGGAAACGCCCTCTCAGAAAGGGTTTGTAAAATTTCACGGCCAACATTGCCAGTTGCGCCTACGACAGCGACTTTATACCCCATAATACGATTCCCGTTTTCCCTAATAATTTGAGGGAACAAGATTAAAAAATTACCATTTCCTAGAATAAATCAACAGAAATTTAATATTCGTGATTATTAAAACCCGAATATCTAAAAGTTAACGTTCGAACGACCCCACCCCAGCTAAATAGGTGTTTATGGGATCGGCTCAGCCGCCCGTTTTTGGCTTAGTTTGAATTATCGAAGCCGGAGAAGAATAAATCGATTTTGTGACGCCGACTGACTTGCTAAGGGACCCACTACAGGCAAAGGCCGCAGTAACTGTTGAAAGTGCTAACAACCCTCCCGCAATGACACCCGAAAAATATTTCATTAACCAGTCCTCCAAAAGGTATTTATACACAACTTTATGGTGCGTAAGTTATTACAACAAGAGCCTTTGTAATTAAGATAACGAAGTTTTATTCAGTTCAGCAATAACCGCACTACCCATCTCTTTTGTAGATACTTGCTTCTTCCCATCTGACATAATATCACCAGTTCGCAATCCAGCATTGAGAACAGTTTTTACAGCCGCCTCAACATTATCAGCATCATCTGCCATATCAAATGAATAACGGAGCATCATCGCAAAACTCAGCATCATCGCTAGAGGGTTGGCTTTGCCTTCACCGGCGATATCCGGGGCAGTACCATGTACGGGCTCATAAAGCGCATTGCGCTTACCACTGGAATCTGGAGCACCCAATGAGGCCGAGGGCAGCATCCCAAGAGAGCCAGTCGCCATCGATGCACAATCTGATAAAATATCACCAAACATATTGGTAGTGACGATAACGTCGAACTGTTTAGGGTCCCTCACTAACTGCATAGCAGCATTATCTACAAGCATATGAGATAATTCTATATCCGGATAATCTGGGGCAATCCGTATAACTTCTTCGCGCCACATTTTGGTGCTCTCAAGTACATTAGCTTTATCTATTGAACATAATTTCTTGCTACGTTTTCGAGCAAGCTCAAACCCCACACGGGCGATACGCTCCACCTCCTCGGTTGTGTATACCAAAGAGTTATATCCACGCTTGCCACCAGTTGGGAGGTCTTCAACGCCACGCGGCTCACCAAAATATATTCCTCCCGTTAGCTCCCGCACAATCAATATATCCAACCCACTAACAACTTCACTTTTCAAACTTGATGCATCAGCCAACGCATCAAAAACTATTGCTGGCCGTAAATTTGCAAATAAACCTAGGTCCTTGCGAATGCGAAGGAGTCCTGCCTCGGGCCGTATATCAAATGCCACGTTGTCCCACTTTGGCCCACCGACTGCCCCTAACAAAACTGCATCAGCGCGCCTAGCAGCCTCTATCGTTTCGTCTTTCATCGGAGTACCGTGCTCATCAATACAAACACCACCGATGATGTCCTCCTCAGTATCAAAAGTTACCCGCCCCTTTTTGGCCATCCATTCCATAATACGGCCGACTTCCATCATAACTTCTGGCCCAATACCGTCGCCGGGCAACATCAATACCTTTTTATTAGCAACCATTTACGTTTCCTTCTCCGCGTATATTTTTAGCGCACCAGTATCATAGAGAGACCATTAATGGGAGTCCTCTTACTATAATGATACATAAAAAAAGGGCGGACTAATTGGTCCGCCCCAAATTGCATCGGATAGTATCGAGCGTTAGGCATAAAGCCAAGGCTCTGACGCTTTCTGTTTTTCCTCATAAGAGGAAATTGAATTTTCTTTTTGTAATGTAAGGCCAATGTCGTCGAGACCATTAAGCAAACAATGTTTTTTAAAAGGATCAACCTCAAATTTAATTTTTTTTCCATCCGAATTGGTGATCTCTTGATTTTCGAGGTCAACTGTCATAGTTGCATTTGCGCCGCGTTCCGCGCCATCCATCAACTTTTCTAGTTCTCCCGGCGTCACCTTTATAAGCAGGATGCCGTTTTTTGAGCTATTGTTGTAAAAAATATCAGCAAAATCCGTTGATATCACACAGCGAATCCCATAATCCAACAGTGCCCACGGTGCATGTTCTCGTGAAGAACCACAGCCAAAATTATGACCTGCCACGAGAATTTCCGCATTTCGGTAAGCTGGCTTGTTGAGTACAAAATCCGGATTTTCTTCACCCGTTTTTGGGTCAAAACGTAATGGGTCGAATAGGTTCTTCCCTAGTCCAGTACGAGTTAGTGTTTTCAGAAAACGAGCCGGTATAATCTTATCCGTATCGCAGTTAACGATGGGTAGGGGTGCCGCTACTGCAGTAAGTTTTGTAAATTTATCCATTCTACACTCCTACTTTAGAAAATCTCGGACATCCGTAAGGTGCCCCGTAATCGCCGCTGCGGCAGCCATCATTGGACTAACCAGGTGGGTCCGTCCTCCTGGGCCTTGACGCCCCTCGAAATTCCGATTTGAGGTTGAAGCCGAACGTTCACCCGGTAATAACATATCTCCATTCATCGCAAGGCACATTGAACAACCTGGCTCGCGCCAATGGAAACCAGCTTCTGTAAAAATTTTATCTAAACCCTCTTCTTCGGCTTGCATTTTAACTAAACCAGACCCCGGCACTACCATTGCATAAACCGTGGGCGCAACACTACGACCCTTTGCGATCTCCGCGGCAGCCCGCATATCCTCAATTCGGGAGTTTGTACACGATCCAATAAACACCTTGTCAACCTCAATATCCGTCATTTTGGTTCCCGGCTTAAGGTTCATATATTCGAGCGATCTTTCCATAGCTGAACGACGGTTGGCGTCGGTAACATCAGCGGGATCTGGAACGTTACCGGAGATACCTATCTCATCTTCAGGACTAGTTCCCCAAGTCACCTGTGGGACAATTTCAGACACATCAAGTTTTACTTCCGTATCATATTTGGCCCCATTATCCGAGGGTAGCTGGTTCCATCGCTCTAAAGCAGCTTCCCATTGCCCACCCTTTGGGCATTGCGGGCGGCCTTTGAGATATTCAAAAGTTTTCTCGTCAGGCGCGACTAATCCAGCGCGTGCACCAGCTTCTATAGTCATATTACAAACCGTCATGCGACCTTCCATCGACAACTCTTCAATTGCTGGGCCGGCATACTCAATAACATGCCCTGTCCCACCGGCTGTACCAATTTTACCGATAATGGCCAATACCAAATCTTTAGCTGTACATCCTCTTGGCAGAGAACCATTTACAGTGATACGCATATTTTTTGCTGGTCGTTGAATTAGCGTTTGGGTTGCCAATACATGTTCGACTTCAGACGTTCCAACACCAAAAGCAAGAGCTCCAAATGCACCATGAGTCGCCGTATGAGAGTCGCCGCAGACAAGAGTTACTCCCGGTTGTGTAAATCCCTGTTCGGGACCAATAACATGAACTATACCCTGCCGTTCATCATTGATAGATATATATGGAAGTCCAAATTCTGCAGCATTATTTTCTAGAACTTCAAGCTGAATTCGTGACTCATCATCCTCAATCTCTTCCGTCCCACCACGGCCCGGCGTTGTCGGCACATTATGGTCGGGAACGCACAGATTAGCTTCCGGGCGTCGTGCTTTTCGGCCTGATTGCCGCAATCCATCGAAGGCTTGCGCACTTGTAATTTCATGAATTAATTGCCGATCAATATAGATCAGGCAAGTACCATCTTCCTGCTCATCAACCAAATGGCTTTTCCAAATTTTATCAAATAATGTCTGCGGTCCGCTCACTGCCATCTCCCTCTCTACAATCAAAACTGCCTCGGAACAGATTATTTTTCATTATTTTCTTTGCTCGATTTGGCCTTCGGTGTATCAGTTTTTACTTCTACACCCGTATCTTCAACGGACACTTCAGCTAACTCATCAGAAGCAACTGCAACATCATCCGCTTTTCCCACCTGTTCTGTTCCGACCCTACGCTCTACCTTCTCTGCGATACGTGCCTTTTTACCACGCAGCTCCCGTAGGTAATAAAGTTTAGCTCTCCGAACAGCTCCTCGACGTAAAACCTCAATTTTATCAATACGGGGGGAAAATAACGGAAATACCCTTTCAACTCCTTCTCCGTATGAAATCTTCCGGACCGTAAAGGCGGAATTTAGCCCCGAATTTTTCCGAGAAATACAAACGCCTTCAAAAATCTGTACACGCTCGCGCGTCCCTTCAACAACCTTGACGTGCACACGCAACGTATCACCAGCGGCAAAGTCCGGAACCTCCTGATCGGCGGTAAGTTTTTTGATCTCTTCTTGTTCCAGCTGTTCGATTATATTCATTTTTTTATTCCTTTATTGCCAGATGACGTTCCTGGTATTTATGCCACAAGTCAGGACGTCGTTCTTGTGTAATTCTCTCGGCGGCCTCGCGCCGCCAGGTTCTAATCTTTTCGTGATGCCCACTCAACAATAATTCCGGCACCTTGTAGCCCTGCCATTCAAAAGGCCGAGTATATTGGGGATATTCAAGTAACCCCATTTCAAAACTTTCTTCCGCTATGGATTCCTCTTTTCCAACCACACCAGGAAGCAAACGCACACAGGCATCAATAATTGCTATGGCCGCGGGTTCGCCTCCGGATAGCACAAAATCTCCCACGCTTATTTGTTCGACATCGTGAGCATCAAGAATACGTTCATCAATTCCTTCAAATCTTCCACAAAGAATTGTTATTTCTGGATCGGTTGCAAGGTTACGAACCCGCGCCTGATCAAGGGGCCGACCACGCGGTGTCAGGTATATCGGTCGGGTCTTGGACTTTGCAGCGTCAAGGGCTTTACCAATAACATCCGCTCGCATGACCATTCCAGCTCCCCCACCAAACGGGGTATCATCAACACTGGCGTGCTTCCCAAACGCAAAACGACGTATAGCCAATGTATTAAGGCTCCAGATACCATTTTTCAGCGCCTTCCCGGCTAGAGAATACTCTAAAGGGCCTGGAAACATTTCGGGATACAAGGTCAAAACGTTAGCTGTCCAGCATGAAGAAGCCATTTTAATGTTTCTCTTCTTGCTCATTAACAGGATTAAGCAAACCAGCCGGAGCATCAATGACAACCCGGCCATTTGAGAGATCCACCTCTGGTACAACATCTTCGGTAAAAGGAATCAAAATAGTCTCGCTAACACTTGAACCCACCTCTAACATCGCACCAGCACCGAAATCGTGAACCGAGAGCACGTTGCCTAACGGGTCACCGTTAATGCTTTCAGCTCTCAGGCCTTCTAGATCTTCCCAATAAAATTCATTACCCAATGCTGGTGGCAATACATCACGCGTTATAAAAAGGTTCATTCCGCGCAAAGCCTCAGCAGCATCACGATCAGTAATCCCTTTTATTTTGGTCAAGACCTGCGTCTTTACCATGCGTTGTACCTCTAATTCGAACATACGTTCTCCATCCTCATTAGTAACCGACCCATAGGCGGCAATATCCATCGGCTCTTCAGTATAACTGTTTATTCGGACCAAACCTTTTACACCATGCACGCCAACGATACGGCCAATACAAATACGATTGGATCTGCTATGTCCGGCCATTTCTGACAGCTTCAATTTATCGGACTATCCCTCCTTTTTGTCTTCATCCTTTAAATCATCCGTGGAAGTGCCTTCTTCAGCCGATGCTTCTTCAACCGCAGGCGTTTCTTCTTCCGCAGCCGCCTCAGCCGGTGCTTCTTCAACCGCAGGCGTTTCTTCTTCCGCAGCCGCCTCAGCCGGTGCTTCTTCTTCCGCAGGCGCTTTAACAGCAGCCTCATCTGCCGCTTTTTTTGCCTCTTCCTGTTCTTTTAAACGCTCTAGAGTTTTTGCCCGCGGTTTATCTTTTTTGGTCTGTTCACGGCGTTCCGGCATGGGAATAATTTCAGCGGTGCCAAGGAAACGGGCCACACGATCAGTTGGCGTCGCACCATTGGATAACCAGTGTCTTACCCTTTCTTCGTTGAACTGAATACGGTTTGGGTCCTCCCGCTTTAGCATCGGATCATATACCCCTATGCGCTCTATAAAACGCCCGTCTCGGGGGCTCCGTGAATCAGCCACAACAATACGATAGAATGGACGCTTTTTAGCGCCGCCTCTAGAAAGCCTAATTTTTAATGACATCAGATATTTAGTTCCCTTTTGGTCCTTGTTTAATTTCTAATTGCTTGCAAATTGTCCTTGGATTCAAATTTTTTCAAATTTTTTCGCATATTTATTGACCCATCATGCCGGGTAGACCATGACGTATCATACCTTTTTGCCCAAGCTTATTCATACGTTTCATCATCTTACTCATTTGCTGGAATTGTTTGAGAAGACGATTAACTTCTTGCACTGTAGTTCCAGCTCCGGCGGCTATTCTGCGACGACGTGACCCATTAAAAAGTTTAGGATTTTTTCGTTCCTTCAGCGTCATTGACAAGATAATTGCTTCTTGACAAGCAAGCGCTTTATCATCGACCTGTGCGGCTCCCATTTGCGCTTTAATTTTCTGTGAGCCGGGAAGCATACCCATAATTCCACCCATACCACCTAACTTGCGAACTTGCTGAAGCTGTTTAGCAAAATCTTCGAAGTCAAACTGCCCTTTTTGTATCTTTGCAGCCAGTTTTTCTGCTTCTTCCTCTTCTACAACTTCAGATGCCTTTTCAACCAATGAAACCACATCTCCCATGCCCAGGATCCGTGAGGCAATCCGTTCGGGGTGGAAAACTTCAATTGCGTCAATTTTTTCACCCGTGCCTAATAATTTAATTGGGCAACCAGTTACTGAGCGAATTGATAAGGCCGCTCCTCCGCGGGCATCACCATCGACCCTGGTAAGAACAACGCCGGTCATTGCCAACTTTTCATTGAAGGCTCCTGCTGCGTTCACCGCATCCTGACCGGTCATAGCATCTGCAACAAACAGGGTCTCAATTGGCTTACAAATTTGATGAACTGAACTCGCTTCATCCATTAGTTCATCATCAATATGCAATCGCCCGGCAGTGTCCAAAATTACAACGTCATAACCCCCCTTACGCGCGGTATCCATCGCGCGCTTAGCAATCATTCCTGGAGTCTCGAAGGGTACTATTGGCAACGTACTAATATCGGCATCAACCCCCAAAACTTCCAATTGTTTCTGGGCAGCAGGCCGGCGCACATCAAGGGAAGCCATTAAAGATTTTTTCCGGAACTGGTTTCGGAGATACGCAGCGACCTTGGCGGTTGAAGTAGTTTTTCCAGACCCTTGGAGACCAACCATCATTATAGCTGCCGGCGGTGAAGCGGCCAGGTTCAACTCTGCCTGATCACTGCCCAGCATTTTGGTTAGCTCATCGTTCACTATCTTTATAACCATTTGGCCAGGCGAAACACTACGAATAACCTCTTCGCCAATCGCATTTTCATGGATCGAATTGATAAAATCTTTAACTACAGGCAGAGCCACATCTGCCTCAAGCAGCGCAACACGGACTTCACGAAGAGCTGTCGTTACATCCTCTTCGGATAACACTCCGCGCTTTTTAAGCTTACCGAAAACATCGGATAACCGTGAACTTAGCGTATCAAACATTGTCCCCAATCAAAAAATTTATCCAACGCAAAAGGCACCGGTGAGCGAAAACTCGCAGACCGATGGTCACCCCGCGGCGAAAATAGGCTATATTTACCTTGGGTTGGCGTGGAATTTACGCCGCAAGTGCGGAAAGTCAAGCAAAAGGCTTCATCACTTTTCTTGACGAATAACAAATGAACAGCGACTAATTACCAATATGACCGGACCAAACATCTTTTCAACCCTCCACAGGGCCCAACGAATATGGGTGATTGCATCCGTGCATGGGGAACTTGACCGTTTACTGACGATTCAGTCTGAAATCGAAAATAAGTTTATCCCAGGTGATCGTTTGATTTTTTTAGGCAACATTTTAGGACGCGGCATCCATGTGCGGGAAACAGTAAATGCCCTGATGACATTTAGACGTGTGATCTTATCACATCACAATTATTTCACACACGATTTTGTTATATTACGAGGTGCTCAGGAGGAAATGTGGCAACGATTAATGCAGCTGCAATTTGCTGTAAATGCCTCAGAGGTCTTGGACTGGATGTTGGGTCAAGGCATAAATACCACGTTAAATGCCTATGAAAGCAGTGCCGAAGAAGCCAAAGCCGCGATCCGACAAGGCCCAATGGCAATCACTCATTGGACATCCAAGATTCGAAGAGCATTTCAAGCAGCAGGACATCAGGAATGGCTCAGTAGCCTGAAACATGCCGCATATACGAGAGAAGGCAGTATTTTATTCGTTAATCGAAGTATTGACCCTGAAAGGCCGATTGATGCACAAGCAGATGTATTTTGGTGGGGAACCAATAAATTTGACTCTATTAAAACACCCTATAGCGGTTTTTTAAAGGTTGTACGCGGATTTGACCCTGCCGCTTCCGGCCTTGTAGAGACCGACCATACAGTTAGTCTCGATGCCGGTAGTGGGCGGGATGGACCTTTACTAGCGGTTTGTTTAAGTAAATTTGGAGAAGTATTGGAAACTTTAGAAGCTTAAAAGAGCTTATTCTTCTTAACTCCCCCAGAGATAAAATTACCAATTATATAGACGTGATGGGTATTTAGAACCTATAAGGCAATTATGACTAACATCGCATTTACAAAAATGCATGGGCTAGGTAACGATTTTGTCATTATAGATACGCGGAACTTATCGCTAAAAATCACAACCGCTGGAGCCCGAGCACTAGCTGACCGACACACTGGCATAGGATTTGATCAGTTGATCTTGCTCGATTCTGTGCCAGTTGAATCTTCTTTGAGCTCCGCAGATATTTTTATGCATATCTATAATGCAGATGGTTCCAATGTTGAAGCTTGCGGGAATGCGACAAGGTGCGTTGCTGATCTCATTTTGGCCCGAGGTAGCCCCGCCAAATTGAAAATTGGAACAAGAGCGGGAATATTGAAAGCAGAAAGACTTCCAAACGGTATGGTTACTGTTGATATGGGTAAACCAAAGTTCAACTGGAAAGATATTCCGCTGTCAGAGGATTCAGATACACTTTATTTAGATATCCAAGCCGGGACATTAAAAAATCCAACAGCAGTCAACATTGGAAATCCTCATTGTGTATTTTTTGTAGACAATGCAGAAATAATTCCATTAGAGACCTTAGGTCAAGAACTGGAATTTCATGTCCTTTTCCCAAAACGAGTGAATATTGGGATCGTGGAAGTCAAAGACGCCAAAAATATACGCCTCAGAGTATGGGAACGTGGTGCGGGTATTACTCAAGCTTGCGGCACAGCGGCTTGCGCCGCTGCTATATCAGCCCATCGACGCGATCTGGCTGGTCGTGAAGTCTTGGTCGAGCTCGATGGGGGACTCCTTAATATCCAGTGGCGAGCAGATGACCATGTTATTATGACGGGGCCAACGGCAACGAGTTTCACGGGTTCCTTTAATCCACAATTAATTGGGGCTTAGCGAATGTCACAGCCGCAGATCCTCACATTCGGTTGCCGTATTAATACTTATGAATCTGAAATAATTCGTAATCTAACACGGTCTAGCGGTATTGACGATATTTTGGTGATTAATACATGTGCTGTAACAGCGGAAGCAGAGCGACAGGCTCGCCAAGCTATCAGACGTGCCCGCCGATCCAACCCCGATCTAAAAATTATCGTAACTGGCTGCTCGGCCCAGATAAACCCTGATCAGTACTCGTCTATGGACGAGGTAGATTTTGTTTTTGGTAACGAAGAAAAGTTAAAGACAACGATGTGGGAGACAATCCAAAACTCTGGGTCGCTGACCCAAGTAAATGACATTATGTCTGCCACAGAAATAACCCCACTATTAATCAATGGCTATAAAGAACGAGCACGTGCGTTCGTGCAAGTGCAACAAGGGTGCGACCATCGCTGTACTTTTTGCATTATCCCCTTTGGCCGTGGCCCAAGCCGATCCAAACCAGTGGGCGAAGTTGTACGAGAGGTTCGTTCACTCGTAGAAAACGGTTACAAGGAGGTGATACTTACGGGTGTAGATTTAACTGATTATGGGAAAGGCTTACCAGGACAACCAACATTAGGAAATTTGAGCCAGAGGCTATTAATACAGGTCCCTGAGCTAATGCGCCTTCGACTTTCCTCACTGGACCCAAAGGAAGTTGATGCCGATTTATATTGGCTCATAGAGAAGGAAGAACGTTTATTGCCCCATTTCCATCTCAGCTTACAAGCCGGGGATGATACTGTGCTTAAGCGCATGAAACGGCGGCACTCCCGTAGTGATATCATCAAAATATGTGATCACATCCGTCAAATTCGTCCAAATGCAACCTTTGGGGCTGATCTCATCGCAGGGTTCCCCACCGAAACCGACGAAATGTTTCAAAACACACTAAGAATAATTAATGAGTGTGATCTCACTCACCTCCACGTTTTCCCTTATTCTGAGCGAAGCGGTACTCCGGCATCAAAAATGCCTTCTGTCCCAAGAGATTTGAGACGAAAACGTGCTTCTCTACTGAGAAAAGCCGGTGACGAACAGATGAGAAAACTTATGAAATCAAGTCTAGGTAAAATAGCCCGGGTTTTGATAGAAGAAGATGGTAAAGGGCATTGCGAACGTAACCTCCCTGTAAATATTAATGAGCAGGTACAACAGGGGGCTTTGGTTAACTGTCGGATAAAAGGATTAAATGGTACCTACTTGGAAGCAGAAGGGATATGAGTGAAAGTCCTGGTGGATGGCTCGCGCGATTAAAATCGGGCCTGGGAAAGACCTCTGAACAATTAAGTGGTAAAATTTCGGCGGCACTTGTACGCAAGCGACTGGACACCCAAACGCTCGAGAAGTTGGAGGAAGCACTCATCACTGCTGACATGGGTGTCCCAACGGCAACAAAATTATCCGCAGCGCTATTAGATCAAAAGTTTGGGAAAGATATAAACGATGAGGAGATAAAACTAGCGTTGGCCCATAATATTGCTGAGATTTTAAACCCCCTTGCCATCCCACTTGAAATTGACCCTACCAACAAACCACATGTCATTCTCGTCGTTGGAGTTAACGGTTCAGGCAAAACAACTACTATTGGAAAACTAGCCAAGCATTGGGCCAGCGAAGGTAAATCGGTCGTCCTAGCCGCCGGCGATACTTTTCGTGCCGCAGCTGTGGAACAACTTGCCATATGGGGTGAGCGTGCAGGTTGTGATGTAATTTCAAGTGATACTGGGTCAGATGCAGCAGGTCTCGCATTCGACGCATTAAAACGAGCCCAAACTAGCAAGGCAGATTTACTCTTAATTGATACAGCGGGCCGACTTCAAAATCGGGAAGATCTCATGGGTGAATTATCTAAAATTATTCGAGTATTGCGTAAATTAGACCCAGACGCACCCCACAGCTGCCTCCTAGTTCTCGATGCCACTGTAGGTCAGAACGCACACTCGCAGGTCGAAATTTTTAAAAAAATAACAGATGTCAGCGGCTTGGTTATGACAAAACTTGATGGAACGGCCCGTGGAGGCGTGGTGGTGGCACTTGCTGAACGTTTTGGTCTACCCATATACGCTATTGGCGTTGGCGAAGGTGAAGAAGACCTTCAACCCTTTGATGCAAAAATCTTTGCGCATAATTTGCTAGGGATAAATTCTTAATCCAAGGACTCATCATGCATTTGCCCCAATTGGCCTGGTGGATTTAACCTTGCATCGAATACGGAAAGATCCCTAACCTCATAATAGTGATTAAGGGCCCATTTCACCGACGGAAAAGCGAGCTCCGTCCATGGGATTTCTTGCCATTCAAAAAGGCCTACCTCCCGACTTTCAGGACCCGCATTTATGTTGGGGCTCAGGAGGTCCACCAAATAAATAATTTGCACCTGACTGATTCGAGGAATGCTATATGCCGCCAGTATACCGCGTGGTTTAAATTTAGCCCTAGCCTCCTCCTAGGTTTCCCGGCGCGCTCCAGCCAACGAGGTTTCATGTTCTTCCATGTACCCCGCAGGTATTGTCCAATACCCTATTCTAGGATTGATGGTCCTTCGGCATAGCAAAATTTTTTCTTGCCAGATAGCTACAGCACCGACCACCACTTTAGGATTTTCATAGGCAATAAAGCCGCAATCCGGACAAACTAGGCGTTCTCTATTGTCCCCCTCAGGAATTTGTCTAACTGAAGGGCCCACAGGGGTTTCTGCATTCATAACCCAATCTAGTTGGTAAATTCATGATCCGACAAGCGTCAACATTAAAAAGTACTGTTTCATCGCCTTTGGCTTGTGCCAAGTGACATCCAAGCGTTAAAACTACACATCGAGTTCTAAAACAATTAGGAAACAGTGTACCCAGATGGATAGCAAGGTATTTGGCGAACGCGTTAAACGGGTAGAGGACCCCGCCCTTTTGCGAGGGCAGGGTCGTTATGTTGATGATATTAAGCTCACGGACATGGTCTCTGCCACTTTTGTTCGTAGCCCTTTTCCTCACGCCCGGCTTCGGGGAATAGACAAATCTGCAGCCGAAGCCATACAAGGGGTCCATGCAGTTTATACGTTTGAAGATTTAAAACCCCATCTTACGGATAATCGGTTGCCGGTCGAGTTTCCTGGTGGTGTCCCGGATGCTAAAACTGCTGGTCCCATAATCATGGTTTTCGATGAAACAATGTACGCTGGTGAATGTGTTGCTATTGTTATCGCAGACACCCGTCACATAGCAGAAGATGCCGCCGCATTAGTCGAAGTGGATTGGGACCCCCTCCCAGCAGTTGGGGATTGTAAAAAAGCTCTAGAACCGGATTCTCCCACAGTATCAGTCAATGTTGATAGCAATCTTATGATGGAGATGGTCCAAGAATACGGCGATGTCGATAAGGTTTTTAATTCAGCGCCGCATACCTTCAGTGAAGAAATTTGGCAACATAGGGGCAGCGGTCATCCGATAGAGTGTCGAGGTGCTGTTGGTCGCTACGACCCAAATCAAGACCTCACCACCCTGTGGTCATCAACACAGATGCCTAATTTGGTCCAGGGTTTTATTGTTAAATTGCTGGGGGCACACGAAGATCAACTTCGGGTTATTACCCCAGATGTCGGCGGAGGCTTTGGTCCCAAGTTTGTATTTTATTCCGAAGAATTAATCGTAGCCCTAGCCTCTAAACTATGTGGACGACCAGTCAAATGGATTGAAGATCGCCGCGAGCATTTTATATCAACTGTTCAGGAACGTGACCAATATTGGAACGCTGAAATTGCCATCGATAATGAAGGCCTCATTCTTGGTGTGCGCGGCACATTAATTCATGATCATGGGGCCTATACCATTCAGGGAATAACTCTTCCTTACAATGCCGCCGCCTGTATTCCCGGCCCTTATAAAGTGCCTCACTACAGGATGGAACAAAAGTTGGTATTTACAAATATGATGCCGTGTGCCCCGGTCCGCGGCGCGAGCCATCCACAAGGCACTTTCGTTATGGAACGCTTGTTAGACCGGGCTTCACGAGAATTGGATATAGACCGAGCTGACATTCGATTAAAAAATATGATCCCTGGCGAAGAGATGCCCTACGAAAAACCCTTAAAGACAAGGGCAGGCGTAAATATTACATACGACTCTGGAGACTTCCCCAAAGCCCTCAAAATGGCTTTAGATGATGCCGGCTATTCGAACTTCAAAGATAGGAAAGCTGCTGCCCAAACAGAGGGCCGTTACCTGGGCATCGGCATCTCATTTGGTGTAAAGGGAACGGGTAGAGGACCATTCGAGACTGCTATCGTACGTATAGGTACGTCCGGTAAAATTTCTGTTTATACTGGCGCAGCCCCCATGGGGCAAAGCACCCGCACAATGATGGCTCAAGTTGTCGCCGAGCAACTTGGTGGGGATATGTCAAATATTGAAGTTATTGCCGGCGATACAGCTCAAATACCGATGGGTATGGGAGGGTTTGGCAGCCGCCAGGCCATCACCGCTGGATCTTCTGGGCATATTGCAGCCATTGAAGTCCGGGAGAAAGCCCTTAAAGTAGCAGCACACCTTCTTGAAGCCTCCGAAGAGGATCTTGAAATTATAGGTGGACAGATACATGTCAAAGGGGTCCCGGATCTGTCGGTAACATTGGGACAAGTTGCACATGCTGTCGCAGGGACGCCCGGATATGCGTTACCAGGTGGGATAACTCCAGGCATGGAATCGACTCAAAATTTCCTGACAGATCCCTTGGCCTATTGCTATGGTGCACACATATGTGAGGTTGAGGTTGACCCAGAAACTGGCGGAGTCAAAATTCTTAGATACACTATAGTACACGATTCTGGAACTCTCATTAACCCGATGATCGTGACAGGCCAAGTTCAAGGGGGGGTTGCCCACGGCATTGGGAACGCTATGTTTGAGTGGATGGGTTATGATGACGACGCTAATCCTGTAACCACAAACTTCGGTGAATATTTGTTACCATCAGCCCCGGAAACACCTAACTTCGATATCGCGTTCCTCGAAAGTCCCTCGCCATTAAACCCACTCGGCGTAAAGGGCGCAGGAGAAGGATCAACCGTTCCAGCTGCTGCATCGGTCATTTCTGCAATTGAGGACGCGCTCAGCCCCTACGATACTAAAATCTCTGAAGCACCAATTACGCCAGCAAGACTGGTTGATTTAATTAAATATGGTCAAAGAGCCAAGTTGGCCTAACCAACCATTAAATTAATCTATTGGAACTAGTCGTTCCTTAGGCGGTACAATATCAGTGACTAGATCTCTAATTAATTTTTTATTGCCAAGAGGTTCTACCGTAACATCACCGGTATTGAGCCGTGCGGTACAGGCATAGTTCACTTTACCATCAACTAATACCATACACTCCTTGCATGCATTAGCACTCACACATGAATAACGAAAGGCGAGCGAGGCATCTATATTTTCCCTAACCCAGACAAGGGCATCAAGGACCGATGCACCTTCTTCATGAGGGACTTCAAACTCATCATAACGAGCTGTCTCACCCTCAGAACCACGATAAATTTTAAGCTTAGTTTTTTGTTTCATATTTCTGGAGCTTGTTTTTCTTCTAGTGTGTAAGAAATTCGAGGGACTTCAGCCCACCCAGCTATAATTTCCGTACCTCGAAGCTCTATGATTTGGTTGCGTTCGAAATCAGGTGAAGCATCGGGTATATCTTCTCTCTGATGTGCACCCCGGCTTTCCGTACGGTTGATTGCGGACACCGTTACTGATTCAGCGCAGAGAAGCCCCGCCCTCAACTCATACCAATCAAGAAGTGCCTGATTAAACGGCTTATCATCTGGTACAGCTATTTTGTATAAATCTAGTTTTTGCATTTCGCGAATTCGTGTGAGAGCCTGCCCTAGCTTTTCTGCTGTTCGGAAAAGACCCACCTTATTCCACATCAATTCTTGTAGTTCTGTCATCAAGCCTGCCGCACTTATATCAGTTTTCATTACATTTCTTAGTTGAGGCGCTATACCGGAAATATCATCCATTGCAGATTTTTGGTTTAGAGCCACTCGCCCTTTACCCTTTGCGTAGGCAGCGCCAAATCGCCCAGCGCGCTCACCAAAGACGAAAGCTTCAGGAATAGCGTTACCAGAAAGTCGGGTTGCACCGTTGGCACCTCCAACAGCTTCACCCGCGGCATACAAGCCCGGGACCCTCGTCCTCATTTCCCTATCAACTCGTATACCTCCCATATGATAATGAGCAATGGGTGAGACTTCGATAGGTGACTTTTGGAGATCTATCCCATTCTTAGCTAAACGGCCAATCATTGGCCCAAAATTTTCTTTCATTACATCTTCATCAATATGCTCGAAACTCAGCCAAACACCACCATGCGGAGATCCACGGCCATTCTCCACCTCCTTATAGATCGCATAGGACGCTACATCTCGTCGGGCGGTATAAGTTCCCCCATCTGAGGCACCATAATTATGAATAAATTCTTCAAAATTGCCATTGAGCAGGCGCCCCCCTACTTTATACCGAAACGGATCCCACATTATGGGGTCCATTCCCACCATACGAGGAGCCAGGTGACCAATAGGAAAGAACTGCACAAATTCCATATCAATCAATTCCGCTCCAGCTCTTAAGGCCATTGAATATGCCTCACCACCCATATTGATTGAGGCACTGTTACGTTTAAAAAGCCTCGTTAATCCGCCGGCCGCCAAAATAATAGTCGGAGCCTCAATCAGCACCGTTTCACCACTTTCAACATCAATTGCGACAGCACCAACTGCCTCACCATCCTGCACCACGATTTGAATTACCGCTAATCCGCTTGCACGGCGGATTCCCGCCCGCTGGGCCACCTCACCTCGTAACGCTCGGGCTACCGCAGGGCCAGTGTTTAAATAATCAACATACACACACCGTTTTAGCCCGTGACCCGGTGCATGAACCTGCGTCATACGACCATCAACCCTTGCCCAACCGACTTTCCATTCGTCCATTTCATGAATTCGGGACACCGACTCTTCGCAAAGGATCGCAGATAGTTCCTCGTTGCAAAGACCGTGACCAGCTTCTATCGTATCAGCCAAATGATGCGTCCAGTGGTCAGGTTCTTCATGGCCTACTGCTGATGCCACTGTCATTTGGGCCATAACGGTGGCCCCACCCCGGCTAATAAGACTTTTGTCGGCTAAAATGACTTCAGCCCCCTCACGTGCTGCAGAAATAGCCGCGTACATTCCCGCACCCCCTGCACCCACAATAAAAACATCAGTTGAAATTTTCATTTTCGATTTGGTTCCAAAAATTTTTCGCGCCAACATACCTCATGAATTAGCCACTCGCCAGCACTAGAACTTGCCCCGGATGAACCAGCCAGATATTTTCACTATCATCAATGATGGAGAAACGTTAATGGCCACGAGAAAGCAGAAACTTATTGATATCGCAACGCCCTATTGGGACACGGAGGCAGAAATTGCCCGGCGTTTTTTCAAGACTGCTACACCGGAAAATCATGTCTTCTATTTACGTGCGCAACTATGGAAAGAATTAAACCCCGTTGACGGATTCTTCAACGGGTTGCACCGAGAACTAACCAAGGCTGCAGAGATATTCCCAAAAGTTGGAAAATCTATTGACCGACATGATTATCTCTTTTTGCTTGAGCAACTGGTATCAGAATTTAATCACTTCGTTTTGCTTGCAGATATCTTAGAGCACATACAACACCGTAAACTCTCCAAACGGGATTTAAAACAACTCCCACAAGAAAAAAAGCTGGGTGATATTCGTCGGCGCTATGTTCAAAATGGTGGCGCTATTGGAAAAGCAGCCGTTGGAATTACTGAAGGGGGTGGAACAGCATTATTTAGAGTTGGAAAAAGTTTGAAAGGTAGCAAAATAAATCAAATGACAGCGACAGCTATGAAAGTCATCTGGGAAGATGAAAAAGACCACTACATGGTTCAGGCAAATATCGCGGCTAAAATGATAAAAAATAAAACAGACATGGAAAAGATGAGAAAAGCAATGATTGAGGTCAGTTTACAAAGAGTCTGGATGCGAAATGAGATGTTCCAAAATCCTATGACAAACGCAGAAGTCGAAAATTATATTGCCCGACGCCAGCGATCCATCGAGAGGCGTTCCTGACTTAGCGTGTTACCTCTAGCGCTGCTACACCTGGAAGCACTTTACCCTCGAGCCACTCGAGGAAAGCGCCACCAGCGGTCGATACATAGGAAAAATCATCCAAAGCTTTGGCAGCTGCCAAAGCTGCTACAGTATCGCCGCCCCCAGCAACAGAACGAAGTCTGCCCTCTGCAGTAAGTTTCGCCACCGCTTTTGCGACAATATTGGTACCATTATCAAATGGCCTAATTTCAAAAGCCCCGAGTGGACCATTCCACAGGACAGTTTTACATTCTTTGAGACTTTCAGCCAAAGCAAGGGCTGAGTGCATACCAATATCAAGAATAATGGCGTCCTGCCTAACCGCGGCAATTTGCACGGTTTCGGAAGGAACGCCGGCCTCAAATCTTTCGGCAATTACCACATCTGAAGGTAATATAACCTCACATCCTGCGGCATCCGCATCCACCATGACGGCCCGAGCAGTATCCGCCATATCCTTTTCACACAATGAAGCGCCAACATCAGTGCCAAGAGCATACAAAAATGTGTTTGCCATTGCTCCGCCTATAACCAAACGGTCAACTTTTGAGACAAGGTTACTTAACACGTCTAATTTTGTTGACACCTTTGCTCCGCCCACTAAGGCTAGCATTGGCCGTTCGGGACTACCAAGTGCTCCATCCAGTGCGCTTAATTCCGCCTGCATTAAACGCCCAGCCGCCGACGGTAATACATGGGCAATACCTTCTGTTGACGCGTGGGCCCTATGGGCGGCTGAAAAAGCATCGTGGACGAAGACATCCCCGATTGACGCCAGAGCCTTAATAAAATTGCCATCATTTTCTTCTTCGCCCGGATGAAATCGCAAATTTTCCAATAGTGCAATTCCTCCATTGGGCAAATCATTAACGGCCTCTTTTGTAGTATCGCCAATACAATTCTCTACAAAAACCACCTCCCGGCCCCCGAGAGCCTTGCGGAGGGGAGCTAATAACGGGGCGACCGACAATTCGGGTACGAACTTTCCTTTTGGGCGGTCAAAATGGGACATGACAATGACCTTACAACCGCGATCTGCCAATTCAAGAATGGTTGGAGCCAACCGATCAATGCGCGTCGCCTCTGTCACCACTCCATTTTGCGTGGGCACATTGAGGTCACCCCGCAACAGAACACGGCAGCCAGCTGGTGTTTTATTTAACGCCGGTAGGGTATCAAGCGTTTCGTAACGAGGCATTATCTTATCGATGTTTATCTGAAGTCAGCGAAGTTTGCCCATCATCACCGCGGTATCTGACATTCGATTCGAGAAACCCCACTCATTATCATACCAAGAAGCAACTCGGCAAAGCTTACCCTCGATAACTTGAGTTTGAGTAAGGTCAAAAATTGAGCTCGCCGCATTATGATTAAAATCTGATGATACTAAAGGCTCGTCATTAGTGATTAATATATTTTTAAAGGCCGCACTGCCAGCGGCCTTAATTATCGATTTATTGATTTCCTCCACCGAAGTCTTGCGCTTTGCGGTAAAGTTGAGATCAACAATGGAAACATTTGCCGTCGGCACCCTTATTGAAGTGCCGTCAAGCTTGCCATTTAGCTCTGGCAAAACTAGACCGACGGCTTTGGCCGCACCAGTTGAGGTTGGAATCATAGAATAAGCGGCTGCCCGAGCCCGGCGCGGGTCCGGGTGTAACGTGTCCTGCAAACGTTGATCGCCAGTATATGCATGAATAGTGGTCATGTACCCTTGTTGAATACCGATTGCTTTGTGCAAGACTGCAGCAACCGGCGCTAGACAATTAGTGGTGCAAGAGGCGTTGGACACCACGGTATGGCTCTTGCGGAGCTTTTTATCATTCACCCCGCAGACCACTGTTAAGTCTTCGCCAGTCGCTGGTGCCGAAATCAGCACCTTCTTAGCTCCCGCCGCTATGTGCGCCTCAGCATGTTCACGCTTCGTGAAAATCCCTGTACACTCAAGAACAACGTCAACCCCAAGCTTATCCCAAGGGAGATTACGTGGCTCCCGTTCGGCTAAAACTCTGATATTACCTTTTCCTAAATTGATACCTGTTTTAGTAGCCTTTACTTTACCAGGAAAAGGTCCATGGATGGTATCACGCTGCAATAGCAGGGCGTTGGCTTCGATACTACCGAGATCATTTATTGCCACGAATTGTATATCTTTGCGACCGCTCTCAAAAGCGGCACGCAAAACCAATCTTCCAATTCGTCCAAAACCGTTGATGGCGACCCTTACTGCCATAATATCCTCCGTTTAAATGTAATACTTATAAGCGCTTTTTGACCGCGGTTACGAGCTCTTCCGCGGTAATTCTGAAATGTTTGAACAAGTCACCAGCAGGTGCTGAAGCACCAAAACTCGACATACCAATAAAAATACCATCAGAGCCTATATATTTTTCCCAGCCCATAGAAACGGCGGCCTCGATAGCAACTTTAGTAGTATCTTCTCCAAGTACCTTCCGGCGATATTCTTCTGGTTGTTCATCAAACAATTCCCAACAGGGTAACGAAACAACATTAGACACAATCCCATCTATTGCTAATATTTCCTGTGCCTTAACGGCTAACGAAACTTCTGACCCTGTCGCTACCAGTGTAGCTACTGCCTTACCTTTTCCTTTAGAGATAATATAGCCACCCTTGGCACACTGGTTCTGGCTATTCTCTTCTCTTCTTAATGTAGGAACCCCCTGACGGGTAAGAGTTATCGCAGAAGGGGTATTTTCCATCGATATGGCCAACTCCCAACACTCTACCACCTCCACAGCATCAGCCGGACGAAACACGTTCAGGTTTGGAATTGCCCTCAAACTAGCAAGGGTCTCGACGGGCTGATGAGTAGGGCCATCTTCGCCAAGCCCGATGGAGTCATGAGTAAGAATTTGTATTACCCGCTGCTGCATAAGAGCCGATAGGCGCAACGCAGGACGGAGATAATCAGCAAAAACGAGGAATGTCCCCGCGTAAGGAATTATTCCACCATGCTGCGCCATACCATTCATAGCGGCGGCCATACCATGTTCGCGAATACCATAGTGGATGTATCGACCGCTAAAATCATCTCTCGAAATTGCGGACATGGTTGATACCCGCGTATTTACCGAACCGGTGAGATCAGCAGAGCCCCCCAGTAGTTCAGGAACAGCATCAATTAACTTTTCTAATACAGCACCCGAAGAAACTCGGGTTGCCTGACTTGGCTCTTCAGCAACAAACTCACCCTTGATCTTTTGTATTGCTTCTTCCCAACCCTTTGGCAATGTGCCTGACATCACTCGATCAAACTCGTCCCGAATTTTAGCGTCGAGAGTTTCTTTTCTTGCCTCCCAAGTCTGACGATCTTTGGCACCTCGTATACCAGCTTGGCGCCATACCGACATGATATCGTCAGGTACTTCAAAAGCTTTATGCCGCCACCCAAGAATTTCTCTTGTTCCTGCTATTTCATCATCACCAAGCGGTGCACCATGCGCGCCCGCCGTACCTGACTTATTCGGCGCCCCATAAGCAATCGTTGTCTTGCAGGAAATTAACGAAGGTCTATTCTGCGCACGCGCTAACTCTATTGCCGATATGATGGCATCCGGATCATGGCCATCTACGACACTAGCATCCCAGCCATAAGAGGCAAAACGTGAGGGAACATTATCTGACCAAGCTAATCCGGTGCTCCCGTCTATAGAAATCCCGTTATCGTCATATAACACAATCAAGCGAGACAACCCTAGGTGACCAGCAAAGGAGGCAGCCTCGTGGCTAACACCTTCCATCAGATCACCATCACCTGCAATTACGTAAGTATAATGGTTAACAATTTCCTCACCGAAACGCGACGCAAGTAAACGTTCTGCCAAGGCCATTCCAACCGCAGTGGAAATGCCTTGGCCCAATGGTCCTGTAGTTGTCTCTATCCCGGCTGCATGACCATATTCCGGGTGTCCGGCCGTTTTACTTCCCAATTGACGGAACCTTTTAATTTCATCGAGATCAATATCAGGATATCCAGTCAGATAAAGAAGTGCATATAGAAGCATGGATCCGTGACCTGCTGATAAAATAAACCTGTCACGGTCACTCCAATCTGGATCTGATGCGTCATACTTTAAAAACCGAGTAAACAGGACAGTAGCCACGTCAGCCATACCCATTGGCATGCCCGGGTGTCCAGAGTTTGCTTCTTGCACAGCATCCATAGCAAGGAAGCGAATTGCGTTAGCTAGGTCCTTATGTTCGACAGTCACGATTTTTCCGAATTGAGATTTAAAAAGCTTCTTCTGGTCACTCACTCATCTGATTACAAGAACTTTATGCTTAAATTTACACGAGGTAAATCTAACGCGAATCGCTTAAAGGGTGGAGTCATACGATGAAAAGAATATACAAAGTTAAAAGTGATCATTCTTAACTTTCTTCTGTCAGGAGCGAAACCCCTAGTAAGGCTCGACGTTTAAGCCAAGGACTGGCCCGATAGCGGGGATCGCCATAAAACTCTAGCATCCCGTTAAGAACCTTCAGAATTTGTCTCGCCCCAATATCATCTCCCATAGATAATGGGCCGGTTGGATAGCCAAGACCCAAGGTAACAGCCTTATCAATATCTGCAGGGTTAGCAATTCTCTGCTGGGCTATATCACACGCAATATTTACTACAGTCGCAACAACTCTCTGATTTACAAATCCCGGGCTATCGTTAATTACCGTGACAGTATGACCGGTGGCGGCAAGTGCAGCATGCACCATATATCGCAGATCCGGATCAGAAACTGGTGTTCCCATGAGTGTGCGACGACCATCTAACCCAAACATGGTGTCTACTCCAAAGGATCGTTCAGCTTCAACTCCTTCGGATACAGCAGAACTAGTAACATCCGCTCCGATCGGGGTAAAAAGACACAAGCTTCGGGTTGACGGTTTGGGTGCATCATCAATTTCAACTACCTCGGACAAGGCATTAAGTAGTATACGATAACCCTCGGGTTCAGCCTTACTAATCCATATACACTCGGGCAAAGTCTTTGGAATTTTCTCTGCCAAAGGCAGAACTTTTTCATTGTCCTTATAAGTATAAAAACCGCGCCCCGTTTTGCGTCCATGAAGACCTGCTACTGAACGCTGACGCGTCAGAGGATTTGGACGAAAACGTGGTTCCTCGTAAAATTGTTGATAGATGGACTCCATAACGGGATGAGATACATCTAACCCTGTCGTATCCATAAGTTCAAAAGGGCCCATCCGAAACTTTGGTCCTCCCTCCCTTAGAAGGTCATCGACACCCACAAAATCCGTAATCCCCTCTGAGACAATACGAACACCCTCTGTATTGAGTCCTCTCCCTGCATGGTTAACCAAGAAGCCGGGCGTATCTTTCGCCCGGACAGGCTCATGGCCAGCACGAGAAGCAATTTTAACTAGGGCTTCAGAAGTTTTCTGAGTGGTTTCTAGGCCACTTACGACTTCCACCACCCTCATCAAAGGCACTGGATTAAAAAAATGGAATCCTGCAAAGCGACCTGGATATTTCATCACCGAGGCAATCGCTGTAACTGACAGCGAGGAAGTGTTTGTAGCTAATATACAGTCTTTGGTTACAATTGTTTCTAAAGAAGTAAAAACCTCTCGTTTAATATCTAGGTCTTCTAGTACTGCCTCTATAATCAAGTCAGTGGCCGCAAGATCTGACAGCTGGGTCACAACCTTTAACTGTTTAACCGCGACTTGTGCTTCTTCGTCGGTCATTAAACCTTTTTCACCAGCGCGAAAAATCATTCGCTCCGCAAATTCCTTACCAGATTCAGCCGCTTCTCGGCTTGTATCATACAGTAAGACCTCCATACCCCCCGTTGCCATGATCTGTGCAATACCTCTTCCCATGGCACCAGCACCGATAATCCCAATGACAAAATCTGAACTGTTTGGATTTTTTGGCATAAATCTTTTACCTTAAGCGTTTTCTATAGATAATTTATCTAAACGGCGGCGCATTGCAGTGGCATCCTCGAGGATGTCATTGAATATTTTTTCGACGCTAGCAATTTCATTGGCAAAAGCACAACTTTGTCCCATGGACAGGGTACCCTTTTCAAAGTCACCAGACGCGTAAGCCGCGCGCTGGTTTGAGCCCTGGACTAGCTTCCTGTATTTCTCAAAATCTTTTATACCTTGATCTTCTAATTCATTTACAGATTTAGCAGTGGTATTATCTAGAACCCTCGAATTGTCGTTAAAAATTGACATAACAATACGGGTGTCACTTTCAACAGCTTCTGTTACGCGCTGTTTATATTTTTCATCAGCCCATATTTCCTTAGCAACTGTCATCCGTGATCCCAATAAAATCCCATCTGTGCCCATCGCTAAAGCGGCGAGCAACTGGCGGCCAGTACCCAGCCCACCTGCCAGAACAACCGGAACATCCAAACCCTCTGGAACGACGACACCCTGGACAATACCACCAATCATATTCATGCCAGGGTGCCCACCGGCTTCAGCACCCAAGATAGTTATCGCATCAACACCTGCTGCTGCTGCACTCCTAGCATGACGTAATGTAGTGCATTTATGGATCACTTTCATGCCAGCATCTTTAATTCGAGGGAGAAATGCCTTTGGACTGAAGCCGGCAGTCTCAACGAATTCTACTTTTTCTTCAATCGCTATATCTAGAAAAACCCCCAGCTCTTCATTTGCTTCTGGTCGAGCTGATACATAGATATTTACACCAAATGGCCTTCCACCGGTTATTTTGCGGCATTTATTGAGTTCTGCACGGTAGTCCTCCTTCGTTGGAAAACTGCGTGGTGTAATAAATCCCATTCCTCCAGCATTGACTACGGCACCAACATAGTTTGCGTCTGCCAACCACATCAGACCGCCACAAAGTATGGGGTGGTCAATATTAAAGAGTTCTGTAATTCGGGTTTTAAAAACTGGTGATGTCATCTGAAGGAACTATTTCTCGAGAACAAATTTGGTGCCATACCGAATGATACCTTCCTGATCGTAGAGACGGCGGACAACAGCTCTAACTGCCATGCCAATTTCAAGACTATCTGGGTCAGTTTCTGCGATCCGTACCATTACCCTTGGCCCTTCCTTTAATTCTACGACACCACAAAGAATATCGCCGGTCATTATCTGTTCATCATCAAACTCGGACGGAGCACTGTTTCCCGCAACGAGACTGAAAGTATAAAGGGTTCCCTCGCCGGAGAGCTGTGTGTCAACAAATTCGCTTCCTCCGCAATTTATGCAAACCGGTCTCTGTGGATAGGCAAGTTCACCACAGTTTTGACATTTCCCAGCGATTAGCCTCAGTCTTTCATCAATGCTAGCGTTAAATATTGGCATCGAGATATAAGAGGTCATGCGCTACCTCTAAACTTAGTGGAGAGTATCCGACGATGTTTTAGATAAGTGATGTAGTCAACCGGCTCACCACTTACGATCAAGTCAGAGACTTTTTGACCTTTTCTGCGCCTTTTACTTAGATGATGTCCTGCCGTAAACCATGCTGCTGTCGCACCAGCTCCTACCCCTGCACATAAAATTTTCTCTCCTGCACGGGCTCTATCCAGACTGGCAGCCAGGGCAAATGGACCTGAAGCCGAACCTGCATCCCCAATCATACACCACAACTGATCTATTTCGGCTTTCGGTAGCCCCAGATTCTTTCCCACATTTCGTGCCAAACGGGATTCAATACCGAAAGCCAGTCGCCTAATTTTGCCGAGTTCAATAGCAGACAAAAGACCACCAAGTTCCTTTAGCACAGCTAAGTTATCTTGAGTGCGCAGCTCGAGATCGTTTAGAGCCGCCTCGCCGTGACGCCTAAATCGTGAACCAAAGGTCTCTCGCGTCAGACTTGCACTGTCGTTATATATCGCCGCTGCACCCTCCCACCCTACTACAAATGCCGCCGCCGCAGCTCCAAGGGCATGTTCAAAGGCCGAGTCTGGGGCGCCAATTGGTGCATCAGCAGCCACGGCCAAGGCATACTGACCTTTGTGAGCTAGACAAAACTCAGCGGCTGAAACCAAGGCTTGTAAACCAGCCTGGGGGGAGCCGGTAATTTCTGTAACCCTGATGGTATCATTATCGAACAAAGCCGTCGGCAACGTCGCTGCTGAGGGTTTTTCATCATATGGTGGAGTAGTAACCCCAAAAAATATGGCGGAAATTTCTATATCTAAGGGCAGGGAGTTCAATGACCGGCGTGCAGCTTCTATTCCCAAGGTCACGGCATCTTCATCATAAGAACAGAATGCCTTTTGCTTCAAACCCGGGGCAGCACAATGACCCCAAGCCTGAACATAAGCACTTGCGGGTAAACGAAGGCGGGGTAACGCTACTCCGTAACTCTCTATGCCAACCATCAAATCACCCCACTGCTTTCAGAATGTGGACAGCTACCGCCGCACCCGACCCACCAACATTTTGTGTTAGTCCATAACGCACATTCATAAGTTGACGTTCCTTGGTATTGGCGCGCCCCCGCAACTGATTTACAACCTCGTAAATTTGTCCCGTTCCTGTAGAGCCGATTGGGTGTCCCTTGGCAATCAATCCACCAGAGTTATTAACCGGGCAGATGCCATCGCGGGCAGTCGCACCGCTCAAGATAAATTTTCCCGCATCACCTTTGTCACATAACCCCAAGTCTTCATAGGCAAGCAACTCTGCAATTGCAAAACAATCATGAACTTCGGCAAAATCAATATTTTTTGGTGCAATCCCAGCCATATTATATGCTTGTTTCGCCGCCCGACGTGTGCCTTCGAGAGTGGTCATTGAAGGGCGATCATGGATGGCCACATAATCACTGGCACCACCACTACCTACAACTAATACGGGTTCTTTAGTAAAATTCGAAGCCATATCTGCACGGCACAAAATTATTACTGAAGCACCATCAGTGATACCACAAGATTCAGAAATTGAGAGAGGCGAAGCCAAGTTAGGTGAGTTCATCGCTCGCTCAAGGTCAATAGGTATACGAAATTGTGCTTTTGGGTTTGCAAGGGCGTTTGCGCGGTTCTTCACTGCAGCTATCGTTATATGTTTTTTCTCCGTACCAAATTCGTACATGTGTCGGCGGGCCATCATGGCATAGATCCCGGCAAAGTTTGTCCCAGCGAGCCGTTCCCACTCCACATCCCCAGAAACACCAAGCCACAACCGGTTTTTTTCGCGCGGAAGGTCGGACATTTTTTCAACGCCCCCTGCCACCGCGATTTTAGTTCTTCCGGACGCTATAGCAGCCACAGCATCACGCATGGCAAAGCCTGATGAAGCACAAGCATTCTCGATATGACGTGAACTCGCACCAATCATTCCAGATGCCTCCATCATCAAGGGGGCAAAGTTACCCAGCTGGGCACCTCCGGTAGATAAAGATCCTATATATGCCTCCTCTACCTCCATTGGGTCTAGGCCCTTATCCACATCTTTCAGAGCATCAACTGCCGCTTCATGAAAGAGATCCTTGAGGGATTTTTGAGGAAACATTCCATAGCATGTTTGCCCCACACCAATGACAGCGACATCCACCATTCAAATTCCCAACTATCTAAAGGTAGGTTTACGTTTATTTAGGAATGCGCTGCGGCCTTCCTCTAATTCTGGCCCGACAAATGCCAAAGATTGCGACAAATTTTCTAATTCGAGAGCCGCTTCAAGAGACTGGGGTTCCATTGCAAGGTGACGTTTTGTAAGAGCGAATGCATGTGGAGGCATCTCAGCTAATAACTGAGCTTTTTGTATTGCCGTTGGCTCTGCTTCGCCATCCCCGACCAACTCATCAGCGAGTCCAATTTTTAATGCCTCCTGACCTTTAAGCATTTCAGCGTAAAGCAAAATTTGGCGAGCTTTAGACTGTCCTACTCTTCGAGCAAGAGTAAACAAAATTCCATAATCCGGTGTAAGCCCAATACGAAAGAAGGGAAAACCGAGTGTTCCTCCCTTCGTAATCACTATACTATCACAAAGTAACGCGATCCCCGCCCCCGCACCAACGGCATAACCTTCTACCGCCGCAACGATTGGCTTTTCCGCCTCAGCCAACAACCTTACCATTCGATGATTTTCTTTCATCCTTGTTCTACCAGAATTGACATCCATCTCGACCATGGTATCAATATCACCGCCGGCACAGAAATGGCCCTGAGTACTACCAAGTACTATAGCCTGGACCTCATCATCTTTAAGTGCGCTAGAAAACGTCTCTATTAGCGCGTCGCGGACTTCCGGACTGACTGCATTACGTTTTTCGGGACGATTAATTGCTATCCTAGTAATACCAGTTGCCACTGATTCCGATTGTACGATAGTCATGATTAAATCTCCCATATAACGAGTACTACGACGTGGCTGGAGACATCTCGCCAAGCGCTATTTCCATAGCAGCCAAAATATCGTCTACGGTAACACCTGCAAACTCTACATCATCTCTAGCCAAAAAAGCAGCGGCAGATTTACGCAGGCTATCAAGATTCGCCGGACAACCTGTTAAAGTATCCTCTAGCCAAGCAACACTGGCCAAAGGCCGTGGATGCCAATCGCCATTTATAATAGCTTTCAAAACCATGCCTTCACGCACAACCAGCGTTGCCCAAATCAGACCTCCAACTGATTTTGCCCGTCCTAAACCAATAGTATCACCATTCTGCAATAATCCATTAAGTTGTGTCTTTCTACTTTTGGCAAATAACCATTCCTTACTCTCGTATTCTGAACGAAATTCTTCTGCATAGTGACGCTCAACATCGACCACTTTGCCTTTCGTAAGATCTTTTTCACCAAATGCATGGGCTGTTGCCTCACGCACCATGGCCTCTAACTCTTTAGTATCTATATACCTGTTCGCTTCACGTTCTAAACAAGTGAAACGGGAAGTCATATCCTTCAACGCCTTATCTTTGACCTTCTCAGGTGGCATGGGCATTATTTTCCCTGCAAATACTGTATCAATAGGCTTAACGTTGATAACAATCCGGAAAGTCATCACTCCATCTTCAATCTTTAAAGAGGTTGGGACTAACTTGCGGCCCTCAACTTGAACATCGTTTAATGGCCGATACTCTGCGGAAAACCCATAGCGCTTTGTTAAAGTTTCGGCAAAAGCTGTCAAAATCTTTGGAAAGGCCTCAGTCGTCGTATCAGGGACTTCAGGATGACTGGTCGGCAGGAAAAAAACTAGAAAAGCAGAGCCCGCTCCCGCATAGACTGGACCACCGCCGTTTGGACGGCGCCTAAACGAAACATTGTTTTCGCTACAAAACTCTATATCCAGAGCCTGCTCTGGATCTTCATTAAAACCAATAGTAATCGAATCAACGTCAAAGATATTAAGATATACCGTTGGGGGCACCTCGTCTTTTACAACCGCCTTTTCAATTGCAGGAGAGACGGATACCGAAAAATCTGCATAAGAATTCTCATCGACAATCAAACGCCAATTACGATCTGCCAATTTTGCTAACCCCTTTCATCCAACAGCAATGGTCCAGCAACGAGTTCTGATTTAATAATAATCTCATCTACGGACACCAATGTTTGGCTTTTGAAACGTTTGGAAACAATTTCCACAGTGTCATCACCGCCTTCACCTTGGAGTAACAAAGAAAGTTTATCGCCACCCCGAGTATTACCTGAAACCAGCAGCCTGTAGGCACCTTCTAACCCTTCCACTCCTAAAAGGATAGTTCTTAGCTCCGACGGGTACAATTTTACACCTTTGACCTTGACCATTTCATCTGTCCGGCCAAAAACAACATTAGGCAGGCAAACTGTCCGCCCAAAAACCGAAGGGGTTACGATTTTTACTGTCAGATCTCCCGTCCGATATCGTATCAGCGGTTGGGCCTCTTTTTGCAAATGGGTGAGGACCAGTTCTCCCCGATCCCCATCTTTGACAGACTCCAATGTTTCGGGGTCAATAACCTCAGCATAAACCAGCTCATCAAATATATGAACACCTTGACCACCCGGGAATGTTCGCCCAACTGGCAAAAACTCGGAAAGTGAAAAGGAATCAACTAACATGGTCTCTGGCATTGCATGGGCAACAGAATTAAATAATGTCCGATTACCTGAAAATGCTTCTCCCCCGGCGAAAAATACCTTAGGGGGTGTCACTCCAGCCTCAATAAGCCGCATCAAGAAGCTTGGATTACCGGCAAGGATATTGACATTATGAGCATTGCAGATATCTACCGCCCGATCCGCCTCACCGGGCCCTAGCGGGATACAAGTTACGCCGTGCGCTTCCATTTGTGACTGATAAAATAATCCTGCTACAAAAAGATGGTAGCCAAAAAAGACTGCACAGACGTCTCCCTCCTCGACACCACAAGCATCAAGGTGCGTTCGACAAGCAGCAATCACTCGATCGAGATCCCGCCTTGTCTGCATAACGGGGACGAGGCCTCCTCCCATAGGGCTCAAATTCATTCTTACCGGGCTGAGGTCTCCGAAAGCACCATAACCCGGCTTTTGCATTTCAGAAACGAGATCCGCTCGAGACATTAAAGGAATTATTTCAGCGTATTCTGAGGGGCCCGACACGGTCCTGGGAAATTTCCCGCTGTAGAAAGGATGTCTCGACAAGCGATCTATGGTCGCATTTATGGCATCAAAAGGAAAAGTCATAACCTATCTTGTAAAATGCCCAACCCTACACAGCAAGCACCTTAAAATTTTTACTGATTTATGATGCAGACTGATCCGACGAAGCCAGCAACCGCTCTTCATTCAAGGGCAATCTTTCACCAAGCCAAAATCCAAAAATTAGATGATCATTATAAGCATTTTCAGTATTCGGATGAATGAGCACATTTAACCCATCACGATTTACCGTCAACCACTGAACAAACTGGTCAAATTGCTCTACCTTAAATGCTACCTGATACATCGAGACCAAGTGCGGGCCTACAGCTTCATCATGCCAGCGCCCCAACGTCGTATCAGGAAATTCTGCAATGATTTTCTCGCGAAGGACCGTTGCGACATTTTTAGTGTTTTGTAGATCATAATATACATGTGCATGCCAACCTTCGATGGCGTGAACAGGACGATTCGGAAAAACCATAAATCCCTCGCGAGTTAAAACACTAACTTATCTTAACCTAGCACAAATCAATTCATATAAGCTTAAAACTAAAATAAAAACCCTAATAAGCCCAACTTGCCCTTTAAGGTCAGGTAGGTCACATTCGCAACTTAATTTAATTAGTTTTGGAGTACTTTAAATGAGCTACGCAATCCCAAGCTGGAATTTACCAAGCATACCAATAAACGAAAGTGAAGATCGATTTCCAGTGCGACGCATTTATTGTATCGGCCGGAACTATGCGGCCCATGCCCGAGAAATGGGGGCCGACGACCGAGAACCACCCTTTTTCTTTTTAAAACCCGCAGATGCACTCGTTCAGAATGGTGCGACCATCCCCTATCCACCTGCTACACAAAATCTACATTACGAAGCTGAACTGGTCGCCGCTATCGGAAAAAGTGGCTCGAATATTCCGGTCGAAGCCGCAAATGAACATGTTTTCGGCTACGCCGTTGGTATAGACTTAACCCGTCGTGACCTTCAAGAATCAGCAAAAGAGATGCGCCGCCCCTGGGATATGGGCAAGGGATTCGACGCCTCCGCTCCCTGCAGCGAAGTCTACCCGGCGTCTTCTATTGGTCATCCGAAAAAAGGATCCATCACGCTAACCGTTAACGGTCAAATACGACAATCTGGGGATATCGGAGATATGATCTGGAATATTCCCGAGAGCATCGCATGTCTTTCCACTCTTGTAGTGCTCGAACCTGGTGATCTTATTTATACAGGCACGCCGGAAGGGGTTGGGGCAGTACATAGAGGTGAGCAGATTGTTGTTCATGTCGACAATATTTGTGACTTAACCTTGAACATAGAGTGATAGGTCAACTCAGAAATGGTTGAAAAAGTCAAAGATCACCCAAACATTCAGATGGCAGGATTGCCCAATTTAATTGGATATAATCTTCGGTGTGCACAAGTTGCAGTTTTTCAACATTTTAGGGCTACCGTTGGCGAAATTGAAATTTCACCACCTCAATATGGTGCGTTGGTGTTAATTGATGCTAATCCGGGAATTAGCCAGTCAGCAATAGCGGGGGCCCTTCGGTTTGATCGCTCAACATTGGTCCAAATAATAGATCGCCTAGAAAGCCGCGAATTAGTTGTGCGAGAAGTATCCGCAAATGACCGGAGGTCACACGCGCTCAAACTAACCGGTGTTGGAGAAAGATTATTGACTCGCCTAAATAATCTTATTGAGGAACACGAGAGATATATGACAAAGGACCTTTCCGATAACGAGCGGCGGAAATTAATCCAACTACTTGCCAGAGTTCACAAAGAGGTGGAAGATGAGTATATTAAATAGTGGAGGGAACTTTGGCTAAGAAAAAAGAAGAAATCATCGAACAAGTTCAAGAAAAAGCCCGCTCACCTCAAATCTTCAACTATAAAAAACCTGAGGGCCTGAAAGCTGGTAAATCAATTGTAACTTTAGGCACTTCGGGGTTGCTTCGCGGTTCAGTGCAGGTGGTGAAAAATGGGGAAGGCGACAACAACATGCATATCCATACTGGCATGGATGGTATGTGGATGTGTCTGAAAGGAGAGGTTACCTTTTATGGTCCTGATGATGAAATCTTGGGAGTCTTTGGTCCTCAAGAGGGGATAATAATGCCCCATGGTAATGCCTACTGGTTCGCCAGTACTGGCGACGTCGATCTTGAAATTCTTCAGGTCGTAACCTGGGCACCCGACATTAAAGATGAACGTATAGACCTCGAGGAACAGAAAGATGGCGTCGGACCGGGCAAGGGTGAGTTTTTTGATGCGCGAGTGCGTTAAGATAGGTCAGTCATAAAAAAGGGCCTCATCTACCACTGCCTTTTTTTTAAATTTTTTTTACCTCTAGTTCATTGGGTAAGGTTACCGCGTTTTTCCTGAAACAAGCCCAACTTTTCGTGCACTGCTTTGTCGGTAAAACTGAAAAGGAACGCATCCGCTCCGTCGCACACGTGATGATGTGGAAGCCAACCAGGGACCACAAAGACATCCTTGGGGGCCCATTTATATTCGATGCCGTTAATCATCGTTTTCCCTGTTCCCTCCACCACAGAATAGACCCACGTAGCAGTGCTCTGATATTCCTGCGTCTCCATTTTTGCCGGCAATAGTTGCATATAACAATCAAGAGTAGGCATAGCAGGCTCACCCGTATTGGGATTTAAGTATTGCATCTTAATACCGTGGAAGGGGTCTATTTCGTCGGCCTTCTCGAGGTTTATCAATGCATTCCGGGTTTGTTCGTAAGGGTAATGAAAAACTGGGGAATGCAAGCCTTCAGCATCGTAATCCATTGGCCGCATGTTGGCCCCAAAACGCGCCATATTATCAAAAGCTGGGCGGCCTTCTGGGTGAGTTCCGCCATCTTCGTAAAGTTCCGTAAACATGGTTCCAAGAAATCTGATCAGCGGAATATCAAGGCCATCTAACCAAACTACGGGTGTTGTTCCCTCGTTACCATGGTCATGCCAAACGCCTGAGGGCGTCAAAATTAAATCACCGGGTTTCATTGGCGCCTTTTCGCCATTAATAGCAGTGTAGGCTCCATCACCTTCCACAATAAAACGCAATGCAGCTGGAGAATGGCGATGAGTGGGAGCAATTTCCCCTGGCATAATCAATTGGAAACCGGCAAACATAGAATCACAGGCAGCTGTTTCACCTTTAAGCGCCGGGTTCTCTAGGATCAGCACTCGCCGTTCTGCTTCTTCTGCGGTGATCAAAGTTGCCGTTTCCATCAAGCTAGGACGAATTTGTTCGTAGTTCCAGACATAAGGAGCTGCCCGCATTTCCGGCTCCTTCTTCATGAAGGTAAATAGCCTCTCCCATAAAGGGGCGACTGCCAGGGGATCAATCTTGCTGTAAAAAGCGGCGCGTTCCGGTGTAACCTCTGGTTTTTCGTGAAGACTTCTAGCCATACGTTCCTCCTCGGTCGGACATTTGCGACATGGTCAGTTTATAATGATCTGTAGGGCAATTTCTAGCAACAGGGATATCATACTAGGAATTATTTGGAGGTTTGCTCGACCTCAATCGACGTCTCATTCCTTCTTTTCTATCAACTGGAAAAGGATCGTCATGAACGGGGGGCGGCTGCATATCAGGAGGGAAGACAGCATATCGACTATCACTCTGGCTATTCAGTGTCTGTTTTAAATCACGTTGGTTTACACTCTTTGAAAATATGTATTTCCCTTCAATATTCTCGTGATCCCACCACCACTTATTTTCAACCCTCCTTTTCCCATATTTAAACCAGTTATCCATTTTTGATAAAAGCCTTCGAAAGACTGGCACATTGATGGCGACCCAAAGTGCAAGCCTGTGCACCAGAATACCCTCCTTATTAAATGGACACATTTTCATGCAGCGACCACACGAGGCACCCTTCTGATTGGTCACACGATAAAGAGTGCATTTTTCCACATCGGGTTTCCACATCTCATAGCCGTTAAACATAATCTTGTCGCCAAATGAAATAGCGTTACATGGACATTCATTCGCACATTTCATACATTTATTGCAGAAATCCTGAAGCCCAAAATCAATTGGCTTATCTGTCTGCATAGGCAAATCAGTGGTGACTATATGAGTTTTGAAGCGTGGGCCTAAAAACGGATTAAGAACCAATTCACCGATCCGACTCAGTTCACCCATACCGGATAATAACGTAAGGGGTAGATGTAACACATCTGAGCTGGTTGCTGTATGAGCCCTCGCAGGGTAACCGAGCTGACGAATATAATCCGCCACTGTACAGGCAATAGTTGACCCCATCAGGTAGGCCCTTTGACTCTGGGCATTACTAATCCAATCGTCTCCCGACGCCGCATCAATTGTCTCAAACCCCTGATCTGTTACAATAACAATGGCAAATTTGTGATACGGCTCAATGGCGGTCCCGTCATCATCGTGGCTATACCATGCATATTCTGGTATTTCGCAAATACCCACCATATCTGCATCGAGAAATATACACATGGACTTAATGTGTTCCGCCACCTCTCTCAAATCTTTGGTAATCGGGGCTTTATCCACAGCAACAGGCCCATCATGGATGTCGTCGTGGGTAGATGACATGTTCCTTAAAGCTACACTTAACGGTGTTTTTGCAATACGGTTAGTCCTTTCGAATTGCGCTTTCTTCCCGAGATCTCCCCTGGCCGCACGCGTAAACATGTTAGCACGCTTTGGGACACGTTTTACATCACTTGAGATATGGGTAGTTGGATGTTCAACCCTCCTAATCTTATGCATTGGGTATTTTCCCAAATGCATTGGTCGCTTGCGGTGCGAGAACAACTTCATTCTGCTGTCCTATTTTTAGCCGCAATCCTGACGGCATTTTTCTGCCGTGCTTCTTCGTAAAGTTTCATGCCCGTTTTACGGTCAATAGGTTCCGTTTCCTTTCGATCTGGATCCGGAATGGTTTCTGCAGGATACAACCCTAGGCGTTGAGCCTTGGGTTTCTCGGAAGCATTTTTAATATCACGTTTATTGACATCCTTGGGAACGGTCACCTTCCGGTTAACAATTTCTAAATCCCACCACCATTTCTTGACGGGATTGCGTTTGCCATAGGCAAGTTTGTTATCAAGCCATGCTAAAAATCGTCTCATAAAAGGTAGCTTGATAGCACTCCATAATGCAATTCGATGGGACACCAACCCCTCTTTGTTGAACGGACACATCTTAAGACAGCGACCGCAGCCACCACCCTTTGAATTGGTGACGCGATAAGCCGTACATTTAGCTACGTCAGGTTTCCACATCTCGTAACCATTAAACATCACCTTTTCACCATAAGGGATGGCATTACAGGGGCATTCAACCGCACATTTCATGCATTTAGAGCAAAAATCCTGCAATCCGAAATCAATTGGTTCATCCGTCTCCAAAGGCAAATCCGTTGTGACAACTGAAGATTTAAACCTAGGGCCAATAAATGGGTTCAGCGCGACTTCTCCGATGCGGCTGAGCTCACCGAGGCCAGCCAACATGACCAAGGGATTATGTAATACGTCACTCTCCAGATTGGTGTGGGCCTGTGCTTCATAACCGAGTTCTCTTATGTATTCGGCCAAGGTGCATGCAATGTTTGAACCCCACATATAGGCGCGAAAACTTTGAGCATTGCTTATCCAGTCATCGCCAGAAGCCGCATCTAGTGTTTCAAATCCCTGATCAATCAAAATAACAATTGCAAATTTGTGTTTAGGAATTATTTCCGTGCCATCTGTATCATGGCTATACCATGCGTATTCGGGCACCTCACAGATACCAACGACATCTGCGTTTAAAAAATAGGCAAGGGCCTTGAAATGTTCAGAACGTTTCACAAGATTTTCCGGGATTGGCGCCTGCATTGTCGAAGGGTCTCCCTTATGCCGTGGTAAATGGGCTTGGCAGACTCTGCCCATGGAACGTGCAAACGGGAGCTTTCCGACAAACCGAGGGCGCTCGCTTTTTGCTTTAACACCTAGGTCACCTAATGCTGCCCGATTGAAAAAATTAGCGCGTTTTGGAACACGCGGTACGTCGTCAGAAATAAAGGTGGTCGTTTTTGAAACACGTTTCAGTTTTTCCATGGGGTATTTCCCCAGATGTAAGTTTCGGCGACGATTAGAAAATAAGCGCATTTCTCACCTAGTTAATCATGGTATTAGGAAGAAATAGTGCAATTTGTGGAAACATTACTAATAAGATCAGGCAAATTCCCATGGCTAGCCAAAAAGGCAAGATGCCCATAAATATATCCCGCATGGGAATATCACCGGCGATCCCCTTTACGACAAAAACATTTACGCCGACAGGAGGACTTATCAAGCCCATTTCCAAAACAATCACCATCACAACGCCAAACCAAATGGGGTCATAGCCAAGAGCAAGAATCAGTGGGTGCACTATGGGCAAGGTGAGAACCAGCATTGCAAATCCCTCAAGAAAAGTACCTAATATTATATAGGCAAGTAAAATTATAAGCAGGGTTGCTACTCGGGGCATGGCCTGTTCGTCCATTAGAGCTGCCAGATCTTCGGGGATATTTGTCAGTGCGATAAAGGGGCTGAAGATATGAGCCCCCACAATAATAAAAAATACAAGAGCAGTCGTCCGCACCGTACGCAGCAATACATCATTCATAGCAGAGGTTGTTACACGGCGCCTTACGACGGCCAGAAGTAAAGCCAAAAATGCACCAACCCCAGCTGCCTCTGTGGGGCTGAATGCCCCGATATATATGCCCCCAATTGTTATAATTACGATGCCAATCATGGCACTCGATTTTCCGAGCATTGCGAACTTTTGAGTTATAGGTGTACGAGGGCCCGGAGGGCCAAGTTCAGGATTAATTCGGCATTGAACATATATGGCTATCATGAATAATGTGGTAAGAAGCAATCCCGGAAAAATGCCTGCCAGGAATAGTCGTCCAATGGATTCTTCTGTGAGAATTGCGTAAATTACAAACCCTGTACTTGGAGGGATCAATATCCCCAGAGTCCCCCCAGCTGCAATACAACCGGTGGACAGACGCGGACCATATTGGTAGCGGCGCATTTCAGGAAGTGCGACCCTGCCCATAGTCACCGCCGAGGCAACCGAAGAACCGGATACGGCAGCAAATCCAGCACAAGCTGCTATAGTGGCGGATGCCAGCCCACCCCGCCAGTGACCAAACCACGCATAAGCCGCTTGATATAGGTCTCGGCTCATACCCGAGATACTCGATAGATTACCCATAAGGACGAAAAGTGGAATTACAATCAGTTCATAGGAGGAAGCCATAACAAAAGGCTCCCTGCCCAATTGCGCCATCGCGGCGGGCCAGCTGTTTAGAATACCGAAGCCGACTGTACCAACGACAGCCATCGCGATGGCAACCGGCATCCTCAGGGCTAACAAAACAAACAAACCAAGTAGTCCTAATATTCCTACTATTGTCGGCGTCATGATTCACCATGATCATCTAGGACTTGGCCCCTTATAGCTCGTTTCACCTGGATCATTAACACCGCGCAATAGGCTACCGAACCTAACGCCGCAACAGCAAAGAATGGAAACAGTGGAATTTCGAGCTCATTGGTCCCCTCGCCTAAATCTAATGCATCGAGGCCCTGCACCATTGACTGCCATGCCATCAAACCAACCAATAAAAAACAAATTGATCGGATTATGATATCGGAGAGTTGCACAGTGCGGGGTGCAGCAAATGCACCTAAAAAATCTACCGCTATATGGCCTCCCGTTAAACCACAATATGCCAACCCAAAAAAAACAAGAACCACAAGGCCCACTCTCGCGCAATCAAGCGCCCAAAGGATGGGCGAATTAAAGATATAGCGCATCACTACAGCATAAACGATTAACAACATCAGAAAAATGAGCGCCACCCCAGCGAAAATCGCGAGGTGACGCACGAACTTCTGTATAAGCAACTCGGTCGTGAGATGCGGTGGCTTCAACACTACTCGATACTAATGATCAAGACCCAGCATTCATCGCAGCAAGAATAGCCTTGGCTGGTATACCACCCTTCTCCAGTTGCTCAACATATTTCCCTCTAGCCTTTAGGAGGATTTTTTTCATCTTCCTTTTTTCATCTTCAGAAAATGAATAAATTTTATGTTTTCCAGTATTCCGAACACTATTTAGTCCACTTGCCCCCGCTTTTTCATAAATTGCAGTAGCGTTAAAGCTCCAATTAGCGCCGGTCGTTTTATTAATTAGAGATTTTTGCTCTTTGCTAAGATTTCCCCATGATTTTTTATTCATCACGAGAAAAAATGGCGAACGACCAAAAGCTGCATCAAGACCCGTGGTAAAATGCCTCGCTACTTCTCCAATTTTAAAACTGCGGATAACACTTGGTGGCACAAGCAAAGCATCGACACGCCCGGTCTCCAGAGCTCTATAAACTTGCGTAATAGGCATCGACACCGGTGTGGCCCCCAACGCCTTAAGCCAACGCGACTGGTTAGCGGATGGCGTACGAATTTTCATGCCCTTGAGATCAGACAACTTTCGGATAGGTTTTTTACGGCTCATAAAAATCGGAGCTTCTCCTACCCAAAGGGCCAACACTTTGACTCGCTTATATTCGGGTGCGATCAATTTATAGGCGCCCCACATTTTCCGCACTAATTCGTTCGAATTTTTTGCCACTCCAGGCAACTCAACCATCGCCGTACGTTTAAATATCTTTGATGTGTACCCTTGAAGGCCCCACGTAATATCAGCAACACCGTCCACTGCCCGCTTAAACTGTGCCCGTGGACCCTTGCCCAGTTTCCCACCTGGAAAAATTTTTACAGAGAGTTGACCACCGGACATCTTATTCACTTTTTTTGTCCAGGGACGCATAAAAAGACGGTCCATTGGATGCTTAGGTGATGAGAAATGTGCAAGCCTCAATTCTTTTGCTATCACCACTTGCGGCGTAAAGAATTGCAGTCCACCGAATAGCATGGCGGATATCAGACCCATTAACATCAGCTTTTGTTGTTTTAGCATTTGGCTTTCCCCCAGTGTATAAATGATCGACCCATAAATTGATTTACTTAGGCTACCATTAAAAATCATCAATTATAAGAGCTCTCTTTTTCGTACTTTCTAAACCAGTCAACAAACTTGGGTATCCCAATATCAATCGACGTCTTTGGTTCATAACCCAAATTATTTCGAATAGCAGAAATATCTGCAAAGGTCTCCTTAATATCTCCCAATTGCATCGGCTTGAACTTCACCTCAGCTTTTTTCCCAATAGAGGTCTCGAGAACCTGAATAAGCCTCATAAGCGGCTCACTTTTTTCGTTTCCAATATTATATAATACGCAGGGGGGCTCGCCCCTACAGCTATTTGGAGGGCTTTCAACACATTTAATTACGCCATCTACGATGTCGTCGATATATGTGAAATCGCGCTTCATATCCCCATTGTTGAAAACAAAAATTGGTTTTCCTGCACTGATAGCGTTGCAAAAAATATATATTGCCATATCGGGCCTGCCCCAGGGCCCATACACCGTGAAGAATCTCAGCCCTGTTTGCGGAAACCCATAAAGATGTCCATAGCAATGGCTCATAAGTTCGTCTGCTTTTTTTGTCGCAGCATAAAGCGAAACTGGCGTATCTGTAGGGTCACTGACCGAGAATGGCACCTTCTTGTTACCACCATATACGGAACTGGAACTGGCATAAACGAGATGTTCCAAATTCGATAAGTTTCTGCAAATTTCCAGAATTGACATGTGCCCTAGGAGATTTGCACGTGCGTAAGCAAAAGGATTTTGGATGGAGTATCTCACCCCGGGTTGAGCAGCAAGGTGAATGACATATTTTATGTCCTTCCGTCCAACAACAACCGATTTCATTAATTCATGCTCTGAAATATCAACCTTTTTAAATGAAAACCCCCTGTATTTCTCGAGTTCCGCTAATCGTGCCTTCTTGAGACGGATATCATAATAATCATTGATGTTATCAACACCAATCACCTCTTCATCCCGTGAGAGTAACGCTTTGCTGACGTGAAAGCCGATAAAGCCCGCCGCACCGGTCAAAAGAATAGTCATAACTGATCGCTCGTGACCCTTTCGGTCTTAAGTAGAAAAAATTTTATATACCTTTAACGACAGTCAATCATACGCCAAGATACGGATAAATATAAAAAGGGTATATCTAGTTTTAGTTCCTGTAAGCCACCCTGACATGAATAATTGAACTAGCCAAATTGTGGTATTACCTTTTCTCCAAACAGACGTAACGATCTCTCGGCTTCATCAGGCGGCAATGTTGTAAAATTGACTTGGAGTGAACCATCATCAAACCCGCCGACTTGATCATTATAATCTTTAATCATATCGATTAATTCTTTAGGTGTTCCCACCCAGGCAGAACATTTTTCTATTTGTGTATCCAGATTTTCCTGCCTTAGCGTTTCTATAATTCTATCATAGTGGGCATAATCACTGGAGGCAGAACCTGTTGTCCAACCACTAGCTGCATCACACAAGGAGACAAAATAATTATCAACGTGAGGCCGTGCGATACGCAGTGCTTCTTCATGATCTTCATGGCAAAACATGAAGAATGCTAACATAACCCGACCGGAGCCGGGATGACCCGCCGAATTCCAAGCATCCCTATAGATATCAAGTAACTCTTTCATTTTTCCACCCGCGATAGGAATACCCATTATCCAAGTACCGTTACGGCCTGCTTTTTCAAATGAGGCTTCAGTCGCAACTGATGCTGTCCACAACTTAGGGTGAGGATTTTGGGTCGGACGTGGATAGGAGGTTATATTTTCAAAGCTATGAAATTTTCCCGACGAAGTAACATTTTCCTCCGTTAGTAGCCGGATTATCTGTTCAACCCCTTCATCAAAACGCGCAACGCTTTCATCAAGGCTAATTTTAAAGCCCTCAAATTCCCTTGGGATAAATGCACGGGCAAAACCTACCTCCAGCCGTCCACTCGAAATACCATCTAGCATTCCAATTTCCCCGGCAAGCTTCAAAGGATTATTAAAGACGGGTAAAACAGCTCCAGTGATCAAGCGTGCTTTTTTAGTTCTCTGTGCGGCAGCTGATAGGAAAACAATCGGGTTAGGACTGTAGCCACCATACGGATGAAAGTAATGTTCAACTATACGGACATGAGTATACCCGTAATCATCCAGTAGATCGCAGAGATTTAAGCACTCTCCGAAATACTGCATACCAGACTTCTCCTCCGGTGTAACATTCGGGAAAAATTGAACGCCAAACTCCATACTGGTTCTCCAAAAACTCTGTCACAGGTATGAAACCCACACCACATTGCACCAAACAATTCTTTCAATCATTCCGAAGGGCTATGTGCAACCAAATTAGATATTTCCTGTAGAACTAAATCAAGCCTTGTCCCCTCAGAATCACCCAAGGCCGCAGCCCGTGCGTTGGCAATAGCATCACCCCCGTTTTCAGCAGGTAACCTGCCAGAAAGTAGAGGCATGATAATCTTTTCTCGAATAGAATTGTAATTTTCTAAACCCCGTTGGTAAGTGTCACCATACCCCTTGATCAAGCTGGCACACTCAACAACTTCTATAGCCACTTCACCACTCATCGACAAAGCTGTATCCACATCTTTCAGCCAGTTCACGATTAATTTTTGTTCTTCCAAATAGCGGTAGGTGCCGCAACGCCACCGACGCAAGCCCGCAAGGGCCCTGAGTAACAGATATCCTAAAATCGTTGTACTCTTGAGGCGAATTCCGAAATTACTGCGTTTCGCCCATACTCTCCTTTCGGCCCAATTAGCCAAATAGCCACCAAAAGTAGCTGGTAATATGGAACAGAGTTCTTCAATGCCCGGCTTTAGATAGTCTACAACAATAATAGGTTCGCTCTCACCTGCCTTAACCTCCCTACGAATTCGTTCTAGCCTCCCTGGCATGGTCTTCAATTGTGCTACGCGAATGACATCTTCGTATGTCATTCGCAAGGCCAGCTGGCGCCCGGTTTCCGCGGTTACCTTCCCATCGCCCCCGACCTTTCTCTCTTTTTTTATAATTGATGAAAGGCGGTCGAGATAAACTTCCACATAAGCATGACCCTGGTAATTAATGAGCCGCCTCACGCCCTCCGTAAGTATTTCATGGCAGATTTTTGGAAAGTCCTCGCGAATACGAGTCCCAAATGCTACCTGACTATTCTGGCGATCCTCTTCCTCTATCACCCGATGAACTAAAGCTTTTCGATCTTCGATAAAATTAAAATCATAGCCAATATCAAAACCCTTAAGATTAGATTCAACTGCTATGCCCGAAACTTCAATTGCGCCCCTGAAGTCTTGCAACTTCATAGGCAAGTGCCCGATCCCCGCCAAAACACCAAACAAAACGGCATTTAAACTCACTCCGTTTTGTCTAGCGACCTCGCGCAAGTCTCCGAAATATGTCTTTTTCGCCCGCGACGCCGCCACGTCATTTAACCTTTTAAGATCATAGCGCCCATCTCCCATATCACTTCTTTCTCCAATGGCGTAAACGCGGTGAGTTGACGCAATAAGATGGGTTCTATCGGGAGTAACAAATCCATTTGAAATTGCTCTACCAGCTTCAATAATTTCGCTCGCTACCATGATGTCAATATCGCCAACACCGGGGTACAAAGCCATCACGGGGCGTTTGTTACCGAGTGAGCCAATTGAAACTGGATAGATCTCAATATAGTAAATCGTTGCACCGGTGCGCTGAGCAACGCCGGGGATAGAAGTGCTCTGCACCGGAAGTCCCGCATTCTTAGCAGCGTTAACAATCCAAGATGAAAGCACACCACCCCCTTCACCTCCAATAGCTGAGACCTGAATCGTTATGGGACGAACAACTTCAGGGTTATGCATTATGAATCAGCCATTGCCGACCCTGGAGCAAGAAAAGCTATAACCTTTCTACGAATTTTCCAAAGAAGCCTATCAAAAATGTTAGCGTTCCGAATAATCCGGGCTTCAAAAAAAGAAGGACACAAGACAGCCGCATGGGAGACCTCCCCACAGGTACCGCATCCTACACAATCGTTATCGACGTGGGCCACCGGATCTGTGCGCAAGGGGTCAGAAGAGGGTTTAATGGTAAGTGACGGGCACCCAGATAGCCGAATACAGGAATGGTCACCGGTGCATAAGTCTTCATCAACGCCAAATCGCGTTCTTATGTCACGCCGTCCCTGTGCAATTCTTTCAGCAACTTGGGTGCGTACACGACGTTGTCGTGCAAGCTGACACTCGCCATCAGCTATAATGACCTTAAGCCCTCCTTCCGGGGTTGTCATGGCCTTACGTAAGGCCTTTACCATACGAGCAATAGAATATGAGCGAACAGTCTTCAACCAGCTTATCCCAAAACTTTTAAGAACCTTCTCTATGGACATCTCCCGTTTGTTCCCATGACGATCCCGAAGACTTGATGGTAAAAGCTGCCATCCTGTCGCTGAGGTATATCCATTTTTTATAACCAATAGAACACCATCATTACCATTAGCCTGAGCTGCAGCCACCCCACTAGACATACCGTTATGCCAGAAGCCACCGTCACCCATTATGCTAATAACGCGCTTATGAAAATTAGGGTTGAGTCCAGCGGAGCTGGCCAAGCCTAAGCCATACCCCATAACCGTGTTTCCAACATTAAAGGGAGGCAATGCTGCAAAGGTATGGCAACCAATATCAGCGCTGATATGCGCTGACCCCAGCTCTTTTTCCATAATCTTCAGAGCACTAAATATTGGTCGTTCGGGACACCCGGTACAAAAACTGGGTGTCCGCGAAGGAAGATTATCACCTATATTGTCACGCGCCTCATCACGTTCAGCAAAGAGCCGATCAATCTCATTTAAAGCCTCAACAACATCTAATTCGGGAGGGGAATATTCCTTAAGAAATCCATGAACACCTCGCAACATAACCTCGGACGTATATTCCCCTGCCATGGGAAATACTTCCTTTCCAACAATCTCCGTATTTAAATCTTGTTTGCGCAGAATCGCATTAATTGCTTGCTCCAGGAAATCCGGTTGCCCTTCTTCGACTACCAGTACCGCATCCTTTCCAACACAAAATTCCGAAATTTCATCGGACACCAGGGGGTATGTTACGTTAAGAACCAGGATGGAAATTTGGGAAGAACCGAAGCTATCGGCAAGCCCATGCTGACGTAGGGCTCTTAATAATGTGTTATAGATACCACCCTGAACTATTATGCCTATTTTCGTGACTTCGCCGTCGAGCCGCTCGTTCAAATTATTCTCTGATATATACCTGATGGCTTCGGGAATGCGGTGTTCAATCTTATGCTTTTCTTGCGAATAGGTGGCAGGAGGCAAACACACCCGTGAAAAATCAAATTCAGCTTCAGATATTTTGTTTTTGCCTGAATATATCGGTTGAACATTATCTTTTGCATCAAAATACCCGTAAACGTGACAGGCACGAATCCGCAATTCAAGAATAGAAGGCATGTTAGAGGCTTCAGATAGTTTAAAACCTTCTTCGACCAATCGCGTTATTGTTGGCAAATCGGGGCGGGGATCAAGCAAACACATCGACGACTTCATCGCATAGGCATGAGTACGCTCCTGTATAATGCTGGAGCCTTCACCATAATCTTCCCCCACTACTATTAAGGCTCCACCCTTAACACCCGCAGATGCAAGATTTGAAAGACCATCTGCCGCAACGTTAGTGCCCACCACCGATTTCCAGGTTACTGCCCCTCGGATTGGATAATTGACCGATGCCGCAAGCATCGCAGCCGCAGAAGCTTCGTTTGCACAAACTTCAAAATGAACACCGAGTTCTTCAAGCAAAGGTTCAGCATCTGACAAGACATCCATCAGGTGGGAAATTGGCGCCCCTTGATAACCCCCGACATAGGAGACACCAGACTGCAGTAATGCCTTGGTAACAGCCAAGATACCCTCACCATGGAACTTATCGCCCTCACCAATACGCAGTGTTTCCACCTCTTTCTTGAATGAACGTTCCATCACAGGCTCACTTTCACTGATTTAAAAATACCTAAACTATTTTTAGCTATTATAAAATGTAAGTTTACCGACCACGCAAAAAATTTCTACTCACTATTAGTCAATAGACTGTTCCGCGTGTTATGATCAACGATATGGTATTACGGCAAAAATACATAGTTTTATCGGAGTTAATGGACCTTGCTCACCGGAGATATCCTCAGACTCAGTGCGGAACGTCATCCCAAACGTATTGCTTTGATATGTGGTGAGACAAGGATCTCTTACCAGGATCTTTACGCATCCGCTAATAAGTTTAGCAACACCCTTCTCAATTTAAAAATTGGCAAAGGGGCTTGTTGGGCCATTATGTCCCAGAACCTACCAGAATACATCATCGCCCATTTTGGTAGCGCGCAAACGGGGGCAAGAATGGTCAACTTGCAACCAAGCTATACCCCGGATGATTTGGTGAAAATTTTGAATTTGGCTGATGCCCGCCTGATCATAGTCGAGGAGATTTTTCAAGAAAATATCGCCAAAATCGAAGGCCTGATACCTACACTTGAAAGTGTTATAGTTATTGGAAAACCCATAATAGATGAGTGGATTTCATTCGATCAATTCATTCGAGGACAGTCCGCAACCCCTCCGCTATCGGATCTTGACGAAGATGACATATTTGCCATGACATTCACCGGAGGCACCACAGGAATGCCCAAAGGAACGTTAGTCAGCCACCGTGCGCGCTTTGCCAGCTGTTACACAACAGTAATAGAACATGGCGTGACGGGTTCAGACATTGTTGGAATGGTCACCCCGTTTTACCATGCCATGGGTTCCCTTGTTTGGTTACCAACAGTTATGTTCGTCGGTGCAACTGCTGTCTTAATGTCTAGTTGGGACCCCAATAATTTTATCCAGCAGACAGCAAAACATGGTATCACCTGCACATTCATGGTTCCTGTTCAATTACGCCAGGTTTTATCTGATGTTAATTTTAATATAGATAATCTTAAAAGTTTAAAAAATATTGCCTGCGGAGGAGCCATAAGCCCTGCTGATTTAATAATTGAAATTAACGAAAAACTCCCAAACGCAAAATTTACGAACCACTACGGACAATCAGAAACAGGGCCCATTTGCATATATAGCCATTATCACCCTCGAACGAAGGCTGATACCGTCGGCCGCCCGGCGGTGGGGGTGGATTTGAAAATTGTAGACTCTGAGGGGCAAGAGGTTCCAGATGGCAAATCTGGTGAAATCATATGTCGAGGACCTTTTCTCATGTCCGGATATCATAAAAACGAACAGGAAACCCAAATATATTTCAAGACCGGAGACGGGTGGGGCTGGACAGGAGATTTAGCGAAGAAAGATCCTGATGGATTTATTACGCTTGTTGGCAGATCAAAGGATATGATTGTTTCGGGTGGTGTAAACATATACCCAAGAGAAGTAGAAATTGTTCTGGAGCAACACAAAGAAATTATCGACTGCACTGTTTTTGGTATCCCCGATGAATACTGGGGCGAAGCCCTTGTAGCCTATGTCGTTCCACGTGAAAAAGAAGAACTAACAGAGAAGGTAATTAACAACCACTGCATTGAGCACCTTGCCCGATTCAAGAGACCCAAATACATCAAAATCGTAAATTCGATTACAAAAACACCTTCAGGCAAGGTCCAAAAGCCAGCCTTGCGAAACGCCTTTTTAAAGGACCACAAAATTTCGTGAAGTGAGCTAGAAAAATATCAATTGAAGCGGGGTTTCTCCGTAACGTAGTGAGCGCTCATAGGTTTCCGGAATGACTCCATCATTTCACGGTTTAAGTCCACCGGGGGTTTCTGGCCCTCCGGGATTAGTGGCGTGTAAACTACTTCCCCAATCTCCTCTGAAAACGTCTCCTTTGCACGCTTCACCAAAGCAGGATCTGATAGCAGGTCTACAACTGCACCGGCCAATGTCTTTGCTCCTGCCACTGAACCTTTATGAGCAATAGTAGTTGCTAAAGCGGCCCCCCCTGCCCAATGGTGAAAAGGAACATTAGGTACATTAGAAGGAAAACCCACACGCCCCATCGGCACCTTCCAGGATACATCTCCACAATCATTGGAGGGTGCCCGCTGCTCTGTTGGACCGAGTAAAGGTTTAATTTCTGTTCTTAAGCCTTCGGGAGTTACTTCGGCCGCTTCCTGTAATTTTCGGGCAAAATTTTGCTCATTCGCAGTCCAATCTGGTACGCCGACGAGTTCCAAATTATCCTGAATAACCTCTGCCAAGCCTTGATTTGTTCGTACCGGCCAAACTGCACTCATGACCTCTACATCAAGCTCTGTATTAGTCATCAATGCAGCACCCTCAGCGATTTTCCTACCCTGTTCAAATACTTTCCGCGCGCCTTCAGCAGTTGGAGCACGAAAAGTCCACCAGACTGTTGCCTTGGCAGGTATCGTATTAGGCTGATCGCCGCCATCTTTAATAACTCGATGGGCGCGCATAGTCGGTTCCATATGCTCGCGGAACTGGGCCATACCCATGTCCATTAATACGACACCGTCGAGCGCATCTCGAGCTCTCCATGGTGCTGTTGACGCATGAGCTGTCTCACCCCGAAATGTAAAATAGGCAGATACAGCTGCTGAATGGGTTAAGCCATAAACAGTTCCCATATCGCCTCCGATATGATCATGGATGGCAACATCTACATCATCAAACCAACCATCTCGTACATAATAAGGACGACTGATCAACTGTTCTTCCCCGGGGGCCCCAAAGACCTTCAAAGTACCCCTAAAACCGAATTTATCGATAGCGCGTTTGGCGGCAATAGCGCCAGACACCATTACCGCTGCATTGCAGTTATGGCCTTCACAGTGCCCCGGCCCATAGGTCGTTATGTGTTTTTGTTTTGTTTCACCCGACACTTGGCTGTTATTCGGGTTAGCATCATATTCGGTGTGCAAGGCAATTACCGGTTCGCCTGAACCATAGGTCGCACAAAACCCCGTGGGAAAACCAGAAATACCGCGTTCAACATTAAAACCCTCGTTTTCAAGGGTCTCGGTCATCAGCTTGGCACTTTCCACCTCCTGCATTCCAAGTTCGCCAAAATAAAAAACCGAATCTCCAATCGTTGCTACCGCGTCCGCATTGCGGTCCAAGAAATCAAACACGAATGATTTCTCTGGCGCGAGGTTATTTTTTTCCATTTGTTTCGATCCCCCACCTCAAAATTGATTATCTATAGGATTGCACACCTAAAAAAGTTGATGGTCTAGTCCTAAATGAAATTATTGCGCATCAGCTTTCACTACAACTACCCCCTCCAAGTACGCAGAACCTTGCACAATGCGGGTGATTTAGCGGCACGGTTTTTGAAGCTTCACGTAGGGTAGTGCCGAGCTCGAATTTTCTTTCATATGGTAGCAAGGTACAAGATACTACTGCCGGTTTAACCGCTCCCTTCCTTTTGATAATCATGCGCGAGGAAGCACACATCAAGGAATCAGGGTTAACGCCAAGGATGGACCAGCATTTGTCAGTAATTTCTGGCACATCAAGCCGTTCATCCATTTCTGGAAATAGGACTAAGCGCGCAGGATCATTTTCATCAAGCTCGATGCCCTGTGCAGTCAAAAATTCTCCGTAGTTTGCACGCATTTCATCTTCGCCTTCACCCCAAGGAGTCCGTCCGGCAACATCAAATTTGAAATTATTGCGACATAGCCATGTCAAACCCTCTAACATCGAACCCCAACTTCCTGGTCCCCGCTCTGCTTCATGCAGATCTCGGGTGTAATGATCAACCGAAACCCGAATAATTAGCTGGTCTTTAAATTTAACTCTCAGCTTTTGTAGGGCTTCTTTTTGATGCTGCATGGGTTTCATAGCATTAGTTAAAACCAGTACTCGAAAACCTCGGGATAGCGTCATCTCAAGCATTGGAATGATATCGGGGTTCATGAAGGGCTCACCTCCAGTGAATCCAATTTCCTCTGTAGCACATTCATTTAGTCTTATTTCATCGAGGTATGCCTCAACTTCACCTATTTTGATGAAGGATAATCGATCATTCATCGGGCTCGATTCTATATAACAGTTCTTGCAAGTCAGGTTGCATAGTGTGCCAGTGTTTATCCAGAGCGTCTTTAGCTTCTTTAACGATACTTGAGCGCGTCTCTCTCCATCGGCGGTCACAAATTGATCGTTAAATTTTCCAGGGTCTAATGGCTTATTCTTACTGTGGCCAGATCCATCCATCATAATATCTGTTCAACGCCGTAATGAGGGGTCCTTAAGTGTTACATCTTGTCCCGGCGGCGGATTATCAAGGGCGTCTTCTAATGACGCCACTGGGCGCCACTCCTCTGGTGGTCGTGCCTCTGCATCCGGGCCGACCTGATCCAAAAGACAATAAATTTCAAGAAAGTGACCGTCAGGGTCCCGAAATTCTAGCGCTACCTGACAACCCCCGCGACGCCTTCCACTAAATTCAATATGGACGTCATTCTTTTCCAGGTAATCACGAGCACGAAAAACTTCATCCAGAGTTTCCACCTGAAAAGCCATATGATGCAACTCAGAATTATCAACTTCCCGTTTGGACCCCCCAACTAATGCAACACCGTGGTGATCATGATTAAAGCGAAGGAATACCATTCGACCCGGCATCATACTCTCTGGATAAACATCCGACACACGAAAACCAAGCACATGTGTATAAAATTTAGACGACCGATCGACATCTTTAACGTTGAGAACAACATGTCCAATCTTAGTGATATAAAAAGGCATTTTTATTGGTGGTGACAGAGCCCTCAAGGCATCCATTTTTGGATCGTTCAATGCGTCTTGATCAACCAAGTCTCGCTTAAATTGCTTAGCCATTTGGAACTCTCCTTAAATCATCTTTCTATTGGAACATTTGGGTCGTTACCCCAATCAGACCAAGATCCGTCATAGCCCTTAATTTTGTTATAACCCAAGGATTTTAGAACCATATAAGTGTGGGATGAACGGTGATGGGTCTGACAATGCGTTATAATCTCTTTGTCAGGTGTAACACCAAGCTCTAACAGCGTGGCAGTTATCTCGTCTGGCGCCTTGAAACGAAAATTACGATCACGATCAACTGCTAACATCCAATCAAAGTTGACAGCACCGGGTATATGTCCGCCTCGTGCTGCCCTCATATCATCACCAGAAAATTCGGCCGGAGTACGACAATCCAATATAACAACCCGATCATCACCCAGGTGTTCAAGGATATATGCCTTGTCGGCAAGGGCCATTTTTTCCGAGGTGACGTTGTAGTCGCTAGGATTCGGAATATTCGCTTCCGTTTCCTGGGTATGTCCCTCAGCAGCCCAGCTATGAAATCCGCCATTAAGCAATGAAGCCTTAGAATGTCCTACGACGTCTAGTGTCCATAAAAACCGGCTCGCCTTGCCGGTGCCCTCTGAGTCGTAAGCAACAACATGATTGCCATGGTGCAGCCCAATTAAAGATAAAGCAGCCGACAGCTGTTCACTATTCGGGATGGTCCCCATCGCTGGTGGACGGGGTAAAATCAGAGACGCAAAAGACAAATTTACGGCACCAGGAATATGGCCCTGATTATAGACACTTGGTTCGTTTAGATCGACAATCAGCAACTCTTCCACACCCAGCACAGCTTCAAGTTCTAACGGCTCAACAATTAGCGGTAATAATGGTTCAACCATAATTGGGCTCTTTCCTGTAAGAAATTTAGATACCTGACACTAACCCATGGAGCACGCGCACGAAAGAACGACAACTCGATCTTTTTTTATATTCCGACATAGAAAGCGATGGTTCCCAATAGAGTACATCCAAATAATGTCCAAATCATGCCAACTCTGAATTTTAACATCGCGATCATCGCACCAGTTGCAAGAAACATCGCGGTAATTTGCACGGTATCCCACTGAGGAATATAAAGCCGAAACAGACCAAAAGTCTGCTCCTCCACTTTGTCAAAAGCAACATGAAGACCAAACCAAACCGCAAGGTTTAAAATTACACCAACAATGGCTGCGGTAATCGCCGAAAGAGCCGCGGAAAGGGAATTATTACCCCTTAACGACTCGATATAAGGTCCGCCGAGAAAAATCCACAGGAAGCAAGGTACAAAAGTAACCCAAGTTGTTAATGCCGCACCCAAAACGCCGGCAAGCATCGGATCCAGTAAACCAGGATTTCGATAAGCACCCATAAATCCAACAAATTGGACGACCATAATGAGAGGGCCGGGCGTAGTTTCCGCCATCCCTAGACCATCGAGCATTTCCCCGGGAACCAACCATCCGTATGTCTGGACTGCCTGCTGGGCAACATAGGCCAGCACCGCGTAAGCGCCACCAAAAGTAACTACGGCCATCTTGCTAAAAAATAAGCCTTCTTGAGTATAAACATTGTTTACTCCGAGCCAGAAAATTAGCGTAATAACGGGTCCAAACCACAAAAAAAGACAAATAACCGTCACATAAACCGACCGCGACAACGATGGCTTTGTATGATCGAGGTATCCCCCACTCGCCAGTATATCGATCGCAGCTGCATTGGCGTTTTCGGATTTTCCATCCCTTTTAACGGTGGAAAAAAGACCTGGTTTAATATAACCGCCGACAAAACCTATTAAAGCAGCAATAACAACAATGAAGGGAAATGGAACTGCGAAGAAAAAAATACCAATAAATGCTGCTATGGCGATAGCCACCATCAATCTATTGGTCAACGCACGACTTCCGATTCGAAGAACCGCTTGCACAACTACGGCTAGTACAGCAGCCTTGATCCCAAAAAATACGGCCTGGACAATCGAAAGATCGCTGAATCCCGCATACAGAACGCTCAGACATAAAATAACTCCCGCACCCGGAAGAATAAATAAAATACCCGCTACTAAACCGCCCCAAGTCCTGTGCAATAACCAGCCGATATAAGTGGCCAGTTGCTGTGCCTCTGGACCGGGTAAAAGCATACAATAGTTCAGAGCATGCAAGAATCTGCTCTCACTGATCCATTTATTTTCATCAACCAGTACTCGGTGCATCAAAGCTATTTGTCCTGCAGGTCCTCCAAAGCTTAGCAGCGCAATTTTAACCCAGGTACCTAATGCTTGCCTGAAGGTGACGACAGCCGGGCCAGTTATCTCGCGTTCACCCTCTTTGAAGTCTGTCATTCACTTTCTCCGAACATTACAATGTAACTTGCCAACCAATTACAGAAGCCACAAGGAAACCCCTGACGTTAAAAAATAATATATTATAGAGAATTCAAAAACTGTTGATAACTCTATTGTTTATTACCCAACAAATTGTTACCATAGTTTACTGTTCCTCTACCCCTAATGATACGGCCTTTAACCTGGATGAGGTGGAAGCCAATGACAACGTTTGTTTCAATGACCTTAAATGGCCGCAATCGGGAAGACGCTATTCCCGACAACATGTTACTCGTGGATTTTCTTCGCGAGGTTGTAGGCCTCACAGGTACCAAGATTGGCTGTGATGGTGGTGAATGCGGTTGTTGCACCGTTCTTATTAATAACAAACCACGGCATGCTTGTCTGACACTCGCATCCGTGTGTCAGAATAGTTTAGTGGAGACAATCGAATCACTTGAACAAGGGGGGCGCCTTTCAACGATCCAGCGCAGTTTCCATGAAAAACTGGGGGCGCAGTGTGGTTTTTGTACACCGGGCATGGTGATGGCTGCGGAAGGGTTGTTGCGGGAAAATACAGAACCAGACGAAAATGAAATTAGGAAAGGTATGGCTGCAAATATATGTCGCTGCACGGGTTATGTTAAAATTATTGAATCAGTGCAGTCCGCCATCAAGGAAGTTACCTCAAAGGCTGGCAACTCATGAATGATAATCAGCAAACCGACACTGAAAACGCGAAGCCCGTCCAATCTATCGGCGTACCAATGCCGCTGGTCGATGGCCCGGAGAAGGTTTCGGGCAAAGCAAACTACACAGCGGACTTTACCGCACAAAATGCATTGGTTGGCCGAATTTTACGTTCGCCAATTTCACACGGGGAATTATTAAACGTCGACACTTCCGCCGCAGAAGCGCTTCCTGGTGTCCAAGCCGTAGTTACTGGTCAGCATTTTTCAGGGCAGTTTGGAGTCTTGCCTATTGCCCGCACGGAGTGGCCTATAGCCCGCAACCGAATACGATATCGTGGTGAGCCAATTGCCGCGGTAGCCGCAATCGATGTCGAAACTGCGCAAAAAGCGTTGGATCTGATCGAATTCGACTACGAAGAACTACCCGCCTACTTTTCTGCTGAAACTGCTATGGCTGAAGGCGTCATTCCGCTTCATGAAAAGCGCCCCAATAATGTAGAACGACATGTCGAATATGACCTAGGAGAGGTCGATAAGGGATTCAAAAATGCAGATTTAATCCGCGAAGAGACCTATAACTGTTCGGAAGTATGCCAGGTTCAAACGGAGCCACATGCCGCCCTTGCAATCTTTGATGGCGAACGCGGTCACTTAACAGTCTACGCCAGCACTCAGGTACCATATTACGTGCACTTGATGTTGGAACAAACTCTCGGAATGAAGAGGTCAAACATTCGTGTGATCAAACCCCATATTGGTGGTGGATTTGGCTCGCGAACAGAGTGCCTGCATGTTGAACTTATCGCCAGCGCGCTTGCTCGCAAATGCAAGGGCAAAGTCGCAATAACGCTAAGCCGCGAAGAAACTTTCATCACTCATAGAGGTCGACCTGAACAGAAAACAACTCTCAAGATAGGTATGACCAGGGATGGCAAAATTACCGCTGTCGACACGACAACAACACAAAGAGGTGGTGCTTATGCCGGTTATGGTACGGTCACCATACTATATTCAGGTTCAATGGTTTTCGCACTCTATGATATTCAAAACGCTCGCTACAATGGCTACCGCGTCTTAACCAACACCCCGCCATGTGGCGCTTTTAGAGGTCATGGAACTGTTAATGTAAGGTTTGCGTTCGAAAGCTTAATGGATGAAATGGCAATTGAACTCGGCCTCGATCCTTTTGAAGTGCGTCGGAAAAATTTGCTAAAAGCGCCGACCTTCACAGCCAATGACCTGATGATTAACAGTTACGGCCTTGCCGAGTGCCTTGATATCGTTGAAGAGAAAAGCGGCTGGAAAGAGCGCAAAGGCAAGACCGAGGTAAATCGCGGACTGGGTATGGCCTGTTCTCATTATGTCAGTGGCGCCTCCAAACCTGTGAATTGGACTGGAGAACCACACGCCACCGTCAATATAAAACTCGACTTTGATGGCAGCCTAACAATCCTCACCGGCGCGCCCGAAATTGGCCAGGGGTCCAGCACAATCCTTACCCAATGTGTTGCGGAGGTTCTAGGCCTGGATGTTACACGAATAAGAATTGTAACATCTGATAGTCTAGTGACGCCCAAGGATAATGGCGCTTACTCCTCACGGGTGACTTACATGGTTGGTAATGCCGCCATCGATGCCGCCACTAATCTAAAAAAAATACTCGTTGAGGCAGCAGCGCGAAAAATGGACGTACAACCGCAAGATGTTGAATGTCTTGGTGAAGTTTACCGTGCCGGTACGCAAGATCAGGGCATGACTTTTGAAGAAGTTGTATATGCAGCACTCGAAGGTACCGGCACAATCACAGCGCGCGGTAATTTTGATACCATCCCCGAAAGCTGGGGTGGTAATAAATATAGAGGGGCAGCCATTGGAGGAACGATGGCTTTTTCCTACGCCGCACAGGTTGTTGAAGTCGATATTGACCCTGATACCGCGCAAATTCGTGTTGAAAAGGTCTGGGTTGCTCATGATTGCGGTAAAGCCCTAAACCCACTATCCGTCGAAGGACAAATTGAGGGCTCGGTTTGGATGGGCATGGGTCAAGCGATGACAGAAGAAACCCATTATCATAACGGACTGGGTATTACAGGGAATATGCTTGATTATCGTGTCCCAACCATAATCGAAAGCCCCCCCATCAACGTAAATATTGTTGAGTCCATTGATCCACACGGACCGTTTGGGGCCAAAGAAGCGGGCGAAGCCTCACTTGCTGGATTTCTGCCTGCACTAACCAACGCAATTGCCGATGCACTTGATATTAGAGTCAACGAATTACCAATCACACCAGATCGATTGATGGAGATTCTAGAAAACAAAAAGCGAAAAACCCAGAAATCAAAAAATAAGAAAGTAAACGCGTAATGGAATTAATGCCCAATTTCACCCTGCACCGCCCGACCAGTATAGAGGACGCCGTCAAACTTCGTGCTGAAGCAGATGACGCTCTTTATGTCGCGGGCGGAACCGACTTAATCGTTAATGTCAGGCGAGGAATTGAACAGCCTTCTGCGCTTATCGATCTTTCGAATATAGAAGAACTACAGTTGGTAACCTCCGACGATCATGAGTTACATATCGGTACCGCAGTCACACTGGATGCCGTCGCAAACGACCGCCGGGTGTTGAAAGATGCAACAGCCGTCGCTGAAGCGGCAGCTGCGGTTGCAGGCCCATCCCACCAGAACTACGGCACTGTCGGTGGAAACCTATGCTTGGACACTCGTTGCTTGTTTTACAACCAGTCAGAATGGTGGCGCAAATCGAATGATTATTGTCTTAAGGAGCGCGGTAGTATCTGTCATGTCGCCCCGGGAGGCTCCCGTTGCTTTGCAGCTTTTTCTGGTGACGTTGCCCCTGCTGCGCTCGTCCATAATGCGGAGGTGGACATCATAAGCCTTAGCGGGCGAAGACGTATCCCATTATCAGACATCTACAAAGACGACGGTATGAACCATTTAGCACTCCAACCAGGAGAATTACTCTCGGTAGTACATTTACCAATATCAAAGGCTGGGATTCGAAGTTCATACGAAAAAGTACGTATCCGAGGTTCCATTGACTTTCCCCTTGCAGGGGCCGCCGCCTGGCTTAAGCAGTCAGAAGGAAAAGTTGAAGAACTCAGGATCGCACTTACGGCAGTCAATCCTTCTCCCCAGCTGGTGAAGAATCTTGATCAATTTACTGGCAAAAATCTTAACAATTCAATGCTTGATAAAATTGCCCATTTAGTCCAGAGCCAGGCTAAGCCAATGCGAACAACAACGGTAAAACCCTGGTACCGTCGCCGTGTCATTGGTGCGATTGCGCGTCGATTGACCAAAAAACTCTCTGACGCCTCCTAACCAAGATATCCGGGTAACAACAAAAGGAAATTAATAATGTACCGAAAGGAGATGCTCATATGAGGCACGATGTTATCAACAAACAAACAAAGGTGATGGCGGAGTTAGGACTTGATTTACTGATAGCAATTTCGCCTGAAAACTTCGCCTATACCACAGGGTTTGTTGTCCCATCACAACCGATTATGCGCTGGCGACACGCGATATGTGTTATAACTGCAGACGGAACACCCAGCATCATCGCGGTCGACATGGAAGAAACCACCGTGCGGGATCAATTGCCGGACACAGACATTCGTATCTGGGGTGAATTCACCGACAAGCCGATGACTATACTCAAACAACTTATTGCCGATCTCGGTTGCGTAAAAGGAAAAATTGGTATCGAGATGGGTTATCTCCCCGCTGCAGATTATGAGCAGCTAGTGGCCTTATTACCCGATGCGGTTTTTATAGCGGCCGATGAGGTGTTTGACGACCTTCGTCAAATCAAAACGCCGGATGAAATTAACCTACTCCGTCGTCTTTCCCGTATCTCTGATAAAGCCATTGCTGCCTCTTTCGATGCCGTGAAGCCTGGAATGACGGAGATGGATATCGCTACAGACCTGACACGTTCCGTATATGAAGAAGGGGCTGAAGACTTCAAGCTCATGATCATTGCAACAGGACCGCGCTCTGAATTACCCAACGTTGGTCCTACACAACGTACTCTTCAGCCTGGCGACATATGCCGCGTGGAAATTTTTTCGATCATCGATGGCTACCATGCCGGGGTTTGCCGTACCGCCTCAGTTGGAAGTCCGCCTGAGAAGGCTGTCGAGATATGGAAATATTTGGTGGAATGCAAGTATCGAATACTTGACGCGATCAAGCCCGGTGCGAGTGCCAAAAGGATTTATGAAATATTCATAGACAAATTTAGCGAATTAGGGTTACCGCCAATCTCGTTTGTTGGACACGGCATAGGACTACATTTGCACGAGGAACCTTATCTCGGGAAGTATCATGATTACTTACTAAAAGCCGGTATGGTTCTCGGTATCGAGCCACTGGTTTATCAAACCGGCCACGGGTTTGGGCTGCAGCTCAAAGACATGGTTGCGGTCACTGAAACCGGGGCCGAATTACTCTCAAATATCACCGGGACTGATTCGCTCTACCGGATTGGGTAATGATTTAGATGCCGTAGAGGACCCGCGGGTTGGTTTTCAGGATGCTATCCTGGAGTTCGACTGACAAATCTCCCCTTGACGCCAGTGATTCCAAAAGCATCGGTTCGGCAGACGGGTCATTATGTCCATAATCAGAGCCAATGATCAAATTATCGTTACCGATAAAATCGGCGAGGTACGGAATGTCTTCGTCCGCCTCGCAAGCAATGAACATTCGGTATTCCTGGAACAGGTCCTGACTGTTCGAGAATTTCCAGTTCTTCGCCAGCAAGCGCCGTAGAATATGGACAATAAACGGCGCCCAACCAGCAGATGCCTCGACGAAACCAAAGCGTAATTTCGGGAACATTTCGGGAATGCTGTTGTGGACAAGATCCCTGAAGGCAAAAAGCGGAAGCACCCTGCCATGCGCAAAGGAATGATTTCGTTCCAGATTATAAAGGTCGATTAGCGCAGGCGCGCCCGAACCGGTATGAATACAAATGGGCAGGTTCAGCTTTTCAGCTTCCTGATAGATTGGGAAAAAATAAGGATTGTCTAGGGTGAGGTCACCTTCCATCCCTCGAAAAAAAACCCCGGTTGCACCGTTTTCCTTGGCGACGCGCAATTCCTCAATCGAGGCCTCAATCGACCTCAGCGGCAGAACCGCAACCCAGCGCAGCCGTTCTTCATCAGTCCGCCAGACTTGCGCTAGCCATTTGTTGTAAGCCCGGCAAAGCGACACTTCCAGTGCGGGGTCGTCAGTAAGATAAACCAGAAACAGGGTGGGGTAGATCACCTGAATCTGAATGCCGAGCCGATCCATATCCGCTAACCGAATTTTGGGATCGGTAATTTCACGGCTGGCAATGGTAATATCCCCGCGCGAAGATTGCGACCTCGCTTCCGACGGGGTCACAAGGCGGAAACCGCCCATACCGGATGGTTTAGGAAAAATGTTGCCGTCGATCAGCCAAAAGACGTCTGAGGTGCCGTAAAGTGTATCTTCCGGCACAGAGACCCTGACAGGACGTCTTGGATACATTTCCTCATCGATAAATTCCCAGATACCGGCGGACTCAGCAATGTGAGTATCCGCGTCAACTACACCGACCATGTTAATTCTCCCTGTTGTACGGCTTTGGGTGTTTTTGTTTGCACGTTTTATTTGTGAGAAGTGTGTCGAAAAACCCGGCGATGCACAAGCAGGTGCAGTAGAACGGTTAGCTAGGCTCTCGATTGATTGAAATTAATTCAATAAAAAATTGCCAGTGGAACAGTTATATAAATCCACGTAGTTCCGACCGACAAGCCAGGGTTTTTCTTCACCCGGTGAATTCTCTGATCACCTGCAGAGCCAGGATTTTGGCTGCCTGATCACCAGAGACCTGGATCACCGGCTCGTCCAGCCCGGTCGCGACATAGGCGTCGAGACATTTTTTACAGTCTGCAACAGTACCCGCAACGCCGAAGGCTTCAATGGCTTCATCGGGTACGTAGGTCGCTGCCTTGTCGAGATCACGTGCTGCCACTGCTTCAACAATGGCGTCTTGATCAATAGAGATTCCAGAAGAGGTGATGTTCTCGGACATCAACCGATTACGGAACAGAAAGGCCAGCTTACGACGGACATCTTCACGCGCCGACATACCATCTTCCGATACGGAAAAATGAATAAAGGCGGCGGTGCGTAAAGCAGAGGTATCGCGCCCGGCCTTCGCTGCGCCTTCTCGAAATTTCTTCAGACAGTTTTGGACGAACGGGACCGAGAACCCTGCAGACATCAACATACCGTCGGCAATCTCTCCAGCCTTAGACGCAACCTCGCTTCCAAGTGCCGTAACATAGATTGGAATCGCTTGTTCAGTCTTGAAGGACATCCGTGCCCCGGCCAAGTTGTACGCCTCAGTCTCACTTCGAACCGGCTCAGCCGTCCACATAGCGCGGAGATCGCGGACATAATTTTCCACTAATTGCACAGCATCTTCCGGTTCCTTACCAGATTCTTTGAGGTCCAGCGCATTGCCAATGGCGACAGACAGACCAACCCGGCCGGGGAATGCCTCCGCCATCGTTGCCAGCGACATCGCCGTAGGTGTCGGGTGAAACAGATAAGGCGTTACCGCCGCCGGGATGACCGTTGCTCCTTTGGTCCTCATAGCAAAAGCCATGCAGGAGACCAGTGATTCTCTATAGCCAATATGTTCGGTCATCCACAGCCCAGTGGCACCGGCCTCTTCGGCCAGCGCGGCGACTCGGAAAGTTTCCGGCGCATCCTCAAACCCGTCAAATCGAATGCCAATTTTAGGCATGGTTACCTCCTGCTAGGACCTATCGGCCCGCCGTAAACTCGTAAATAACTTCCAGCGCTAATGCTTTTTCTTCTTCGGTACCACTGACTTCAATCACCGGCTCTTCCACACCGGCATCGATATAGGCCTGCAACTGTTCACGGCATTGGTCCGGTGTGCCCGCAACGGTGAATTGAGTTACGGCTTCAGGTGGTATCAACTGTGCGGCTTCTTCCAGTTTCCGAGCTTTGACGAGCTCAATAATAGCTTCGTGATCAATTGGGATTCCGACAGAGGCGATGTTGTCTGCCTGAGCCGAGTTACGGAACAGAAAGGCAATCTTGCGGCGATTGGCTTCAACCGCATCGGTGCCGTTTTTGGAACACGCGAAATACACAAAACCAGCCTTACGGACTTCCGATGGATCGCGGCCGGCCTTGGCTATGCCAATATCGACAAAGTCGGCGCATTTTTTGATCGAGGCAAGCGAAAGCCCACCAGAATACAGCACACCATCGGCTATTCGGCCGGCGAGCCCCAAAACTTGTGGACCCGTTGAAGCAATAAAGACCGGGATCGGTTTGGGCGGCTTGAACGCAAGACGTGCGCCACGCAGCTGCCAGATCAAGCCTTCCTGATCAACGGTCTCGCCAGTCCAAAGGGCCCGCAGGGCCTCAACAAACTCGCGAATAACCCTCACCGGCTTTTCAGGGTGCGGTACGCCGGATTCTCGAAGGTTCAAAAGATTACCAACCGACACGCAAATACCAACACGACCGGGTGCTGCTTCCGCCATCGTCGCAAACTGCATCGCAGTCGGCATCGGATGCCAGATATAAGGCATCACAGCGGTTGGAATCACCATGGCGCGTTGCGTCTTAAGCGCAAAAGCCATGCAGGAAACAGCGGCCTCGCGATATCCTAGATGCTCCGCCATCCAGATCGTATCCGCACCAGCTTCTTCCGCCTGTGCTGACACTTCAATGGTTTCAGCAACGGGATCAAACCCGTCAAACCGCATTCCAAGCCTTACCGACATCGTTTTCTCTCCCTAATCGTCAAATCCGTTTTCCAGCAGATCAAGAAATCTTTCTTTCGTCACCCCTGCCAACCCCATCTTTTCCAATGTCAGCGCATCCGTCGTCAGGTCGCGCCCCAACGACACCGAGGCAAGATGAATGATGTGATCAATCGTTGGCGTCGGCACACCAGCCAGACGGCCAAGCTCAGAATAAATGATATGGCCATATGGCACGTCTTCAAGAAAATAGCGATGTTCGAGCTGCGGTGGCGCCGGTATCCATTTGTCTGGCTCACTCTGATGAAATGCCTCATAGGCGATGCCGCTTTCTCGCGCGGCCTCAGTCGTATAGCCCATCTGATAAAACAACTCTACAAACGGCATGGTCTTGGCCTTAAGCGCATCGGCGACCGCAACGCGTTCGCGATCCACCGCATCAATCAATCGACCGACGGAGGGCGTGATCCCATCATAATAGTGTCGGAAGTCCCCGCCCGTCGCTTCAACACGACCCGCGTTGCAAAGGAAAGCAGGCGGATGGTGGATGGCATTACCATAAGGAAAGACTGTTTCTAGCACGTTGGAAAATTCCTTCACCGCCGGATAGACCGTGCTGATGATATCAAATTGACGCTTGGTTTCTCGCCCCGGAAAACCGCCAAACACCATAAAATCTGAAACCCTCGAGATACGGCAAGTCGTAGGCCCAGTGCGGCGGCACAGATACGGTAGTGTCGCTGTCTCGCAAAAAATCGGGTTCTTAATGCCATTCGCCCGCAGGATATGCGGAATCAGCATCAACGTATGACCAGGCGAGACAAATAGAGTTTGATCATCAATTAGATGCGGTGCAGCAGCGGTAATCCATTTCTCATGCAGATGGGCCGGGCTCACAATCATTACCAACTCTGCCCCGGCCATCGCCGTTGCGGCATCAGACGTAATCACTGGTATTTCTGCAAAGCCCCTGCCAAACGGCGCGTCAAATTGGATGCCACCAATTTCCTGTAACGGGGCTAACGCACTTTGGTCCTGGCTATAAAGACGAATTTCAAACCCCAGCGTTGTCAGATGAGCCGCTGCCGAGGTCCCGCCGCTGCCCGCGCCGAAGATTGCTATCCGTTTAACAAGAGAGGTATTGGTCATTACAGACCTTCCTCGACAAACTTCAGGACGCCTTCGGGATCTAGCCCACTAAGACCCATGGCTTCCAGAGTGAGACCTTCCGTTCCATAGGGAATTTTCATCATCTCCGATATTATATGAATAATCCCATCAATTGTCGGTGTCGGAACACCTGATAGACGGCCAAAACCTGCAAACGGCACCAGCCCGTAGCCTACATCTTCGTGGATATAGCGATGATCCAACGAGGGCGGGCTTTTAATTTTCCAATTTGGCTCGCTTTCAGCGCAGGCACGCGAAATATCGCCGGACTCCATCGCCTCTTTGGTAGTCAAACCGGCTTGATAAAAATTCTCGAGGAAACTTGCAGACGGGACACCAAGTGCGCGGGCAACTGCCATACGCTCGGCATCCAGTTCAGCAATAACCCGTCCTACAGCGGGCGTAATACCTTCGCGGTAAAAAAGGAAATCACCATCAGTATTCTCTATCCAACCTGCATTCATCAACATGCCCGGCGCGTGGAACACAGCATTGATATTGGTTAAGGCAGTTTCCAAAACGCTGCTGACCCTAGTGATTTCCGGATATAACGGCTTTACAAGATTAAACATTTGACTGGCGTGCTTGCCAGGAAAGGCAGCAAATTTTAATTTTTTGGTAAAAGAAAAAATGTCAACCGCAGCAGGCCCGGTTTTACGGGCGATATAGGTCAGCGTAACAGTTTCACAGGTTTTTACGGGTTTAACATAGCCGCAACGACGCAGTTCACTGACAAAATGCAAAGCCCCTCCGGTGTGACCGGGGTTTAGAAAAACCGGGGTATCCGGCGTTAGGAGCGGCGCCAGCGCTTGGGCGTAGAAACCATGAGCCACTGATGGCACCACCAGCATGACAATTTCAGCACCGGAAACGGCTTCTTCAATATCAGTGGTCAGCAAGTGAACCGGAAATAATCCATCCTGAACGCCGGTAGCATGTATCCCGCCTTTTTTCTGCAAAGGGAAAATGGGTTCCTTTCGGCGCGCATGCAGGCGAACTTCAAAGCCGCGTGCGGTTAGATCAGCCGCTGCCGCGAAGCCACCGTGGCCCGCCCCCAATACTGCAATATTTTTAACCATCATTCTCCCACAGGTCTTCTTTTCCTAGCCCCGTTAACGCAGTATGGTCGAATATATAACTTACTTCATCCGCATCAGGACAGCCTCATTGAGCGCAAAAACGATCTCGACTAACTACCTGCTAAATGCTTCGCTCTCAGAATTGCTTGAGCGGGCGGCCGTGTTGCGCAATTCGGGCCACGCGGACCGTCTGTCCTATTCACGCAAGGTTTTTATCCCGCTGACACGCCTGTGCCGTGACAGTTGTAGCTACTGCACTTTCGCGACAACGCCAAGCAACCTTCCTAACCCTTACCTTTTACCAGATGAGGTTCTAAAAATTGCCCACGATGGTAAAACAACGGGTTGTAAGGAAGCCCTTTTTACCTTGGGCGACAAGCCGGAGTTACGTTACAACGTGGCGAGCAAGTTTCTATCTGAAATGGGCTACACCTCAACCATCGAATATTTAGCGGCAATGTGTCGTCTGGTCTATGAAGAGACTGGTTTGCTCCCACACGCTAACCCTGGTGCTTTGACGCTGAAAGAATTAGAAATTTTACGTCCTGTTACCGTCTCAATGGGCATGATGCTGGAATCGACGGCTCCTAACTTGCATGAATCTGGCGGAGCACATCATGGATCGCCCGACAAGTTACCCAAGGCACGGCTTCAGACATTGCACGATGCCGGTACCGCTATGGTGCCTTTCACTACGGGTATTCTTATAGGGATCGGAGAGACACGAGAACGGCGGATTAAAGACCTGCTGATGATCAATGAGTTACACAAAACGTATGGCCATATCCAGGAAATTATTGTCCAAAACTTCCGCGCCAAACCGGCAACACGCATGGCCAATGCGCCGGAACCTAATCTCGATGACCATTTGTGGACCATTGCCTGTGCGCGGCTGATTTTCGGCGCGGAAATGAATATTCAGGCGCCACCCAATCTAAGTCCGGATGTTTATCAGAAACTGGTAGAGGCGGGCTTAAATGACTGGGGCGGCATTTCACCGGTGACACCAGATCACGTGAACCCAGAGGCAGTCTGGCCCGAAATCGATACACTGGCGAAAAGGTCTGCAGAAACCGGCAAGACACTGGTCGAGAGGCTAGCGGTCTATCCTTCTTTTATACGTGACGCATCACGCTGGATGGCATCTGAGATGGAAACGGCTGCCATTCGTGCCAGCGACGCGGACGGGATGGCCCGAACCGAAAGCTGGGCCCCTGGTATCGACATCAAGCCACCCGCCATCTCAACGCGTCGGTCATCCCTATCGCCCGATATCAACACAATTCTCAGAAGGTTTTCAGGGGGGGGCGTGCCAAACGAAACCGATATCACCCGGCTATTTGAGGCGCGCGATATCGACTTCACCGAAATTTGTAAGACCGCCGATGCCCTCCGACGGGGGAGCAACGGCGACGACGTCACCTATGTCGTAAACCGTAACATTAACTACACTAATATCTGCACCTATCGCTGCACGTTCTGTGCCTTTTCAAAGGGCAAAACCGCTAATAAGCTGCGCGACAAACCTTACCGCCTTGAAACGTCAGAAATTGCAAGGCGTGCAGCGGAGGCTTGGAGCCGCGGGGCCACCGAAGTGTGTCTCCAGGGCGGTATCCACCCCGAATTTACCGGCGACACCTATTTGGATATTTGCGCCGCCGTCAAAGACACTGCACCCGATATACATATCCATGCCTTCTCTCCCCTTGAAATCACACAAGGGGCTCGAACGTTAGATCTCTCAATAGAAGACTTTCTATCACGGCTTAAGGATGTGGGGCTGTCAACCTTGCCGGGGACTGCCGCAGAAATTCTTGATGACGAAATCCGGGCAACACTATGTCCCGACAAGATCAATACCGATAAATGGTTGTCGGTTATGGAGACCGCTCACGGTTTAGGCCTTCGCACAACAGCCACAATCATGTATGGCCATATGGAACAACCAGCCCATTGGGCGCGACATTTAATGCGGATACGTACACTGCAGGAACGCACCGGCGGGTTCACCGAATTTGTACCCCTACCGTTTGTTCATATGGCAGCACCAATATATCTCAAAGGAGTTGCGCGTCGTGGACCAACATTCCGCGAGACGGTTTTGATGCACGCAATCGCTCGGATCGTGCTGCATCCGGTCATTCACAATATTCAGGCTTCTTGGGTAAAGGTCGGTCAACAAGGTATCAAGGCCTGCCTAAATGCAGGAGTCAACGATCTCGGCGGCACGTTAATGAATGAGAGCATTTCGCGGGCCGCTGGCACGGTCCATGGTCAGGAATGCAATCCGCAGGAAATAGAGCGGATAATCAAAAATGCCGGACGACAGCCTGTTCAACGGACGACACTGTATAAAAAAGTCACATTAGAGCGTGAGAGGGCATCCTATAATGCAGGGCCACTTGCGGCGATTGCCTGAGGAGAAAATTTATGACTGACACCAAACCCCTCATCGCTGTTATTGGCGGTACCGGGAGTCAGGGCTCGGGGCTAGCTGTGCGCTGGGCCAAAGCTGGATATCCTGTGGTTTTAGGATCACGGGATAGCAACAAGGCTAAAAAGGCCGCTGCTAAAATTACCGCCATGGCTTCTCCTAAAAATAAATGGGGAAATGTTCGCGGTACTGACAATTTTTCCGCAGCGTCCGAGTGCCAAATTGCTGTTTTAGCAGTTCCTTACGCCAATCAGATTAACACGCTTAAACCAATCGCTAATGCCCTTAAAGGCAAAATTCTGATCGACGTTACCGCGCCACTAAAACCACCCAAAGTTAGCACTGTGCAGCTGCCAGAAGCTGGATCTGCTGTTGTTAAATCGCAGGAGATGCTCGGCGAAAACGTGGCGGTTGTAGCTGCCTTTCAAAACATCGCAGCTCAACATCTCGCCGACCCGGGTAACGAGATTGATTGCGACGTCCTTGTTTGTAGCGACAAGAAAGCGGCACGGGAAATCGCGATTACTCTCGCCAATGACGCCGGAATGACCGCCTGGCACGCTGGCCCGTTAGCAAATGCCGCCGCCGTGGAAGCAATGACATCGGTTTTGATCTTTATCAATCGAGCGCACAAGATTCCGGGCTCCGGCATTCGTATTACCGGTACGCCAGAAGAATTGGAAGATTAAATTATGGATGTCTCTCCAGCCAATCGGGACGAAATCCCTGCCACTAAAACTAACGACCAGCTATCAATAATCGCTTTACCCGATATTCCACTGGTGAACCCCGGGGATGACCTAACTTCTATTATTTGTAATGGATTGACCGGATGTGGCTTAACGCTTCAGGATGGTGATATACTCGTTCTGGCCCAAAAAATCGTTTCAAAATCTGAGGGCCGCTATGCTGCGCTTGAATCCGTAACTCCGGGTCAGGAAGCTATAGAACTTGCCAATGATGTGAAGAAAGATCCGCGGCTTGTCGAACTTATTTTATCGGAATCCAGAGACATCGTCAGGAAACGTAAGGGCATTCTTATTGTCGAGCATCATCTCGGGATCGTCATGGCCAATGCCGGCATAGACACATCCAATGTGGAACAGCTTGAGAGTGACGTCGTCGGCGAGGTCACACGGCAAGTGTTGTTATTGCCCGAGGATCCTGACGCTAGCTGCGTAGCTCTCCGCGACGCTTTTCGCGAAAACACCGGGGCTGACATAGCCGTAATCATCAACGACAGCGTCGGTCGGGCCTGGCGCAATGGTACCGTTGGCTTGGCTATCGGTACTGCGGGAATAGAAGCACTTCTCGACCTCAATGGCCGCCCAGATTTATTCGACCGTCCATTGCAAGCGACGCAAGTTGGGCTCGCCGATGAGCTGGCCGCAGCAGCGTCCATTGTTATGGGGCAAGCAAACGAAGGCCGTCCTGTTGTTCATGTGCGGGGCTACAACTCCAAAGTTGGCCAAGGCAACGCGCAGGATTTAATCCGCGCCCAGGAACAGGATTTGTTCCGCTGAGAAATTTATTAACAATATGATCCTCGCACTAGCAGGCGGTGTTGGCGGCGCAAAACTAACACATGGTTTAGCTCGTATCTTGGATCCATCAGAGTTGGTGATTGCCGTTAATACCGGCGATGACTTTTTACACCTCGACTATTTCATTTGTCCTGACTTGGATTCCGTTCTTTACAAACTCGCAGGCATCAATGACAAGGAACGCGGCTGGGGTATTCGGGATGAAACCTGGAACTTCATGGACTCTCTCAGAAACATTGGGGGCGAAGACTGGTTCCAAATTGGCGACAAAGATCTAGCCACACATGTCGAACGCACCCGCCGTCTAACCGAAGGCCAAACACTCTCCGAAGTCACCCGTGCATTATGCCAAAAGTACAAGGTTACACACTCCATTGTGCCAATGACTGATCATCGCGTCGGCACTATCGTTGATACCGAAGAAGGAGACTTCTTTTTCCAAGATTATTTTGTTCGGTTAGGCTGCAAGCCTGTCTTTACTGGGGTTCATTACAAAGGGCTGGAGGATTCGAAACCAGCACCACTGCTTAGTGATGCTCTGAGAAAATCTACATTACAAGCAATCGTAGTTTGCCCGTCTAACCCATTTGTCAGTATCGACCCCATCCTCAATGTTCCAGGTGTCACCGGGGCGATCAACCAAACTGACGTTCCTATTATTGCAATATCCCCAATTATTAGCGGGCATGCAGTAAAGGGACCGGCCGCCAAGATGATGGCGGAGCTCGCCTTGTCGGTATCGCCGCTCGGGATAGCACAGCATTATAGTAAATTGATTAATGGTTTAGTCATCGACAAAAAAGATGCCTACTTAGCCGACGAAATCAAGGCCATCGGAATCGGTGTACACGTCACCGATACAATTATGGAATCAGCGAGGGCCGAGAGTAACCTGGCCCAGGAAACCCTCCAATTTGCGGTGACTCTTTCGCGGAAAGAGATCTAAGATTCATGTCGGTTGCCGCTATTATTCCCGTCAAACCGTTTACTGAAGGCAAGAGCCGTCTTGCTGCTTTTTTATCAGATGAACAGCGCTATACGCTAAACCGGAATATGTTCTGTCATGTGCTCAAGACTACACTCGCTACGCAAGGGATTCACGATATCCTTGTGATTAGTCGAGATGAGGACGCTCTCAAACTCGCGGAAGAAGCAGGTGCTCACGGCATATTGGAGGGCACCAATTCTGACCTTAATGCCGCCCTCGATGTTGCCCGAAAAGCGAGCTCCGCGCTCAACGTATCGGAATTACTTATTGTGCCTGCCGATCTAGCCAAGCTGGAGACAACAGACCTATCAGCTATACTCATTAGCGCAGATGACCACACGCCAACAACGGCGCTAGTTATTATTGCCCCAGACAAAAGCCAACGCGGCACCAACGCACTCTTTATTCGGCCACCGGATTCAATAAACTTTTTGTTTGGAGCCAACAGCTTCGAAAGACATCGAGTAACGGCAATCAATGCAGGGTGCCAAATTTCGGTTATAAAAAATCCGAATTTAAGTTTCGATGTTGATGAACCAAAAGATCTGATTAATCTAAATACAGAAATTTGGCGTGCCTAATCAGCCATCCCCTTGCTTTACGATTGAGGCTTCGATCGATCCCTTAACCCTCCATGCAAATATAAAGACAACTAGACAAAGTATCCCACTTATTGAAATGGGCTGGGTAAGCCCAAAAACTTCTGAAATAGCACCCATCACGAGGGATCCAATTGCAGCACCGCCAATCCAAATCAATCCATAAAGTGCGAGAACCCGTCCACGCATAGTTTCCTCCGCGACAGCTTGAATTAGCGACTGAATACAGGTCCCTACCAGCGAATACTGAATGCCAAAAAATACCATGCAGACTACCGCCACTTCAAAGTGGGTAGTGTTGGTAATGACGACCAAAACAATTGCCCCAACCAGAACGGCATAGGCGGTAATTTCGGCCAATCCCTCAAAGCGCCCACGTTGAGCAATAGTAATTCCCGCAGCGACCGCACCAATACCCATCGCCGAAGTTAAAATAGCCAATCCATCGGCACCTTGGCTGAAAATGCCCGATGAAAACCCAGGGAGCAGCTCGACCAGTGGTCTCGTCAAAAATGATGAACCCAAAAGAATTAACAGGGATGGCCCTATAACAGGATGGGATGCAGCGTAACGGTATCCAGCAATTATATCGCCCACGATCGATAGCCCGGATGCCGGTGGCTTGGCCATAGGGGGGACTCGTACCAACCATAAGGCCGCAAAAAACCAGGAATACAAAATTGTATTGATTAAAAAGACAGCATTCACACCCCAAAAGTGAAGGATAGTGGCTCCAATCGCGGGCCCTATTACGCGGGCGCTGTTCCAGGTAAAGCCCCCAAAAGCGATTGCAGCGGGCAAATCTTCACGTGGGACAAGTGCGGGCGGCAACGAGCTTCTGATCGGCTGAAAAAGCGCATGATCCATGCCTGTTATAAACGTAAAAAAAAGCAGAAGCTCAATATTCAACAGGCCTGCAAACGCCGTCACCATTAACAACGCAGTCACGACTACATTTAGAAACTGCATAACCCGCGCCAGTGTGATCCGCTCAAATCGATCGGCCATATACCCCGCTACTGGGCTAAGGAGGACGACAGGCACTAAATCCGCGAACCCCATCACACCTAACCACCAAGGGGACTTCGTCAATTCCCAAGTGAGCCACCCAATCGCTAGGCGCTGGGCCCAGACACCACATTGTGATGGAAAATTGCCAATGGCGAAAATCGCAAAATTTCGGTGTGAAAAGGCGCCGGCAAGACCGCCACGGCTAGCTCTTTTACTTATCACTCTATTCAAAGCCTTGTAGTTATAGGCAAAAAAAATCCTATCGTGATAATATGCCTCAACCCAACCAATGTCGTCGGTCTAAAATTACCTAATTATTATGAATGGAACATCCGAAAGCGAAAATAGAAAGTATGACGTAGTGGATTCCGATGCATTTGATCTTGGTGGCCAGAACATACCGGAAAAAGCCAACGACACAATTAGGTATTTGGATTCCAAAATTAAGGCGCTGAGTAAGGAGATAAAGGCTAATAAAGATCGTATATTGGAGCTCGAAGCATTAGTAGATAGCGATCCACTGGTCCCAGTTTTTAATCGACGCGCGTTTATGCGGGAGGTGAACCGAACTAATTCCGATGCTGAACGATATGGGGATACTAACTGCCTATTCTATATGGATATCGATGGTATGAAGCCGATTAACGACCAGCACGGACACGCGGCGGGCGACGCTGCATTAGTGAGGTTGGGGGAGTTTTTACAACAAAATTTTCATGCATCGGATCTTGTTGCACGTCTCGGCGGTGACGAATTCGGAGTCATAATGGAAAAGGCTAATTACAAAACTGCCACTTTAAAAGCGACACACCTTCAAGAACTAATCAAACAAATCGAGATCAAATTTGCCAATGCAAAAATCATGTTGTCGGTAAAATTAGAGTTTATTGAGATGACACCTAAAATGACCGCGGCGGAGGCCTTGAAACAAACCGACGACGCAATGTATGACCGGAAATAAAAACAGCAGTCCTAGACGCTAACCGATATGTTTTGCCAGAAAAGCCTGCGTACGTTGCCAGGCTAGAACCGACGCGCCTATATCATAACGTTCCGGTCGTACATGGCTATCAAACCCGTGGTGAACCCCCTTGTACACAAACCAGCTAACTTCTGGTCGAAGTTCTTTAAACATTGCGACATCTTCTGGTGGCACAGCAGTATCAAGATCACCCACGTGACTAATAATTGGACATTGTGCTTCCTCAGCGGGAAAGTCACACATATTGGAACCATAATAAGCGATCGCTGCATCAAACTCGCAGCGACATCCCGCCAGCCAAGTAATCGTCCCACCGAAACCATA
>JAYZFG010000016.1:0-153733 GCA_036336885.1 Pseudomonadota bacterium
TGTTGTTGCTCCTGGATATGTCCTTATTGAGTCATTTCCGGGACTGAGAAGGAATTCGGAAATGTTTAGACGCCTCACCGCAAATGGGGATAATCTCGATGAAATTTTGCGCGTGGAGACGATATTCAGAAGTCGGTTTCAGATTGGGTCGAATGACATAATTTTGGTTTCTGAAGATCCGGTTGAAAAACCAGGCTTCCCACCATTTGAAACAAACATTATTTTCTGGAAAAATGATATAAGATATCGACAAAAAATATTTTTAAGGGTATGCGAAGTGACAGAGGAGGATGTACCAATAAAATGGCTGTTACCGTCACTAGAAGATGATGGCGAAGCTGATTGTTGCTAATTCGAGCTCTTGGGATGGCCTTATCTGCAAAAATATAGTGGGTTGGAACTAATTGGCGAAAGAAATATCTTTTTGGTATTATACGTTTGGTGATAGTGGTTAGAGTTTTTAATTTCGATAAAGTCGGCTCTAATCCGAAAGATAAATAGGGGAAGAAAATGACAGTTAATGGTACGCCGGTAAAATTGGCGATTATGAATGCCGTACATGATCTACCGGTTTTGGTTGCTCGTGATGAGGGGTTTTTCAAGGATGAAGGTCTAGATATTGAATTTGTTACAACACCCGGTATGGCGCAGGTTTCTACGTCGCATACCGTGAAGTTTGACTCCATTTTCGAGAGACCCCTCGACTCCGTATACAACGAGGGAGGTATTGACCAATTTCGTATGTGTGAATGGGGTATTGTTAAACGTGCAGTTGAAGCAGAGGCTGGTGGGTTGCGCTCGAGAAAAATAGTTTCTCTTGGTGCCTCAATGTCAAAATTTGCTATCGTGGTTAATTCAGAGTCGGACATCTACGAACCCGAAATGCTTAAGGGAAAGCCAATTGCAGTAACTCCCAACAACGGATCACATTTTGTTACGCTGAAAATGATTGAAGGTTTTTTAGCAAAGGAACATGTCAAGGTAACAAACGCAGGGTCAATGCCCCAAAGGATTGAAGCGCTCAGAAAGGGCGAGGTTGCCGGGGTGAGTTTGATGGAGCCTTGGATTAGTGTTGCAGAAAAAGAGGGCTTCAGAATTTTAATGGAGGCGCATTCAACACGTGCTGAAGCGGCTGGTGATGATCTTGATGGGCCGACCCTTGCGGCCATGTTTCGTGCACAGACAAGAGCTTGTGAATTGTTAGCAAACGACCCGACGCCCTATGTACATTACTTTGTTAATGAGACTGGCGGTAGGTTGGAAGCCTCCGATTTTCGGCATCAAAGGTTATTGCACGCCCCGCCCCAGCCATATACACGAGAACGTTGGGATGACACCTACAATTGGACTGTTGGTTGGGACATGACAATGGCCAACGCCAGTTATGAAGAAATCGTCGATAATCGAGCATTTGAGTAGAGACGGCTTTTAGTTTTTGACATTATCGGCCATTTTTTTTGGGTTCTCGGGAGGGTCCTCCTATGAACTCAAGGGATGGCCGTTTTTGGTTTTACATTGCGGATTTGCCACCGTCGACCATTAAAACGGTTCCGGTAATAAAGGAAGCCTCATCAGATGCTAACCATAGAATTGGATAGGCTATTTCATCAACGCTGGCCCAGCGCCTCATAAGCGTAATGTCCGCTTGTAAAGCATCGATAGCCTTTTGCTTCATGCCTTCGGCGGCAAATCGTGCCTGATGAAAAGGTGTTAAGGTGCCACCTGGACATATGGAATTAACGCGAATGCCATTTTTTGCCTCCTCATGGGCAAGTGTTCGGGTCATGGAATTAATTGCGGCTTTGGTAGCATCATATTGGCCCATATTCTTGCGCCCAATTACTCCGTAGACGGATGACACATTTACAATGGCTCCATTCCCAGACTTACGGAGGTATGGCATGGCTGCTTTGGCGCAAAATGAGGTTCCCAATAAATTAACAGAGAGGATATCTTGCCAAGACGCTTGAGTGGCCTCGGTTAAATAATTGAACTTACGAATTCCTGCATTGTTTACCAGAATATCGATGCCGCCCATTTCGTCGACTGCCAGTTTCATTGCTTCGGTTACGTCTTTCTCATTAGAGATATCTGTGGTGATTGATGACACTTTTGCGTTCGCATTATGCTTAACAATTTTATCTTTTGAACTAATCAGTGTTTTTTTGTCCAGGTCCATTAAGACCACTTGTGCCCCTTCAGCGCAAAATAAATTGCCTGTGGCGTTGCCGATGCCACCGGCTCCACCTGTAATGATTGCCTTTTTCCCCGAAAGCCGTTCTGTCATAATTTAATTGCCTATGATATTTCTGTAATTTTTTCTGCCGGGATAACTTCATTTCCCGAAGGTACGACGATAATCTGTTTATCTGGATCTCTTATTGTGCCGGGTGGATCTTCACCCCTTTCTACAGCAGAAATTGCCTCGTTGAGTAGTCGACGAAACATTACAACGCCTCGATCTGAAGTGGCTAAGTTTTCTAATGAATGGCGGGCTACCGGTCTCTGGCTTACTTGAGCCTCCCAGTCATCGGGAACGCGCTGCGTCTCCTCGTAATCACGCACCATCTCACCATCAGGTGGCTGGAATACTCGTTTGCCTGGGTCGATACGTTCGATATGATAGCCGATGGTGTGCTCGTTATCTATCGGTATCCACCAGCCTACCATACGGGCGCGCTCTGTCTCATTTTCGGGGTCTCTGCCGGTAACATCTGGTGGAGGTATACATTTAGTAGTAGGAACGAAAATCGTGGAGGTTCGTATCAACCGGTTTCCCCCTTCGACGTCGGTCGTTCGGATATAGGAGACGTGCTGGTCAGAGTGTACAAAATCAAAATCTGGTTTAATCCCCATGACATCATCAAATTCAAATAGACTTTGGTTATTCCCGTGAAGGGTAAATATGTGCATAGGATCGGCGGCATTTTCATGCAGCTGGAGCCAGTTGCATGCGGCGATCGCTCCCCGGCTATAATTTCGATAAGCAAGGTATTCAGCATTATCGTCCTCTAGTATGTCATAACGCGGTAGTAGTGGTTTTTTATTTAAGGGGCCCATATAGGCAAAGACCAGGCCACGATATTCTTCCACCGGATACCAGGGTTGCCTGACTTCGTTTTTGTAAGGACTGTCATTGGGTTCACATGGTTGGTCTAGGCATCTGCCTTCCTCATTAAAATACCAGCCGTGGTAACAGCAACGAATGCCGTTTTGCTCGATTCTTCCGTACTCAAGTGAAGAACCACGGTGGCAGCAATGGGCACCCAACACACCTACCTGACCAGACTTATCTCGATATGCAACTAACTCCTCATTAAGGATCTTAAGATATTTAGGCAATTCCTTGAGTTCAGATGACATGCAGATGGGGTGCCAATATCGCCGAAGCAATTCTCCCATTGGGGTGCCGGCTCCGACATGGGTGAGGCGAACATTTTCCTCAGGTACATAGGCATTGCGCCCATAACCAGAGCCTTCAGTATTGTCCATAGCCGTTAACTCCCACAGCAGTTCGTTTGATCGTTTTTCCGGGGGCTGAACCCTAGTAAGTCGTTTTATCAATTGTCAAGGAGAGCCAACTTGTATTTTCTATATTCCTGAGCCAATCTCATCCCCTTAAGTTATGGTCGTTATTTATTTCAAATGATCTTACTTTGGCCCAATCACGGAAAGACAAATGATATCGAAACTTTTCGAGCCAATTAACTTGCGCAGCCTGGAACTTTCTAACAGAGTTGTAGTGGCCCCGATGACACAATTTTCTGCTCCTGATGGTATCGCGGGGGACTGGCATCTCATGCATCTTGGGCAGTATGCCGTTTCTGGCGCATCACTGGTTTTAACAGAATCCACTTACGTCGCTCCGGAAGCGCGTAACGCCAAGAGTTGTTTATCCTTATATTCGGACACACAAGAAGCAGCCATTAGGCGTATATCGAATTTTTTCGATGGTCATAGCGGCGGGTATCTTGGGGTTCAGCTTTGCCATGCAGGGCGTAAAGCCTCGGCTCGCGAGCCATCGAAAGGCGGTGGCCACTTGCCAATAGCCGATGGTGGTTATGAGGCGGTAGCACCCTCAGCCGTACCCCTTTCAGAGGGATGGCCTGCCCCAAAACCCCTTGCAGCCGCTGCAGTTTCTGATGTAATTCAAAACTTCGTAGATGCGGCCCGGCGAGCAGCACGCGCAGGCGTGAAGGTTATAGAATTACACGGAGCTCACGGTTATCTAATTCATCAGTTTTTATCGCCCCTGACCAACCGGCGAAATGATGAATATGGCGGAAACTCCGTTAATCGGATGCGCTTTGCGTTAGATGTTTATGAAGCCGTCCGCTCGGTTTGGCCATCGGAATTACCTATAGGGATACGTGTATCAGCGACTGACTGGATAGATGGTGGCTGGTCTGTTGAGGAGACTGTAGAACTTGCCCGTATGCTTGATTCCCGGGGGTGTGACTACATCCATGTATCAAGCGGGGGGTTAAGCCCGGCCCAAAAGATAAAGGTGGGACAGGGGTATCAGGTTAGTTTCGCAGAAGCCGTTAAGGCCGCGGTTGAAATGCCAGTTATAGCTGTTGGTCAGATCAATGACCCATCCTATGCTGAAAAGATTTTATTTGACGGACAGGCAGATATGATCGCTCTAGCAAGACCCGTAATATATAATCCAAAATGGGTATGGCACGCTGCCGAGCAGTTAGGGGCCTCTGTTTCTTATCCCTGGCAATATGAACGTGGACATCCAGAACGTTGGGGTGCAAGTGGCATTAATGCTCCCGGTAATCTTATTCCTGAAAAATAAAGTGAAAATTAATAATAAACAATCTTAGTTGGCGATAGCATCAAGAAAATCCATAATTCGTTTGGGTGCGTTTTCTTCCGTTTGCTCATTCGCGCATACATCCCAGTATTCCGAATCCTTGATACATTCATGTAAATACCGGGCCGCAGAAGTCGCATGAAAATCGTCGTTGCCAGGAATAATTAGGGAAGGGATGTCGATGAGCATCAGCTCTTCCGGTTCTGCTCCCGGTGCTGTGTCACGATCGAACAAGCCGCGATACATCGATGTGACGGTAAGAAGGTATCGCGAGATATCTAAGCTGGCATAGGTCCTCGCAAACTCTTCAGAGTTCCGTATGGGTTGTCCCCAAGGGCCTCCCCTGGGGTCGCCAGAGAAATTCTTTTTGTGGCTTCGCACAAGGCTCACTACGGCTTCCAAACCATTTTCTTCGACAAATGCCAAATGTCGTGCGAAACGTTGATGACTGCTTATACGGTATTTTGCTCCTCCCACCGGCCAGTAGTGGATCATCGAAAGAGCACGGTCTGGATGTGCTACTCCAAAAGCGGCAACCGGCGCACACCCCATACACCCCCCCATAATATGGGCTTTTTCAATATTCAATTCATTCAGAAGTCCCTCGCCTTGCTTGACAAAGTGCTTCCAGGTTATCTGCTCAACTCGTCCACCGGATTCTCCATTTTCACGGCGATCGAAAAGAATACACCGAAAATGTTTTGGCAGGTGGTCTAGTAGTTTGATACGTTTGTAGACGCTAAGGTCGGTCCATTGCTCCAACCGAGCATCAAATCCACCAGGCGCGTACATCAAAATAGCAGGTCCATTGCCTACGACTTCATAGCGAGTTTCGATTCCGTCTATTTCTACTACTGGCATTGTTTTCTATAAGACTCAGGATTATTAAAATTCACCACCAATTTCTGCCCTTTGCTATAGTACATGTCAACGTTTGTGAAAGTGTGAGACACTTCAAGCCATTGACGGGGCATTGCTAATCTTTTACCTTGCCCCAGCGTCAGAATAGGGTGTTGGTTCAGGCATCTAACAATAGATTTGATTAGTCTAGAGCTAGGCGCAAAACCCCTAAAAACGGTAAAATTGACCAATATTTGCCGAAAATATAAGTGGCGTAGAGTGGGACAATTTTTAAGATTGTCGTAAGGTAGGGAATTGTTGTTACAGGAGAGAGGCTATGCTTCGCAAGGAAGTTAATGACATGCTGACGCAGACAGACAAGGGTACCCCAATGGGAGAACTTTTTCGTCAGTACTGGATCCCGGCGATGCTCGCATCAGAACTTCCTGAAAATGATTGCCCGCCTGTGCGCTGCGAGCTGCTCGGTGAAAAAATGATAGCGTTCCGTGATACCGAGGGTCGTTATGGGCTCTTGGAGGAATTTTGTGCCCATCGGCGTGTGTCACTTTGGTTTGCTCGTAATGAAGAATGCGGCCTTCGCTGTCCGTATCACGGTTGGAAATTTGATGTGACCGGTCAGTGTGTGGAAATACCTTCGGAACCAGAAGATAGCGAATTCCGGAAGGAAGTAAAACTTCAGGCTTATCCCCTCATTAAAGTGGGAGACATTCTCTGGACGCATATGGGCGATCCAACAAATATTCCACCCGAACCGGAGTGGGAATTCGCGACAGTTGCTCCAGAACAAACAGTTTCGACCAAGCGTATTCAGGAATGTAACTGGCTGCAGGCGCTTGAAGGGGGTATCGACTCCAGCCACGTATCTTTTTTACATTCTCAAGAATTAGAGCGAGATCCTCTCTTTAAAGGCGCGAAAGCCAACAATTATAATTTAGGTGACCTGAAGCCATTTTTTGAAGTTTTGCCATCTGAAGGGGGCTTGTATATAGGCGCTCGTCGTAATGCTGAAGACAATAGGTATTACTGGCGAATTACCCAGTGGGTGATGCCTTGTTTCACAATGATCCCGCCGCGGGCAGATCACCCTCAGCACGGTCATTTTTGGGTTCCTATCAATGATAATTATTGTTGGACATGGAGCTACGATTATCATCCGAACCGACCGCTGACAGCGGAGGAACGCCAGGCCTGCCTCGATGGCAAAGGCGTTCACACCGAAAATATTCCAGGGACATTCCGGCCGGTGCAAAATAAAGAAAATGACTATTTGATAGATCGAGAGGCTCAGAAACGCGGTGAAACTTATTCTGGCGTCTTTGGCTTTGGAATGCAGGACGCTAGTCTCCAGGAATCGATGGGATTTATTGTCGATCGTTCACGTGAAAACCTTGTTCAGTGCGATTATGGTATTGTTATGACGCGTAATCGGTTACGTAAAGCGGCGACTGATTTACGTGATAAGGGGACTATGCCGCCCGGACGCGACCCAAAACATATGAAGGTTCGCTCCATCTCTGTAGTTTTAGACCCAGAATCGAAATACGCGGATGCCTGTCAGGATGAAATGAGGGCAGAGGAAGGTAAACTGCGGGCGACGGTATAACTAAACATTTTTAACAGAGATATAAAACCGAATATACGCTTAGCTATTACGAATTGGGTAGGTCTATTACTCCAATATCCTTGTCACCGTCTAAAAAGATAGTGGCAGTAAAGTCTTTGTAGCCGGCCCTCGAAATTTTTATGCTATAATCATTATTCAGCTTCAAGCCGGTTACCCAAAATTCGCCAAACTCGTCAGATTTGGTCTCTGATTTTCTGCCGTCTTTCAGGTCAGTAACCTCTACAGATGCGCCAATTATAACCTCATCCGTTTTAATATTTAATAGTGATCCTGTAATCCAAGGTTTTGGGAGTCCTTGCCAAAAAACCCGAGGTTTTGCTCCATACTCAGGGTGTAAAGTCTCGAGCGGGCCGCTGGCTTCTTCTATTTGGTCAAAGGTGATTGCCTCATGAGGGCAGACATCAACACATCGGGGGTTTTCTCCATTATCCAAACGATGGGCACAACCCGTACATTTTTGAGCGATATTAAGGTCATCGTTTTTATAGATTACGTCATACGGACAGGCGGGCTGACAGTCACCGCACCCGGTGCATAAATCCCCATCAATCCAGACTAATCCATCACCTCGGGTTTTGATAGCGCCTTCCGGGCAGGCTATTATACAGGGTGCATCCTCGCAGTGCTGACACATTGTTGGCAGGAAGTTAACTCTCACACGAGGAATTTCTCCACGCTCCAACGCCCCGACCTTTATCCAAAAATGTTTTTCCTCTGGTTGGGGTTTTGTCCACGGTGGGTAGGAGCTGTCGACATGTTCGTCCTTGCAGGCTACGACACAGAGATTGCAACCAGTACACTTATCGACATCGATCATAAAATTACGGTGGGTCATCTTATATTTTCCGGTTTGCTATTCTTGACCAAAGAATCGAAATTAACGCCGATACTCGGCTGAATACGAGTATGATTGATTTTTTCAATTTCTGCCAAGAACCCGCTGACGTTCATTTCCGGAATATCGATCTCGGACCCTTTTTCATACTTTTCCTGGACTGTCGGTGCAATTAGATTGATACAACCCCCGCGATCAACAGCCTGGTTGTCCAATCTGACCAAGTCTATTTTGGCACCATGATCGATAGATATTGCCCCCGGAATGATCCGTTCAGTAATCAAAGCTCCACATAAGATGGCACCCCTATTGTTGTGGATCATTACTATATCACCATGTCCAATATTACGCTCGGCCGCATCTTCGGGGTGTATCCAACATGGTTCATAAAAATATTGATCTGGGCCTTTTAGTTTCCCCAATTCCTGGATCCACGGGATGTCATCCCCCTGAACATGGAAACGGTATTTAGGGTGATTGGACATCACCGTCAGAGGGTAAGTTTGAGCCTTTTTTGAGTGGGGTTGTTCCGAATGTGCAACCCACTTAGCGAGCGGCGGGCGCTCAACGCTATGAGGATCTAACCTATCGATCCGTTCTGAGACAAACTCGATCTTACTACTTGGTGTGTCCAATCCTTCCCCATTTTTCCAGAACCAGTGCAGGCCGCCAGTATGACGGCTATAGCCGTGCTGTTTCTTGATTTCAACCCACTCTTCCCAAGTCGGGCAATCATAAATGACATGTTTCTTTTTTTTGAAATGGTCCCATGATAGGTTGTCGCGAGTGGATGCCAGTGTCTTTTCGAAGGATGCTTTTAACCAATCATCCGGTGGTGGAAACGCTTCATCCAAGCCAAGCCTTTGACCGATTACCCGGTGTATCTCAAAGTCACTTTTAGACTCACCCACGGGTTCGATCGCTTGCTCCTGATAGAACATCGCGAAAATGTCGCTGCGCTGCACTACAATAAGATCTTCGTGTTCGTAATTAGTTTGGGCTGGTAAGATCAAGTCCGAGTAGGTCAGGTCGTTTTCCAGCCATGGATGGATACCGACGACAAAGTCAAGGTTTTCATTACGTAGCGCTTCCAGCCAATTATTGCCGTGACCCCAACTCCCAGGTTGACTGCCATTCTCGTTCCACACCATCCGGATGCCGGGGGCGTCGTCGCTGGCTGGGTATTGATAACTTGTAAATTGATCTTCTGCCTTTGCCAGGGCGGCAGTGGTGCTTTTCCATTTTATCTTGCGTTGTTGGATGGCTTCTGCGGCGAGGGTGCGTGGGATAAATACTGGTGATTTGGGTCCATGACCAATCGCATATTCGATCATTGGACTAAAAGCCAGCCCATGAAAATCAACATCCGGGTAACGGGGAACCTGCGCCAGTGATTTTTTATAGAATGACGGAGCACCCGTTCTAAGAAATTGCCTTCCTGGAGCACCAAAACCCTGCATAGCCAATACGTATGCCTCCATGCGAGCAGCGAGGTGAGAGAGCGTCCCACGTATCTTAGGTCCCCCAAAATATACCGAAAGCGATGTTCTTTTCGCCGCCCATTCACGCGCTAGAGCTTTAATCACGGATGCCGGTATTCCAGTAATTTCTGAAGCCCATTGAGGGTTTTTCTCTATGCCATCATCATTTCCCTGAACGTGAGCCTTGAGGGCGTTAAATCCCACTGTGTGGGTCCTTATATATTCTTTATCGTATGTTTCTTCGTGTATCCAAACAAATGCCACCGCAAGATAAAGGGCGGCATCAGTATTCGGTTTAATAGGTATCCACGTGTCCGCATGGGCAGCCGCGGCATGGTTAAGATCGGGTGCGATCGCAACGATTTTTATACCGGCCTTTTTAAGCCATTTAGGCATTTCAAGGGCAGTCGAGCCTGACATACCAAGGCCTGTCGCCTCTGGGTCGTTACCTGAAAATATAACCATTTCAGAATGCTCAAGCACGTCATCCCATACGGCATCTTGATGGGGTTCTCCGAGAGTATCATCGAATCCCCAGACATGTTTGGCTCCCCAGTAGTAACCTTCCCAGCTGTCAGGGTTTCGGACTTGTTGGGTCCACCATCCCCAGCCCTTTTTTTCACGTAACATATCGAAAAGGTAGTGACCCCAAAAATGTAAGGAATGAAGGTATCCGCTCTGCCCATGGCCGTCAGCCTGCACAAGAACTGGTTCCATTGATCCATACTTGTCATGAATTCTTTCAAGCTGCCCTACAATTATATCGATTGCTTTATCCCAGCTAATCCGAGAAAAGCTATCGGAACCACGTCCGGCACTATTGTTATTCTCTGGTGTCCAGCCATCTCGAAGTAAGGGAAATTTAACACGGGTGTTAGCATGAACTCTTTGTTTAGCGGCAAATGCTAGGGGCATTTGGACTTCTTTACGGGGTCGAGTGAAGCTTCCGCGTTCGGTAGTGTTAATTTCATAAAGCCGAACGTCATCTGGTATATAAAATGGTAGTGATCGAATAATTTTGCCGTCCTCGACGTGGCACTCGAGTGGAAAATTAGAACGTGCTAACCCGCTCCCTGGGTGCGAAACGTAAACGATCTTGGCACTGGAGTTTTCAGACATTATGTCAAAGTTTCCATTTCAACTTTAAAATATGGATGAATTATCAATGGTTTGTAAGACGAAATTATAGGATCTGTTGGCGTGTCTCTCCATCCAACATTATGACTTTTTGGGGGCGTATTATTCATTTTTGAACTTTGTCTATCACCACAGGACAAGTTAACGGAGATCCCGGCACTGGCTTTCTCAATCTTACGGGACTACCTTCACTTTATATTTAAAATTGTGCCGGTTACATGTTTATTTTTCCGGGGATAATAGAGGAGTAATTTTGATATGGGAGAGGACCGAAAGCTTCATTTCGGCGCCTTTATGCGTCCTGTAACCATTCACACAGGTGCTTGGCGATATCCTGGTGCTTATGCTGACGCAAACTTTAATTTCAAACATATTGTGCGGTTTGCACAAAAACTTGAAGAAGGGAAATTTGATGCATTTTTTATGGCAGACCATTTGGCTGTCCTAAATATGCCTGTGGATGCACTCAAACGCTCCTCGACGCCAACTTCCTTTGAGCCAATGACGTTGCTACCCGCACTGGCTATGGTTACGCAAAATTTGGGTTTGGTGGCCACTGGGTCTACAACCTATGATGAACCCTTTCATGTTGCGCGTCGCTTCGCATCTCTAGATCACATCAGTGGGGGACGGGCTGGATGGAATGTTGTGACTACTGCAAACCCAAATGCATCGAAGAATTTTGGTCGTGACGATCAGATGGAACATGACGAACGTTATAATCGTGCGCGGGAATTTTATGACGTAGTTACCGGTCTTTGGGATAGCTGGGCCGATGATGCCTTTATTCGTGATCAAGAAAGTGGCGTTTTTTTCGACCCTAAAAAGATGCATGTGTTGGATCATGAGGGAAAATACCTGAAAGTTCGAGGTCCGCTCAACATCGGCCGTCCTATCCAGGGTTACCCCGTCATTGTCCAGGCGGGAGCGTCAAATGCCGGGCGACAACTTGCAGCTGAAACCGCGGAAGCGGTATTTACGGCACAGAGTAGCCTTGCTGCTGGTAAGGAGTTCTATGCAGATGTTAAAGGAAGAATGGTAAAGGCCGGGCGCAACCCCGATCATATGAAAATTTTACCAGCTTGTATGGTAATCATTGCAGAATCTCGTGAGGCTGCACGGGCAAAACGCCTAAAGCTTGATAGTCTGGTACATTATGAAAGTGCAATCGCATCGCTTTCGATTGCACTTGGGACTGATGCATCAAAATTTGATCCTGATAGCCCCCTACCAAAAAGTATTCCGGAAACTAATGCAGGGCAAAGTAGTCGTGAGCGCGCCATTCGGGCTGCTACAGAGGACAACCTGACGGTTCGCCAACTTGCCCAAAGGCTTGGCGGTCACTCAAGTCTCTGCCTGCTTGGAACGCCTAATGAAATAGCTGACGAGATGGAGGAATGGCTAATGGCACGAGCTAGCGACGGTTTTACTATCCAGTTCCCTTTCGTACCTGAAGGTTTAGATGATTTTGTTAATCAATTGGTGCCAGTCCTGCAGGATAGGGGTCTCTTTAGAAAGGAATATGAGGGGATCACTCTACGAGAGAATATGGGTTTGCCTCGTCCTTCTAACCAGTTTTTTCCTTGCTAGCTAACTGCTTCGGATCATTCGCATTAGTTCGCGGATAGATTGAAAATTCTCGAGTTCGCTAATCGCGTTGGTTAGTTCATCGACCCTGCTATCTGACAAACGATTATCGGCGCATATGCGTAATTTTTCTTCTAGTTGTGCTGATGTCAGCGGGTTTTCCGGTGCCCCTAGTGGGTAATCGCAACGGGCGCGGAAGGTTTTTCCGCCTTTAGTGTCTACTTCCGCGATTGCTTGGCCAGGAGTAAGGGATTCGTCGGAAAAAATTTCAACCTTCTCCGCAGCAAAATTCCTAAGAATTGGGTTTTCATAGTATTCTGGTTCGAATTGATCCAGTGTTACTTTCCGGTCTTTTAAGAAAATTCCAGCAACATAATGTGCCGATAGCAAGGCCTCAAACTTCGTGTGGTAAATAGAAAACCCCCCATGCATTTTAAAAGGTGTCTGGTTGAGATGAAGACGAACTTTGACCACATCATCGAAAGAGACGTTGTATTTTTCTACTACATTAAATAACGAGGTGATAACCTCTTGTAGTGCGGTAGCAGAAGGCCAAAGGCGAAGCGCTATGCGTTTGAGCTCCCAGTCTTTACCAAGGCCTGATGTTACATTGTCCGGCAGCCCACCATCAGCATAAGTATTATATAAACCACCGTCATCAGATGTCAGAAATTCCTTAGTTGCAACGAATTTTTGTTCGGCAAGCAAAGCGGCCATCATCCCGGATAAAGCGGCGCGGCATTGGTGAAATTTTACGGTTGGTGTGCCCCAGGCTGCAAATGTTCCGGCCGACTGGCTGCCTGCTAAACCAAACGTCCGGGCCATGGTATCAGTATCAAAACCTCTCAGACTTCCCACAGCGGCTCCGGCACCAAAGGGACCAATGACGCCCGGGCCATGCCAACCTCTTTCCCGGAATATTGGATAATCTAGGCCAATGCCTACACGTGTTGTAACCTCGAAGCCTACCGCAAGCGCAACCAATAACGACGCGCCGGTAAGGTCATCCCGCTCCGCTATGGCTAAGGCCGGCGGTACAACCTCCGGTGTAATGTGGGTGAGCGTTGGGCGGTGGACATCACACATCGTTACTGCCGTAATTAGATAGCCATTCAGTAGAGTTGCCCCTGCAAGTGATAGATGGTCACCGCCAATCACGCTACTTTCTTCTGACTGCCCCAGCGCAGACGCTAAGGCGTAAAGTTGGCTAGTCTCCTCGCCCCGATGACCTGCCAAAGCACAGGCGAGTGCATCTGTTAACAAGGCTTTACAAAAATTTTTGACATCGTCAGGAATTTCCTTGATGGTCAATGAAGCCGCAAATTTTGCGAGTTCTTCCGTGGTACCCAGCGTCATTCTCATCTCCTCTGATAAGTCAACGGAACATTAGCTGCGCATGCTATTCTTTTGCAAATGCTATCAGATTTAAAAGGCCAATTTTTGGATAATTATATTTCAATGACCCTTCATACTAAATTGCCCCTGTGACAAGGTATCTATAGTCTGCCCAGAATTCTGATAGGGGGTATTGGTGTTTGTCTAGCCTCCACAAGGATTTCTTGATTACGATGTGAGGAATAAAATGTTAACCGGAAAACAATATCTCGACAGTATTCGCGATGGTCGTAAGGTTTATATTGGGAAGGAACTTGTCGAAGATGTAACGAGCCACCCGGCCTTTGCCAAGGGTGCGGACACCATAGCCACCATATATGATCGCAAGGTGGCCTCTGAAAATCGAGAAGTGATGGTAAGTAAAGAGGGAGACGAAGAGTTTTCTACTTATTTTCTTCAACCAAAGTCGCGAGAAGATCTGGAACGGCGATACGAAACGCATCGGCGTATTGCCGCTTGGACCCAGGGATTCATGGGACGTTCCCCTGATAATTTTCCTAGTTACCTATCGGGTCTTGCTACACAACCAAAATTATTCAATGAGTTACGTGACGGCACGGGCGATGCCCTTCGTGCATATTACGAAAAAGCGCGCCGGGAAGATCTGTTTATGTCGCATGCGGTCACGAACCCGCAGGGGTCACGCCGGGCCGGCTCCGAAATAGAGGCGGCAGGAACTGTATCGCCTACATTGCGCGTGGTGTCCGAAGACGATGAAGGAGTAACGATCAACGGACTAAAAATGATTGGTACCGGTTCTGTTTATTGTCATGAAACGTGGGTTGGAAACTTACAACCGGTGCCACCGGGGCAGGAAGAAGAGACAATTACCTGCGCTGTACCACTTAATTTCGATGGGGTTTCGATCTGGTCACGCAAGCCATACGAGCTATCGTCAAATCGTGAGTTTGATGCACCGCTTTCAGCTCGATATGATGAGACAGATGCGGCAATCTTGTTTGAAAATGTTAAAGTTCCTTGGGAACGCGTATTTTTACACAATAATGTCGCGATGACGCGTGAAATCTATTTTCGAACACCTGGCCATTCCCTCGCCAATCACCAGGCTAATATCAGGTTTGTAGAAAAATTACGGCTTATTGTGGGCATCGCACATAAACTGACGGAATCAAATAAAGCCGGTTCTATACCGGCGGTTCAAAGCACTTTAGGAAAACTAGCAGCACAACTTGCCAATTTAGAGGGAATGGTTCGTGGGCAAATTTTTGACTACGAAAAAATGCCGGGGGGTTATGTAACAATTAACAGACGTTTCATGTATGCCGCGTTGCACTGGTGTTCAAATAACCATTCTAAAATTTGTGATATAGTTCGTGAACTTATGGGCGGTGGGCCTATACAAATGCCGGCTGATTCATCGGTAATGGACAATCCTGAGATTTATAAAAAGTTTGAAACTTACTGGTCATTACCTGATCAAAACGCTAAAGAGCGAATGAAGTTAATTCGTCTTGCGTGGGACGTCTTGGGAACTGAATTTGCTGGACGGCATATGCTTTATGAAAAGTTCTATGCCGGCCCTGGGTTTGTAATGGATCTTTACAGCTATCAGCATGCTGGGTGGGACGGGCTGGATAAAGTGGTAGATGATCTAATGGCGGGATACGATCATTCCAAATGATACCGCCATTAGATGCTAAAATATTTAATCGGTACGGTTGGTAACCTCAAGTAAATGGTATCCGAACTGTGTTTTTACCGGGCCTTGAACTTCATTAACGGGGGCACTGAACACTACTTTGTCAAATTCAGGAACCATTTGGCCAGGGCCGAATGAGCCGAGGTCACCGCCGCTCGCACCGGATGGGCAAGAGGAATGTTCCTTGGCCAAATCGGCAAAGTCTGCACCTTCTGAAATTTTGGTTTTCAGGTCTTCGCAAAGTTCCTCGGTATCAACCAGAATATGTCTTGCTTCGGCTTGGGCCATTAGTAGTCTCCTAAATGGGATTGTTTATAAAGCTTAGAGATGTTGTTGATAGCGGGTTCGAGCAGCTGCTTCAACCAATGATAAGAGAATGCAATTTAGTAATTTCTAATCTGCCATGATTGGAAAATCTGTGTTAAACAGGTAAACTTAAATTTATTGAAGAAACTTTGCGCCGATGACCACCCTTCCGAGAGAAAACCTTCGCGATTATATAAACGATATTCGCCTTGATATTAAGTTCCGGTACGTTCCTTTTCGGGGTTACTATCGTTACAGATCCTATAAATATTTAAAAAAAATTGACCCTGAAATGGGGCTCTTGAAATTTATTGTTGATCCTAAGCGAATTTGTTTGGATGTTGGTGCTAACTTGGGGTTATTTACATTTTTTCTGTCGCGGTATTCGCGACACGTACATGCTTTCGAGCCGAATCCCTTGCCGTTGCGTGTCTTGCGCTATGTTGCTGACCAAAATGTGACTATTCACCAAGTGGCGTTATCTAATCAAACTGGTGAGGCTAAATTGGTCATTCCTAAAGGTCGAAAGGGTTGGTCAAGTAATGGTGCTAGCGTTGAATATGATAAGGACCAGGGATACTTGTTAAGAGTACCAAGCAGTCGCATAGATGATCTGGGGTATAAAGACATAGGGTTCATAAAAATCGATGTTGAGGGACATGAAATGTCCGTTCTTGAAGGTGCTAGAGAAACCTTGTCGCGTGACAGGCCGAATTTATTCGTTGAAAACGAGTTTTCTCATGCGGGTGATGGTGCACAGGACGTATTTGATATGATGGAGTCCCTCGATTATGACGGTTTTGCTTTAATTGATGGAGTGTTACGCAATACAAATAATTTTTTGGTTTCTGATCACCAAATTAACGCGAGGCTCGGTGAGCCTGGTAATTATGTTAAAAATTTCATTTTCATTCCAAGATAAGTATATCTTCATTTTTTTGGCTCATTTTTCATTTAGAAAAAATAAAATTATAAAGGGGAGGTCTGTATGGAAATTAAACTTTACTATGCTCCAATCACCTGTGCTTTGGCCCCATACATTACGCTCACTGAAGCTGGCGCTAATTTCGAGGTCATTCCACTGAACTTTCGCGTACAGGAGCATATGTCTTCCGAATATTTGTCAATCAATCCGAAACATAAGGTTCCATTGCTTATAGTTGACGGTATCAAGCTAACCGAGAATGTTGCTATTCAGCAGTGGATTGCAAAAACATATCCGGGGGCGAGGTTGCTTCCAGAAGATCCATGGGACTTGCTACAGGCTATCTCACTGATATCATGGTGTTCCTCCGGTATTCATCCCTTTTTGCGTGTTATCAACAGCCCACCAAAGGTGTGCGATATTGCGGGTACGGAGGAAAATGTTCGTAAACGTGCGGCAGAGCATGTGTATGAGTGTTTTCAGATTGCCGAAAATCTCCTCGATCGAAGAGAGTATTTTTTTGATCACTTCACCGCACCGGATACCAATTTCTATTGGTGTTTTCGGAGGGCGGGGCAATTTAAATTGGATCTTTCCTCTTTCCCGAATTGTAAGACTCATTTTGATCGAATGGAAAACCGCCCGAGTGTGCAGAAGTTATTGGCTTATGAGAAGAAAGTACAAAACCAATTTAATGAAGCAGCGTAAACCTCAAAATTGGATATTTTGATCGATGCCTTTATTCTTCCGAAAATTATCTAATTTTTAACAAGCTGGGAGAAAAAATCGAACAGGTTATTGCCTGTGAATAGGTGGCCAGCTACCTTTGCTTTTGTGGCGGCGGCAACATCGCTTTTGTTGTCACCGATCATTAAGCTTTCAGATGTGTTGATCTGCCATTCTCCTATCAATTTTATAAGCATTCCGGGTGCAGGTTTTCGGCAGTTACATGTTTTCAAGTATTCCGGATTCGCTTCCTCCGGGTGGTGGGGGCAGAACTCGAAAGCATCGACGTGGGCTCCAATTTTAGCCAGGTCATGATTCATTTGGACATGTAATTTGTTAACGTCCTCTTTACCATAATAGCCGCGTCCAATTCCCGACTGGTTCGTTACAACAAAGACAAGGTATTGGTTATCATTAGCGAGCTTAATCGCATCACGCGCACCCGGAATCCAGGTAAAATTAACCCATTCGTGGACATACCCATGGTCAACGTTAAGGGTGCCGTCTCGATCAAAAAAAACAGCTTTCCTCAGCTTCCTCTCCATCTTTCAATTTTCGTGTCTACCCTATCTAGGATACGTAGTCCGTTATACTCTACATCAAAGGCACAATACGCGAGAAGGAAAAGCTTCTTAATGTTTCGACGTTTACTAGCCGGTATGATGACTGAGAGCATTTTCCGTGCTTTACGGCATAAGGACTTTGTAATTGTTGAGGGTGCGGGTTGGCTGGCTGGTGCCGGGGTCTGGTTTTACCGCATAGGTCTGGCGGTATTTGCTTGGGAACTAACCAAGTCGGGTTTTTGGTTAGGGATAATAGCAGTGGCTGAGGCGGGACCCGGATTATTTATATCACCAATTGCCGGGGCGCTGGCCGATCGTCACGATAGGCTCGTGATGGCACGTTTTGTTCAGGCGTTTATGATGTTGGTAACCGGGGTACTGGCAGTTATGACCCTGTTTGGCTTAGTTAATATTTGGGTCTTACTACTTTTTGCAGTGCTGCACGGCCTTTGTGCTGGTTTCTGGACGCCGGTACGGATGTCACTTGCACCTAATTTGGTACCCAAGGCCGATTTATCCGCTGCAATTGCTACGCATTCAATTCTCTTTAACCTGGGCCGCACACTCGGTCCAGCCTTGGTTGCTCCCATTTTGGCAATTTGGGGTGTGGGAGCAGTATTTGCCGTGAGCGCGGTGGCGAATTTTATTTTTTCGGTGGCATTATTTTGGGTGAAAATAGTAAATCCTGACCGGAAAGCGGAAAAAGGTCGATCAATGCGCAGTCATCTTGTGGAGGGCTTGCGATATGCGACCAGGCACCCGGTTATAAAATATTTGTTTCTCAACATGATATTTGCATCCCTTTTATTGCGTGCTTATATGGAGTTGCTTCCCGGTATGTCGGAGACAATATTCGGACATGATCCACAGGAAGGGGTGCCTATCTTGGTATCGGCGGCAGGAGCTGGTGCGATTGTTGCGTCTCTTTTGGTTGGAAATCTTAGGCAAATTCATACAATTCTTAATACTTACTTTGTATTTGTGTTTGGCACTCTGATTTCTCTTACACTTTTTGTGTCGACATCTAATTTTTGGTTTGCCGTGATTTGCATGATTTTTTTGAGCATTTCTCAGGTGGGTGTTAATATTGCGGGTCAGGTTACTGTTCAAAGCACAATTCGTGGTGACTTGCGTGGCCGTGTTATGTCGCTTTGGGGGTTGTTGAACCGCTCGGGCCCGGCTTTGGGTGCGCTTCTTATTGGAGCATTGTCCGGGTTATGGGGGTTTTCTGGGCCTATATTGGCGGGTGTCGGAGTTTCTAGTTTAGTTGCTTTATTTGTTTTTTTCCGAAGGGAGGAGATTAAAAGCGCTGCAATAGAAGAGGAAGAAATTGTATCTCAGGGATAATTTAGAAAAAACCCAGATCTTATTTATCGGTGTCTTAAGGTTTTTCAGGTGCATACTGAAAATTAGCGCTTGATGACGGAAAGGAAATAAATGGAATATCTGCATACTATGGTACGCATAACAGATATTGATGAGTCTTTAAATTTTTATTGTGATTTATTAGGTTTGGTAGAAGTTAGTCGTAAAGAGAGCGAGAAGGGGCGGTTCAGCCTTATATTTCTTGCTGCACCCAATGACGCAGAAGCCGCCAGTGTGACGCGCCGGCCAACTGTTGAGCTAACCTATAATTGGGACCCAGAGGAATACAAAGGGGGAAAAAATTTTGGCCACCTCGCTTATCGTGTAAATAATATCTACTCGGTTTGTCAGCGTTTGCTCGATGGCGGTGTCACAATTTCTCGTCCGCCGAGGGATGGGCATATGGCTTTTGTTCGTTCCCCCGATGGTATCTCAATTGAGTTACTACAGCGTGGCAACCCGCTCCCATCGGCCGAGCCTTGGGCTTCGATGCCAAATACGGGAGAATGGTAACACGTTATTTCCTCCGCGGGTGTTCTCAAAGTATAATTTTAAAAGTCAATGAGGCAATTTAATTTTATTAACAAACGGTTTGAAGCCTTACCCGTTGTAATTCAGGCCGCGTGGTGGATGTGTCTCAGCGCGTTCGCTTATGCTGCGTCCATTGCTATCGCACACCACCTAACCCAACGGCTACCAGTGTTTGAGGTAGCTCTTGGCCGAAATATATTTGCACTCCTTTTTATGATGCCCTGGCTTTACAGTGTTGGCCTTAGGGCCATGCGGACGTCTCACTTTGGAATGCATGCCGTGCGCGGATTATTCTCTGCAGCTAATGTTTGGTTTCTCTTTGGTGCTTTGACGTTGGCACCGGTTGCTGATGTTTCTGCTATTACTTTTTTGATGCCAATTGTTGCAGCAATTTTGGCAGTCATCATTTTTCGCGAGAAAACTGGTATTTGGCAATGGGTAGCGACTTTAGCCGGGTTCTTTGGTGCACTAATTGTTATTCGACCTGGTATGGCCGATTTTAATCCTGGCCTCTTGTTAGCCTTGGCATCAGTTTTTGCCGGGTCTGCAGTCGCGATGATGATTAAAGGTCTATTAAAATATGACTCATCGGATACCGTGGCAGCTTGGCTTTTTCTATCTCATACGGTATTAGGCTTAATTCCTGCTATTATTGTTTGGGTACAACCGACATTGGATGAGGTCATATGGATGACCTTCCTTGGTTATTTGGGAACCGTTATTCAACGAGCTTTCAACCGGTCAATGGCACTAGCGGATGCAACGGTGGTTTTGCCCTTTAACTTTACTCGGCTTATTTGGGCGGCACTATTCGGCTATTTATTTTTTGCTGAACTCCCTGATTTATGGACCTGGATTGGCGGGACTGTGATCTTTCTAGCGTCTATCTGGCTCACACGGATCTCAACGGGACAAAAGAAGGATAGAGCTTAAGCTATAGCAAACATAACCATTTGTGTCATAATTAGCTCTAAACTGACGTTTGGGAAGTTGTGGTATGTCTGAGAATATAACCCGAGAAGATTCTTTGCGGTTAAATCCTATTATTGACCCGGCTGCATGGACACCAATAGAAGTCGAAAAAGATGAAAATTGGGTCTATAGGTTCTCTGATAAAGAGATTAATGAGCTTCTCGATGCTGCGAGTAAATTAGTCTCTAGAAACGTAGACCTTATTCATGTGGAAAAAGGTGACTTTGTTCTACCCTACACGGCGTCTACTTTTCTTGACATCTATAATGAGCTCAAAAAAGGCCGAGGTTTCGTGCAGATGCGGGGTCTTCCAGTGGGTGAAATAAGTCGTAAGCAGACTGCGGCGCTTTTTTGGGGCGTCGGCACTTATTTTGGCACGGCATTATCTCAAAATCCCGAAGGTCATTTTTTGGGGCACGTAAAAGACCTTGGTAAAGATTATAATCAACCGGCGGTAAGGGGTTACCAGACTAAGGCAGCGATGACCTTTCATAGCGACCCTTGCGATATGGTGGCACTTCTTTGTCTGCAACCAGCGAAGTTGGGCGGGGAAAGTCGTGTCGCAAGTTCGATTACGCTTTATAATGAAATGCTTAAGAGACGGCCTGAGCTCGTTGCTGATTTATGTAAAGATTTTTATTGGACTAAGCATGGCGAACATTCATCTGACGATAAGCCATGGTATAAATTGCCTGTCTTTAACTTTAAGGAAGGCAAGTTTAGTGGTAAGGGCGCGTCGACGCATGCTCGTAAGGCCCAGGATTTGCCGGGTGCAGAGCCGTGGGACGCTTTACGTAACGAAGCAGTAAATTTATTTCAGGAGATGGTTTCTCAGCTTGCTGCCGATTTACCCTTTCAGGAGGGCGACCTACAAATTCTTAATAGCCACGTGACGCTTCATTCCCGGCGACCCTATGAGGATTGGGAAGACCCAAGCCAAAAACGTCATCTTTATCGGCTGTGGCTGGAAAATGAAGATTTACGGCCAGTGCCGGATGTTGTACGAAATAATTTGAAGGGGGTAATAATGGAGGGATTTACTCCGTGCACTCCCCTTGATGCTGAGGAGGCTGCCTGATGGCATATGCACCGCGTCAAGAACGTAGACACGCCCCGGCAGTTCCCATGGAAAAAGTCATAGATCCAGCCGGCTGGTTGCCAGAAGAGCTCGCGGCAAACAATGAGTGGATTTACGAACTATCTGATCCAGAATGTCATCAAATCGTTGATGCAATTAACGTTATTGAAAAACGTGGTCTTGATTTAAAAAAAATCAAGAAAAATGATTTTCAACTTGATGGTTTTGAGAATGCGTTGTCCGATATTCGTGATGAATTTCAGAATGGGCGAGGGTTTGTATTGATACGTGGTTTACCCGTCGAAGAGATGACGAGAGCTCAGTCTGCAATAGCTTTTTGGGGAATTGGTACTCATCTTGGGCGTGCAGTCTCTCAGAATGGTCAGGGGCACCTATTGGGGCATGTAAAAGATGTTGGCGGTGATTATGCCGATAAAAATACCCGTGGATATTTATCAAATTCAGCCATGGGTTTTCATGCAGATCGATGTGATTACGTTGCCCTGCTTTGTTTGCAAACATCAAAATCCGGCGGTGAAAGTCGCATTGCAAGCTCAGTGTCGCTTTACAACAAGATGCTTAAGGAAAGACCCGATTTAGTTGAAGAGCTTTGCAACGACTTCTACTGGTCGAGAATTGGTGAAGTTCCACCGGGGCTGGGGCCGTTTTACCTTATGCCGGTATTTAGTTTTGACCAGGGATTTATCTGCATTCGGGGGGTAAGTACACAAATATATAAATCTCAGGGTATGGAGGGTGTCCCCGACTATACCGATAAACAACATGAGGCGCTGGACTATTTCAAGGCGACGGTTGAAAAACTTGCATTTGATATGGAATTTCGAAAGGGTGACATTCAAATCCTTCATAATCATGTAATACTGCATTCGCGTCGTGGCTTTGAGGATTGGGGGGCGCTAGAGAAACGTCGTCACCTGCTGAGACTATGGCTTAGAGATGAGTCTGGCCGGCCCCTTATGGAAGAGTATAAGCGGGCTATTAGCGGCATTGAACTAGATGGAGTAGAGCTAAATACGCCCCTTGATGTTGCGGTACCCTTATAGGAAGGTAAATTTTTTGGTCAGGTTTAATGTTCAATTTTTAAAGATTCTATATGCGTTGCTCTGCGTAGAGACACCTGGGCAAAAACCGCTGTAATAAAAGCTGAAATTGAGAATCCGACCATAATATATAAAACTGGTATAAGGGTGCCATCAGAAGCAAAGCCTACGGATTGTTCTGCAGCGCCAGCGATAAAAAGCTGGCTAAAGACCACCGCGCCAGAGGCACAGCCAGCAAGTTTTGGGTTAACGCGCATCGCCCCTGTTTGCGCATAGGGCATACACATTCCTTGCGCTATTCCAAGAGCTGCACCAGGAATAATAATTCCCTCAATTGAAAGCCCAAACATTGCGTGCCATATCCATTGGGCGAAGACAATGACCAGACAAAGTCCGGCACCTCCGATTGTCATAAGTCCAATAGATAGACGATTGCCAATTTGTCCAGAGATCAGGTTCCCAGTCATGAACCCCAAAGGCATACATAAAAACCAAATACCATAAAGTTCCGTAGATAAACCCAAGGTATCGCGAGCCAGAAATGCCGATGCTGTGGCGTTGGCGAAGAAAACACCTGACATACACCCTGGCATTAGGGCGTAGGCGGTAAATCTAGGTATACGAAGTAACCCGGCATAGTCTTCGAACATTTTCCGAATGATAACAAAGAAGGAATCTTTCTTTTTCTTTGGGGCGTTTGTCTCAGGTAAGTAGAAAAATACAATACCTATCAAAGTAACTCCGATAATGGTTATTGGAATAAAAAGAAAGCGCCAGCCCTCGGCGCCTACTACAAAACTACCAATTGTAGGGGCAAGGAGGGGGCCGAGCACGTATGCGGCGGTTAAATTCGCAATCACTGACGAAATTTTTTTCATGCCAAATACATCGCGGGCGATCGCTCGTGCGAGGACGATCCCGCAACCAGCTCCGGCACCTTGTAAAATTCGTCCCCCTAATAGCATTTCGATATTTTGAGCAAACCAACAGAGCTCCGCGCCCATTGTGTATAGCGCCAGTCCAAATAGGAGCACCCTTTTACGCCCCCATTGATCTGAAACGCCACCATATATCAATGACGTTATCGCCATAGTCATCATGGTTAGCGACAAAGTGGCGAAGGCTAGCTCATCGCCTATACCGAATTCTTCCTTCACTAAAGGTGTGGCCGGTATAAACATATGGTTCGCAAGGGGCGAAATGAATGTAACAGCAACCAGTGTTATAAAAATTAATCGGTGTCGAGGAGGGCTATCATTCATCCGTACGACTTAGCACGTATCTTTACCACGTAATAGAGAGGTTTCGTTGTCAAATGACATTGTTTTCGGCCCCTTAAAATGTAATGTATTCTGAGGCTCTAACATAGAGGCGCAATTGCCAGTATAGGAGAAACAATATGCCAAATAACACGCTTCCTCTCTCACGTTTTAAGGTGCTTGACTTGACCAGAGTGCGTTCTGGTCCCACCTGTGTAAAGGTTTTGGCGGACTGGGGTGCAGATGTAATTAAAATTGAATTACCCCCCAAACCAGGACAGGACGACGGATATACTGGAAGTCGTGACTCGGCTGATTTTCAAAACTTGCACCGCAACAAGAGATCAATCACGCTCAATCTGAAAGAGGAAGATGGCAAGTCAGTATTTTATAAGCTGGTCGAAGATGCAGATGTTGTTGTGGAGAACTACAGACCGGATGTTAAAAATCGCCTCGGGATTGACTACCTATCTTTAAAAAATATTAATTCGGCAATTATTCTCGGCAGCATCTCAGGGTTTGGGCAAGATGGTCCATACGCGGGGCGCCCAGGTGTTGATCAAATAGCCCAAGGTATGGGCGGGTTTATGTCAGTAACAGGGCTTCCCGGACAGGGACCAGTTCGTGCGGGCACAGCGATTGCTGATCTGACCTGTGGAATGAATTGTGCTATGGCAATTCTCATAGCGTTACTGCAAAGAGAAGAAACCGGAGAAGGCCAATGGGTTCACACGTCTCTTCTTGAATCTCAGATTGCCTTGATGGATTTTCAGATGGCACGATACCTAATTGAAAATGATGTCCCCCCCCAAGCGGGCAATAATCACCCAAAATCTACGCCGACCGGCGTATTTAAAACAAAAGATGGACATATCAATATAGCAGCTGGGGGGCAGCAAATGTGGACGCGTTTGTGCGATGGTCTTGGAGCTCAACAGCTGTTCGATAACCCCGACTTTAAAACAGCAGCTGATCGTCTCTCAAATCGGGACAATTTAAATGAATGCCTTGAAGTTTATACTGTAAATAAAACAAGCTCGGAATGGGTTGACCTACTTAATGAAAAGGGGGTTCCATGCGGACCTATTTATAAGGTCGATGAGACATTTGCCGCTCCACAGGTTAAGCACTTAGGAATTGCCCGAAGCTTTGATCATGCCAAACGCGGGAAAATGACTGTTGTGGGTCAACCATTTCAGTTAAGTACTGCCGACCCTACCATTCGCAAAGGGACCCCAGAATGTGGTGAAGATACCAACGCTATTTTAAGCGCTGCGGGCTATGACTCAGAAACGATTACAGATTATCGCAAACGTGGAGTGATTTAAATTGTCGGGCGGAGCAGAGATATTGGAGAAGTCAAATGCGCAGGAGCCATTAGCGAGGCAGTTAACTGTCTATAACGGTAGCGTGAAACAAATCTTCTGCTGAAATTCGCTGATCAATCAAACCCTGTTTAAAGGAGTAACCTATAAATCGATCCATATTGATTTTATTCTTAATAAATCCTATTGGCCAAGTTTCTAAACCTATGAGGGTGGATTGTTCCTCCCTCGCCAAACGGGCCCACGGCAATTGAGACCAACCCGGATCATCCAGGTAGGCTTCAGAAATGGATTTTGACTGTTCAAATATGGTCAGGAGTTGTCTCGGAAAACTTGGATTAGCTTCTACCACTGAGTTCTTGATCGCAACTACATGCATTATTGGGAAGAAGCCATTATTTTTATAGTAATCTGAGCAAGCGTTCTTGGGGTTTTTAAAAAGCCGGCGTACTTTACCAGTTTCAAGCGAAAATGGCGCCCGAGAAAAAAATAATGCGTCAATTTCTCCACGTGCAAGCATCATTCCTAAGTCGATATCACCATCTTTATATTCAATTTTCCATCCTGGTTCAGGGGCAAAGGCCACAGTTTCATTGGAACGGGTTACCCACGTTATGGTTTTCAAGTCGACGCCGTATTCTTGTTCCAGATCTCCCTTGGCTAGCACTGCTAATGTTGTTTGAAAGCTCTGCAAGCCAATTCGTTTTCCAGCCAGCTCAGCAGGGTCAAAGATATCAGAATTTGTGGCTACGTACATTTGTGTTTGGCTAAATAACCGTCGTGGAAAAGCGGGGATCGCGGTGAAGGGCAGACCCTGTGCCTTCGCCATAATGTAAGATGAAAAAGAAACCTCCGCCGCGTCAAAGGCCCTGTCCTGGAGCATCCGCTTATGCCGGTGAGCACCGTCCCTTTGCGCCGACGTTTCTCCCACTTGTTTTACAATTAGTTTGAAATTCTCTGGTATGTCGAGTGTTCCGTCAAAGAATGGAAAATGGCGATCATACCTGTCAATTGCTATTGTTAATTCTGTTTCCATAACTTAAGTTATGTCACAGCTCTAACGGGACGTCTATCTCGTGAATCTCCCTAGTTGGTCAATCCCGAGAATCACCTTCGCAGAAGACCTCCTTATAAACTTTGACTGACTTAAAAAAAAATAAAACCCGGAACCTGAGCATTGCAATCAGAATGGGATATGGCTAAAAACTCGCCAAATCAATAAGAGTTCCGGAGCTTCAAATGGCGGCAAATCAATATATTTATGTCATGCAGGATTTATCCAAAAGTTATCCTGGTGGGCGCGAAATAGTTAAAAATGTTACTCTAGCATTTTTAACTGGTGCTAAGATTGGTGTCTTGGGTGTTAATGGCACGGGTAAATCGACTCTTTTAAAGATAATGGCCGGTATTGATGGGGATTATTCTGGTGAAGCCTGGGCTGCAGAAGGTAGCACGGTGGGTTACCTACCACAGGAGCCCGAACTGGATCCAACTAAAGACGTGTTTGCCAATATACTTGAGGGCATGCAAGAGGTTCACAACCTATTGGAGCGTTTCGAGGAGGTTAGTAATAAATTTGCGGAACCTTTAGAGGAAGATGAGATGAATTTTCTCATCGAAGAGCAAGCCGGACTGCAAGAAAAAATAGACGCTATTAATGGGTGGGAGTTGGAACGTGCAATAGAAATTGCTATGGATGCGTTGCGTTGTCCTCCGCGAGACGCGGATATCAGTAAGTTATCGGGAGGTGAGGTACGGCGAGTCGCCCTGTGTAGACTTCTTCTGCAAAAACCTGATTTATTGTTACTAGACGAGCCAACCAATCACTTGGATGCGGAATCCGTGGCGTGGTTGGAGAAATTTCTAGATGACTATACTGGTACAGTTGTTGCGGTTACTCATGATCGATATTTTTTAGATAATGTCGCCGGTTGGATTCTTGAACTCGATGGTGGTCGAGCGCTCCCTTTCCAAGGAAATTATTCGTCCTGGTTGGAAAATAAATCTGCACGTATCGCGCAGGAAGAGCGTGAAGAAACTGCCCGACAGAAAACCTTGGCAAAAGAGCTTGAGTGGGTCAGGACTAGTCCACGGGCTCGTCAGGCAAAAAGTAAGGCACGTTTGGCTTCTTACGAGGCTTTATTAGCCCAATCGGGTAGCCGAGGCTCGAGTGAAGCACAAATAGTTATACCAGTAGGGCAACGGCTCGGAAATTTGGTGATTGAGGCGACGGCTGTGTCTAAGGGGTATGGTGATGAACTTTTAATTGATGACCTTAATTTCAAACTACCTCCTGCTGGTATCGTTGGGGTAATTGGCGCGAATGGTTCTGGAAAAACAACTTTGCTTCGGATGATCACGGGTGATGAAAAGCCGGATAAAGGCGAACTTCGGATCGGCGATAGTGTCAATCTTGGTTATGTAGATCAGTCAAGAGCATCGTTAACCGCCGAAAGCACAGTATGGCAAGAAATATCAGAAGGAGAAGAACAAATTAATGTTGGAAAACAAAAGGTTCATAGTCGAGCCTATGTTGGAGCCTTTAATTTTCGAGGGGCCGATCAGCAAAAAAAGGTTGGTCAACTTTCCGGGGGCGAACGGAACCGTGTCCACTTGGCAAAAATGCTTAAGTCGAGGGCCAATGTAATACTACTTGATGAGCCTACCAATGATCTCGATGTAGATACCTTACGATCTTTGGAGGATGCACTCCTTGATTTTGCCGGCTGTGCAGTGGTTATTAGCCATGATCGTTGGTTTCTAGATCGTATTGCGACCCACATTTTAGCATTTGAGGGAGAAAGTCACGTCGAATGGTTTGAGGGTAATTATCAAGATTACGAGATGGACAAAAGGCGGCGGCTTGGCGAGGGAGCTGGTCGGCCCAGTCGACTCAAATTCAAGCCTTTGACGCGCAGTTGATAGGGTCGAAGGTCACCGGATCTAATTATTTAATTTTTTACGAAGAGCAGTTATTAACCCATCTAGTCTGCCGCCACTTCGATTTATGATCGCAGAAAACTCATCGCGTTGGGTTATCGCCATGCTAACGCCTTCCACTAAAACATCTATAATCTTTAGTGATTTACCATTGCGAACACGCCAATACACTGGAATTTTACGACCATCGGCAAGTGTCAGTTCTGACTGGACAAGGGTGTCCCGATTATTAATATTCCTGACTTTCCCAACGATAAATTTCTCGCCTTTGTAGTCAGAAAATCTTGTGGCATATGCCTTTACGATAAAATCTTCAAATAATCTGGTATATTCTTTTTGCTGTGCGGCACTGGCGCGTCGCCAGAACCTTCCTAGTGTAAAACGGGCAATCAACTTCAATTCAAAGGATTGCTGCAAAATTCGTCGAAAATGATCTTCGCGCTGAGTAACCGACATGCGATCATTGGTCAGCGATTTAATAGCTTTCTGCGCAACTAACCTGATAAAATCATCAGGGCGATCCTCCGCGCTCGCCGGCTTCGGTGCAGTAAATGTAAATGCCAATAAAATGGCCAACACCAACAAGTAACGCCGTCGGGTCAGGAGTTCTCGTAACTGCGTCATTTCCACAAAACCACTATCGATACTTTCGGACCAAAAACGTTAGAAATTTTATCGTGTTATCTGGTCAATATGTCAACGGGGTCTATCATTTAAAATAATCTTAATTTGGTTCATACCGACCGATATAAAAATATATAAGTATATTTTTATATCTTGATATATTGATTGAAGACCTTTAAAAATGGACTGTGAACTTATAGATAACTAAGGATATACGGATGGATAAGGTTTTAAGCTGTTTGCGGGCAGCCGCAGAACCTACGAGACTGCGTTTGTTGGCTTTATGCGCTGTAAGCGATATGAATGTTACGGATTTGACAAATATATTGCGTCAAAGTCAGCCACGTGTGTCGCGACATCTTAAATTGTTGTGTGAAGCAGGTCTCTTGGACCGGTACCGCGAAGGGAGCTGGATTTTTTACCGTTTGGCCGATGATTCTTGTGAGGAGGGCCAAATAGCGCGCAATCTATTTAGCCTTTTGCCGTTAGAAAATCAGCAACTACTTCAGGATCGTGATCGCCTGGATGGTATAAGGGTGAAGCGATCAGAGGCTGCTGAAGCTTATTTTAAAAAAAATGCAGAAAGATGGGACAACTTGAGATCGTTGCATGTCGAAGAAAAACAGGTGGAGAAGGCGATCCTAGACTGCTTTCCTATTCATCTAGAAAATCTCCTAGATATAGGAACTGGGACTGGTCGAATGCTCCAATTACTGTCCGACCGCGTAGATCGTGGCCTCGGCATAGATTCATCACGCGACATGCTCGCAGTTGCTCGTGCCAACCTTGGTACTTCTGCAATAGGTAATTGCCATGTCCGGCTCGGCGACATGTATGGACTGGTAATGGACGATGAAACCTTTGATGGCGTTATTATTCATCAGGTATTACATTATTCTGATGACCCGGCATTAGTCATTTCCGAGGCTGCACGACTGTTGCGAGATAATGGTCAAATGGTCGTTGTAGATTTTTCACCACATAATCAAGAATTTCTCCGAGAGAAGCATGCCCATTTGCGTCTTGGTTTTTCAGATAAAGAAATTGCTGGCTGGTTTAGTGCCGCAAACCTGATGGAACAACCGGTTACCCGACTAAAAGGCGATCCATTGACGGTGTCATTATGGCCAGCAGTAAAGAGTGGCGGTCAAGGCCGTGATAACCGTGCCTTAAACGGGGGAATGTGATAACTCAAATGTCCAGAAACTATCGGAATATGACTAATTGTCCGCCATTCCCTTCGGAAATAGCCAAAAACCTCAAGGTATCTTTTGAATTTTTTCCCCCAAAAACGGAAAAGATGACTAAAACCTTATGGGCGTCCGTTAAAAGGTTGGAACCTCTTCAACCTCAATTTGTCTCTGTTACATATGGCGCTGGTGGATCGACGAGGGAGCGAACCCATAACACTGTGGCAAGGATTCTGAAGGAGACTAGCCTTATCCCGGCTGCCCATTTGACCTGTGTTAATGCAACTAGAGATCAGGTTAATGAGGTGGCCCAATCCTATTGGGAGGCAGGCGTTAGAAAAATTGTTGCCCTTCGTGGTGATCCACCAGCTGGACATGGTACTTATAAGACCCCCCCGGGTGGATATGCATATGCTGTCGATTTAGTGGCAGGACTGAAAAATGTTGCTGACTTTGACATTAGTGTAGCGGCTTATCCGGAAGGACACCCGCAAGCACAAAATATCGATACCGACCTGGATTTTTTAAAGCAAAAATTGGATGCAGGGGCCAACCGTGCCATTACGCAGTATTTTTTTGGGGCAGAACCCTTTCTTCGGTTTATAGATAGGGCTCGAGCTGCAGGTATAAATGTCCCGATTATTCCCGGTATATTGCCGGTACAAAATTTTTCACAGGTAGTGAAATTCAATGAAATGTCGGGAACAAAAATTCCAGCTTGGATGGCGGAGCTTTTCGAGGGCCTCGATGATGACCCTGAAACGAGACGGATGGTGGCCGTTGCAATTGCTGCTGAACAATGCCGGCAGTTATATGCACACGGTGTTAAAGAATTCCACTTTTATACCCTCAATCGTGCCGATTTGACTTATGCAATTTGTCATATACTAGGCCTGCGATCTTATCAAAAAGGGTCTGTTGGGGCAAAAAATAAGGATGAATAAAAAGGACCAAAAACCAACTGAAGAACAACAAGAAGGTTCTAACTCTTCATTGAACGCACTTCTGCCGTCTCTTCGAGCAGAGCGGAATCAAAACCTTAAAAATATTGTTCAAAACCGAATTGCAGTAATTGATGGTGCGATGGGCACTATGATCCAATTGCAGAATATTGATGAGGCCGCATTTCGTGGTAATCGATTTTCTGACCACCCCTGCCCGGTTAAAGGCAATAATGATCTTCTCATTCTAACCCAACCAGACCTTATTCGCGACTTGCATATAGCCTACCTGGAGGCCGGGGTCGATATTTTGGAGACAAATACCTTTTCTTCAACGAGAATCGCTCAGGCTGACTATATGATGGAAGATGCAGTTTTCGAATTAAACCGCGAGGGTGCCCGTTTGGCCCGCGAAGCTGCAGATACAATCTCGGCAAGGGATAAAAATCAACCTCGTTTTGTGGCGGGAGTTCTCGGCCCTACTAATCGGACAGCCTCTATTTCGCCTGATGTTAATAATCCCGGCTTTCGGAATGTTTACTTTGATGAATTAGTCGAAAATTATTCAGAGGCAGTACTTGGCTTGATCCAGGGCGGCGCCGACTTGATCCTCGTTGAGACTGTCTTTGATACCCTTAATTGCAAAGCGGCTTTGTTTGCTATCCAAGCTGTATCCGATGGATTTGATTTTGACGTTCCGGTGATGATCTCCGGTACAATTACGGATCAGAGTGGCAGGACACTAACGGGGCAGACAACGGAAGCGTTTTGGAACTCAATACGTCACGCGAAGCCATTTGCTGTAGGCTTGAATTGTGCTTTAGGACCAAAGGAATTACGACCTTATATTCAAGAACTTTCGAGAATTTCTGATACTTTTATTTCCTGCCACCCAAATGCCGGTTTGCCTAATGCATTTGGAGGCTATGACGAATCACCAGAGCAGATGGCAGAGGTCTTGGGGGAATTTGCTCAGTCAGGATTTCTAAATATTGTTGGTGGTTGTTGCGGAACCACTCCCGACCACATGCGAGCTATAGCGCAAGCGGTTAGAAACGTCACACCCCGTAAGGTACCGGAAATTGTTCCTGAACTTCGTCTTTCGGGTCTTGAGGTTCTGAATATTGGAACTGGCTCTCTCTTCGTTAATGTTGGTGAGAGAACCAATGTCACGGGTTCCGCGCGTTTTGCAAAACTGATCAAAAATAAAAATTACGAAACGGCGACAGAGGTAGCATTACAACAAGTTGAAAATGGTGCCCAAATAATCGATGTGAATATGGATGAAGGTCTCCTAAACTCCGAAGAGGCCATGGTCACATTTCTAAATTTGATTGCTGCTGAACCTGATATCAGTCGGGTCCCGGTAATGATTGACTCATCGAAATGGTCGGTTATTGAAGCAGGCTTGAAATGTGTCCAAGGTAAAGCAATTGTCAACTCCATCAGTATGAAGGAAGGAGAGGAAACGTTTATTGAACAGGCACGTTTGGTACGGCGTTACGGGGCTGCCGTTATAGTCATGGCATTCGATGAAGAAGGACAAGCAGATACTGAGGAACGAAAGTTGGAAATTTGTTCTAGAGCTTATGATCTCCTTGTTAATAAAGTTGATTTTCCGCCCGAGGATATAATTTTTGACCCGAATATTTTTGTTGTCGCGACGGGTATCGAGGAGCACAACAATTATGCTCTAGACTTCATAAATGCGACTAGGCGTATACGTTCAAAATTACCCTACGTTCAGGTTTCAGGGGGTCTTAGCAATATTTCATTTTCTTTCCGCGGCAATGAGTCGGTCCGGCAGGCAATGCACTCGGTATTTTTGTATTATGCAGTGGAATCAGGAATGTCTATGGGCATCGTAAATGCTGGACAATTGGCTGTTTTTCAAGATATTCCTGATGACCTCCGTGGGCGCGTCGAAGATGTGATTCTTAATCGGAGAGAAAATGCAACGGAACGTCTTTTAGAGATTGCTGACCAATTTCAGGAGGGTGATTTCAAAAAGGAAGAAGATCTATCATGGCGGGAAAATTCCGTTACAGATAGACTTAGTTATTCTCTGGTTAACGGCATAAATACGCACATCGTAGAAGATACCGAAGAGGCAAGAAATCAATTTGAGCGCCCAATAGAGGTTATAGAAGGACCTCTGATGGATGGTATGAATATTGTTGGCGACTTATTCGGTGAGGGGAAGATGTTTCTTCCACAGGTTGTAAAAAGTGCTCGGGTAATGAAGCAAGCTGTCGGACATTTGGTGCCCTTTATAGAGGAAGAAAAACAGCAAAATGGTCTTGGCCAACAAGCCAAAGGCAAGATTATTATGGCTACCGTCAAAGGCGATGTTCATGATATCGGGAAAAATATCGTTGGCGTTGTAATGCAGTGTAATAACTACGAGGTTATTGATCTTGGTGTGATGGTGCCAGCCGAAAAAATCATAGAAATAGCGGTCAAAGAGAATGCTAATGTGGTTGGTTTGTCAGGCCTTATTACTCCTTCCCTTGATGAAATGGTTCATGTAGCGTCGGAAATGGAAAGGCAAGGCCTGGATTTACCTTTACTTATCGGGGGGGCTACGACCTCCAAGGTTCATACGGCGGTCAAGATTGATCCGGAATATACGGCGCCGGTCATTCATGTTCTTGATGCGTCGCGTAGTATTAGCGTTATTTCTTCCCTGATGTCTCCAAAAAGCCGCATTCCTTATGTTGAATCCATAGTTGAAGATTACGAGGCCGTTCGTGAAAGATATGCGGACCAGGACGGGACCAAACAGGGGGTGTCAATACAAGAAGCGCGCGCCAATAGATTTTCTATTGACTGGTCTGTGGTCCAGCCACCAAGGCCGCGAACCATTGGAGTTCAATCATTCCATAATTATAGTCTTTCAGAATTAGTACCAAGGATTGATTGGACGCCGTTTTTTCACGCTTGGGAACTTCATGGAGCTTATCCAAGAATTTTAGATGATACCGTAATTGGTGAAGCTGCTCGTCGATTGTATGAAGATGCCATAAATACTCTTGACCAAATCGTGTCGAATAATCTGCTCAAAGCATCCGGTGCAATCAGCTTCTGGCCGGCAAATTCAGATGGGGATGATATTGTTTTATTCGATGATGAAAAAAGGGACGAAATTCTTGCAACTATTCATACACTTCGTCAGCAAGGAAAGAAAACACCGGGCCGTTCCCATTATGCTCTAGCCGACTTTGTCGCCCCTAAGGATACTGGTATAGGAGATTGGATGGGAGGGTTTTCGGTCGCAATTTTTGGGGTTGAAGCTCTCGCTCTAAAATATGAAGCCGAAAATGACGATTATAATTCCATTATGGTTAAGGCCATAGCCGATAGGTTGGCAGAAGCATTTGCTGAAAGGTTGCATGAACGTGTTCGAAAAGAATTTTGGGGTTATGCGCCTGATGAGGCCATTGAAAATGAAGACCTAATTAGGGAAAGATACCAAGGAATAAGACCTGCCCCGGGTTACCCAGCGTGTCCAGATCATACGGAAAAGGATGTATTATTTTCACTTCTGGAATCCGGTAAATTAGGGATCAAACTTACCGAAACCTTTGCAATGCATCCTGCAGCCGCTGTTTCAGGTTGGTATTTTTGGAACCCGAAGGCACATTATTTTGGTGTGGGCAAAATTAATCAGGATCAGGTCGCAAGTTACGCTGAAAGAAAGGGCTTTGACCTTGCGGTTATGGAACGTTGGTTAGCCCCTAATCTAGGTTACAGGAACTGAGCCTTTACATTTCCCGTTAATTGTTTACCAACTAATTCCGTAGAAGTTATCTCATCACCAGCCCACCGTCGATATATAGTGTCTGACCGGTGATGAAGCCGCTCCAGCTGGAGGCCAAGAAAAGCACAGGTCCGGCCACGTCCTCGGGTGCAGCGATGCGGCGCAGGGGGGTCTGATTTATAATCATTTCTTTAAGGCCTTCCTTAGTATTCATGCTCCCGTCAGTGGGATAAACTAAACCAGGTGCTACACAGTTTACACGTATTCCAAACTGCCCAACTTCCATTGCTAAATTGCGACTAAAGCCAATCAGTGCTGCTTTTGCAGTCATGTAGTCGTGATAGGGAATAGTGGGGCGGGCAACGAGGTCGCTGGCGATATTTATTATATTTCCTTTGGTACGTTTCTTAAATATCGGAAGGATGGTCTGACATAAGGTATAAGAAGAGAATAATACCCCGTCGAGTTGCTCCTGATAATCATTCCAGCTTGTTTCGTGGAACTGTTTACGGTTTTCGGAGTCAAAAATATACGGTTTGAATGCGTTATTTACTAAAATATCAATCTTTGAAAAATCTTGTAATATCTCATCAATCAGTTTCTGAATTTGTTCTCCAGAACTTACATCTGCCTGAATGATTTTTGCGGAACCTCCCAATTCTTTACATTTCTCCGCTGTCTCGATGGCAGCTGCTGAATTTTTTATATAATTAATAATAACAGTGGCACCCTCCGCGGCGAACGCCTTGGCAATGGCAGCTCCTATACCTCGGCTTGAACCGGTTACGAGAACAATTTGTTTATTAAATTTCATAGTGTTACCCAGTAGAAGAGTGTTCTAGTGCTTATAAATCGTTTATATCTTTGGTTAATAGTTGAGCCCTTTCTAAAACCTAATTTTCCTAATCGACATAGTCTGAAAATGCTTCAGCCGCAGTTTCCGCCGTTCTCTCCACTTCAGTAACTGTTACCAGGTCGAGAAGGTTAAAGCGGCCATCATGATGCCATCCGGCTTCTGGGGTTGTCATGTGTTCCAGCGCGCTGATACGGGTCACTCCAATCGCACCCAATTGACTAGCCAGTTGAATTAGTTCTTCTGGCGACGCGGCAATACCAACAGTCTGGAGGAAGGCTTTGTATGGTTTGACGATAGAAGGAACCTCACGGAGTGATCCAACAGCAAAAACCTGAATTGTGCGGTTTAGCCCAGACGGGTAAATTTCCCCGGCTGTTTCTGAGTAAGATACACTCCACCGGCCGTTAGGATCAGCTAGGAATGCCCTTTTTTCTTCCGAGAACGCTTTTAGTTCTTCTGACTGGCGCCAGGATGCAACGATGCTTGCCTCTTCAATGGTTAAGCTACGGCTTGGAAATTTATTTTCAAAATTTTCGAGTTCCCTCGCTAGAAACTGTGCGAACTGTTCAGGAGAGACCGCGCCACCTTCTTCAACGAAGAAAATTTGCGGTGAATAACAACCCTGTTGGTCATATCTTACAATGTCATAAGCTGCTTGATGCGCTGTGGTCCAAGATTTACCGGTATCTAACGCAGACCTTGAAATCATCCCAAAGCTTATTTTATGGCCATACGTCAGACAGCGTGTGGTAATTGGCGTACGGTTTCGTATTTGGCGCAGGGTATCATTATTACCATATGCGAGTACCAAGTCTGCTTGTTTGAGCAAAACTTCCTCCCACTTATTTTGCCCTCCTTCCCACCAAACTATTGCGATACACTCCCCTAATTTGGGGTCGATTTCGGCTAGTAGTTTAGAAAATAAACTTGCCATGAGGGGTTCGGCACTAGAGACTTTACCTATATTTCCGGCCTTTACGAGGAGGCCAGAGACCAAACTCCATATTGGCAGACCTGGCACATTTCCTGCCCAAATATGAAATAGAAGATCCGGGCCGTAGGCTCGTCCAAGCCCACCTTTAGGGAGGGGTTGAAACTCATCAAGAATTTTCGGGTTAGAGAAATCCTCTGATAAAAACCGATTAAGTTCAACTTTTCTAAATGTTTTTAGATAGCTAGTTAATCCCAAACGGATCATTTCTGGGTCATACCCTGTGATTCTGGGCAAGAGGTCCTCAGCTTGCTGACGGTATGGATTAGTTCGGTCAAGAAAACTGGATATCGTGGTATCAATAATGTTAACTAAATCAGAGACCGGAATGGTCTTAAGGTAAGTTTGGCTCATATTTTTTACTCGGGTGCACAGCGACTTTAATTGGGTTTCGCTGAGCACCGGAACAGCAACCTCGATAGCACCCCTCCCACGGTCAAAGGACAGAGTTTTCCATTCTGTGGTGCTAGATTCTATACCCTGAAAATATCCTAAGTTTAGGGTCAATAGTTTATCCTTGTGCAATTTTTAAAAATTCTGCGACTGCCATTGAGCACCCCTTTGCCTCCGCTCCCTTTGCCCGCCCTAATAACAAAAATCCATTATCAATTTCAATTCCGATATCTTCAGTCTGTATTGTTGCCACGCAATTAAAATGTGCTAAGTCACAATGCACCAGGATACCTCTCTCACCCTTTGGCGTTGGAATTCCGGTCGCTGGGTTAATAACCTGACTGCGGATCCAGTGAGGTCCCGACTTTTTTGACGGGCAAATTTGGTTTCCGTTGTCATAAAATTGAGTACTCAGTTCGGTCATCCCGTACATATTTACGCATGAAGCCCGCGGCACACTAAAACGTTCTGATAAGCGCTCGTAAAAATCATCTAGATCCAATTCTCGAGATTGTCCTTTAAAGCCACCTGTATCCAAAATTCTACTACCTTTGGGCAACTGTATGGTTTGGTTTGACTTCTCCATTTGGTCGATTAAGTGCACAAAACTATAAGATGCGCCGAGTAAAGCGTAGGGCTCTGAATTTTTCTCTGCTCGTTCCAATTCCGCAAATAATTTTTCAAGGCAAACCCCTTCAGTTGTTATAAAATATTGACTACCATCAGACCCGAAATTTGAGTAAGCGAGTGCTAGGTAATGGGCTAGAGATGAGTTCGGCATCTCATTCTCTGTCGGAAAGAGAATACCCATACGTATAGTTTTGAGGTCCGGCATAAATCTTGCCTTAAATGCTGTAATCATTGAGGTGTCATATACCGACAAAGTTGGGTGGTGACATTTTCCTCGTAATTCATCCCCGGTGGTCCCACTGGTCATAAACGTTCTTTTAATGTCTTCTGGTCGGCAACAGCTGAGCGTTAAACTTTTATATGCGTTAATAGGTACCGCCGGGATTGACTTCCAGCTCTGAACGGTCTTAGGCGTTGTTTCTCGTTGGCGACAAAATCGCTGATAGGGCAGATTATTATTGAACTGGTATTCAAAAATTTGAAGAGCGAGGGTATCGAATTCATCTTCCCTGGTTTTGTGCCGGATAATAAATTTAGTTAAAGAGTCAATCACTTGCTTTTCGTTCACGTGTATAATCTCCAAGAACTTCATTATATCGAGGTTCGCCAGCGGAATAATGAAAGGGGTTTTACCGGTGTCTACTTCCCTTTTCCTACGCCGGCATAACCCGGATCAGGTTCAAAGGGTCTCCGCAAGCTAGAGCCATCGCTAGCTCTTTAGACGGGATCTCAGCCTCCTCATGAGGCGCCCCTGGGAACAATCTAGGTTATTATGACCTCCGATTAACTGGCGTCAAGGAGAAGACTATTTAAGTCGCGCATTAAAAAAGTTGAAAAGTTTTATCCATGAATCTTCCGTTGCTTCAGCGTGGAACCGATCCTCCGAGACAAAGTCCTGAAACCCGTGTCCCGCTCCATCATAACTGTGAAATTCATGTATAATATTTGCTGCGGTGAGTGCGGCATCGAGGTCATCCACATCACCTTGGGAAGGGTTCCGATCTTCCTTGCCAAAAATGCCAATGACATCACAGTTCATTTTATTAACCAGTTCAATGGGCGGAGGGTTCCCTTGCCCCATACCTACTTTGATCCGTCCCCCATAAAGAGTACCCAAGACTTTAAAGTTTGGATTATGGCAAGCTCCTAACCAGGACATCCGGCCGCCCCAACAATGACCCATGATGGCAATACGATTAGGGTCAACGCCAGTCGTCTTTAATAACAAATCATATGCTGCAGCCAAATCAGCTACCGTCTTAGTGTCATCCCATTCTTCTCGTTTGATGGCCAAATCGGTACCGGGTGGCCACCAATGGAAAATAAACGGGATTACACAAGCATATCCGTTTGCGACGAACTTCTCCCCAATGTCTATGGTGAACGGGTCTGCTTCAACCCCATCATGGGCGTTGGGTATGTGCTGGGTTACAATGACACCAGGAAACTGGTTATCTGCCTCTGGTTTAAAGACCAGACAGTCCATGGCACTCCCTTGAACATCAAGCGTCACGACTTTATAGGACATTGGGTTCTCCTTTAAATCTTACTTGTGCGGAACAAAACCTACCGCGATAAAGGGACTACTGCTAGACTACTAATTATGAAAACAAAAAAGAAATGGAACCGAATTGTCAAAACTTGACTTATTTTTTGCACCAAAAAGCATATCTGTAGTTGGAGCTTCCGCGACATCCGGAAAGCCCGGGCGAACGGTTATTGAAAACCTCATTGCCAATGGTTTTAAAGGGAAAATTTACCCGGTAAATCCACGTGGTGGCGAAATCTGTGACATACCTGTATTTAAAACGATAGAGGCCCTACCAAATGCCATCGACATGAGTATTGTTATGCTGCCTGCCACGCAGACACCTCGCGCTATAGAAGATTGCGCGGCAAAGGGTATTAAATCGGTGGTTTTAGCGGCAGGAGGGTTTGCAGAGGTAGATCACGCGGGCGAAGATCTCCAGGCGCAACTTAAGGACATAATAAAACAAACTGGGGTAAGGGTGCTAGGTCCCAATACGGCTGGTCACATTTCAACACCAGCCAATTTTACTTCTAGTTTTTTTCCTTTAGGGAAAATTCCGAAAGGTGGTATTTCCTATATAGCCCAAACGGGTAATTTCACCGGGGCTATGATGCGTTCTATCATGACTGGTGAACATTATGGGGTTGCACGTTGTGTGGGTCTCGGTAACACCGTTGATATAGATGAAGCCGATATTTTGGAGTTTCTTGAGGATGATAGAGAAACGAGCGCGATATTTATTTATTTAGAGAGTCTTCATCGACCACGAGAGTTCTTAAAAATTGCCAGAAGGGTAACACGAAAAAAGCCGATCATCATGCTTAAGGGCGGAGCAACAGAGGCTGGGGCCAAGGCTGCTATGTCCCATACCGCTTCTCTGGGATCAGATGATAAAATTCTAGATGGGGCCATGAAGCAGGCTGGAATTATTCGAATTGATGAATTTACACACTTATTTTTGGCAGCAAAAGCAGCCGCGATGATGCCAATCCCTAATAGTAATCGTGTCGGATTCGTATCCCCGTCAGGGGCATTTATTGTTCATCTCTCAGATATTTGCAAACAAAGAACTTGTTTGGATTTTGCAGAGGTGACAACTAAAACACAATCCAGACTTGAAACAATCAGCCCACCCTTTATCAATATTACCAACCCCGTAGATGTATTTCCCTCTGCCACTGTCAATGGAATGGAGTTTGCTTGGCGCGAGTCCATGGAAGCTTTGCTGAAGGATAAAAACGTGGATGCGGTTGTTGCGATTTTGATTTTGACGAAAGAGCTAGAAGAGGTGAACCTCGGTTTTATAGTGGAGCAAAAGAAACGCTTTCCTGAGAAGCCTATATATATTTCATTTTCTGGCGATGAAAATAGCAACGCTGCTGCCAAGGCTTTCCTAGAGCCTAGAGGTGTACCGACATTTCCCCGGATTGAAGACCCTTTCAAGGTGCTGAATATTATGACGCAATGCCGGGAAAGTCTTGCTTAAAACGGTGATTTAGTCGATGAAACATTCAGCTCCCTTAAAATTATGGCGGGAAGTCATCCAGTCGGAATGGACAGACTATAACCAACATATGAATGTTGCCTATTATACGTTGGTATTTGACCATGCCGTCGACGTATTCTTTTCCTATGTTGGGCTAGGCAAAGAATATCGCGAGGCCACGAAGGGGAGTACATTCGCTGTTGAACACCATATTACCTATAACCGCGAGGTGGTTGAGGGTGATGAGGTGTATATTGAATCTCAACTAATTGGGTTCGATGAAAAGCGCCTCCATCATTATCATGAAATGTATAATGTAAATGAAAATTATCTTGCTTCGACTTGTGAATTTTTGTCACTGCATGTCGACCTTAGAACTCGCCGGGTTTCTCCTATTCCGGTTGAGAAATTGAGGCTACTTTCAGAGGTGGCTAAGGAACATCAATCTATGCAGATAAATAAAAATCTTGGGAGAATAATAAAAATTCCAGAATCGAAGAATTAATCAAATTCCTTAAAAACATTTTATACGGTGTCATTAGATAGTCGTGGTGACTCGCCAGAACCTGTTATAATGCTGGCTCTTATGTCCGATGTCAGAAAAAATACGCCGAGTGGGCTTGGGACCGAGCCAGCCTATCTGGCAACACTAAACCCTGTTCAACGCAGTGCCGTCGAGGCCGTGAATGGACCCGTTTTGGTTTTGGCGGGAGCGGGAACAGGTAAAACACGGGTACTAACGACCAGGCTAGCCCATATATTGGTGACCAGAAAGGCTTTTCCAGGACAAATTTTAGCAGTCACCTTTACAAATAAAGCTGCTCGCGAGATGCGGGAGCGGGTTTTTAACCTCGTAGGTCCAGTGGCAGAAGATTTATGGATTGGTACCTTCCACGCTATTGCTGCCCGAATTTTGCGGCGTCACGCGGAACAAGTTGGCTTAAAATCGAATTTCACAATTTTAGATGCCGATGATCAGCTGCGTCTATTAAAGCAAATTATGGAAGCTAATCAAATTGATCACGCTAAGTGGCCTGCGCGTGCTTTACTTTCAATCATTCAGCGTTGGAAAGACCGAGGCTTGGTGCCTGAAAAGGTTTCTTCTGCCGAAGTAGATGAGTTTGCGGGGGGAAAAGCCCTTGATCTTTATAAAAATTATCAACAAAGATTAATTACTCTTAATGCCTGTGATTTTGGGGATCTATTACTTCATAATTTGACTATTTTTGGGAGTGACGAAACAGTACTTTCAAATTATCAACGTCAATTCCAGTATATTTTGGTTGATGAATATCAGGATTCGAACATCGCCCAATATTTATGGATAAGATTATTAGCGCAAATTAATCGTAATATCTGCTGCGTTGGTGACGACGACCAGTCCATTTATAGTTGGCGTGGCGCAGAAATAGGCAATATTCTGAAATTTGAGGAAGATTTTAATGGTGCGGAGGTGTTTCGGCTCGAACAGAATTATCGGTCAACACCGGAGATCTTGGCTGCAGCGTCAACACTGATTGCCAATAATACGGGGAGGCTCGGTAAGACCCTTTGGACCGCCCGCGAAAAGGGCGAAAAGATTAGCATTCGGGGGGTTTGGGATGGTGAAACCGAGGCTCGTAAAATAGCAGATGAAATAGAGGCTCTCCACACTAAAAAAATTTCATTAGATGAAATAGCTGTTCTTGTCCGGGCAAGTTTTCAAATGCGTGAATTTGAGGAGCGCTTTATAACTATAGGCGTCCCATATCGGGTTATTGGTGGGCCAAGGTTCTACGAACGCCAAGAAATTCGTGACGCTATTGCTTATATGAGGTTAGTCAATCAACCGGAAGACAGTTTAGCCTTTGAAAGAATAGTTAATGTACCTCGCAGGGGGATCGGTGCCGCTACAATGCAGGCCATCCACCAATTGTCACGTTTGCAATCAGTGTCATTGCCTGAGGCTGCTAGACGTCTTGTAGCAACTGATGAATTGAGACCACAAGCGCGAAGAGCAATTAACAGTTTATTAACCAATTTTGACCGGTGGTCAGGGCTCGCTGAAACTATGGCCCATACAGAGCTGGTAGAAATTGTCCTTGATGAATCAGGTTATACAGAAATGTGGCAGCGTGACAAAACTCCTGAAGCACCTGGTCGTCTCGAAAATCTGCGTGAACTCATAAGTGCATTAGAGGAATTTGAAAACCTTTCGGGTTTTTTAGAGCATGTTAGCCTGGTTATGGAGGCGGGTGGCTCAGATAACGGGGAGATGGTTAGTTTAATGACGCTCCACGCTGCGAAGGGACTAGAATTTGATATCGTTTTTCTCCCCGGTTGGGAGGAAAGTGTTTTTCCAAATCAACGTGCAATGGATGAAGGAGGAGCACCAGCTCTGGAAGAAGAGCGTCGCCTAGCCTATGTCGGTTTAACTCGAGCACGATTACAGGCAAATATAAGCTTTGCGGCAAACAGGCGCATATATAATCAATGGCAAGCGTCCATTCCCTCCCGTTTTGTTGATGAATTGCCGGATGAACAAGTGGAAATTTTGGCAGAAATAAATTTGTCCGGACAAATATCTGATTCAAGTGGGTTTGATGAAGATATAACACAGTGGACGGACGTCGGTCGCGGGCCAGGTTTTAAAAGAATGAAAGCCTCTCGAGTAAAACATCACGAAACGGGGATCATTGATGGTAGTGCGGTAAATATTGAGAGCGTCAAGCCTTTAGGAGATGTCGAGACAGGCATGAGAGTTTTTCATCAAAAGTTCGGGTATGGGAAGGTGAAATCCCTTGATGGAGACAAGCTAGATATCGAGTTCGAGAAAGCGGGTCGCAAGAAAGTAATGAGTAGCTTCGTGGAACCTGTTTAAACAGATGGGTCGCGACTCAAAAAAAAGCTGGAAAATAATTATTTATAGTGATTTTAAAACGGACTTATCAATTTTTGAAACGATCATGGAGCCGTTTATTGATGGGATTGTCATAGATCAAAATCCGGGCAATAACGGACGCCAACTTACCGGGTTTTGTTCAAAAGAACCGGATGAAGTTGAATTTACCTCACGTTTACTGATTGGGACCTTCTCCCACGATGTTTCTTTGCCCGAATTCGAGATAAAGGTTATAGATGAAGTTGATTGGGAGGCCGAGTATATCGCGCGGACACATCCAATTAAGGCTGGTAAATTTTTTATATATCCCGATCACTTCCACGGTAACTTTCCCGTTGGGAGTTTTCCTCTGGCAATTGATGCAGGTTTAGCCTTTGGTACAGGTGAGCACGAGACGACAAAGGGGTGCCTGTTAGCACTAGAAAAGATTGTAGGCTCAGGATTGAGAATAAAAACGGCAATTGATGTTGGCTGTGGGTCAGCAATACTGGCTATTGCCTTATCCAAGCTTATTCCCGACGTGTCAATTCTAGCATGTGATAATGATTTGGCGGCGGTTATGACAGCGAAAGACAATGTAAAAAAAAATGAATGCCAGACTACTGTAAAGGTTATTCAAAGTGACTTCTATGATGCTTCCGAAATTATACCGTTTACCCCGTTTGATCTTATAGTCTCTAATATTTTGGCTGGTCCTCTTATTGGAATAGCGCGGGAAACAGCAAAACAACTAGATCCCGGGGGTCGTCTTGTTTTATCGGGTATATTAGACAAGCAAACGACGAAGGTTATGAATGAATATTCTAAGGTGGGATTAACAGTAATGGATCATCTAAATTTTAAAGAATGGGTGACCCTGGTTTTGAAATTCAAGTAATTAATTTGACAGGGTTATTGTGCTCTTACTAGTGACGCTGATAAAAACCTTTTCCGTAAAGGTTTATGATTTTCATTGATTAAACGTTCAAGAAAATTAAAAAAGATTTTTAATATATGAATAAAAAACTCGTATCGGAAAAGGACATCGAATATACCCTTGGCGTCAATTTGAAAGCAAATGGTGTCGAACTCAGTGTGAGCGATATTCGGTTGTTGGTAGAAGGGCAGCTCGCTGCTCCGAAAAATATTAATCCAGACAGCTGGATAGAATTGGTAGAGCCGAACCCTTCTGAAGGGCTACGAAAAGCGTTACAAGACTTTTTGAGATATATCGATAGCCTTACAGCGGAAAAAAAATATTCGAGTGCCGATCGGATTGCTGCTCTACGGACTGAGCTGCGTCGTCGTGGCCTTGATGGATTTTTAGTGCCGTTATCTGACGAACATCAGTCCGAATTTCCGCCCAAGTGCTCCCAACGATTGGCGTGGTTGACTGGCTTCACCGGTTCTGCAGGTATTGCGGTTGTGCTCAAAGAAGCTGCTGCGATTCTGGTCGACGGACGTTATACCTTACAAGTAGGCATGCAAACTGATCGGAAAATATTTGAGATATTAAACATTCCAGAAGGGTCGGTTGATGGGTGGCTTGACAGGAATGCGCCTTCAGGGTCCAGGATCGGGTTTGATCCCTGGCTTCACACCAAATCTGAAATAGCTAGACTTAAGGAAAAGTGTGGTAGGGTAGAAGTGGAGTTGGTACCGGTTGACACCAACCCGGTTGATGAAATTTGGAATCAACAACCACCATCACCTCTAGCCCCTGTTCATAATCACCCTAAATCTATCGCTGGACGGTCAATTAAGGAAAAAATTCAAGAAACAGCATCGATAGTAAGAAGGAATGGTGCAGACGCGGCAATACTAAATTCTCCGGATTCTATTGCCTGGCTTCTAAATATCAGGGGTGGGGACCTTCCAAATACGCCTGTAGCGCTAGGATTTGTAATTCTTAAAAGCGATGAGTCTGTGGAACTATTTATGGATCACAGAAAGATATTACGGGATACACGGGGGAAGTTAGAAAGAAGTGTCTCGCTGATGGCTATCGAAAAGTTCGAGGAAAGGCTACACAGTTTGTGTGTTCAAGACGGGTTTATCCAAATAGCGCCTTCGACTATTCCGCTTTGGGTAAACAATCAAATTCTGGAGGCGGGTGGTCAAATAATTGAAAGGGAAGATCCCTGTGTATTACCCAAGGCTTGCAAGAATGTGATTGAAGTCCAGGGTATTCGGAATGCCCATATTCGTGACGGGGTTGCACTTTGCAGATTTTTGGCTTGGTTATCGGAAGCGGGGCCTAGAGGTTCGGTTGATGAAATGACTGCAGCCGATAGGCTGTATGACTATAGAAAAACAATGGAGCGTTTTAAGGGGTTATCATTTGAAACTATCTCGGGAGCAGGGCCAAATGGCGCAATTGTGCACTATCGAGTTAAGCCGGAGACAAATAGGAAACTGCAACTAGGGTCTCTCTATCTTGTTGATTCAGGAGCTCAATATATCGATGGAACTACTGATGTTACGAGGACGATAGCGATCGGGTCTCCTACAGATGAAATGCGAGATCGTTTCACCCGTGTTTTAAAGGGCCATGCGGCGCTGGCGATGGTCCGTTTCCCTGTGGGAACGAGTGGAGGCCAGTTAGATGCCCTTGCCCGTCAGGCACTTTGGGACATAGGCCTCGACTTTAATCACGGTACTGGACATGGCGTTGGTGCCTATTTGGGGGTGCATGAAGGCCCCCAACGCATAGCAAAGAAATCAGCAGATGTACCACTTCGGCCTGGAATGGTTGTTTCCAATGAACCAGGTTACTACAAAGAAGGGGCGTATGGTATACGGATTGAAAATCTTCAAATTGTGCGAAAAACGGCTGTTGAAAACTCTAGTGTCAATCAGCAGGAAATGCTCGAATTTGATGCCTTAACCCTTGCACCAATTGATTATTCCCTAATTGATCGGTCACTGCTGACTACTGATGAAATTAGCTGGTTGAATAGTTATCATAGACGCGTTTGGGAAACGATTGGACCGTTTTTAGATGTTAAAGCCACAAATTGGCTTGAGGAGGTGACGCAACCTCTGGAATGCAAGTAGCACTGGGTCGGATACTTCTACCTTACAGGAAGATTTGTGATTAATTTTATTGACTGATTAAGGTGTGCCAGTCACTTTCCGTGAGTATGGAAATGCTGAGTTCCCTTGCCTTTTGAGCCTTGGATCCTGGATCAGCACCAACGATAACATAATCGGTTTTTTTTGAAATTGAGCCTGTGACCCTGGCTCCCAAGGATTCAGCCATTGCCTTTGCTTCCGCCCGACTTATAGTTTCAAGCGTCCCAGTGAAGACGATTATTTTCCCCGAAAGAGCTGACTCCTTAATGTCTGGTGGGGTGACATTTTTGATGTTCACAGACTCCATAAGATCTTCAATAATGTTTAAATTGTCAGCATTTGCAATAAATCGGACAATATCATCCGCCATACTAATACCAATCCCATCGATTTGGCACAGGCTGTCAAATGCATCACCGATCAGTTCTGACTTCTTAGCCTCTATAGAGTTGGTCTGTCGTTCAGTTACCGCCTTCTGCATCTCCGCTAACCAATTTGGAAGTGATCTATAATGGATTGCGAGTAGCCGAGCGGTGGCAAGTCCAACCTGTGGAATCCCTAGAGAATATATAAAACGGTCTAAAGAAATATTTCTTCTTTGTTCAATTGCTTTGATCAGGTTGTCGACGGATTTAACACCCCAGCCTTCACGCTGTCTCAATTGTTCATGTTTTTCATGGAGTCTAAAAATATCTCCTGGTGAGTTAACTAAACCCTCAACCTGAAAAGTATCAATGTGCTTACCTCCCAAGCCCTCTATGTCGAAGGCTTGGCGGCTGACGAAATGTTTAAGTCTTTCCAGCTTCTGTGCAGGGCATATTAAGCCGCCAGTACACCTAATTACTGCCTCATCAGGTAATCGAATTGTGGGGCTGCCGCATTCTGGGCAGTAGTCAGGAAAATGGAAAGGTTGAATATTTCCAACCCTATTTTCCGCTACGACACTAACAACTTGTGGAATGACATCTCCTGCACGTTGAATAATTACGGTATCACCTTCCCGGATATCCTTCCGGTTAATTTCATCAGCATTGTGCAAAGTTGCACGGCTGACAACCACTCCACCTACAGTGATTGGTAGGAGATTAGCAACGGGAGTTAAAGCTCCTGTTCTCCCCACTTGAATGGTAATTGTTTTGAGTACTGTTTGAGCTTTTTCTGCCGGAAACTTATGTGCGATGGCCCAACGGGGCGCACGACTGACAAAGCCGAGCCGTTTTTGCAAGTCTATACGATCAACCTTGTAAACTATTCCATCAATATCATAGCCAAGTTCAGCTCTTAGCTCGCCTATTTTTCGATGATATGAAATAGCTTCTTCTTCATTCGTACACAACCGGCTAAGCGAATTGACTGGAAAGCCCCATAATTTTAATTGTTCAAGAAACTGCCATTGGGTTTGTGCCGGTGGTTCACTCAGTTCCCCCCAAGCATATGTATAAATTTGCAACGGACGCTTGGTAGTTATAGCGCTATCTAATTGTCTTAGAGAACCAGCGGCGGCATTTCGCGGATTAGCAAAAGGAACCTCTTCATCAATTTCACGTTGTTGATTTAGGCTTTGGAAAGCGTCATGCCCGATATAAACTTCACCGCGTACCTCTATAATTTGTGGGACACCATCGGGCAGCTTTTTGGGAACTTCGGCCATAGTTGCCACATTTGCAGTGACATCCTCGCCCTCCTGCCCATTACCCCGGGTGGCCGCCAAAACAAGTGAGCCGTGCTCATATCGGAGAGATACCGAAAGTCCGTCGATTTTGGGCTCGGCGACAATGTCAATCATTTCATCATCATCTAATCCGAGAAACCTTCTTAAACGATTATAAAACTCATAAACATCACCATCATCAAAGGCATTCCCTAAAGATAACATCGGCACCGCGTGCTGGACTTTCTCAAATCCGGGTGTAATTGGTCCTCCGACTTTGTTTGAAGGTGTGTTTTTTATTTTCAAAGTTGGAAAGCGCTTTTCAATTGCTTCGTTTCGAGACCTAAGAAGGTCATATGCGGCATCAGAAATCTTTGGAGTATCTTTTTGATGATAAGCTCTATCATGAAAAGAAATCTCATTTGCGAGGCGGTTTAGCTCTTCCTCGGCTTGGCCGGGGGTCAATCGTTCGACAGATAGTTCAGAAATATCATCACTCATTTTTGGATCAAGGTTACTAAGGTTTATCTCTATCCAATAGCCGTGCTGCTGCTGCCCGAGCTTCTTTTGTGATCTTCGTTCCAGCTAACATTCTTGCAATTTCTTCCTTTCTCTCACTGGCAGATAATATCGCAACTTCTGTCTTAATGATGCCCTTTTTTTCTGATTTTGTAATTTGTAAGTGTTGTGTTCCATATGAGGCCACCTGTGGAGAGTGTGTTATTGTAAGTACCTGCGTGCTTTCGGCTAGTTTGGCCAGTCTTTCACCTACCGCGGCAGCGACGGCACCACCAATTCCTGAGTCAACTTCATCAAAGATCAACGTAGGTACTGTTTTGGTTTGAATTAACACAACCTTTAAGGCGAGGAGAAGCCTTGCCAATTCACCACCGGATGCGGTCTGACCGATTGGCCCGGAAGGGTTACCAGGGTTGGTGGATATTTCGAAGCAAACATGATCCATACCATTGGACCCCCAATTCTCCTTTGGCATGGGTTCTATACGGGTACAAAAAGTAGCTTTTTCTAATTTAAGAGGTGGAAGTTCTTTGCCAACGGTTTTATCCAACCTTCTTGCTCCTTGATATCTTTTTTCGCTAAGGATGGTTGCTTTTCTTTGGTAAAGTAAATGTGCTTGGTCTCGTTCATCCTCAAGCTCTTTTATTAGCCCACCTATGTCATCAAATTTTTGAAGTCTTTGTTCAAATTCTTTTCGAAGAGATGTAAGGTCTTCTACAGGAATCTGATGTTTTCTTGCTAGCGCTCTAATGGAAAAAAGTCGGTCCTCGCAAACCTCTAATTTTTCTGGATCAGGGGCTGCTTCCTGCAAAATTTTGTTTATAAACCCTTGTGCGTCTGCTACAGAATCGGTAGCAATTGAAAGTGCGTCCATGATTGGTTCAAGACTTCCGGTTGTGTTCTCAGATTCTTTGGAAATAATACGCTGTGCGGAGGCTAACCTTTCTTCGACACCGTCGCCACCGAACAGGGAATTTTCCACGGCGGTCATAGCGGAAACGATGCGTTCACCGTTCATTAAAAGTGAACGGAGCTTTGATAACTGTATTTCCTCCCCCTCCTTGAGATCTAATTCTTGGAGTTCTGATAGTGAATGACGGATATAATCCTGGTCAGCGTGATCTTGTTGTTGTTCTAAAATTTGTTTGGCTAATTTACTTTCAATATTTTGCCAAGCGTTATAGAGGTCTCTAACTTCTAAGCGTAGATGACTTAATCCAGAAAATTTATCCAAAACCTCTCTGTGTGTGGCCTGATTTAGTAAGCCCTGACTTGCAAATTGCCCCTCAATTTCTACCAGCTGTTCACCAACCAATCGCAAAAGTTTTACGCTCACGGCCTGATCATTTATGAAAGCGCTACCTCGACCATCTTCATCTAAATTTCGGCGTAAAATAAGAGGTTCTCCAGCGTTCGGGATTTCTATGTTATGGTCCGTAAGGAACGAAAATATAGAGTGGGTAGTGCTTAGCTCGAAAGAAGCAATTACAGAGGCGCGTACTAAATTTTCTTTATTATAGCCACTACTTCTGACCAAATTCGTATTAGCTCTCATGCCGAGCGCTAAACCGAGGGCATCTAATAAAATCGACTTTCCAGCCCCGGTTTCGCCCGTTAACACACATAGCCCACGGTTAAAGGAGGTGTTGATTTTTTCAATAAGGACAATGTTTCGTATTGTAACGGAAACGAGCATTTTAGATCAAAAAACCTTGTCCCAGGTGCGGAAAAAAAACCCCTTTTTTTTCTTATTTTGCCTTATATCTTTGCCAGTCATAATCCTATAGCTGTCGATATACCATTCACTGCCGGGGTAATTGTGTCCGAGAACAGCGGCAGCTTTTTTTGCTTCATTACCCAAGCCAATTGCGGTGTAAGCCTCCGTTAATCTATGTAGCGCTTCTGGAGTATGTGTTGTCGTTTGATATTTTTCGATTACGCGGCGAAAGCGATTAATGGCTGCAATATATTCTTTTCTAACTAAATAGAAGCGTCCGATAGACATTTCTTTGCCCGCGAGGTGATCGCGTGTCAAATCTATCTTTAGGCGTGCGTCGCGAGCATATTTTGTTTTTGGGTAACGTCGAACAACGTCCCTCAAAGCCTTCAGTGCCCTTTCTGTCGAAAGCTGATCTCTACTCACATCTGTAATTTGTTCATAATAGCTCAACGCCTTCAAATAATATGCATAGGGAGTATCTCGATTGCCTGGATGAAGCTGGATGAAACGATCTAATCCAATAATAGCGTCACTATATTTATTAGCTTCGTATTTGGAGTAAGCTGCCATAAGTTGTGATTTGGTAGCCCATAAGGAATAAGGATGTTGCCTTTCAACCTCTTCAAAAAACTTGGAAGCCTCCGAGAAATCCTTATTTTCTAAAGCGTCGACGGCACGATTGTAGAGGGTATTTACCGAGCGCTCTATATATTCCTCTTTTTTATTGGTAGAGCACGCTACTAAGCCAAACATTAGTAACATAATCGTGAACCAGTTTAAAATGCGCATTTTGTATTCCTATTGCGCGGTCTTGGAACTTTCATCAGCTATGCAAATCTTTATAGATTCAATCAAAATTAATAAAACCATCTGTCAAATCGTTACTAGATTTATAACACATGCCATAGGGTCACTTCTATATCTTCCGTTAGCCATGGCCAACAGATTAAATTAATCAATATATATGATATTATGAGGGCTCTCAGGCTATCGCTAAAGAAAGTTCTTGGTCCCAACTATGTGCAACACCGGGAACTGAGGCGCTAGACATTTCTACGTAAGACCATGCAGAATTATCCTGGAATAGGGCCTGAAGAAATTTATTGTTAAGTGAGTGACCTGGCCTAAAGGCACTGATTTGCCCAATAATCGGAGAACCGGCAAGGTATAGATCACCGACACAATCTAATATTTTATGACGAACGAATTCATCGTTATATCTAAGGCCATCGCCATTAAGGATTTTATCTCCGCTAATTACTACGGCATTATCTAAAGAACCTCCAAGAGCTAATCCAGCTTCGCGAAGTGCATCGACTTCGTGTGCAAAGCCAAAGGTTCTTGCTCTGGAAATTTCAGTCTTAAAGGTACCATTAATCAAACGCATACTTAGTTTTTGTTTTGCCACTAAGGTGTCGTCGAAATCAATTTCAAAATTGACGGAGAATGTTTCATCAGGACACGCAGACATATATTTATTAGCATCACCAACTTTTATTGGTCGTTCAAGCTTGATTGCTTTACGAGGTAAGTTTTGTTCGATAATTCCAGCGCATTCCATTAAAAAAATAAATGGCGCGGCACTGCCATCCATGATGGGAACCTCTGGGCCATCTAAACTAACAATGGCGTTATCGATTCCACAGCCAGCAAATGCCGCCATGAGATGCTCAATAGTGGAAATACATATACCAGCCTGATTACCTATGGTAGTTGCCATACGTGCATCAACTACGTAGTCCCAACCTGCCGGAATGGTGTTATCCTTTGTTTCTACATCTGTACGATGAAAAACAATCCCTTCATCAGGGCCTGCAGGATTAAGTGACATGGTTACTTTTTTTCCAGAATGGAGGCCAATACCCGAGCAACCGATTGAGGATTTCAGGGATTTTTGAAGCACTACCTCTGAATTATTAGGTGTGGAAGAGACGGTTTCAGAAGTTTCTACTGCGTCATGCACTCGATATTTCCTTTTACTACGCTCAACAATTTTAATTCTATCCGAGTACCCCTTGTTAAATGGGATACATAGTTAGCTACAATACGCCTTAAGAACACTCCGAAGGAGTTTTACCAACTTCCTTCGGAGCTCTCAAATCAACATTTGTTACAGAATGTTACGTTTCTCATTTAATTCGCTTGGCGCCTTAGAAAGGCAGGAATTTCTAATAAATCTTCTTCACTTTGAACGTTTGGAAGGATTTCCTGATTTTCCACTCCTTGTAATTTTGGTTGTATTTTGTTGTTAGGAATTCCGCTTTTTGGACTCTCAATACCCGGCTTTTCAACTGGTTCAATATTTTTGTTTGCACCCGAAGTTATTTTTGGTTTTACCGGTTTTTCAGAAACAGGCGCATTGTCGTTTTGGATTTTATCATTGGGCGCTTGAGCCTCTGGAGATAATTGTCTTTTTACTTCTGGATTTGGATCAACCATTTCCTCAGCTGACGTGACCGTACTATCTTTTTTCGAGATAATATTTTCTTTCTTTGACCAATTGGTTCCTGTCATACGCTTAAAAAAATTTGAACTTTTTATCTTTTCCGGTGCAGGTGCTGCATTCAGAAATTCTGCTTCGCGGAATGGATCTGCGGTATTTATTTCTTTTGCAGGCGAAGTATTGATCGGTTCCGATGGAACCGGCGGGATAAAATGTTCACTTTCCTCGTTGTCTTGTTCTGCCTTGGTTTGCAGTTCATTCAAGTTAGGCGTGACCGCTGTTTGATTTGGCTTTTGGATTTTTTCCTTTTGATTGTCTGATTCTACCATATTGACAATATCTGTCTGTATGGGGATGTCTTTAATTTCCAACTGCCCCTGTTGAAGATTTGGTTCTTCAGGGGTTGGTATAGGTTCCCGCATTTGTAATGCGGTAGCTGTAGACCCACTATTGATTATTGGTGCTGAAGTGGCGGTTGTTGGAACGTTGATATTTGCCTTGTCTATACTTGGTTCATTAATGGGTATAAATTTGGTTTCAGTTTTATCGCTATAGACCTTTAGGACTGGCCGGGGTTGAGTATTTGCACCAATGTCGATACCGGTTGCAACTACTGAGACCCGTATTCGGCCTTCCAAAGACTGGTCAAGTGCTGAGCCAAAGATTATATTGGCATCAGCATCTACCTCGTCACCGATCCTATTTGCCGCTTCGTCAACTTCAAATAGAGTCATATCGGGCCCACCCGTAATATTGATCAGGACTCCACGTGCACCCTTCATTGAGACATCATCAAGTAATGGATTTGAAATAGCGGCTTCTGCAGCAAGCCTAGCTCGCTCTTCGCCGTCGGCTTCGCCAGTACCCATCATGGCTTTACCCATTTCAGACATGACACTTCGGATATCGGCAAAGTCCAAATTGATGAGACCAGGTACGACCATTAAGTCCGTTACACCACGAACGCCGGAATGCAGCACATCATCTGCCATTGCAAAAGCGTCAGCAAATGTGGTTTTTTCATTGGCAATTCTAAAGAGATTTTGGTTGGGAATTACAATAAGTGTATCGACAAATTGTTGCATTTCCTCTATTCCAGCGTCGGCTATACGCATTCTATTAGAACCTTCAAATTGGAACGGTTTGGTGACTACACCAACAGTTAGCATTCCCTGTTCTCGTGCCAGGCGGGCTATAACCGGCGCTGCGCCGGTTCCCGTCCCGCCGCCCATTCCCGCTGCAATAAATACCATATGAGAGTCATTGAGGATTTGACCGATATCTTCCATCGCTTCTTCAGCTGCAGCCCTACCCATATCTGGACGCGAGCCGGCACCCAAGCCGTGAGTTATTGCTCTACCAAGCTGGACACGACGATCTGCAAGAGACTGAGATAGTGCTTGAGCATCGGTATTCGCAACAACGAATTCCACGCCCTCGAGTTGTTTGCTGATCATATTATTTACGGCATTTCCGCCAGCACCGCCGCAGCCGACGACAGTGATACGGGGTTTTAAATGGTCATTATTTTCAGGAGTAGTAAAATTGATAGTCATAGGAGCCTCCATACATACTTAGGGCTATTACAATGAAAAGCTGCGCTCATGCAGCGGCTAACGATGGTCGATGGTAAATTGGTATATTTAGTTTTAAACATTTAAAAATTCTCTCTTAACCAATTACTCAGGCGGGAGAGGCGGCCGGTAACACCAGTTGGGACGGTGTCAAGCTGATCACGCATGTCGCTGTGTCTGTCCGCGGCGAAGCGCACTAGGCCAGCGCAGGTAGAAAATGCTGGTCCACTGGTTGCTTCAGCCAGGCCGTTCATTTTCATGGGACGCCCCATACGGATTTGTTTCTCTAATACTAGAGTAGCTAATTCACGAATGCCTTGTAATTGGCTAGCACCACCGGTGAGCACTAATCTTCGACCAGCGATACGATCCATGCCGGCAATTTCCAGCCGGCTTCTAACCAGTTCAAATGTTTCTTCTATTCGGGGACGAATAATGCCGTTTAGAAGTGATCTGGGAACGTGGTTGGGTTGGTTATTAGGGTCTTCGCCAATTAATGGAACATCTATAAGCTCGCGTTCGTCAGAAGGTGATGGGATTGTGCTTCCATACAAAGTTTTCATGCGTTCCGCATGAGCGACAGATGTTGATAAGCCCCGTGCAATATCGCTAGTTACAAGCTGGCCACCGACTGGTATCGAATCTGCGTGTATAACCTCTCCATCGTAAAAAACTGCGATTGTAGTCGTTCCTCCCCCCATATCGACGATTGTTACCCCTAAGTCCACTTCATCCTCAACTAAGCAAGCGAGGCCAGAGGCGTAAGGAGAAGCTACGGCAATTTCAATGTCGAGATGGCATCGCCCTAGGCAGTTGGCGAGATTACGTAATATGGCTGACCGTGCAGATATTATATTAATTTCTATACCGAGTGTCTCTGCGAACATACCTCTGGGGTCTCGTATGCCTCGGGTGGAGTCCAATGAGTAACCAACCGGCAAACAATGTAAGACTTCATAATCAGGGTCACGCTGAATGCCATTTCCTTGAGCTAATGCCCGACGCATATCTGCTTCGTTGATTTCACGTCCTGGAATGGGGAGTTCATATTTGTAGGTTTCCGAAGATACATTTCCACCGGAAATATTTACAATAACTTCTCTAATTTTTTCGCCCGCAAGCTCCTCAGCAGCACAAACTGCTTTTAGCGTAGCATTTTGCGCAGCGTCCATATCAATTACAGCGCCACCACGAACGCCTTTAGAAGCGTGATGGCCCACTCCTACTACTCTGATACCACCATCATTCGCGGAGTGTGCCAGTAAGCAGCAGATTTTTGAGCTACCTATATCAAGGGCTGCTATTAAACCGGTCCTCGTTTTATTCACCTGCTGGCCCTCTCTTCCTCGATTTTAATTCTAAAAAGAAATTCATGTTTTTTGTCCTTTGAAGCGTGTTATTTGTCTTCCCAGAACACCTGGTCTAATTATGAGCCGACTGGGTAGTCTCATATCTATTATTTGGATATCACGGGCTAAAACCTTATGTTTTGTGTTGAGGTAGCTAAGTCGCTGCCATGCTTTGAGAGGGTTTCTCGCGGGAAGCCTTATCTCGATCCCCGTTTTTAACTTAAGGTTCCATCGACGTTGACCGATCAAACTTGCGATCGATACTTTCGCTGCTAATGGTGGTTCGCTTTTGATCATTGCAATTAGTTTTGGAGCAGCTTTATGTGCGCCCTTGCCGGCTACAAGCAGTAGGTTACGAAAACCGTTGAGACCTTTAGATGTAATTATTTTGCCCTCTGTATCAATTAAATATTGGTATTTATTACGTTGCCAAAGAGCTATCGGATATCGTTCGGATATCCGAATTTCGACCGTATTTGGCCAATTTCTTTTTACGGTGGCACTTTTAATCCATGGTAGGTTGATTAGCTTCTTTTGAAGGTCTTCAACTTCGAATCCCAGTATTGGATCGCCTCTTTTCAAACCGACAACTTTGATAATGTTTTCTCGTGGAGTGTTAACTCGTCCTCGGAGAATGATTTTATCAACCCTAAACCCTAATTTTGCACTTTGTTCAACCGTTTGGAGCCATAGTGCGGATAGGCTTTTCGTAAAAAATTCACTTTGCCAAAGCCAGAAAGGTCCCCCAACGAAAAATATTGTAACGACGGTGATTACTGTTGATTTAATAGTTGGATGAACCCATTTAGGAGCTGGTTTTTTTCGCGTTGCAGCAGCTGATTTTTTCTTATCTTTCTGAGTCTTTTGATGTAAAATCATTTTTACAAATCCTATTAGTCTCCGCATCGAGCGTTCTCCACTATCCAAAAAACTAGTTCCTCAAACTCTATACCGGCATGAGAAGCTTGTTCGGGGACAAGAGATAAAGGTGTCAACCCAGGCTGTGTATTAATTTCAAGCATTATTAGTTGTCCTGGATCTGACTTGGTATCGTCGTATCGGAAATCTGACCTAGTTACGCCGCGGCATCCTAAGATATTGTGAGCGGCCACAGCATATTCCATCGCAGACACATAGATTGATTGGGGTAAATCAGCAGGAATTACGTGCGTAGTTAGCCCCTCAGTATATTTGGCATTATAATCATAAAATCCGTTGGATGTTTTTAGCTCGGTAACGCCAAGGGCTCGATCGTCCATCACAGCTACAGTAATTTCACGCCCTGGGATATACTTTTCAACCATTACTTTATCGGAAAGTCCTTCTACATTTTTTTCTAGGAGTATTAGGCTGTCACTATCTGGTATTATTTTGACGCCAACACTAGACCCCTCGTTGAGCGGCTTAACAACGTATGGCTGTTCCATTAAATTTCCTTGGAGGAGTTTTTCCCGGCTAGTGATCAGGTGGTCCGCGCAAGGAATCCCCACATTCCGGAAAAGACTTTTAGCCGCTGGTTTGTCCATCGCTAACGCGGAGGCAAGGACACCTGAATGGGTGTATGGGATAGAGAGTAGCTCGAGTAAACCTTGGATACAGCCGTCCTCACCATAACGGCCGTGAAGTGCGTTAAATACAACGTCTGGGAAGGGCTTAAGCCTTTTTAAAACATTCTCAATATTTTTACCCACATCAATTGAAAGTGTATTATACCCCTTGCGCTTTAGAGCTTCCAAAACGGACATTCCAGATACCAAAGAAACTTCTCGTTCCGATGAAATGCCGCCCATAAGAACTGCAACCACTGTGTTCATGGACAAGTTCCCAATTTTGTTGAAACACCCATTCGTTTTATTTCCCATTCAAGATCGACACCTGTTTCATCCTTTACGCGGCGATGAACTTCCAGTCCTAGATTTTCAATATCGGTTGCAGTCGCTTTTCCGGTATTTATGAGGAAATTACAATGTCTAGTAGAAACTTGAGCACCGCCCTTTCGAAGCCCGCGGCACCCGGCTGAATCAATTAGTTGCCAAGCTTTGAGTCCTTCTGGATTTTTGAATGTGCTCCCGCCGGTACGTTCTTTTATTGGCTGCGATAAGTTACGATTTTCCAATATTTGCAACATTCGGGCGGAAATCTTCGAAGGTTGCTCTGGTCGACCTTTGAGTAATGCGGATATAAAAATCCAGTCGTTCGGAGCACTTGAATTGCGGTAAGTAAACCCCAAATCAGGGGGCGTTACCCTTCGAAGATTGCCCTGCCGGTCAATTGCAGTTGCCTCGACTAGAACATCCTTGATTTGGCCGTCGTATGCTCCTGCATTCATTCGGATAGCGCCGCCGATCGAACCTGGAATTCCGCTTAAAAACTCTAATCCACCGATACCATAATTCCGGGCTTCACGAGATGTCTTGATATCCATCGCGCCTGCATATGCAGTAATGGTAGCTTCATTAACAACGATATCTGAAAATGAACGTCCAAGACGGATTGTTATACCAGGTATTCCTCCATCTCGTACAATTATGTTAGAAGCATTCCCTATTACTGTTACTTTGATTTTGCCATCTAAATTCGAAAGGAATTCCTGTAAGTCGGCTTGGTCTGCCGGTTCAAACAAAACCTCTGCTTTTCCACCCACTCGAAACCAGGTTAACCGAGAAATTGGTGCGGCAGGTGTTAATTTGCCCCGAACTTGGGGCAAGTGTCCCATTAGGTCGTTTAACTGGTGGGTAGACTTCATCAATTAGAGCCCCTCTTTACATCGATATTCGTGGAGATGCCCTTTAGTAACCCCGGTAAATCGTTGGCCCATGCCGTTATATTGCCCGCTCCTAAACAGATTACCATGTCACCATAATTGGCAATCTTATCTATTAAGCTTGGAAGGTGTTCAGCTGTTTCCAGTGCTAAAACGTTTTGATGGCCGTGTGCTATTAAACCGTCGATTAATCTGTCCCGGCTGATTCCATCAATTGGCTGCTCACCTGCTGGATAAATATCAGAGATAATAACGATATCTGCATCGTTAAAACATGTACAAAATTCTTCGAACAAAAATTTGAGTCGTGAAAAACGATGAGGCTGAACTACCGCGATAACTCGGTTTTTGCTGCTAGCGCGTGCGGCGGCGAGGGCAGCCGCAATCTCGATCGGATGATGTCCGTAATCATCTATAACCGTGATACCATTAGCTTCACCTGTAACCGTAAATCTGCGCTTGACACCTGAAAATGCAGCGAGAGCCTTTCTTATAACTTTTGGCCGAACTTCCATCTCTTGTGCTATAGCGACGGCTGCTAGTGCATTTTGGACGTTATGTTTTCCAACCATGGGTAAAATAACTCTCTTTAAAGTCTTACCTGCCATTGAAGATCGGCCAGAAAAGACAATATCGAATTCCGACTTTCCTTCATTAGTTAAAAAATTATTGGCCCGGATGTCTGCTTGTGGATTAAAGCCGAATGTAATGACCCTCCGATCAAGAACTTGAGGGATTAATGCCTGAACTTCTGGGTGGTCAAAACACAGAACTGCCAGGCCATAAAAAGGAATATTTGAAACGAATGCTTTAAAAGCTTTTCTTACTTCTTCAAACGTTTGATAAAAGTCCATGTGCTCGGGGTCGATGTTCGTCACCACAGCAATGGTCGCTGGCAAGTTTATAAATGTTCCATCTGACTCATCCGCTTCTACTACAATCCATTCGCCCCCGCCTAACCGGGCATTAGTACCATATGCATTAATTATTCCCCCGTTAACTACTGTCGGATCCGCCTTTGCATAGTCTAAAATTGCAGCAATTAAAGAGGTGGTCGTGGTTTTGCCGTGTGTGCCCCCTACCGCAATCGACCATTTAAGACGCATAAGTTCTGCGAGCATTTCAGCACGGCGAACAATTGGAATCTGGTTTTGGCGGGCGACGATAAGTTCCGGATTATTTGATTTGATCGCAGAAGATATTACTACCACGCCAGCTTCCCCAAGATTTTCGCCACGTTGGCCTATTGATACGGGGATGCCCATTTTCTTCAGGCGAGTGACGTTAGTATTTTGGACAATATCACTACCCTGAACAGCGTAACCGAGATTATGGAAAATTTCCGCTATGCCACTCATACCAATACCACCGATGCCACAAAAATGAATCTGGCCAATGGAAGTTGGTAAAGTTCTCATATTACCGCTCCACCCTGGTTTCGTTTTCTAATTATTTTTTCTAAAATATCTGCAAGGTTTTCGGCGGCATTGAACTTGTATAGACATTCTGATTTGGCCGCAGCGTCAGCCAATAGATTGGGGTTATCCATCAACTCTTGAATTTTGTGAGCCAGTCGGCCGGCCGTAAAAGTGTGTTCAGGTAGACACCAACTAGCACCACTGGATGTGATAGCACTTGCGTTTGCGGTTTGATGGTCATCCATAGCGTGTGGATAGGGTACAAGAATCGCCGGTCTTTTGGCAGCTACCAATTCTGAAATTGTTGAGGCACCTGCCCGAGCGATAACAAGGTTTGCAGCAGACAACAGCTCTGGCATATTGTTTAAATATGGTTGTAAATTGGTTTGAATATTAGCGGCATCATAAATATTTTGCGCTTGGTCAAGGTCTTCCGGTCGGCACTGTTGTGTAAGGGTCAGCCGTGATTTAAGTTTGCCAGACAGGGATGCCATTGCACGTGGAACAACTTGGCTTAGGATTTGAGCCCCTTGACTGCCACCAAAAACCAAAATATTCAATTTGCCTTCTGAACTTAGCGCCGAGTAAGCTTTTTTTCCTATCTCTGAAATTTCGGACCTTACAGGGTTACCAGTTTTGACCACTTTTGGAATAGCTTTTGGCCTTAGACCTTTTACTTGGTCAAACGAAGTAGCGATTTTTGTCACACTTGGAATAAGGATTCGATTCGCTCTACCTAATACCGCATTTTGCTCATGAATTATTGTAGGTAGCCCAATTTGGGCTGCTGCGCACATGGTCGGTAAGGATGGGTACCCTCCGAACCCGATTGCTGCCACAGCTTTTAATTTTTTAAGGATGGCCCGGGCTTGTAAAAAGCCTGCACCCAATTGAGTAAGGCTGACTATTTTATTGAATAAACTCCCCGTCGGGCTAGCGGCTTTAATATGGTGAATTTCAGCAGCAAACTCTTGATTGCCAAATGCGGTACCACGATCGTCGGTTATAATTGCAATTGACCAGGCACGTTCGAGTAGTACCTTTGCTACGGCTAGGGCAGGGTATACATGGCCTCCTGTGCCTCCTGCCGCTAAAATGATTGGTCGGCTTTCTATCAGAAAACTCATAATCCCGTCTCCTGACCTATGCGCCGCCGTGTTAGTGACAGAACTATCCCTATGCAAAGCGCAATAGAAACAAGCGAGGACCCTCCATAACTAATAAATGGTAATGTCATACCTTTTGTTGGCATCAAATGAAGGGTAGACGCCATATTAATAAGGGCCTGCAGCCCGAATTGCACTAGGAGCCCTGTAACCGATAATAATATGAAAAAATTCGTCTCTTTAATGATCCTTGTAAAACCGCGTAGAACAACAAAGGCGAATAAACCGATAACTACTAGACAAACAATCATTCCGAATTCTTCAGCTGCTACAGCAAAAACAAAATCTGTATGAGCGTCTGGTAGGACAGTCTTGACAGACCCTTCCCCTGGACCGCGGCCGAAAACACCGCCGTTCATGAAGGCTTCCATTGAACGCATTACCTGGTAGCTGTCGCCTGAAGTAGGATCGATGAATCGGTCAACCCTACTGGCTACATGAGGTAAGAGAAAATAGGAACAAACGGCACCAGCAATTCCTATAGCAATGAAACCTGCCACCCAAACCAATGGTAAGCCAGCGAGAAAGAACTGGGTGAACCATACTGCTGATACAACCACCGTCATACCAAAATCTGGTTGCAAAAGCAGTAAACTTACTACCAATCCGTATAGAACTACGGCTGCAGTCTGGCCAATATTTTTATTGTTTTTGCTTTTCATAGCGAAAAGCCATGCTGTAACAATGGCGAATGTCGGTTTAATGAACTCCGAAGGCTGGAGTGACAATCCTGAAATTACTATCCACCGTTGTGCCCCCTTAATTTCTGTGCCGAAAAAGAAAGTTGTCACTAAAAGAACTAGGCTGACGATAAAAAGGCCTATTGCAAAGCGTTGAATGCCAAGGGGTGACATCAAAGATGCGCCAACCAAAAAAACCAGCGCTACCGGCAGATAAAATAGCTGTCTCCTAACAAAATGAAATGACTCATACCCTAACCTATCTGCTACAGGTGGGCTGGCAGCCATCGTCATCATTACTCCAAAGCCAATAAGCAGGGCGATGGCAGCAAGTGTCCAGTGATCAATGGTCCACCACCACTTACCTAATAAAGATGTATCGGTCCGTGTAAAAGCTGTCATTCTAAATTCCCCGATAACGAGGTGACAAAGCTTCTAAATGCATCCCCGCGCGCTTCGAAATTGTTCCATTGGTCAAAAGATGCACAAGCGGGTGATAGTAGAATCGTAGGCTTTCCACAGGTATCTGTTGCTGCCATTCTAAACGCTTCCTGTGTTGCGGTTCTTAGGTCGCAACATTGTGTAATATTTATTTTACCAGCGAAAACAGATGCAAATTTTTCGGCAGAATCACCAATCAGGAAGGCGTGTTGAATTTTGGAGAGGTACGGTTCTAAAACCGTTAGGTCCTGTTCCTTAGCTAGTCCGCCAGCAATCCAAAAGATATTTTCAAAACAGGCTAGCGCCCGTGCGGCAGCTTCGCAATTAGTAGCCTTACTATCATTTATAAATTGAATATCATTAATTGAACCAAGATCTTCCATACGATGGGATAGACCTTGGTAGCTATAAAACGCGTCAGTTAAAATTTCGTTATTGACACCCATAACGTGTCCAATAGCTGCGGCCGTTGCAGCATTTTGCCAGTTATGAATGCCCAAAAGGTTATTGGCTTGTCCTAAATCGCAGATAATTAAACCACTTATGTCGTATAGTTTCCCATTTTTTACATAAAATCCGTTAGAAACAATTTTGGAGCCGGAAATAGGAAGGGTTTTCCATAGTGGATTAGTTGCAAATTCCTCGTACAAAGAACGACCATACTCGTCGTCAACACCAATTATGGCAACTTGCTGATTGGTAGTATTTTTTCGACCCCTAAAAATTTTTCGTTTAGCATTTAGATAGCTACTCATGTTTCCATGTCTATCTATATGGTCTGGACTTAAATTTAAAAAAGCGGCGATATCGAAAGTTGCGTTCTTTGTTAGGTCAAGTTGATATGAAGAAAGTTCAAGAACGATAAATTCTTTATTATCGGGTTGACGAAAACCTAACGCGGGGGGGCCAATATTACCGCCAATCTGAGTTTTGATGCCCGCTTTTTCCAATATATGCCCTAGGAGAGCTGTTGTCGTCGATTTTCCGTTTGTCCCGGTGATGCCGATAAATTGACTAGTTGGACAGGCTTCAACTAAAAGTTCGATGTCACCAATAATGGGTCTTTTTGCGACGTGTGCTTTTTTTACAATTGTGTGGGGATTGTGTGTTAGGGGCACCCCAGGGGCAAGAATTAAAGCGTCAATATCCGCAAAATCATATGAATACAAATTTTGCAAAGGAATGGCTTGTTCCTTTGCTTTTTTCCGTTGTATCGCGCTATCATCCCAAGCCAGGATTTTGGCACCACTAGCCGCTAAAGCGCGCGCAGCCATAAGCCCGGAGGAGCCAAGACCAAAGAGAGCGATTTTCTGATCGCGGCGATTTGTTATTTGTATCACGTACCCCTCATCGTAGTTTCAATGTAGAAAGAACAATTAATGCGAGTACCATTGCAATAATCCAAAATCGGATGACTATCGTCGGCTCCTTCCAGCCCTTTTTTTCGAAATGGTGGTGAAGAGGAGCCATGCGAAACACACGGCGGCCAGTTAATTTAAATGAGATTACTTGTATAATCACTGAGACAGTCTCTAAGACAAACAGTCCGCCGATTATTGCTAAAACGAGTTCATGTTTGCAAATTACACTGACGGTTCCTATCGCCGCACCGACGGATAATGAGCCTGTGTCGCCCATGAAAACCATTGCAGGGGGGGCGTTAAACCAAAGAAAACCCAGACTTGCACCAACTAATGCGCCACAGAAGACGGCTAATTCGCCAGCACCGGGGATATTGTGAACTTGTAGATATGTAGAAAAAACCTGGTTGCCAACGATATAGGTAATTAGGGCCAAGCAGCCTGCAACAATCATGGCAGGTACGATAGCTAAGCCATCTAGCCCATCCGTGAGATTCACCGCATTGGATGCTCCCACGACGACAAGTGCTGAGAAGGGAATAAAAAACCAACCAAAGTCAATCAGTAAATTTTTGAAGAAAGGAACGGTGAGACTGGTCGCTAGCGGGTCGGCGGTGATTTCTGCGATCCACAATACCGCACTGCCCGCAATGGCAATTTCTAATAATAATTTTATTTTACCTGGCAAACCATGCGATGATCGTTTGGAAAGTTTGATAAAATCGTCTGCGAAACCAATTGTACCGAAACCAATCGTTACTAAAAACACCGCCCAAACGTAACGATTGTTTAAGTCCGCCCAAAGGAGCGTTGCTGTACTTATCGCAATCAAAATTAAAAGCCCGCCCATAGTAGGCGTACCCTTTTTAGTTAAGGGGTGGCTTTCGGGTCCATCTTCCCTGATAGGCTGCCCTTCACCTTGAAGTTTTTTAAGCTGGCGAATTAATGGGCCACCCAGGAGAAAACTAATAAGTAGAGCCGTAATCACAGCCCCGCCGGTCCTAAATGTTAGGTATCTGAAGAGATTGAAGATCCCAAATTCGTCAGCGAGCGGAAAAAGAAAATTATATAGCATTACTAAACGGTCCCATTTATCGCTTGTGAGGTTTTTCCGCCGTCGCTGATTTTTAATGCCATGAGCTGGTTGACAATAGTTTTCATACCAATTGCAAGGGACCCCTTTACGGTTACAATATCGCCCGGTCGAATTTTCTCTTTAACATTGTTTGCCAAGTCTGTTGTAGAATTGCTGAAACCGCCCTTTAATTCCCTTGGTAGGGCGTTAAACATTATGGACATGTGCTCTCCACAAGCATAAATCTCGTCGATGGCGTGCTCTACCAGGGTATTAGCCAATTCAATATGATAGTCTTTGGATTTTTCACCTAGTTCGCGCATATCCCCAAGAACTGCGATACGTTTAGCGCAGGGCCCGGGCTTCATAGTTGAAAGTGTTTCAATAGCCGCCCGCATAGAGGCGGGGTTGGCGTTGTAGCTTTCGTCGATAATTGTAAAAAAACCGTCTTCAATATCAATTTTATGATGTAGGCCTCGGCCATCAATTGGAATTAAATTACTAAGAGAGTTTGCAGCTTCGGCGACGTCCGCACCTATGGTCGAGATAGCTAATAATACAGCAAGACTGTTTTGGACAAGATGTTGTCCGGGTATACCAAGCCGATAACCAAATCTGCGTCCGCAAATTAGGGCTTCAACGTTATTTCCGGAGCAATCTGCGAGGCGACTAATTAGCCTGGCATCTGCTTCTTCGTGTTCACCAAATGATAGTATTTGATCAACACCTTGCCTTTCGGCCATAAGTTTTAGGCGATAATAATATGCGTTATCTCGGTTTAAAATTGCTGTACCACCCACCATTCCGGCAAAAATTTCTGCCTTGGCATCGGCTATAGCTTCCACAGATTCAAAGTATTCAATATGTACAGGTTCAACTGTGGTGATGATTGAAACATTGGGCTGGATCATTTGTGATAGTGGGGTAATTTCGCCAGCATGGTTCATGCCAACTTCGAAAATTCCATAATCTGAATCTGGGGCCAAGCGTGCTAAAGATAAAGGCACTCCCCAATGGTTGTTGTAGCTATGAGCACTGGCGCAGGTTTTTCCCTGCGGTATTAAGGAATGATAAATTGCGTCTTTAGTACCGGTTTTTCCGACGCTACCGGTGACCGCAATAATATTTGCTGAACTTCTTTTTCTCGCAGCTATACCAAGCTTATCCAAGGCCTCATTGGTATTGTTAACAGTGATAACTGGGAACTGTTTGTCTATTCCAACCAAACGACGATCTACTAACGCTGCCACTGCGCCATTACTGAAGGCTTGCTTAATAAAATCATGCCCGTCCATTCGAGGCCCTTTAATTGCAACGAATAGATCACCAGATTGAATGGTTCGGCTATCTATCGATATGCCAGTAGCAGACCAATCGAATTCGCAGGTGCCGCCAGTGGCCGTACAAACACCATCCTTGGTCCAAAGTATATTGTTCATAGTTCCCGTCCTTTGATGGCAGCAATGATATTTCTGGCAACCACTCCATCTTGGAATGGGACTATTTTCTCCCCTATAACTTGCCCGGATTCATGGCCTTTTCCTGCGATTACGAGTGTGTCTTGAGATGATAAGTTCATGATTGCGTGTTGAATGGCCTCTGATCTGTCTCCTATTTCGATTGCCTTAGGGCAATTCACCTTAATTTCCGCACGTATCTTCGAAGGGTTTTCTCGCCGTGGGTTATCGTCTGTGAGATAAATTTTATCAGCTAAGTTGTTGGCAACAGCCCCCATAAGAGGTCTTTTTGTTTTGTCACGATTTCCCCCACAACCAAAAATAAGGGTTAAGCTCCCAACAGTGTGGAGGCGTAATGCTGAGAGCATTGCAGCTAGGCCATCTGGTGTGTGTGCGTAGTCAACATAAACTGGGGCTCCGTTTGAGGTATGAGATACCAACTCGAGCCGCCCCGGAGGTCCTTGGAGTTTAGGGAGAATTGCCATTGCCCTTTCTGGTTCATCTCCACAAGCTATGATTAGCCCCAGAGCACATAAAAGGTTCTGCGCTTGAAACTCCCCAATTAGTTTAACGTCTAACTCGTAATGTTTGCCTAATAGGTTTAAGGAGATTCGCTGGCCATTAGGCTTAGCGTTAACCCTATTAATACGAATATCTTTTGCATTACGGCCGTACCCAATCACGTTGATCCCACGCGACTGGCAAGTGGTTGAGAAGAGTTCGAATTCTGCAGAATCAGAGTTAAGAACCGCTGTACCGCCTTTGGTTAATAATTTATCGAAAAGTCTTAGTTTTGCTGTGCGATAGCGTTCCATGGAGCCGTGATAGTCCAGATGATCTTGCGAAAGGTTGGTAAATGCTCCTGCCTTTAGTCTTACACCATCCAGCCTATATTGTTCCAAGCCATGACTTGATGCTTCAAGAACTACATGGTTGATATCCCTATCGACCAAATCTTTTAGCTCGCAGTGCAAAGTGACTGGATCTGCAGTAGTAAGTCTCGCTTTGGATCTCTGGCTTGTTTTCAACGCAACAGTTCCAAGCGTCCCCATTGCGGCCGATTGGTGCCCCATAAGTTTCCATAAATACTGGGTAAACCATGCGACGGAGGTTTTACCATTTGTCCCGGTAACCGCAGCGGTTATGCTCGGTTGGATCTTAAAAAATTTTTTTGAAAATAAGGCGAGACTCCGTCGTGGGTTTTCCACCTTAATAACGGGAATGGCGTCAATCTCCGAAGGTAAAATCGTATCCTGTGGCGCAAGGATTGCCGCAGCACCGTTTGATATTGCATCGGTAATAAATTCACGACCGTCCAATTCATAACCAGGCAGAGCGGCAAAGAGATAGCCCGGTTTTACATTACGCGAATCGGCCGTAAGACCCTGTATTTGAGGGTCTGGGCCAACAGCGTAAACATTCCTGTCTGCTTTAGTTAAGTCAGAAAGAAGCAAGTCTACTCTTTCCTTTCTTCTTTGGAATTAAATCGATAGCCAGTTGACGTTCTATTTTTGCCGTCTTTTCGTCGACGGCCGGAATACCCAATAGAGGCGCAATCCGTTTAATTACTTTTCCTATGACAGGAGCGGCTACCCAACCGCCCGTTGCAAAGCCGTGAGTCTTTTTTGTCCCACTCGGTTCTTCTATCATTGCAAAGACGGCGTACTGAGGGGCATTCATGGGAAACGCTCCTATAAACGATGATATAAGCGCCTTCTTCTTATACTTCTTTCCAACTACCCTCTCGGCAGTGCCTGTTTTACCGCCTACGATGTAGCCCTCGGCTGCGGCTTTTCTGCCCGTACCACTTGTAACAACCAGGCGCAGCAATCGGCGTACTTGATGGGAAGTTCTTTTAGTGATGACACGCCGGCCTTTTTCATTTGTTTTAACACTTTTTTTGAGAAAGGTTGGTGCGTGATATACACCACCGTTGACCATTGCCGCGACGCCGGACACCAATTGCATCGGACTAATCGACAAACCATGGCCATAGGAAATGGTCATGGCATTGATTTCACGCCAACGGCTCGGGATCAGGGGTAATCCAATTTCAGAGATTTCTACAGGTGAAGGGTGTAAAATCCCTATCTTTTGCAGGAAAGCACGTTGTCTGGCAATTCCCACATCTAAGGCCATTTTAGCTGAACCAATATTTGATGAATACATAAATATTTCAGGAATAGAAAGCCACCGCTTTTGTGCATGGTAATCGCGGATTATGAATCGAGAAATTCGTATTGGGTGGGTGGCATCATATCTGTCACGTATGGAGATTCTATCGGTATCCAAAGCCATCGCGGTGGTAAAAATCTTAAATGTGGAGCCCATTTCATACACGCCTAGGGTTGCACGATTAAACAGTGTATTTGCTTCAATATTGGCAGGGATATTGGGATCAAAATCGGGTAATGAAACAATACCTATAACTTCGCCACTTCTGACATTCATAACTATCCCAGCGCCACCGATCCCCTTAAATTCACTTATCGCGGAGCCAAGTTCCTTACGCAAAATATGTTGGATTCTAATGTCAATCGATAGTTCGAGGGGTTCTTTATTTTTTCGCAGGAACGTGTCCATATGACGTTCGATACCCGCGAGCCCTTTATTGTCTATATCAGTATGACCTAGGATATGAGATGCTAAAGCGGCGTTTAGATAAACTCTGCGCTCTTCGGTTTGAAAGTCGAGCCCAGGAATACCTAACATGTTTATCTCATATTTTTGTCGGGGAGTTAGGTGGCGTTTAATCCATGTAAAGGGGCGATCTTGTGTTAGTTTTTGGTATATTGAATGCCGATCTAGGCTGGGTAAAACACTTGTCAATTTTTTAGTAGCTTCTCTGGCATCCAAAATAATACGAGGATTTGCATAAAGTGATGAAGTTTTAAGATTAGTAGCCAGCAAGTTTCCGTGACGATCAACGATATTTGCGCGACTTATATTAAGAATAGCTTTGCTAGAAGAGCGTGAGTATTGAGGTTGGCTTTTCTCCACAAACATTGTCACTCCTATTAGGCGCCCCGTGACAACGATAAAGGCTGCAGAAAAAATTGCGCCTGCAATAAGAAGGCGGCTCCTACCCGTTTCCATATTTGACGAAACAGGTGGTTCACGCCTGCGTTTTTTATGAAAGAGGGGGTGGCGGCCGATCATTGTTCACGCCTTATTTTGGCGAACTGGGGGGGGACCTGATCGGCCGCCGGGGGATGGGTTCCTTCGCTACTTTTCTGGATAGGACGTAACGGGATAGTTTCTATAGGAATGGTTTGGGAAGCTTCAACAGGCTGTAGATTCAGTAGACGACGCCCGAAGTCTTCTAATTGGGAGGGTTGATTTAAATAACTCCACTCGGCTTTTAGAACATGAGTAGCTTCTAAATTATTTAGGGTCTTTTCATGAATTTTGGCGAGTTTTCCTTCCATTGATTTCACTTCATATTTCAAAATAAAAAGCCCAATACCAGCAGCTATAGCAAGGAACATCCAAAATGAGGTGGCGCGCTGGATCATTTAATATCTCCGTGGGAATGCCGTTCCATTATCTGTGGCTTGGCATTGGTGCGCTCTGCAGTTCTAAGCCGTGCTGAACGTGCTCTTGGGTTTGTGATAGTCTCGGACTGTTCAGGGCGTATTGGCCTTCGATTTAATTCAATAAATGTAGAAGGGGGTTTTACGGTTTCATTTTCTGGGCTGTGACGTGACCCTTTAGAGGTTATTGTAGAACGGTTGCGTAGAAATGTTTTAACAATCCGGTCTTCAAGTGAGTGAAAACTGACAACTGCTAACCTCCCGCCCTCACAAAGGAGGGATTCCGCCGCGTTTAAACCCCTTTCGAGCGCACCTAGTTCATCATTAATAAATATTCTCAACGCTTGGAATGTACGTGTGGCGGGGTCAATAGTTTTGGATCCTGGTATGACTGGAGAAAAACATTCTCTCACGATTTTGGCGAGGTCTTGCGTACGCATGATCGGCGCTTTGGAGCGTGCCGAGACAATAGCGCTCGCTATGCGGCGGGATCGCCGTTCCTCCCCATAATTAAAAATTATATCGGCTAGTTGATTTTGTGGGGTTTCGTTGACTATATCCGCAGCTGTTGGTCCATCTATTGACATTCTCATATCGAGAGGTCCGTCGTGTCGAAAAGAAAATCCTCTATTCGGATCGTCAATTTGAAAAGATGAAATTCCGAGGTCGAGCATTATGCCGTCCACGCTGAAAATTTTATGCGCAGCGAGTAGCTGGTCCATATACTCAAAGTTTCCATGGATAATTTTAAATCGTCCTTCAAATTCTTGTGTAAGAGCCCTACCGCGGATACAAGCTTGTGGGTCCCGGTCGATACCCCATACTTCACAATTAGTTGAACCAAGTAGGGCCCGGCTATATCCGCCGCCACCGAATGTGCCGTCAATATAGATCGCATGTGTATGAGGCTTGAGGGCGGAGATAACCGCTTTTAGAAGGACAGGTCGGTGTAAGCCGACCATCAGGTCACAGCCTTATTTTCGTTCAATTTGGCTCGGAGGGTCTTTATCGCATTGGTATGATTTATTTCGAAATTATCTGGTGACCAAATTTGGAAACGTGTGCCACGGCCAACGAAAGTAGCTCGGTCCGATATTCCGGCCTCTTTTGCTAGCACACCCGGTAGTAAAATTCTTCCCTCTCCATCGAACGGCAGCTCGTGTGCCATAGCCATGATAGTATCAACGATAGTGTCTGTTCCGATTAAAGCCTGCTCGAATTCACCTTCAGACAATGTCTTGTCTAATCGCTGCTGATTCAGCTCTTCAAGCATTCTACGTCCAAATACATCGATTGCCGGATCTTTCAGGGAGGGGTAGGCGATAACCCCTTGATAACTGGCATCAGATAATGCAGCACGAAAAGGTGCGGGAACTGACACGCGACCCTTACGGTCAACCTTGTTTACGAAAGTGGATAGGAAAGACGTCACCCAAACCCCCGTTTTAAAATCCGCGGTGTCTCTACCCCTTGAGAGACCACTTAACCAAATAGCATTGACAACTTAAACTATGGGTTATAATGGGTTATAATGGGATTTCATGGGATGTCAATGGAAAGTAACGCCATGATTTGTCATTAGTTAATACTCATTTAGGTCCTATTCCGTTATTTTATTAAACTAAGTCGTGGTTTAAATCATAATGATCAGCTTATTATTAGGTATATTATTTTGCTAATTAGGCAAAAGTTTGTACGAAATCTGGTTTTTTGAGGAATTTAAGCATAAACCAGTAATTGGTTTGTCCGTTTCAATAAAATCAGATTTTTGATTCGTCCGTTATATAGCCGATTTGGAAGTTCTTATGGGCAAGAACACCAATAAAACTATAAAACCAGACGACCTGTAAGCCGGGTTCTGTCCCTGTTTTGCAGGAGATGGCTATTCATCTGGGGTGCACGTTACCGCACACCTCATGCGACCCACCCGGGTGATGGCACGGAGACATGCCTTTGAATATAAATTCAATTATCACCCCTATTCGGTCTTGCTCCCAGTGTGGTTTGCCCTGCCACCACTGTTACCAATGGTGCGGTGCGCTCTTACCGCACCCTTTCACCCTTGCCTACCATCGTAAATCCCAGTAGGCGGTTTACTTTCTGTGGCACTGTCCCTGGGGTTGCCCCCGCCGGGTGTTACCCGGCACCGTGTCTCCGTGGAGCCCGGACTTTCCTCCCACTGCAGGTTTCCCATATGCTTAGGGCAGCCATCCGGTCGTCTGGCAGGCAGAACTTGAACATATAATTTTGCTAGGTCAAGTATTCTTCGCACTAACGGAGAGCAGCTGTGCGGTCTCTTTGTCCACAAAACCATCTAATTTCAGGGGACGATAATGTCTTTGAAAAGCGGTGAGCTTTGCATGAAAGGATGAGCCGGGATGGTAACCTATCAAAGAGAGATTTTGGTTGGCCTCTTGCTTTGACATTTTGATATCTAAATTTTTATTTTCTAATTTTGGCCAATAACCAATATTTTTTAATGCAAGCCTTTTCCATGGAAAAAGTTCCCCTGGGTCTACTTTCCGCTCGGGTGATATATCGGAATGACCCAAGACGTTTTTCTCTGGTATTTTATAGTCCGATAGAATTTTGGTTGCGAGTTGAATAAGGGCTGAGATTTGTGGATCAGGGAAATTTCTATAACCCCATTCATGGCCAGGGTTTTGTAGTTCGATCCCAATTGACTGGCTGTTGATGTCAGTTTCTCCCGCCCAATAACTGGTCCCAGCGTGCCATGCTCGTTTTTCTTCCGATACAAGGTGGTAAATTTCACCACTCTCATCTATGAAATAATGAGCGCTCACCTCTGACGCCTGATCACAAAGGCGAGAAAGCGACATTTCAGAATTATGCATACCGGTATAATGAAAAATAAGTTTATCTATAACACTACCACGAGCGCGGTCGCCAAAATTCGGGGATGGGTAGTCTATAATTTTCATGGAACATCTCTCCCGAAATTGCCCTTTATTAATTTCTAACGTAGCTTGAAATTCGGTTCAAGTTGCCAAGGAAATAGTTCCGAATTCGAATTCTTTGAGGTATGGCTATAGGATAATGAAGAAATTTAAACCACTTTCCCCTAAAACAATTCGGTCCGGATGTCGTGATGGAACATTTGCTGGGCCAACCTCGGGTCATGCACCGGGGTTTGTGCAAGCGAATATGGTTATCCTTCCTAAAGCCTACGCGAGGGAATTTGAGGAATTTTGTGTATTGAACCCCCAGCCTTGCCCTATTTTAGAAAAACTACCAACAGGCAGTTTTAAAACACAAGTCATAGCGTCCGCTGCAGATGTGAGGACTGACATACCCCGCTATAATGTTTTTCGAAATGGCAATGTTATAGATCAGCCTTCTGATGTTACAGATTTATGGGATGAAGATTTAGTTACGTTTTTGTTGGGTTGTTCTTTTATTGCTGAAGAAGCCTTATTGAAGGCAGGACTTTTGTTGCCGCATATTGCAGAAACTGGATTTGTTCCGATGTATCGTACCTCAGTCCCTTGCAAAACAGCAGGTAGATTTGATGGTACAATGGTGGTGTCAATGCGCCCATTCACATTGGAGGAGGCCGAGCGGGCTGCAGATATTACTAAACATTACCCTATGGCCCATGGTGCGCCACTGCATATCGGAGAGCCAAGTGTCCTCGGGATCAAGGATTTGGACCGACCCGATTTTGGAGAGCCTGTAGCAATCAAAGATGAACAAGTACCAGTATTTTGGGCATGTGGTGTTACACCACAAATCGCACTTGCCAATGCCAGGCCTCCCCTAGCAATTACCCATGCGCCGGGTCATATGTTTGTTGCCGATATCACTTCGGTATCGACGCGGATCTAAACCGCAGAGTGAGTTAAGGAGATAATTAATGTTGCCAATGCCGATAGGAGATTTGAATTCCATTGCAGCCGAACTTGCGGAAACGGGTGATAGAGTGCGGGTGCTTTGGCAGCAACCCGATTCGTTGGCATTTGTTGCCCGTGGTCGAGAATATCGGAGCGAATTTCATATAGATCCAGCTGATGAGGTCATGTACATGATCAAAGGAGAAATGAATCTTCACTATCGGTTACCTGATGGAAAAGCAGATGTTGTGGTTGTAAAAGAAGGTTGCAGTATATACACGGCCGCCGGTATTCCACATTCCCCCCGCTTTCCGCCTGATGCGTTTCTGTTGGTGATCGAGCGTCAACGTAGAGAGGGCGAAATAGACAGGTTTCAGTGGTTTTGTCCCCAATGTGATCATTTCTTGCATGAAGAACAATTTATCGTCAGTGATTACCGTTTAGATCCAGTTTCTACGGCTTATAAGAAATTTTTTAATTCCTTAGAAAAACGAACTTGTCGTTCATGTAAAAGTGTAATGGCTAACCCTTTTGAAATTTAAAGAGATTTTAAATTATGCCTAAGAAAATTATAACGTCGGCGAACACCCCAACGACAGGCTTTACTGATAAATCTACGCCTTCCCCACTCGCTCAGGGAATACGGTGGGGCAATATGCTATTTCTTTCGGGGCAGGCAGCACTGGATCCTGAGACTAGGGAGATTATCTCAGATGATATTGGAGAGCAAACGCGGCAAACGTTGAAAAACCTTGAGGGAGTTCTCAATGAAGCCGGTGCTAGTTTTGCTAACGTTGTGAATATGCGTGTTTGCCTGCGAAACGTCGCAGACTTTCCAAAATTCAATGTTGCCTTTACAGAATTTATGCAGGGCGAAAAAGTTACCCGAACCTGTATCGGTGGCATTCCTCATAGACCTAGGGTTGATGTCGAAATCGATTGTATTGCAATGTTCGACTGAGAACATTTGTTTAAGGTTCTAGACGGTAAAAGTATAATTGGATGATGCAACAATAAGGTGATGAGTGAGTTATTTTGACCAATTTACTAAATGATCTAAAGGTTTTATTGGGCGATCGGCTATCGACGGCCGAAGCGACTAGATTGCAATTCGCTAAAGATGAGTCACATCACTCACCGAAAGCCCCAGACGCAGTGGTGCATCCTATTTCTGAAGAGGAAGTTTCACAAATTGTGAAAATTTGTTCTAAACATCAAACACCTATCATTCCTTTCGGCGCGGGCACCTCTCTTGAAGGGGGCGTTGGGGCCGTACATGGTGGTATCTGCATTGATATGTCGAGAATGAATAACATTCTTCGAGTTAATGACAAGGATCTAGATGCCATCGTGGAGGCGGGAGTTACTCGCAAGCAGCTCAATTCACACCTGCGTGATACAGGTCTATTTTTCCCAATTGACCCCGGGGCCGATGCGACCATTGGAGGTATGGCGTCCACTAGGGCATCGGGCACTAATGCAGTTAGATACGGCACCATGCGTGAAAATGTTTTAAATGTTAAAGTTGTTTTGGCAAATGGTGAAGTCATAAAAACTGGTGGTCGAGCCAGAAAATCATCCGCGGGTTATGACATAACACGTTTGTTTGTCGGTGCAGAAGGGACGTTGGGGGTAATTACTGAAATTACCCTTCGCTTGCATGGTATACCAGAGTCGATTACCTCTGCGGTTTGTTCGTTTCCCTCTGTAGAATCGGCAGTAGATTGTTCTGTTTTAACAATACAATCCGGCATCCCGGTTGCTCGGGTTGAACTGTTGGACAAACTACAGATGCAAGCATGTATCCAATATTCTTCTCTAAATTATGAGGTATCCCCTGCATTATTTTTTGAATTTCACGGGTCGTTGGCAAGCGTTCGTGAGCAGGCGGAGCTAGTACAGTCAATAGCTACGAATTTTGGAGGGCAAAGATTTCGATGGGCAGAAAAAATAGAAGAGCGCAATCAACTATGGCACGCTCGTCATAATGCCTTATATGCGGCGCTGGCATTAAAACCGGGCGCGCAGGCCTGGTCGACAGACGTTTGCGTTCCCGTTTCTAGGCTTTCCGAGTGTATAGAAAAAACACGCTTAGATATTGATAAAAGCTCTGCGACTGCGACAATTTTGGGGCATGTAGGCGATGGCAACTTTCATGTTATTTTCTTGATTGATCCTGAATGTCCTGAAGACCTTCTTAACGCACAACGGATTAATGAGCGTATGATCTCGCGTGCTATTTCTATGGAGGGTACCTGTACAGGCGAGCATGGCGTTGGTATGGGCAAGCTAAAATATTTGGAAGAAGAATTTGGTGATGCATTGGATATCATGCACAACTTAAAGCGTGTCCTTGATCCAGAAAATTTAATGAACCCTGGTAAAGTTGTAAGACTAACCAATTAAATTCAAAAATTAATAGATAATGCTGAGGGCGTCGGAAACCGCCGATATCTTCGAGTTTTTGAAAGGCGAGGTACTAGCCTTTATTTTTTAATGTATTGAGCACATATACTCGCAATGCAGAGGATAAATTACTCTTTCTCCCGTGGTCAATTTCAGAAATTAACCTATTTATTGATAATTTTCGGTCTGTAGCAATTTGGTTTAACGCCTCCCAAAAAGGCTTTTCAAGGGAGACGCTTGTCGGATGTCCAGAAATAACAACCGAACGTTTTAAAGGAATACTCATAACTCTGCCATAAATTTCATTTTTGGACACAGAAACTTAAGTGTAAAAAACACTATACCAAAATATAGTTAATAATCTATCAGCGGACACCCAATTAAGATAATTTAATTAAATAGTAACGAGGGGGTATACGATGCCAAATATAGTTGAAGATAGAATTCGAAAATTGGGAATTTTATTACCGGATGCTCTAGAACCAAGGGTTGCAAAAATAAGAGGGTCTAATATAGCGGGCCCATTCCTATATATTTCAGGTCAGGTACCACAATGGAACGGCGAGATGCCATATATCGGGAAAGTAGGGAGGGAATTCTCCATCGAACAAGGTTACGAGGCAGCACGGATGTCTGCGTTAAATGTTATAGCCCACGCCAAGAAGGCATTAGATGGTGATCTCGACAGAGTTACCAAGGTGGCCAAGCTAAAAGGCTATGTCAACGCAACTTCGGACCTTGCTGAAGTTGCGGCCGTTGTGAATGGAGCATCTGAATTAATGGTTGATGTATTTGGCCAGGAAATTGGTTCTCATGCTCGCACAGTGGCTGGTGTTTCATCTATGCCGTTTAATGTAGCCATAGAAGTGGAGGCAGAATTTCTAATAGCTTAAATCATTTTTTACAGACTGTGCTAAGTCTTGCCAGGGTTCGGTATCCCAGTATCGGCTAGCTAGACCCGACGGTGAGGGTAGGACGTAAAGGGCTGTCCGGCCGATGAATTGATTTTGATGCCCATAATTCATATTTTTTAAACCAAATTTCATATTATAAAAGACCTTCGCGGATCTTTTGCCAACAAATGCCATCACTTTCGGTTTTAATTCTATAATTATTTTATTTATACGCTCTGGCTTGTCTGCATAATTTGGTATTGATTGATCGCTTCCATAAGCTTGTTTAGCCATATCGGTTAGACCAATACCAAACTCTAAGAGGGCGGAAAATTCTTGGGGTAATAATAATCGGGAAGTAAGACCTACTTCATAAATAGTCGACCAAAATTTATTTCCCGGACCGGCGTAATACGCCTTTTCTTCTGCCGAAACGGTACTTGCGGCGCTTCCACAAAAAACAATATTTAAGTCAGGAGCTAGAAGATCGGGAAGTACAAAGCCTGAAGGGTCGCTATTAAATGTCATAAAAATCTATACAGCATGCGTTAATCCACGCACTATGCGATCTAGTTAGTTTATCAGGCGGCCCACTTAAGAGCGAGCCTACCCCATATTTCAACAAGCGCATTTACAATATGATCAATATCTTCGTTGGTATGTATGGGCGAGGGGGTGAGCCGAAGTCTCTCCGTCCCCCTTGGTACCGTTGGATAATTAATTGGTTGAACATAAATTCCATATCGATCCAAGAGATCATCCGTAACCTGTTTGCATGTTATAGGATCCCCAACCATAACAGGAACAATATGTGAAGAGCTGGGCATAACGGGCAGACCAGCATCAGTTAAAAGGTGCTTAAGTGTAGCCACTCGTTCCTGATGTTTTTTACGTTTACTATGTCCATTATCTCGAAGATATCTAACACTAGCCGCCGCCGCCGCCGCAACAGCTGGTGGCAAGGAAGTAGTGAATATAAATCCACTCGCCTTTGAACGAACGAAATCAATTACTGGTTCCGATCCGGTAATATAGCCACCCACAACACCAAATGCTTTTGCCAATGTTCCTTGGATGATTGTGATCCTGTCCATTTGACCGTCACGTTCAGCAACGCCACCCCCTCTGGGCCCATACATTCCAACCGCATGAACCTCATCAATATATGTCATAGCTTTGTATTCCTCAGCGAGGTCACAAATATCGGCAATGGGCGCTATGTCTCCATCCATAGAATAAATAGATTCAAATACAATGATTTTTGGGCGTTCTGGTTCAATTGCTTTAAGCAGGTGCTCCAAGTGTTTCACGTCATTGTGTTTAAAAATTCGCTTTTCGGCACGACTATGGCGTACTCCTGCGATCATTGAGGCATGATTGTACTCATCGGAGAGGAGAACACAGTCCGGGATTTGGGAAGCTAGCGTCGAAAGAGCCGCATCGTTGGCAACATAGCCGGACGTGAATAGAAGTGCCCCTTCTTTGCGGTGCAAATTCGCTAGTTCCCGTTCCAGTAAAACATGCTGATGAGTTGTACCCGAGATATTTCGTGTTCCCCCGGAGCCAGCGCCAACCAGGTCGATTGTATTTTTCATAGTTGCCAGGACATCTGGATGTTGCCCCATTCCGAGGTAGTCGTTACTACACCAGACCGTAACTTCGTTTTTTTCGTTATCGATATGACGGCTGGCATTTGGGAAATAGCCAGCATGGCGTTCTAGCTCAGCAAATACGCGGTAGTTTCCCTCCGCTTTGAGCTTATTTATCTCCTCACCGAAAAATTTCTTGTAATCCATCTCGGTCTTCCAGTTATGAGGCTCTGACCACCATGATAGCGTATATAAAACCTCTATTTCGTCCAAATGTTAAGAGGCCATCTTGCCGCAGGTATTTTAAGAAAGGCTCTCAATAACTATTTCTATCCACCGGTTATGCTCATGTGACGAGGTACGGAGGGTTCCCGTCTTCTGCGGTCTATTATAAAGTCATGCCCCTTTGGTTTTCGACCAATTGCCTCATCAATAGCATTCATTAGGGCATTGCCATTATCATTCATCCTGACCGGGTTTCTTAGGTCTGCGACATCCTCCTGACCGAGGCACATGTAAAGCATACCAGTACAAGTTATGCGTACACGATTGCAGCTTTCGCAAAAGTTATGTGTAAGAGGCGTAATAAAGCCAATCCGGCCTCCTGTCTCCTTTACCTTTACATAACGGGCAGGGCCACCAGTTTGATAGTCAATATCTTTGAGGGTCCAAGTCTCATTAAGTTTAGCTCGTACCATTGAAAGAGGCATGTATTGATCAAGTCGGGCGCTATTTCCTATTTCACCCATTGGCATTACCTCAATGAAGGTGAGATCAAAACCCTCATCTCCACACCACCGAACTAACTCGTCAAACTCGTTGTCATTTACATCTCGGAGGGCAACGGCATTAATTTTTATGGCAATGTTTGCACGTTTGGCCGCTTCTAAACCAGCCTTGACATTTTCCAGTCGACCCCAACGAGTAATTGAAGAAAATTTTTCGTCATCAAGCGTATCCAGAGATACATTGATGCGTTTTACCCCAATATCTGAAAGTTCCTCTGCGAAACGCTTGAGCTGGCTGCCGTTGGTCGTGACCGTAAGCTCTTTAAGGTCCCCACTTTCTAAGTGTCGTGACAATTTTCGAAACAACGACATGACGTTGCGCCGAACTAGTGGCTCTCCACCTGTCATACGTAATTTTGTGACCCCTCGTGAGACAAAAGCAGAGCATATTCTTTCAATCTCCTCCAAGGTCAGAACATCCTGTTTTGGAAGGAAGGTCATATCCTCTGACATACAATAGACACAACGAAAGTCGCATCTGTCAGTAACGGATACACGCAAGTAATTTACGGTGCGACCATGGGGGTCGATGAGAGGGTTATCCATTAACTCGCCTTTGGACCAATTAAGATAAAAGCGCTATATACAACAGTATATAGCGCTTTTATCTTAAAAATAAAGGGTACAGCGAATACTATTGCTCACGGAGTGATGACAGTTCATAAATAGCCAATGACCAATTACCTTCTTGCTCCAAATCCCAAGGATACGAGACTAACTGAAAGTGTTAGCGGCGTCGATCAGGCTGGGAGTCAAATTAGAACGACAGTGACGGTTGAACGCCCGTTGACCGTGTTTTTAAACGATCAAGAAATAGTTACTATCATGACAATCGGCGACTACCCCGAGTGTCTGGCGATTGGGTTTTTATTAAATCAAAATATGTTGCAGCAAGATGATACTATTATCGCTGTCGACTTTGATGGAGAGATTGATACCGTTGTGGTTCGGACCAATCGACAAACTGATTATGAACAAAAACTAAAGAAAAAAACACGCACTTCAGGTTGTGCAATAGGTACGGTTTTTGGCGATGTCATGGAAAAATTTGAGGATATAGAATTAGATACCTCGGCTAAATTATATGTGTCTTGGCTTTATTATTTGTCGAAGACAATCAGTTCAACTCCTAGTTTATATTTGGAAGCCGGTGCTATTCATGGCTGTGTATTGTGTGAACAGGACAAGGCTCTGGTTTATATGGAAGACGTTGGACGTCACAATGCTGTTGATAAAATTGCTGGTTACATGTTTCTTAACGATATCGAGCCCGAAGGAAAGATGTTTTACACAACGGGGCGCCTTACCAGTGAGATGGTGATTAAGACTGTTCAGATGGAGATCCCAATTTTGATTTCTCGGTCCGGCTTTACGGCCTGGGGTGTGGACTTGGCACGCCAAGCGAATCTCACTCTGGTTGGCCGAGCGCGCGGCAAACGTTTTATAGCGCTCGCAGGAGAAGATCGAATCATTTTTGATAACAATACAAACGGTTAATATGGAGAAACCTCAACTAACGTTCATAATTCTGGTCCCTCTAGATAATTTAAAATAGGTATTCCGAAAATGGATTTAGAACTCCATTGGAGGGGCCCTATTGGACCCGGGAATTTTCCGACTGATCCCACTACAGTAGAAGACTTAAACCAAAGCGGTATCTATCTTAGGCTTAAAATTTACCAAAATGGCCGATGTATAGCCTACGTTGGCCAATCTCAAAATTTATTATTCCGATTCGTACAGCACATAAGGAGTATTTTATCACTTCAACAATTGCTACGAGATCATATGGGCTCTTTGGTTGTCAGCGAAAATTTTAGAGATCGTTTTAACTTTATAAATAAATTGTCCAGTTTAGGTATGTTAGCTATAGCGGAGGCGGAAAGGACCAAGTTTTATTTTGCATTAGGACGAGATGGCTTTGATACTGAGTATTTAGGGTTAATAGAGGCCATGCTTAAAACACGTGCTGAAAAAATTCTTTGCGGTGATTTAGAAAATATACAGGATATAACTCCTGGTGAGTTTGACCATGATATTACGATATCAAATAACTTCTCCAGAGTGGGTTCGGAAGGTTATAAGTTAATAGGTAGCATCATTGGTCATGAATCTATTCGTGTGATTGCTCGGCAGGAATTTGGTTAGATATGGGAGATAAATTCGGCGTTTGCGGTTTATTATTGGCGGGTGGTCAATCGCGCCGTATGGGAGGTGGTGATAAATGTCTCCGGGTTCTTGCAGGAAAAACCCTACTTACCCGAGTAATCGAATGTGCCCGGCCACAGGTTGATGAGCTTATTCTAAACGCGAATGGGGATCCCGCCCGTTTCGAAGAATATGGTATTTCAGTAGTTGATGATGTTGTGAGCGGATTTTCTGGTCCCCTGGCTGGTATTCTAACAGGTTTGGAGTGGCTGCGAAATAATCATCCAGATTGCCAGTGGCTGGCGAGTTTCGCCTGCGACGCACCGTTTATCCCTTCAGATATGGTGTCACGAATGAAGTCAGTAACTGAAAAACAAAATGGAGAAGTTTGTTGTGCAGTATCTGGCGGGCGTGATCAACCTGTATTCGGTCTATGGCCAGTTAAACTAGCAGGTGATCTTCGTGAGGCTCTGGTTAAAGAAAGGGTCAGGAAGGTTGATTTGTGGACACAGCGGTACAAGTTAATCCGAACGGAATGGCAACTGGATCCAGTGGACCCCTTTTTCAATGTAAATACACAAGACGACCTCCTGAAAGCTACAAAACTAATCGGTTCTAACTTGACGAGCTAGTTTAACAGGTTGTTTGATTAGGTTTATGAATGAAGCAAGAGAAGATAAACCTAAACTCAGAATCCTACTTGGGGCCGCTGTGGCGCTTGGTCCAGGAAAAGTAGCACTTTTGGAGGCGGTTGATAAGTCTGGTTCTATTACGGGGGCTGCCCGTTACATGGGTATGTCTTACCGCCGAGCTTGGAAATTGATTGAGGCGATGAACAACGATTTCAAGGTGCCATTGATTGCTACTAGTTCTGGTGGTCGAGGCGGAGGTGGTGCCCTTGTAACCAAAGCAGGGTTCGACGCCTTAAAAAGATACCGTTCAATGGAGACGAAAGCCGGACAGGCTGTAGAAAAAGAAATTTCAGATTTTGCAGATTTGCTTAAAACCGTAAAATCATCCTGAACCAAATATTATTCCGAAGATACTGACGGGAAACTTTCTATTCGTGCTGCACAGAATTTAAATTCGGGAATTTTACCGAATGGGTCAAGTTGTGGGTTAGTCAAAAAATTGGCTGGAGCTTCAGCGTAACAAAATGGGATAAAAACAACGCCCTGTGGGACCGCCCGATCAACACGAGCCTTAATGTCTACGGTGCCCCTGCGCGTCGAAACGCGGATCATCTCACCCGGCGAAAACCCATGGTCCCTGAGATCACGAGCATTTAGACAGGCTACAGCTTCAGGCTCGATCTCATCTAGAACGGCTGCCCTCCGGGTGAGAGCTCCGGTATGCCAATGTTCGAGCTGTCGACCAGTTGTCAGAACCATGGGATAGTCTTCATCTGGAAGTTCCGCTGGCGGTATAATATCAGCGGGGACCATTTTTCCATGGCCAGTATCTGTCGGAAACCCATCTCCAAACACTATCTCGTTACCAGGCATGTCTGGCGAATCGCAGGGATACGTGACAGCGCTTTCAAGCTCTAACCTTTCCCAAGTTATATTGTTCATTGAGGGCATGACCTCTGCCATTTCCTTAAATACCTCACTTGGATGTTTGTAATTCCATTCGAGACCAAGGCCGCGGGCCATTTCCTGAATAATCCACCAGTCCTGCCGGGTGTCGCCTTTGAGAGGTAAAGCAGTTCTACCCATTTGGATTTGTCTGTTGGTGTTCGTAACAGTTCCGTCTTTCTCAGGCCATGCTGATGCTGGCAGCACTACGTCTGCATGAAAGGCGGTTTCGGTTAAGAATAAATCTTGAACCACGAGTGTTTCTAATTTGGTGAGTGCTTCACGAGCGTGCTGCGCGTCCGGGTCAGACATCGCGGGGTTCTCGCCCATCACATACATTCCGCGGATATTGCCATTGAAAACTTGATCCATAATTTCGACGACAGTTAGTCCTCTATTTGGGTCAAGCTTTGATTGCCAGTGGGCTTCGAACTTTTTTCGAACTTTTTCTTCTGTAACAATCTGGTAATCGGGAAAAAACATTGGGACAAGTCCCGCATCTGATGCTCCTTGGACGTTATTTTGGCCACGAAGCGGATGCAAACCCGTTCCTGGGCGCCCCACCTGGCCTGTCATGAGAGAGAGATCGATCAGACAACGCGCGTTATCTGTACCATGGATGTGTTGAGAAACTCCCATGCCCCAAAAAATGATGGAAGCATCGGATTTAGCATAAACCCGAGCAACGCTGCGCAGTATTTCCGCATCAATTCCACAAACTTCAGACATTTTATCAGGGTCGAAGCCTTGGAGGTGTTGTTTTAGTTCTTCGAAGCCATCGGTATGGGCCTGGATATATTGTTCGTCGTAAAGTTCTTCCTCTACTATCACATGCATAATTGCATTTAGCATGGACACATCCGTTCCTGGTTTGAATTGCAACATATGGGTTGCGTGACGCTTCAATGTTTGACCGCGCGGGTCCATAACAATGAGGGTTTTTCCGTCTTTGACAGCTTGTTTAAAAAACGTTGCGGCAACGGGATGGTTCTCTGTCGGATTGGCACCAATCACGAGGATGACCTCGGCGTCTCGCACTGCAGTAAAGGGCGCAGTCACCGCCCCTGATCCAATACATTCCATTAATGCGGCAACTGAGGAGGCGTGACAAAGTCGAGTGCAATGGTCAACGTTATTTGTTCCAAAACCGGTCCGGACTAGTTTTTGAAATAAATAGGCCTCCTCATTGGAGCCTTTGGCGGAGCCAAATCCTGCGAGAGCTGCCCCACCAAATTTGTCGCGGATTTGGCGAAGACCGCCTGCAGCCCTATCAAGTGCTTCTTGCCAACTAGCCTCGCGAAAATGTGTTAAAGGATTAGATGGATCTATATCTTCCGCTGCATTCTTTGGCGCATCATCTCTTCGAATAAGGGGCACCGTTAACCGGTGTGGATGGTCTACATAATCAAAACCAAAACGACCTTTGACGCATAATCGATTTTCATTTGCCGGCCCTTTACGGCCAGTAACATATAGTAGTTTATCGTTCTTTAGGTGGTATGTAAGTTGGCAACCGACGCCACAATATGGGCATACAGAATCGATGTTATGGTCCGCCCGAATGCGCCCTGGTGTTGCGGTGCCAGCGACAGTCTTAGGCAGAAGCGCCCCCGTGGGACAAGCTTGCACGCATTCACCACAGGCAACACAGGTGCTTTCGCCCATCGGGTCATCTAGGTCAAAGACAATCTGTGATTGTGAACCCCGTTGGGCCATCCCAATTACGTCATTAACTTGAACCTCTCGGCAAGCTCGTACACATAAAGTACAATTTATACAGGCATCCAAATTGACCGTCATCGCAGGATGGCTTGGGTCGGCTGTCGGCATTTTCTTAGCCGGAAATCGACTAGAGCCGATCCCTACCTTATCTGCCCAACGCCAGAACCGGGAGTTATCGTCATGATGGGTAGTTCGATCTGGTTGATCGGACACCAAAAGCTCAAAAACTATTTTGCGTGCATTTTTAGCACGCTGGCTGAGGGTGTTCACATTCATACCCGGAGTTGGTTTGCGGATACAAGAAGCGGCCAGTACGCGCTCACCTTCAATTTCGACCATGCAAGCGCGACAATTGCCGTCTGCTTGATACCCCGGCTCTGGTGAATAGCATAAATGTGGAATTTCAATATCAGTTCGGGCGGCTACTTGCCATATCGTCTCATCGGCTTCCGCTAATACCGTTTTATCGTTGAGTATAAATTCAATTTGGTCTGCCATCATCCCCGCCTGAAACAAATTTTAACTGCAAACTAGTTTCCGATCATCAAAGGGTCAATTGAAGTATTGTTCCTCAATAAAGATCATCTAGATCCTGTGTGCCCAAGTTTTTTGTGTTTGGACCTGAGCGGTACCGAATTTCATTAACAAACAATTCACGCGTTTCATGATCAAAAAATTTTAAAGTGATACCGTTATTCAAATCCAAAAAGATGTGCCGGATTGTCAACCAAAATCTGTTGCTGCGTTTTTTCGTCATTAGCCCAGCCCATAAACTGATCCAATAAAGTCCCATCATTCGGAATTGGGACCATTGAATTCGGGTGAGGCCAGTTTGTGCCCCAAACAAGGCGGTCGGGTCGAGTTTTGATAAGCCTTTGGGCGAACGGTGTCATATCTTCATAGGGAGCGCCCAATACGGATAATCGATACCAACTGCAGATTTTAGCCCAACAATGGTCGGTATCTTTGAGTAATTCTATTAAAGTTAGAAAACTAGGGCTGTTTGTGGAGTCGGCACCTCGAACCCGGGCAAAATGATCAAATAATATGTTATTTGATAAATTCCGTACCCTCGGTGCTAGTTCACGGATTTCTTCAATTTTTGTTAGATGGATAAGGGTTGTCCATCCCAGCTCTTTCATCAGGGGTGCCACTCTCTCTAGTTCATCTAAGCGGATCGCTCCGGGCGAAAAGCTGGAAAGTCTAATTCCACAAAAATTTTTGGAAATAAGAAACTCAAGATTCTTTTCAAGGGCTTCGAGCGGCATTGCGGCAATGCCACGGATGGACCCATTAGATCGTTCGATTGCATCGACTGTTACAGGGTCGATACCGCCATAATCACGGGCTTGTACCAAGATGGAACGTTCTATACCAAGCACATCAAGCATATTTTTGTATTGTTCGTAACTGGTTTCCGGCCCGTCGCCTTTATTTTGGTTTATAGGAAACAGGGAGAAGGGCCCATAGAGATGAGCATGGGTATCACAAGTAAGTGGTGGAGGCGGGATTTTTGGGTTCTTCGGCTTCCAGTCAGGTCCGTTAATTAGATTATTCATTCTCAGGGCCGAATTTCAATATCATTTAATATCTTCAGGAAAATACTTGAAGACTGACTTGAGGCCGTTTGTGGCGGCCTGCCCGAGACCACAAATCGAAGCGTCGATCATTGCCTCAGAGAGCTCTTCTAAAAGTGGTCTATTCCAATTTGGTTCCTCCAAAAGTTTAACTGCTTTTTCACAACCGTTACGACAGGGTGTGCATTGCCCACAGCTCTCATCCTCAAAAAATTTAAGAAGATTGATGGCAACATCACTTGTTGAATCTTCTTCAGACAAAATTATTACAGCAGCAGAACCAATAAGGCATCCATATTGTTCAAGCGTACCAAAATCTAACCTTTCGCCGTCCATCTTTGCAGGTAGGATGCCTCCGGAAGCACCACCCGGCAGATACCCCTTAAAAGTGTGGCCTTCCTGCATCCCACCGCAAAATTCGTGGATAAGTTCGCGTACAGTAATACCGGCATCAGTAATTTTGACCCCGGGTTCCTTGACACGGCCAGAAACTGAGAATGTGCGCAGACCTTTCGAACCGTTACGTCCCTTTTGAGTGAACCAACTCGCTCCCTTTTGAACAATGTCTCTTATCCAGTAAAGGGTTTCAACGTTGTGTATGAGTGTTGGTCTTCCAAACAAGCCAACTTGGGCAGGGAAGGGAGGCTTGTGGCGAGGTAACCCACGTTTGCCCTCTATAGATTCTAGCATTGCTGATTCTTCGCCACAAATATACGCCCCGGCCCCGCGCCTGAGATAGATTTGTTGTGGTTTGATGAGTCCAGCCACCTCAAGTTTTGGTATTTCTTTTTGAAGGATATTTCGAATTTCCGGATATTCATCTCGTAGGTAGATGTATATAGCTTCAGCCTCCACTGCCCAGCCTGCTACCAGCATACCTTCTAAAAATCGGTGTGGGTCATGTTCAAGAAACCAGCGATCTTTAAATGTTCCCGGTTCTCCTTCATCTGCATTAACAGCCATTAATCTTGGACCGGCCTCGTTGCGTACAAATGTCCATTTGCGCCCTGAGGGAAATCCAGCCCCTCCCAGGCCACGCAGACCTGATTTATCCAAAATAGTGATCAAATCCTCAGGTGTGTGTTGGCCGGACAAACACTCTCTTAGCAAGACGTAACCGTTGTCAGTTTCATAGTTATGGAAATCAACATAATTTGGGGGGGCTTTAGGTTCGGGGTTCTTCGCAGCTTCCAATACATTTGACACCGTGGCCGGTGCAATTTGATTATGCCCAATGGCTACAGCTGGAGCTTTATCACAAGCACCCATGCAGGGCGCACGTAACACCCTAATATCTTCGTTTACATTTTTTGCAAGTTCCTCGATCAATTTTTCAGAACCAAACAATTCGCAAGTTACACTATCGCAGACTCTGATTGTCATAGCCGGAGGTGGTGTTTCATCATCCCTTACAACGTCAAAGTGGGCATAGAAAGTGGCAACCTCGTAGACTTCGGTAAGTGCCATTTTCAACTCTTCAGCCAGCGCAACGAGGTGACCTGAAGAAAGGTGGCCGAATTCATCCTGGACCAAATGAAGATGTTCAATTAGAAGTTCACGTGTACGGAGTTTATTTCCAAGCAATTCACGAATTTGAACATGTGAATCAGGGTCGAGCTGTCGTCCCTTAGGGAATGAGGCTCCATGCCCTCCGCGTCCGGGGTGTGAGTGTCGTTTTACAGATTTTTTATCGGTCATATCCTGTTGTCAAATTAAACCTATTCTATCAGGTCTGTAATATAAATTTAAATTTGGCTATCGCGTGGCAATCATTGACCACATTTAAGACAAAATTAAGTGTAGTCATCAGATACCAAAATAAGAGAAATAATATTACTATTTATAATTTGTTTACCTCTATTTTCGAAATTAACGGTAATACGATTTCCAATCGATGATTGAACTTGACCGATACCCCAGTCATGTTCGTGGGGATGTTGAACTAAAACACCTGGAACAAATTCTTCGTTCATTCAAATTTCCGCGATTTGTTTAAATTCTGGTTATCAGAAACACTCCATGGGCTTCGCATGTTATATTAAATCTTCGGTAAAGTTGCTCAGGAAAACCGTATCCCTAATTGAAAGATACTAAATAAATTAAATGAGAAAAGGTCTTTTAGCTAATTTATGAAAATTCTAACCAAATTTGACCTCATATACGTACAATGCAACATATTCGGCGAAATTAACCAACAAATACCGTTTTCATAGATTTAGGTAATTTGAGGAATCTTTTTTGTGGGCCTTGCAGTTAGGGCACACGATTCATATACTCCGCGCCGAATTTTGAGTGTCTGGGAGTGATATGCCAACGAAACTACCTAAAAATTATCGGCCGTCAGATAAAGAGCCTTTTATGAACGCCAAACAGCGTGAGTATTTTCGACAACGACTTCTTCGTTGGAAAAGAGAGCTTGTTCGTGATACCAGCCAGACATTACTGAGTCTGCAAGAGGATTCGCTCCAGGCGCCTGATATTGCGGATCGCGCTTCGGCGGAAACTGACAGGGCGGTCGAGCTAAGAACGCGTGATCGCGAGAGAAAATTGGTGCAAAAAATTGATGAGGCGTTGGGAAGAATTGAGCATGGAGAATATGGTTATTGTGAAGAGACTGGGGAGCCAATAGGACTTAGACGTTTGGAAGCACGCCCGATTGCTACGCTTAGTTTGGAGGCTCAGGAGCGCCATGAACGGATGGAAAGAATTTATCGCGACGAATAGTATTAAGCTCTAGCCATACTTTACATTTTTTCTTGAGCTAATCTCTAATGTCCTGCAGAAACCAGTCTGTTGGAATCTCCATTCCGAGCTTTCGATCTATACATGTTTGGTACACGTGTCCGCCTACGGATGAAAACTGAAGTCCTTGGTTTCCTACATTACGGTAAAAGGTTACTTGCTCTGGGTTTGTTCGCCCAAGACTCGGGTCAGCGATAAGTGCGGCAAAGTCAGGCTTATCACCGCCTTTACCACGATCACTGAACTCTGGATCATCACCTCCAAAACCAGGATTAGGATTTTTTGCAGGTATCTTTTTCATTTGTTCCGTTGTCCCCCCGATAAAGGCTGCTGGACTCAGACCGCGCTCAGCCTGAAAGCGCTCGGTTTGTTTCATCTGTAGACCCGCGGTACCCTGACGAATAACAATATCGAATTTACTCATTACGTTATCGCTTATTTCGCGGCGTCCCAGATTAGTGACGTGCATTCCCGGCTCAATCCACTCAGGGTCGTAAACGGGTACCATCGAATCGGTACAAGTTGACAGTATATCACAGCCATTAACCGCCTCTTGAGGACTGTCTACGGCAATTACCTCAAAGCCCATCTTTCTGGTCAGTTCTTCGGCATATTCCTCACGATGTTCTGGCGTTGGACTATAAACTTTGCAATACTGAATATCCCGGACACACGAAAATGCCTCAAGGAATGTCCTGGCCATGCCCCCTGAACCAAGCATGCCAACAACATGAGAGTTTTCACGTGATAGATATTTAACGCCAATCCCGGCACCGCCCCCCACTCTCATGTGCTGGATGTGCCCATCATTGATAAAGGCTAACGGTTCGCCATTGTTGGTATTGACCAGTAAGACTATGCCACAATAGGTTCCCGGTTCACGGCAATATTTTTCTTCTGTCCAGTTTCCACTCTCATCCTCTGGCCAATACATCACGTCTGACTTCATCCTAATTGCAAAAAATCCATCGTTTGCACCCTCCATGGTACCCCAGCGAAAGTAGCCATCTTCGCGTTCTGCAGGCATATACATGTCAATTCGAGGTCGGTGAATTGCCCCACCACTTGGAATTTTTTTAAATGCCTCTTCTTGAACACGAATGCAGTCTTTCATTTCAAGAACTTCCGCGACGATGTCATTATTTATTATGATCATGAGCCCCTCCTTGTTTACTAAAAGACGATAACAAACATGATTAATTACCCCAAGTGCACAGGCCCTACCCACTCAACAAATTCATCGAGGTTTTAGTTTTCCAACACGAATTTGGGGAATAAACAAAATTATAGTTTAAAGTGGTGCCGGACTTCTTCAGGAAATAGGGCCTCAACGTCTAGCTTTTTGTGTAACGTTCCTTGTTCGAATCCAAACTGCAGAAAAGCTTCGAGAGTTCTACGATTTGCTTCTATCCCGTATGGCCATTGTTCATTCCCAAACATTTTTCGGTTGTTTTCCAACCCGTCATAATAGGCCCAGGCAACAGGAAGTTGCGAAACAGTAAAATTAGAAATCCGTTGGAAGCTGCGTAACTTGGCCTCTTCAAAGGCGGTCATCAAATTTTGAGCAACCCATGGGTTGTTTTCAAAGACATCGCGACGAACGGCGATAGTATGCATAATTGGAAAAATACCCGTTTCGTTGAAGTAATTTTCTTCTTCTTCTCGGTAATTCGGGTAGAGCTGTGTCACTCTTGGGTCCCTCGCAAGAAATTCTTTAGGAGGACGCGCAGAGAAGGCACAATCGAGGTCTCCGTCAAACATCATCTGCATAAGCGAACGGTCAGTGACAATTTTTAGGTTGATATCTTCGGGCAGGTTAAGTTGAGATGCTTCCTGACGACCGGGATCATTGATACCTGATTGATACCAGTTGGCGCTACTTAGCGGAACCTTGGCAGTATGTTCCATCCACCCTCGAGTATAAATCCCCGCTGTTTGGCCCCATTCTGGAATACCAATACGCTTACCCTTGAGGTCTGCAGCAGATTTAATCGGACCATCCTTAAGTATATAAATAGAGGAATGCCTAAAAACACGCGACGGAAAAATTGGAATCAGGATAAAGGGGGCATCTCCACGAGAAATCCATGAGGTGCTCATACCCATTGAAATTTCGGATATTTCCCACTCCTGACTAAAAAGAAAACGATGAAAAATTTCTTCTGGTCCATGGTTGATAACGGTAAGGTCAATGCCTTCTGGTTTTACGCGACCGGTAGCCATGTCCTGAACATGATCGTATTCATTGATCGCCATGGTCAGTTTTATGTCTGCCATTTAATTCCCCTTAATTTCGAATTGAATTTAATGCGTTTTAACGGAGGAAACGCAAAAGGGCTAGTCTCACTTTCCTAATGCGCGGTGTTTGCCTACTTTCCAGCCGGCAGGAGCAAGGTGATTGACAGCAAAGTCCATTGGGCCATTTTCTAGATCAGTTGCCATTGTATCATTAAACCGGTTTAACCAACCAAAAAGGCAAATTACCCCCACAATTTCAACAATTTGATCTTCATCAAAGTACTTTTTTAAATTTTCCATATCGGCGTCTGATACCATGCTTGGTGTGGTGCCTGCTGCTTGGGCAATGACGAGTGCCGCTTTTTCGGCATCAGAAAAAAGTTCGCTTCTTTCATATTCAAATAATGCTTTAATTTTTTCTATGTTTCCTTGGTCTGCTCCATTTGCTGATTTGGCTGAATGTGCCATACAATATTGGCAGCCCGAGGATCGACTTGCGATATGCGCAATTAACCATTTGAGTTCTTGTGATATACGGCCGGGGACACCAACAACTTCCCGTGATAGGCGAGAAAATGCACGTAGCATTTCTGGTCGTCGACCCATGATAAAAAAACTATTTGGAATAAAACCCAATGCTTTTTCTACTCTTTCAAATACGTCTTCTAATTCTGGTAATTCTGACCTTGCTTTTGGCGTCACCCTCGACATCTAAACTTCCTTTCGTAAACCAAACCTCCATAAGGTATTTTACGGCTAAAACTACTGCAATAGCATCCATGATATTTTGCTATTGCTTAGACTTCGAAAGACCTGTTGGTCGAAATTTTTATATCGTGAAAGGATAATTGCCATTTACATCATTTCTTGACTAAGGTGGTTGGGGTACCTGCGATAACATAACTTGAAACCTCTTTAAGAGTTTTCAAGATTTTTACATAAAGGCGGTTTTGTAGCCAAACATGCCCTATTTAGAAGATGAGGATATCCGGCGGCTCACCCAACTGCATGATAATGCTGAATTTGAGCTTAATTTGTGTGGTTTGGGTTTGTCACATTCCATAGCAAATATTAAAAGGATGATTGAGCGTAGCCGTTTTTTGCCGCCTAAGTCCGTAATTATCCGAATTGATAAAGCTACAGAAAATAGCGGTGAAACCCAATTTCAACCTATTGGGCGTTATTTATTAGAGGCTATCAAAGTCGGGACGGTGACAAAATGTCGTCCCATTTCTGATGCGGGCGGTGGATTTTGGATTGCTTTATCAGGCACATCAAATGTTTCAATCGACAAATAAAAAAAAGGCCCCTCAAACGAGGGGCCTTAAATTAAGTTGATATAATCAGTTTAAGATTTCTTTTTCTTCGTAAACACACGAGTTTTAATGGCTTTTATCACGTCTGGTGTAGCGGCATCAAAACCAGCTTTGATCAGCTTGTTGATTTGTTTAGCTGTTACTGGTGAATGCTCTACACGACGTTTCTTGATGTCTTCGATAAAGCTAGGATGATACATCATTTCCGTGAACGATTTTCTTAAAATCTTTACTACCTTTTGTGGCGTTCCCGGTGGGACATAAAACGCTTGGCCGACTTTAAGGTTCATGCCGAGCACTTCATACATCTTTGCTTCCATAGTGCCTGGCTTAAGCAGGTCATCAAGACGTGGCACACCTTTAGCAAATTTGCTCGGTGATTTTGGACCATACATAATTACAGGCTTGACCAAACCTTTCGGCAACCATGTAGGCCGTACCCCTGTAAAGCCGGACAAGAAGTTATTGCGACCCATAGTCTCACCTTTTTCAACAGAGACGTTCATGCGTCCGCCCCCCTTGTATCCATAGATCAACTGCATCTTAGTTCCAAGGACAGCATTGACTAGGCGAGGAAATATCGAACCCGAAGAAGCAAAACCACTCGTCGCAATCGTGGTTGGTCTCGTCTTGAGTTCTTGCCAATTTTTGACGTTATGAGTGTGCCAAAAGAATACGCCTGCGGCACGGGCTGCAGGAGCACCTAACCAATTGAACTTTCGGGCATCATAACGAACTTTCCGAACCATTGGTGTCGTAATAACACCAGGGGCCGCCATCGCAATGAAGCTACCATCTTTAGGGGCAACATTCATCATATAGGCTGCGGATTTAGCTCCTCCTCCTCCAGGCATATTTTGGATAACTGTTTTTGGGTTACCTGAAATGTAGCGTGCAATATTTCTTTGTACTAGCTGACAATAAACGTGGTAGGTCCCGCCAGAACCTGAAGGAACCTGAACGGTAATTTGCTTACCAGCAAAATAATCGGCAGCAACAGTAGGCGTAGCCATCAAAGTTAATGCCGCTGTTGCCGCTAGGGTTAATTTAAAAGTTTTAATCACTATCAGTTCTCCCTGAATTGGACTGAAATTAAAGTAAAAATTAAAGACGATAGACTTTATCCTCTAAGGTCTTAATAAAATGCTAGCATCTAATTCATAGAGGGTACAATCGAATATTAACTCTAATTTAAAAAGTTAATTCTTCTTAAATTTTTGAATATCTGAAATTTTTCTGTTTTTTTTGCTATTAAGCGACTTTGCTTATTTGATATTTCTACTGAATAACCAAATCGTTAAGCTTTCTATCACACTGTTCATTGGTTATTTAAAGTGGAATTTAAGCGAGGGCATAAGGAATTTGGTTGGGTCCATTGTAGGAGGCAATGGCTCCATTTTCTGTGTTGTAGCGATATTGTTCAAACGTTCCGGATCGCTGGCTGCGGACTATGAACCCGATGGTTCGATGATCCCCATTAGCCTCCTGGTGAATTTCCCAGGGGGGAACAATATCGATATATCCCGGAACCACATCAAACTCCCCATTTAATTCTAATACCGCCGGGCCTGCTCCCTGTGGGTTATCATCCACTCGACGAAAGCGCTTAATATGTTCACCCCCGTCAAGAACGCCATAAAGCGTCCAACTTGGTCCGTGATCATGAATATTGGTTACAGATTTTGGTCCTTTAACGAGGGCGTTTAAGACAAAACCGTAGTCAGGATCTTCGTAAAAAAGCAGATTAGAGGGTGGTCCGTCTCCTGTTTTGGTCTCTGGCCAGCTTTTAGATTGTTGAATTAGACTTTCTTCAGCCAACAACTCTTTCAAATCCTTTGCTACGACAGGCCATAGTGTCTCTTCGTCCATCCCGCTTGAAAAATAGGAGCGAACGGTATCAACAAAACTTTGAAGGGAGCCGGGGAGAAACTCTTGGATCATGAATTTTTCTTGCTTAAATTTATTCAACTACTGTTATGTAGCAGTGTCCGTGATCAATCAACTAAGGCACATCTAACCACTAACCACCTTATTTCTTAAAATACTTTGGGGTTAGAATCTTTCGATTTTAAGACTAAACTTAATTTATTTATATACTTATTTTTGATCTTTTCATATGTTTTTTTCGGCAATTAGTTATGTATTTTGTGTACTTGCATTTCTTTAATAAGCCACGTAAATACAAGTTCCGCGAAGGACACTTCATTAGGTGAAGTGCTCACATTACCAAAAGAGTTTTAGCGGGATTTGACGTTTAAAGGATCTATTAGGAGATAGAAATGGCCACTGCCAGAGAAGAGCTTGAACCAGCACCTATAACTGACTCACTTCGTGATTTGCGCAGCACTATAGATTTTTTGAAGCAGGAAGGCGACATCATAGAAACCGATACGGAGGTTGACCCTGATTTGGAAATAACCGGTGTTCAAAAACACCTCGATGGCAGTTGCCCGTTACTATTTAACAACGTCAAAGGGAAACCCAATCATCGTGCGGTGACAAATCTTTTCGCTGATCATGGTGTCATGTGTAAGTTATTCGGCGTCAAAGATATGCGAGAAATGACACTTGCGATTGCCAACGCTATTCGCAATCCCCTGCCGCCCGTTGTCGTTGATTCAAAAGATGCACCAAGCCATGAAGAAGTGGTTATGAATCCAACTGAAGTTAATGAGTATATGATGCCTATCAGGCACACGACGTATGAATCAGAGCTTACGGTAGGTTCGGGCCAACGTCTTTTTGCCGGAGAGTACTTCGAAGGCGGCACCGACATGGCTTATAACCGGATGAATTTCAGATGGGGAAATGTCGGTACGTTTCAAATTTCACCAGGCTCACATGGTTGGCAGGTTATGGCCAAGCATTATCGCGATGAGGCACCCATCCCTCTTACAATGAATTTTGGCATACCCTATGGCCCAAATCTTTTGGCAGGAGCAGGGTTCGACTATGTAATTTTGCCTACAGGGTGTGATGAATTGGGCGTGGCTGGTCGTTTGATTGGTGAACCCGTTCGAATGGTGGAGGCAAAAACAATACCGGGAGCATATGCATTGGCAGATGCTGAAATTACTCTCGAAGGCTATTTGCATCCGCGGGATCGACGATATGAGACAGCCGAGTCAGAAGAAGCTGGAGTTCAGGGACGATTTCATTTTCACCCAGAATGGGCTGGCTATATGGGTAAGGCCTATAAAGCACCTACCTTTCATGTAACTGCGGTTACAATGCGAGCAAAGGAATCTAAACCAATCATTTTTCCTTTAGGCGTCCATACGATGGATTGTCAAAATATAGATACGACAGTCCGTGAGGCCGCTATGTATGAGCTTTGTGAACGCATGCAGCCGGGAATAATCCAGGATTGTAATATTCCATACCCGATGACGGATTGGGGTGGTGCCATTATTCAAGTGAAAAAACGTAGCCAGATAGATGAGGGGTGGCAACGTAATTTCCTTTCAGCTATCTTGAGTTGTTCACAAGGGTCGCGCTTGGTAATCGCGATGTCGGAAGATACTGATATTTATGATATGGATGACGTGATCTGGAATTTGACAACACGCGTTAACCCGCAGACAGATATTCTTAATCCGATACCGGGAGGTCGTGGCCAAACCTTTATGCCGGCTGAGCGTATGACAGCTGGTGAGCGTGAATGGACGGCGTCAAACACCCAATTTGAAGGTGGTATGGGTATTGATGCAACCGTTCCCTATGGTTACGAGAGTGATTTTCTTCGCCCCGTTTACCCGGTAGATCAAGTTTTTCCAGATAAGTTTTTCTCCGATGAACAAATTGAGCATGCAAAATCCTATATGACCAACAAGGGGTGGGTGCATTCGCTCGCGCGCACTGGGAGATAGAGTACCGAGAGTTGTAAGATTAGAGCGGCTCATTGAGCCGCTCTTTTTGATTGTGTATTATCAGTTGGAAAGCTTCCTTAAACTCGGCTGAAGATCACTATTTCAGTTGGCTAAATTTGTTGATGAAATAATTAACGTAAGGTCCAAAATGTACTTAAAAAATGCCTGGTATGTCGCGGGTTGGGATCACCATCTTAATAATGGACTTCTGCCCCGGACAATTTGTGATGAGCCAATCGTATTTTTCAGGGGCGAAAATGGCGAAGTGGGGGCTCTTGAAGATCGTTGTTGTCATCGAAGTGCGCCACTATCGGTTGGAAGGCTCAAGGGTAACGAAGTGGAATGTGGTTATCACGGGCTTCGTTTCGATAAAACTGGTCAATGTATCTCAATCCCAACTCAAGAATTGGTACCTCCTGGAGCCTCCGTAAGGTCTTACCCTGTTTTAGTTAAGAATCGCTGGATCTGGATATGGATGGGTGATGCTAGTCAAGCTGACGAGAGTTTGATTCCAGACTACTTTTTTCTGGATAGTAATGAATGGGCTAATATAGATGATTACTTCTATGTAGAATGTAACTATCAGGCCTATATCGATATCCAGTTGGACCAAACCCACTCCCCTTATGTTCATCCTGACACGCTAGGCAACTCTGCTAAATTACGTGTTAAACCAACTGTTACCCGCGAAGATAATGTTTTAAAATGTGAGCGCTTATTTCCTAATGATGATCCTCCCCCCTTATGGGCGAAGGCGGCAAATATTAGGGGTAAAGGCGATAGCTGGAACCGTTGGATTTATACTCCGCCGGCAACCATTATGTTTGATGTGGGGGCAGCACAGGCGGGTACTGGTGCGCTCGAGGGCAATCGGGAATTTGGTATAACCGTTCATAATGCTCATGCCATTACTCCGGAGACACCTACGACAACTCATCATTTTTGGTCAAATGCACGTGATTTTGGACTTGATGATTTGGCAATACAGAAAGATCTGAGCATTATTCGCAAAGTGTTCCAAGAGGATGTGGCAATCTGTGAGGCTCAACAACGCAGGATAGACCAGTTTCCCGAGGCCCATCAAATTGACGTTGCGATGGACCATCCTACTATTCAGGCGAGAAATTTACTTTCCAAACTTATGCAAAAAGAAAATTAATTTTTATAATGAACGGGCTTTCACTTTGCTTTTAAGTTATCTCTTTCCCAAAACTTAGCGAGAGCTTTCCGATCCAGTTTGCCCCGTTCATTTTTCGGTAATTGGTCAACAAAAATTACCTCTTTAGGTGTTTTAAAGAGTGCCAAAGATTTGCGGCAATGAGAAATAACCGTCTCCGCTTTAAGTTCGGTATCCTTTTGAGCCACGACATAGCATATTACTTCTTCACCATAAATTTGGTTTGGAATGCCGCAAGCTGCCGCATCTACGATACCTGGGTGCTGCGACAAGATGTTGTCAATCTCGACAGGAGAAATATTGACACCACCCCGAATTATTAAATCCTTGAGACGTCCAACTACCGTCAAGTGGCCATCTCCATCAATTTGTCCAAGGTCACCAGTTCGATGCTCTTTTGGTAGTTTTTCTACTCTTCCATCTGGGTGCAAATAACCCCAACTTTTTTGTAGACCAGATACAACTATTTCGCCGGGCTCACCCCGCGGAACCTCATCGTCGGTCTCGTTGAGAAGCCGAATGTTTTGATATTTAAGTGGAAATCCGATAGTGCCAATTTTTCGATCTGTACCCACGTGGCTGCACATTAGCCCCCCCTCAGAGCAACCGGCAGACTGGCTGATTGTTATTCCGTAACGTTTTTCAAATTGGATCCAATTTTCGGGAAGCATCGGTGCTGAAGAGGTCATAATAAAGCGCAGGTGAGGAATTTCTCTCCCATGAACTTCAACTGGTTCGTTGAGAAACATATTTAAGATTGTTGGTACAGAAACTCCCATCGTAGCCTTATATTTTTTAATCCAGTCAAAATAGCGACTACGTGAAAATTTTTTCGCCATGTAAACTGTAGCACCGCGTGCTAACGGTCCTCCAAGGCTCATGTTCTGTGATGATAGCCACGTATAGGAACGGCAATCCACGATCCGGCCATTCTGGTCCAATTGAACGCATTCCGCTGTCGCATCGTAGTTGGGCCAGACAGCTGAATGTGCCTGCATTACTCCCTTGGGCTTGGCCTCTGTCCCGGAGGTATAAAAAATGACAGCGATGTCGTCGGCTGAGCAAACTTCGTCTAGGTCTTTGTCATCAGGATAATTTGAAATTTTTTGGAAAAAGCCAGATGAGGTGGCCTCTTGATGCCATTCACCGAGCGACATCCATTCTGTAGACATATTAGGATCTTGCAATTCTTCTAGGCCAAGTCCATCTTGCGCCAATACCAGACTTGGTTTTACCGCATGTAAAATTTCACTGATGTGGGATCTGTTCATCTCTACATTGGCTGTGGCGATTGTACCACCACACCGTTGAACCCCAAGAAAAACGGCAATAAATTCTATAGAATTTTCTGCTAGTAAAAGTATACGGTCGTTAGCCTTAAGGCCCCGCTCGGCAAAAAATTGAGCCATGCTGTTGCCAAGCCTAAAAAGCGCTTCAAAGCTCAGAGTTTTATCTGCCTGGTCAATTGACACCATGTACGGTTTATTGCCGTATTTTTCTGACTGTTCAGCAATTAAGGTTCTAACAGATTTGTATTCTGTTGATTGGGTACTCTTCATAAGAGTATTTTATCACGGTAGCAGGCAGGGGCACAAACAAACGCTGAATTCTTAAAATTTATTTTGTGCCGAATTCTTCCTGCCATTCCTTTTGAAGCAACAAACGGTTCATCTTACCCCGCTCAGTTTTGGGTAATTTAGGGCGTATAATAACCTGTTTGGGCGCCCTAAATTTAGGCAATCTTTCCGCACAGTGTTCCAAAACGTCTTCAGGAGTGAGTTTGCTCTTTGGCTTCGGGGCGACATAGCAAACAACCTCTTCACCATAAATTTGATCTGGAACACCAATGGTCGCTGCTTCGCCGAGCGACGGCATTTGTAATAGTATGTTGTCGACCTCTGCTGGAGAAATATTAACACCTCCACGGATTATTAGGTCTTTAGCTCTGCCGGTGACGATGACGCAACCGTCGTCGTCTATTATGCCGAGATCACCTGTGCGAAGTCTGTTATGTGCGTGTATTTTTTCCTCACCGAATTCGTCAAGATAACGATACTGGTTAATTTCAAAGCCACCTAATTCGATTTCGCCCACCTCACCATCGGCGACTATCCCACCATCCGAATTGATGACAGTAAGTTTGTGATATTCTAACGGCTTGCCAACTGTGCCAAACTTACGGCTGTTCTCGTCAGAAACGGCTATCCAACCAATCTCACTACACCCGTATCCTTGGGCGACAGGAATACCGTAATGTTCTTCAAACTGCTTCCATGTTTCTGGCATCAGCGGTGCTGAAGAGGATGTCATAAAACGGAGGTGGGGAATGTCATTATGATGGACAGCTATTGGTCGATTTAAAAGCATTGCAAGCCCGGTCGGGTTACATACACCGATAGTCACCTTGTATTTTCTGATCCAGTCAAAATATCGACTCTGCGAAAACCTTTTAGCCAGGATGATGGTGGCACCCTTGGATAATGGTGCTAAACCACTAAGAACTTGGGCTGATATCCAATTAAATGCTCTAAATTCAAGGATCCGATCATCCTTAGTTAATCCCAGCCCCTCAGCAGTAGGAGCGGTATTTGTAATTAATTCACGAAAAGTCACGATGCAGCCCTTAGGAGCAGAAGCGGTGCCAGAGGTATAATAAATAGAGGCATCATCTTCCCAACGACTAATCGGTTCTAATGTTTGAGCGGGGTATTTTTCTAATTCTTCGTAAAAACCACCCTTGCTTCCATTTGAGTTCCAGTCGCCAAGCGTGAACCACTCCCCCTGTGTGCCGGTTTTCAAAATATCTGAGTCAACCCGTGTTTCGCATTCGTCAAAAAGTATTAGTTTAGGATCTAGCGCCTTTAAAATTTTTTCAAAATAAATGGCATTCATTTCAACATGAATGGTACAAACCGTTGCCCCATAAGCCATGCCCCCAATGTAAATGCAAAGATGCTGTATGGAGTTGTTTGATAGCATCGCTATCCGGTCATTGGGCCCGAAATTTCTTGAATAAAGAAAATTTGCTATGCGGTCGCAGACCGTTTTGAACTGACTAAATGTAATCGCTTTGTTTTGGTCTACACTCTGGATAAATACCTTATTGGGATTATCCTGAGCGTTTTTGGCAATCCAGTCACGAAGAGTTGTTTCTGGTGACCCTCTATCATTTTTGAGATTCTTGGTGCTGCCAGTATTAGTATTCATTTTTCTTTTTGGTTCATGAACTGATAAACTTTGTCATGAAACAAATAATATAAGTTATTATTTGCACCCATTAGCTACCGTCGTTGACGGCGCCAAACCTGTTAATATATACATACGTGACTAGTCAACAATTAGCAATCGAAGTTTTAATCTCTCGGAAAACTGGGCCGAAACACTATATAATAAAGAGTGAATGCTTAACTTTTAAAAATCCCTGTGAGGAATTTAAAGGGGCTGGTGACGGTATTGATTAAGCCTATGGGTTTAGCAAAGGAATAATGAAAATGGGTGAAAAAGACGCTGCTGAAAAGCCCGGGCCTGTTTCCGATGGAGTTGCGGAGCCGGTTGTTAGGTTTGGGACCAGCCCAGATCAATATATGCACTGGAATTTAAAGATAAATGGGAACGTTGCCCGTCTTGCAATGGCCGTTAAAGAGGCTGAAACATTAAAGCCTGGCTACGAGTTAAAACTTAACTCCTATGACCTCGGAGTTGATATTGAACTGTACGATGCCGTTCAACGTTTGCGGTTTGAACATCCAGAAATTGGCTGTGTGGTGATCTGTTCAGATCACCCAGCCGTATTTTGTGCGGGGGCTAATATACGAATGCTAGGACTTTCGTCACACGATCATAAGGTAAACTTTTGTAAGTTCACCAACGAAACGAGAAATGGTATCGAAGATGCGACGGAATATTCCGGTCAAAAATATATCTGTGCAATTAATGGAACCGCAGCTGGTGGGGGTTATGAGCTGGCATTGGCAACAGACTATATCATGTTAATTGATGATGGAGCCTCCACGGTGTCTTTACCAGAGTTGCCTTTGCTGGCCGTGCTTCCCGGCACCGGGGGACTGACCCGGTTGGTTGATAAACGTAAGGTTCGGCATGATCGCTCAGATGTATTTTGTACGACTACAGAAGGTATGAGAGGCCAGCGTGCAGTGGATTGGAACCTGATAGATGAAACTGTTCCTCGGTCAAAATTTGAGGAGACAGTCTCTGAAAGAGCAGAAGAATTCGCCTCCCAATCGGATCGGCCCAAGAATGCAAAGGGTATCGAATTGACGCCCCTGCAGTTCAGTGAGAATGATAATAAGATATCCTACGATCATTTGACGATTGAATTTGACAGGGAACAAGGTGTTGTTTCCTTTTTCATTGGGGCGCCCGAATGTCCTCCGCCATTAGATGCTGAAGGCGTCCAAGAAGAGGGGGTCAGGTTCTGGCCTTTAGCTTTGGCCCGTGAGCTTGATGCCGCCATTCTTCACCTTCGCTTGAATGAAAACCAAATAGGGACCTGGGTTTTCCGGAGTTCGGGTAATGGTGGACATATAGAAGAGTATGACAATCTTTTAGAAGCCAACCAAGATGACTGGTTAGTCCGGGAAATTACCCTCTATTTGAAACGCACCCTAAAACGCATTGATGTTTCAGCCCGCAGCCTGATCGCGCTCATTGAGCCGGGCAGCTGTTTTGTAGGGACACTGCTCGAGATAGTTTTTATTGCAGATCGCTCCTATATGTTGGATGGACAAATGGAAGGTAGCAACCTCCCGGCGCCCACAGTCTGTTTGACCGGTATGAATTTTGGGGCATTTCGAATGTCAAATAACATGACACGATTAGAAACACGTCTCATTGGGGAGCCCGATAAACTGGATAGAGCTAATTTGCTGAGAGGCAAGGCCTTGGAGGCAGTGGATGCGGATGAGGCAGGGCTTGTGACTTTCATTCCTGACGATATTGATTGGGAAGATGAGGTGCGCCTTGCCATAGAAGAACGAGCGAGCTTTTCCCCGGATGGCTTAACAGGCTTAGAAGCCAACCTACGATTTGCGGGTCCGGAGACAATCGAAACTAAAATTTTTGGGCGATTGAGTGCGTGGCAAAACTGGATCTTCCAAAGGCCAAATGCGGCGGGTCCCGAAGGTGCGTTGAAACTCTATGGTACTGGCCAAAGAAGTGAATTTGATAAGAAGAGAGTTTGACAATGGCAGTTGATCTTAACGCTAAAATTCCTAACAACGTAGGGCTTGCTGACGACCGTCGCTTGCAGCGGGCACTAGAAAGTTGGCAGCCTAGTTTCATTAATTGGTGGAAGGAACTGGGTCCAGAGGGAACAGAAAATTATGACGTTTATTTGCGCACAGCTATTAGCGTTGAAGCTGAAGGTTGGGCAAATTTTGGGTATGTCAAAATGCCGGAATACAGATGGGGTATTTTTGTGGCGCCCCCAATAGAGGGTCGCAAAATTCCCTTTGGAGAGCATAGAGGTCAGCCAGTTTGGAATGAGGTTCCCGGCGAATATCGAGCCTCTCTCCGTAGATTGATTGTGACACAGGGTGACACAGAGCCCGCCTCGGTTGAACAACAGCGACTTCTTGGGTTAACGGCGCCCTCGCTTTATGACCTCCGCAATTTATTTCAGGTTAACTGCGAAGAAGGTCGACACCTCTGGGCGATGGTTTATTTGTTGCATGCTTACTTTGGGCGAGATGGGCGGGAAGAGGCCGAAATGATGCTTCAGCGCCATTCCGGGGATGCTGATAAGCCTCGTATTCTGGGAGCTTTTAATGAGGAAACTCCAGATTGGCTATCATATTTTATGTTCACATTTTTTACTGATCGTGATGGAAAATTTCAGTTGTCCTCACTTGCAGAATCCGGTTTTGACCCCTTGGCACGGACTTGCCAGTTTATGCTGACAGAAGAAGCTCATCATATGTTTATAGGAACAACGGGTGTCATGCGCGTCGTCACGCGAACATGTGAGGTGATGAATGAACTCAGGACCGATGACCCAGAAAAAATTAGAGCGGCAGGTGCCATCGATCTTCCAACGCTACAAAGATATCTTAATTTTCATTACAGTGTGTCACTCGACCTTTTTGGTCAGGAGGTCTCTACCAACGCAGCTAATTATTATACCGCGGGATTAAAAGGCAGGTTTGAAGAGTCAAAAATTGATGATGACCATGTATTAAAAGACGGTGTAGACAAGGTTACAATGTTCGAAGATGGTGTAATTAAGGATGTGGATTTTAACTCTCTGTTAGCGGTCAATGAGCGTTTGCGTGATGATTACGTGACTGATTGTCAAATTGGAGTATCTCGTTGGAACAAAGCTATCAAACGGCATAAAATTGAATTTGAGTTAAAGCTACCGCATCGGGGCTTTCATAGATCGATTGGCACTTTTGCTGAAGCGAATATAACCCCGGAAGGCAAAGTAATTTTGAAAGATGAATGGGAAAAGGGGCATGATCAGTGGTTGCCTTCTAAGGAAGATCGTGAGTTCGTAATTTCTTTGCAGAAGCCATGCACAGATCCAGGAAAAATAGCGAGCTGGGTGGCTCCACCAGGACGCGGTATAGATGGACACGCTTTTGACTATGAGTATGTTAAATTTAACTAATATGCGTTATATGTTTTAGAGTTTATCCGTGGTTTGTCGCGCGGAAAGGGTGGAGTAGCACTACATCTAACTTCCACCTGGTAAACCAGTATTTTTTCCGTAAAGCCATTCGACTCCTGCGTAAGGATTGCCTTCTTTTTCGCCCCCGAGCATCAGGTTCCTCAATTCACGGGTAACACCTTCAGCATGATAAATTTCGCCGTAATACCTCGCAGTTAGTTGTACGCGTCCCGTACGCATGTAACGCTTTTTAGGGTATTCGGAAAAAGCCCTTTCAATATCGCCTTCATATTGATCTATCAGGTCTGCCAGGCAGACGGCATCTTCCATTGCCATGCCGGCTCCAGCTGCGAGATATTGTAGCATGGGGTGAGCGGCATCACCAATCAGGGTAGCGCGGCCCTTGGTCCATTCTTTTTTAGGTATGCGGTCGCAGAGGACCCACATTTTCCAGACATCGATTTTTTTGAGTAGAGCCCGTACTTCTGGTCTTGCTCCTTTAAAATGGTTATACAACTCATCTGGGTCTCCAAACTCATCCCATCCTTCTACGTATTTCTTGCTATGGAATACTGCCACAATATTAAACAATTCTCCCCGCCGCAGCTTATAGTGCACCAGGTGATTACGCGGCCCCGCCCATAATACTACATCTTCCATCCATTTGCTGAGACTTTGTGGAACTTCGTCAACGGGAAGAACAGCACGATAGGCGATATGACCAGAAACATCAGGGTCACCATCACCAATTATATTAGCTCGTATTTTTGACCATAGTCCGTCTGCACCTACCAGGCCTGACCCCTCAAACGTGTTACCATCAGCCGTTTCTACAATAATATTTTGAGGCGTGTTGCTGTAGCTGGTCACGTTTGCACCGGTCCTCAGGTCTATTTCATCCATTTCCATGCATGCGTTTAAAAGCACACTATGTAAATCAGCACGATGGATGACGGCGTAAGGTTTACCAAAATGTGATTCAAGTTGACGTCCGAGTGGCATACGAAGCACCTCTTCGCCAGTTAAGCCGTCCATCATGATTATATGCTCCGGAAAATAACCAATTTCGTGCATATCTTTGGTGACTTGCAATCTGTCAAACATACGATGCGTATTCGGTCCGAGTTGGATTCCAGCTCCTATTTCTCCGAATTCCGGCGCCTGTTCCAATACAATACTCTGTCTTCCTTTAATCGCTAGCATTCGCGCAGTCGCTAATCCGCCGATACCACCACCGGCAATTATGATGGGCTTATTTTCATTCATGCTTGTCTCTTTTGTCTTATCTCTCGGCACTATAGAATTTAATTACAGAAAAAGGATCAAAATAATGGCAGATAATAAAATCACTGTGGATTACGGCCAAGTACCTGCAAAGATAACTTTTCCGAAAAACTTTAATGTTGCGGTTCCGTTTATAGACCGTCATTTAACCGAAGGGCGTAGTGATAAGGTTGCGATCCAGGGTGATTTCGGTTGTGTCAGTTCCAGAGACCTTTTCGAGAACGTTAACAGGTACGGCAACGCTCTAATTAAGTTGGGTTTGTCGAAGGGTGATCGTGTTTTAATGGTCGTAAAGGATTGCCCAGACTTTTTCTATATTTTTTGGGGAGCCATTAAGGCTGGAATTGTACCTGTACCCCTCAATACTTTGCTCCGCAGTAAAGATTATCGGTATATGATTGAAGATTCGAGCTGTAGTTTGGTGGTTTATAGTCCGGAATATTCGGAGGAAGTTGGCGCCGCATTGGACGCGGTTAAATCCAGATCTATTCTCTCTCTATTGACCGAAGGAGACGCTTCCCTCGCTAATTTAGCAGAAAAAGCAAAGACCAAATTAGGGGCGGTTGTCGCCACCGCAGAAGAGGACTGCTTTTGGCTATATTCGTCGGGATCAACTGGCAGGCCAAAGGGTACAGTGCATTCACATAAGGATATTCCTTTCACCTGTATTAACTATGCGGTTGGGGTGCTTGGTATTACCAGCGAAGATATTTGTTTTTCAGCTGCGAAGCTATTTTTTGCTTATGGGCTAGGAAATGCAATGACATTTCCCTTATGGGTAGGTGCCACTGCAATACTTTCATCGTCCGCGCCCAACCCTGCAATGACCTTTGAAGTGATTGAAACATTTAAGGCTACAATTTATTTTGGTGTTCCTACCCTCTACGCAGCCCAGCTTCAAGCTCTTGCAAATTTGAAACCTGATCTTAAATCTATTCGCCTTTGTGTGTCAGCGGGAGAGGCTCTTCCTAGCGATATTTTTCGACGCTGGAAAGAAAGTACAGGCAGTATAATTCTTGATGGGATAGGCTCTACTGAGATTTTGCATATCTTTATTTCTAATTCTGCCCATGATGTTAAACCCGGAGCAAGCGGAAAGCTTGTGCCTGGATATCAAGCAAGAATAGTCGGTGAACAAGACGACGTCGTATCCCAAGGTACGAGCGGCGCTCTTTGGATCCATGGTGATTCGATTGCCAAATATTATTGGAATAATGCGGAAAAGACTGCTGAGACTATAAAAAGTGGCTGGATCAATACCGGGGACACCTATTATCAAGACGAGGCGGGCTATTTTGTCTATTGTGGACGTAACGACGATCTGATGAAGGTTGGCGGTATATGGTGTTCGCCGTTTGAGATTGAGGCTAAGTTGATTGAGCATCCTGATGTACTTGAAGCAGCAGTAGTGGGTCGTGCGGATAAAGATAAGCTAATCAAGCCTGAGGCCTTCGTTATCGTTGCAGAGGGGGTTACTGCGGGGGACGAACTGGCAGAAGAACTTCTGGAGCACTGCAAAGAGGGGTTAGCACGCTACAAGTATCCTCGCTGGTTTAATTTTGTTGATTTGTTGCCCAAAACGGCTACCGGTAAGATACAGCGTTTCAGGCTGAGACGCTAAAGTACACGGTTTGGTTGTAAAAAAGATGTAATCAGGGGCAGTTAAAATTGAAGGGAGAGTTAAATGGTTGACCTTAAGGATAAGGGGCCTTTGGCATTGAACGGGCTAACCGCCACAGAGGCCGCAGCTAAACTTGAAGCAGGTGAAATTACTTCAGAGGAACTTACACGTGATTGTCTTGACCGGATTGAAGCGCGAGATGGTGAAATTTTGGCATGGGATCATCTAGAACCTGAATATGCTCTCGAGCAGGCCCGCGCACTAGATAACATGCCCCGGTGTAGCCCACTGCATGGTGTACCTGTAGGTATAAAAGATATCTTCGATACCAAAGATATGCCGACTGGGCATGGTTTTCCTCCATACCTAGGGAAAGAATTTAATGTGGACTCTACCTGTGTCGCACAATTGCGTGATGCCGGACTGGTAATATTAGGAAAAACCGTAACAACTGAGTTTGCGTGCCCCAAGCCGCGTCAAACACTCAACCCACACGATCCAGCTCGGACCCCCGGGGTATCTTCAAGTGGCTCAGCAGCATCAGTAGCAGACTATATGGTCCCGATTGCAAATGGCACGCAAACAGGGGGGTCAGTAATCGGTCCAGCTGCAAATTGTGGTGTATACGGTTATAAAGCTAGCCTCGATGGAATTGATCGCGGCGGGTTTCGTCACTGCAAGAAATCGATTGATACGATTGGTCTCTTTGCCCGTTCAATTGAGGATTTGATTTTACTTCGGCAAGTCCAAACTGGAAGTATGCCAGAAACGAGTGCGAATAATAATTTGCGAATAGGTGTCTTGCGGGCCCCATTATGGGATGAGGCAGAACCGGGGATGCAAAAGGCTATAGAAAAAGTAGTGGAAGTATTGCGGGATGCTGGTGCTGATGTAAGTAACTTTGATTTGCCTGCTTTGTTTACGGATATTATTCCGGATGCAGCAGTGATAAACGCTTGGGAAGCTGCTGCGATGCTGACAACAGAAATTCGTGACCATTATGAAAGTTTTAATGACCATAATCGCGAGAGAATCGAGTGGGTTAAGGGTCTCACCGAAGAGGATTACCGGAACGCTGGAAAGAAGATGAATGGTGCTCGTTCGGAAATGGATAAGCTTTTCGACAATTGGGATCTAATACTATCTCCAAGTTTATCGGGTGAGCCGCCAATTGGTTTAGAAGAGGTCCGTACGGCAACTTTTGCAAGACTTTGGACACAGATGTATACACCATCGGTTAATTTTCCAATTTTTGAAGGATCAAGTGGCATGCCGCTATGCTTTCAGATGGTTGGTCGACGTGATACAGATGATGCAACCTTAGGACATGCAAAATGGGTGGATGAGCAATTACGCTCTGCGCTAGGGCCAATACCCTGTGGGCTTTAATTATTCGAAGAGCCAGTAATAGCAGTAAGCAACCAGCAAGGCAGGAAAGGCGCTATACAAGGTCGCGATAATAGCTGCTTTCGGTACCATTGCTATCGCCGGAAAAAGGGCGTCCCCATCATTACTGATAGCATTTCCGACTTCAGCAGAAAATGGCACTAGTCCATTCAGATACATTGTTGCTACGACAAGTTGGGGGCCACAGCCCGGAATGAAGCCCACAAGTATAGCAATAAAAGGTACTAGAGGCGCCCAGATTTGAAATATTTGTTTAAGATCAATTTCTAAAAAATAAATGCCAAGTTCGTAAATCAGATATGCAAAGACTACCCAGACAGTTACAAAACAAGTGTCGCCAACTACACGGGCAGGCGCATCACCTAGGCGCCTAGTACTTGCGGAAGCCCAGCCCAATGTGCCAGAAGCCTTTGGGCTTATTTTATTGGAGGTGGGTGGAGTTATACCCCAGAGCATCAAGGATACAATAGCTCCTCCCAAACCAACCCAAACGACTGTTTCAATACCCATGAAGACACCGAAGATGACAGACGTGTCGGCCTGGAATGCAACAAACCCCCCAAAGATTAGGCCGGGAATGAGGAACGCTGTCCACAAATAACGCCACCAACGTGAATCTATACGACGGGTATAGGAGTTTGAGGTCTCCTTAGGGTTTTTAGACCTCTGGCGAAGAAATCCATTTCCATGGATCGCATCGACAGTGTAGCCAGATGCAATACCAACGAGAAATCCGATACCGAAGATGGAAATTCCAATTTCAGGAGCCGTCGCAAGAAGTAAAAAAGCGGCATCACCCATGGTCGAAGTTAAAACAGAGACCACCGAACCGAAACTAATGCCCCCACGAATATATTGAGTGATAACCATTATAGCCCCACCGCAGCCGGGCAGAACACCTAATCCTGCAGCAATTGGGACCTGCCAAACCTGAAATCGGGAGAGTAGAGAAGTGACATCAATTCTGTACCAGGCTTCAATAAAATAAAATATTACAAGTGTCGCAGCAACAAATACGGTTACTTGAAGGAAGGCATCCGACAGGCTTTGGACTATAATTATAGCCGCATCGGTTGAACAGGCTGCAATCACGGTTAGTGCCAACAAAACCGAAAGTCGGATTAGTCCGAACCCGGCAGCCCACTTTGCGGTCTGCTCAAATCCTCGACGTGCAATTATGTCGAGCGATGTCATCTCTTAGCCCTATATTTTTTGTAAATGTCCTTGAACCAACCTCTGGGCTGCCCTATCGAAAGCAATTCAAAGTTAGCATTAGCTAAGAATAGTAGAAGCAACTAAGTCATTGTCAACACCCTAATTTCTGAACTATTGTAGTTTTATGAATGATTCCGAAAATTCCAGAGAACAGCTAAAGGCGCCGCCTGAGGGGACAGGTGCAATTTCTGCTCATATGACGCCTGATCGTCAAGCAAGTCATTTCAAGCGCGCTCGCCAAGCACGGGAAACAGAAATTATAGAAGATTATGTTGAGCTTGTTGCGGATTTAATCGATGAACAAGGTGAGGCTCGCGCGGTTGATATTGCAAGGCGGCTTGGTGTTACCGGAGCGACCGTCAACAAGATGGTCTCCAGACTAAAGCAAATGGGTCTGGTCAATGCTGAGCCCTACCGTTCAATTTTTCTGACCAAAGAAGGGCGCCATATGGCAGAAGCCTCTCGGGCACGTCATCATATAGTAGTGGCGTTACTGCGGGCGGTCGGTGTGGATGAGGCGACAGCATGGGCAGACGCTGAAGGTATGGAGCACCGTTGTAGTCCGGAGACTTTGGCCGCATTCTCAAAGTTTGTGAAATTGAATAAACTCTATAAGGGACGAGGCACCATCGTTGGTTAAAATATTGCTTTAAATATAAAAATGTTTCCATGAATTACTGTCAGGGCCCAGATCCCGAAACTAAATCTCCAAACTTTGTCGTTCCTCCAAAAGCGTGTGATGCACACTGCCATGTTTTTGGCCCAGCGAAGCGATTTCCCTTTTCTCCAGATCGATCCTATACACCGCCTGATGCATCATTCGAAACTATGCAGGGATTACAAAAGGCTTTGGGTATAGAGAGAGCGGTCATTGTCCAAGCTACTTGTCATGGTACAGATAACACAGCAGCATTAGACGCGATTGCGCGTTCCAATGGTCGGTATCGCGGCGTTGCAATCGTCGATGATAGCTTCAGCAATGAAGATTTTAAAACCCTAAATGAGGGTGGAATAAGAGGAATACGATTTTCTTTCGCGCGGCACATTGGTAATGCACCAGATTTTACAATGGTGAGAAAGATAACCGACCGTGTCGCGCCATTTGGGTGGCATGTTGTAATTTACATGGAGGCACCAGATATTGTCGAGCATGCTGAAACTCTAGCCGAACTACCCCTTCCAGTGGTGATCGACCATATGGGGCGTGTAAAGACCGAGGACGGTATTGATCAAGAACCGTTCCAGCTTCTTTTAGGTCTACTAAAGGAAAAGAAAGATTTTTGGGTCAAAATATGTGGGGCTGAACGCATATCCACTCATGGGAAGCCTTTTCACGATGCGGTCCCTTTCGCTCAGGCGTGTATAGCCGCGGCACCTGATCGCGTTTTGTGGGGGACAGACTGGCCACATCCTAATATTGATGGTTACATGCCTAATGACGGTGATTTGTTGGATTTGTTAAGTTTACATGCATCCGATGAGAAAATCCGTCGCAGGATCCTAGTTGATAATCCCGCTCGCTTGTATGGTTTCAGCGACTAAGCATTCGTCAAACTTATTTGTGGTCCTTGTCTCTTTCCTTGAGACCTTTGGAATTTATATAAATGTTTAACCGATTGGAATTTCCATCGATTTTTTGACCGCTGGCCGTTGCATCATAAGTTTAACCCAACACGTTAAGTTTTGATATTCACCTAGGTCTATAAAGTTGAACCCAAATGCCCCGAATCGTCCGATGACCATCATGTCGGCGATTGAATATTCAACAGCGAAATACTGGTTATTTTCGAGGTGCCTATCCATTTTTTCGAGAAGGAGACGACATTGCCCTTCGAGGTCCTGCGCATGATTTAAATTAGAAAAGCTAACGGAAACATTTGTCGCAAGATAATAAAGCCATTGCTTCACCTGCCAACGTGAGTCATGCATACCAAGAAATTGTCCTGTTTTTTCTGCTATATACTCCAGTATGGCTGCTGACTCCATTATTTGTATCGGTAAACCATTTGGACCGTCAGGGTCGACTAAACAGGGTACCTTGCCACTCGGACTTATCTTTAAATATTGGGCTTCTTGATTTTTACCGCCATGTGGGTCTATAGGAATTAAATTATATGGAAGCCCGGTTTCTTCCAAAATTATGATAGGACGACGGCCGTTTGCCGACTTCCAAGCGTATAAGTCAATCATAGCCATATCTCTTTCGAATTTAGAGTTGATATTAATTTTCAGTATAAAGTGTGTTTCGATATCGCTGATGGTCTCAAATTAATTTAATGCGTGTGATTTTCTTATTATATTCATTCATACAAACCTCGAAAGAAACTTTTAAGAATTAAGCCTGGAATAAAATTTCTGATAGGGGCTGTTGCCGGATTGTCTGGCTGCTTATGTGCCAGTACACTAGAAGACCTGTAACTATAATTCCAGGGAAGACACATGGCAGATAATCCGAGACTTAATGGTGTAATTGGTGCGCTTGAAGGGGCAAAGCCGGCCTTCACTGCATTTTCAACTCCCGATGTACCTTCAGCAATTGCCTATAGCACTAATACTGGCTATGACGGTATTGTTTTTGAGATGGAGCATAATCCCTGGGATGGCCCGGTATTGCGTGATTGTTTGCAATATATGCTGAACCGCTCGCAAATTGCTAATTCAGGTTCACTGGCACCTCCGGTAACGCCAATGGTTCGAGTGCCACCCAATGGAAACGAAATGGCACAGTGGCAAGCCAAACAGGCACTCGATCTGGGAGTATATGGGGTGGTTTGGCCCCATATCAGTTCTGTTGAAGAGGCTTACAATGCTGTTGCTGCTTGTCGCTATCCTAGAATGAGTGACACACCGTTATATGAGCCGGCTGGCATTCGGGGTGACGGACCTACAACGGCCACCCGTTATTGGGGTCTCAGTCAGCAAGATTATTATAAAAGAGCAGATGTATGGCCTTTGGCTCCAGAAGGAGAAATTTTAGTGATTTTAATGATCGAGGACACCAAAGGTATGGCTGCCCTGTCAGATATTTTACAAAACGTTCCAGGGGTGGGCGCAGTTCTCATTGGTGAGGGGGACCTGAGCCAAGAGCTGGGCTATCCACGCCAGTATGAGCACCCGATAGTATTGGAGGCTATGGGTGAAATCGTTAACACCTGTAAAGAAAATAAAGTGGCGGTAGGACACCCACACGTTAACGCTGGAAATGTTCAGAGAATTTTGGAAGAAGGGTACACTTTCTTGATGGCAGCTCCAGTTCGTTCGACCCCTGGCTTAGATAAAGGGTTGGAGCTATCTGGGCGTGCTGGTAAGGGTGATGATAAGCAGGCAGAGCCTGCTCCATCCTATTAATGTGACCGATTTAATGTTCGATGATGCTTTAACTGAAATTGTTGATATGTAAGACAGGAGAATAAGTAATGATTATTGATTGCCACGGCCATTATACGACAGAGCCCGATGCGCTAACGGATTACCGCAAGAGCCAACTCGCCGGGGTGGACAATGATCCAAACTTTGTTGCGTCGGAGGCAGACTTTAATTGTAGTGATGATGAAATGCGGGAGCGTTTGGAGCCCGCTCAAATTAAGCTACAACGAGAACGTGGGTCTGATGTAACAATTTTTTCCCCTCGTGCGGTCGGAATGGGACACCATCTTGGTACTGCGAAGACTAGCGAGTATTGGGCAACTATTTGCAATAATATGGTGCGTAGGGCATGTGACCTGTACCCGGAGAATTTTGTGCCCGTATGTCAGTTGCCCCAATATCCTGGCGTTGAGCCAAAGAAATGTGTTCCTGAACTAAAGCGTTGCGTCAATGAAATGGGTTTTATTGGGCTCAATCTTAACCCTGACCCATCAGGAGCGATGTGGACCGACCCGCCAATCACCGACAAGTGGTGGTATCCGATTTACGAGACAATGGTCGAATTAGATGTGCCAGCAATGTTACATGTTAGCGGGTCGTGTAATCCTAATTTTCATCACACCGGTTCGCATTACTTATGTGGAGACACCACTGTATTTATGCAGCTGTTAATGTCGGACCTTTTTAAAGAGTTCCCAACATTAAAATTTATAATTCCACATGGCGGTGGCGCGGTTCCCTATCATTGGGGTCGGTTCCGCGGATTAGCACAAGACATGGGGCGTCCAACCTTAGATGAGCTGTTACTAAACAACGTGTATTTTGATACCTGTGTCTATCATCAGGCGGGAATAGACTGTCTGCTCGAAGTGATACCAACGAAAAATATTCTTTTTGCTTCAGAAATGGTTGGAGCTGTTCGCGGGGTTGATCCGGAAACAGGCTTTAACTATGACGATACTAAAAGGTATATCGATGCTGCAGATATATCGGGTGAGCAAAAGGCCCAAATTTTTTCAGAGAATGCATTTAGTGTTTTTTCAAGATTGGAGCAGGCCATGAGTGGAAGTAATTAGGAATCATCTGGTTCAACGGCGGGTGCAATTTGGGTTAAATCGTTATTCGTCTGTCTATGTTGAGCACAAATTCCTTAACAAATAAAAATAAAATTAAAATTTTTTCCACAGGTTTTCCACAGCCAACGCGGCAGTTTTCCACAGGCTACAAATCAATTCTAATGATTACATCCACCTATTTATGCACAAAATATAGTAGGTATAAGAGTATAAGACACTAATTATTGTTGACGTGATGAGTCGGCTTAGGGCAAACTTGTCTCCGTTCCGTCATGTTGAGGGAAGGAAAGTGTGACGCCCCGTCTATATTTAGTTAGGCTTCAAATGTTTAGTCGGGCGCCGGGTCGTCGAGTCTTCTAATTTGCTCAAACATAAAACGGGTTCGAGGAGTGGGTTTATCCCATCGAATCAAAAGATGGGATCGGAAGGCGTCGTAGTTTGTAGTGTATGGGGAGGTCTAGGTGTGCTTGATATTGTTAACGGAGACGTAACACCTGAAGTCTTTCAGACGGAACGAGGTATTCGGGTCGTAGTTGATAAAAGCCGTGATAAATTACTGACAGAGTTTGGCAAGGAAACACTGTCAGACAGGTATTTGATGCCGGATGAGGGTTATCAGGATTTATTCGCCCGTGTCGCTGCGCATTACGCAGATGATTCGGAGCATGCGCAGCGTCTCTACGACTATATAAGTAATCTTTGGTTTATGCCGTCCACTCCGGTTCTTTCAAATGGGGGTACGAAACGTGGCTTGCCGATCTCTTGTTTTCTAAATGAGGCCGACGATAGTCTCCAAGGTATTGTAGGACTATGGAATGAAAATGTTTGGTTAGCTGCCAAGGGTGGTGGAATTGGTAGTTACTGGGGTAACCTGCGTTCAATAGGCGAAAAGGTTGGAGCTAATGGAAAGACTTCAGGCATTATTCCTTTTATTCGGGTGATGGATTCACTAACCCTTGCCATTAGCCAAGGTTCCCTAAGGCGAGGCTCTGCTGCTATCTATTTGCCAATTGATCACCCTGAAATTGAAGAGTTTATAGAGTTGCGTCGTCCTACCGGCGGTGATCCTAATCGTAAGGCACTTAACCTTCATCATGGCATTCTCTTAACAGACGAATTTATGCGTTTGGTAGAAGAGGACGGTGAAATGCCGTTACGTAGCCCTAAAGATCGCCACGTCGTTCGTACAGTTTCCGCTCGCTCTCTCTGGGTTCGTTTGCTGACAGCTCGCGTAGAAACTGGCGAACCTTATTTCATTTACATCGACCACGTTAATAAGGCGATTCCGGAACATCATAAGCTTGCCAATTTACAAGTTAAAATGTCGAATCTTTGTAGTGAAATTACACTTCCAACAGGAATGGATAAGGATGGTCAAGAACGTACGGCCGTTTGTTGTCTTTGTTCACTTAATTTAGAAACCTGGTCTAACTGGAAAGATAACAAACAATTTGTTCCAGATGTGATGCGATTTCTAGACAATGTTCTTCAAGATTTTATTGATAATGCACCGGATGAAATGGCTCGGGCACGTTACTCTGCCATGCGTGAGCGCTCCGTCGGCCTTGGGGTCATGGGACTACATTCATTTTTTCAATCGCAAAATATTCCGCTTGAATCTGTTATGGCGAAGGTATGGAATAAAAAAATCTTCAAATACATCAGAGAACAGGTAGATGTCGCGTCAGTGAAATTGGCAAAGGAGCGTGGTGCCTGCCCAGATGCTGCTGATTATGGAATTATGGAACGATTTTCGAGCAAGATGGCAATCGCGCCAACAGCATCAATCTCGATAATTTGCGGTGGGTCATCACCAGGGATTGAGCCGATTGCAGCCAATTCTTTTACACACAAGACACTGTCAGGGTCCTTCAGTGTTAAGAACAAATATTTAAAGGCGTTGCTAGAAGAAAAGGGTAAGGATACCAATGAGGTTTGGTCTTCTATTACAACTCATGAGGGGTCGGTTCAGCATCTCGATTTCCTGACCGATGATGAAAAAGACGTATTTAAGACGGCGTTCGAGCTTGATCAACGCTGGATCATAGATCTGGCTGGGGATAGAGCGGAATTCATATGCCAATCTCAATCTGTAAATGTGTTTTTACCGGCTGATGTAGAAAAGAAAATGTTACACCAGATTCATTGGCAGGCATGGAAGAAAGGCGTAAAAAGTTTGTATTATTGCCGATCAAAATCAATTCAACGTGCTGAGGCCGTTTCCCAAAAGCAAGAGGTAAGTGAAATGATGACTGATGGTGCCATGCCCGTACCTTCACCCGACGCTATTCATGTGCCCATAGCAGAGGCGGTACCCCAGCAGAATTCAGAAAATGATAACGACTACGAGGAATGTCTCTCCTGTCAATAAGTACAAATTTCACTAGGAAAGTTTAATATGTCGCTGTTGGAAGAAAAAATTGTATACAAGCCATTCCGCTATCCGTGGTGCTATGACGCTTGGTTGACACAACAGCGAGTCCATTGGATCCCTGAAGAAGTGCCTTTGGCGGACGACGTGAAAGACTGGCATAATAAGTTACAGGCAGAAGAACGGCATACGTTGACACAAATATTCCGTTTTTTTACTCAAGCGGATATTGAGGTCAATAATTGTTATATGAAGCATTATACTCAAGTCTTTAAACCGACCGAGGTCCAAATGATGTTGGCGGCGTTTTCCAATATCGAGACAGTACATATCGCAGCGTATTCTTATCTTCTAGACACGATTGGCATGCCAGAAACCGAGTATGAGGCGTTTCTCCGATATAAGGAGATGAAAGACAAGTATGACTATATGCAAGGCTTTAACTGCGAGAGTAAGAAGGATATTGCTATGACCTTGGCAGTATTTGCAGCATTTACCGAAGGTCTGCAGCTCTTCGCATCATTTGCAATCCTCCTCAACTTTCCACGCCATAATAAAATGAAAGGTATGGGACAAATCGTTTCCTGGTCGGTACGCGATGAAAGCTTGCACTGTGAATCTATGATTAAATTATTTCGGACCTTTGTGTCGGAGAATCCGGAAATTTGGACTGCCGAGTTACAACGGGAAATTTATCTCGCATGTAACACTGTAGTCGACCATGAAGATGCCTTTATCAACCTAGCATTTGAACTTGGGCCGGCTGAGGGATTAACTGCAGCAGAAGTAAAAGATTATATTCGCTTTATAGCTGACCGCCGTCTTTCACAACTCGGTTTGCAACCTATATTCCGTATTGAAAAGAATCCTTTGCCTTGGCTAGATGAAATCCTGAATGGCGTTGAGCATGCAAATTTCTTTGAAAATCGTGCGACCGAGTATTCTAAGGCAGCAACGCTAGGAAGTTGGGACGAGGTTTGGGACAGCTAATTGCTTAGAGTAGTTTTCTAGAGTAGGCACCGGAGCAATTAGTAGGGCCGCCGCCCTTTGGGGCGGCGGCCTTTTTAATTTTGTTATAACTCCAGAGAAAAAAGTTGCTTTCCCACCTAACATTTTTCATTAGTTATAGCGATGCTAAATGTTCTGAGGCATTAAAATACGGCAAGTTATCTTGACTGGAACACCCCATGACGGCTAGGCGTTCAGCAATTCTGATGGCCTTTTGATATTTTCGTTCACTTTCATCTAATTCATGTTCTTCAAAGGCAGTTCCGCAGATCAGGATTCCGTAATGGGCTTGGACAGTTCTTATTTCGCGACCGGTTAGCATTCCATCAGCAATAATGGAAAGGTCAAATTCATCCTGTTTGATAATTTGGATTTCATTTTCAACAAGGTATTTACGGATCTTGGTTTCGGCTTTCAAAGCTATATCCCAATAATCCGATTCTGATCGAGTAGTTGTACCGGAGACAACGTCAAAAGCCATACAAAATGCTAGAAAAACTTGTTCTTTAGGCGTGGCTGTGCGCCAGGCAGTGCCTCCGAGGTTTCGCCATACTGAAAGATTCATTTCATCGAAAACCCTCGGAACACGGTCGAAGAAAAGTGTGTGAAGACGGTTTTCCGTTAATGAGCCGTCCTGTGTTTGCTCTTTATAGATGTCGATGGCCGCGTAGGTGCCGCATACTGGGCAGGTGTCATCTTCATATAAATTTTTTTTGTATATGTAAGAACAACGTGTTTTATTAGAAAGTTTGTTTTCGCAAAGTAGGTATGCATCTCTTCCTGCTTGACCGTCCTGTTGTTGGCCTACCCAATTAAAACGGTTAGTAAACTGCATATATGATTTTCGATGGCTCCAAAGGCTCCATTCTAGTTTCTCAACAGGACCAAAGGTCGTCCAATTAGAACTGACGTCAATAATTACACATTTTTCTTTTTCGGGTGCCGAACGGAGACCACGGCCAACTGATTGGCCCCAAAGTACTTTTGATAGTGTTGGTCTAAGGTGAACAATGATATTACAGTGAGGATTGTCCCAGCCTTCTGCTAACACGCCAACCGACACCATCGCCTCTACTTCACCGTTTTCATGCCCCCAGAGGAGCTTCATGCGTTCTTTTATCGGTGTTTTAGCTGTCACAATTTCCGCTGAAATATCAGCCTGGCGTATACGGAATAGTGTCTCCTCTGCGACGCTTATATCCGCGCAGAACCAGGCAGAGATGGGGCGCGGTGTTACCTTCTCACGTTCTTGAGCGTAGCTGGTCATTGCGTAGTCGATCATGGATGATTTTACGATAGCGGGAGCTAGTTTTGAGACCGGAAAATCACCAGAACTGATATCAATTCCGCTTAGGTCAAGATCATGTACAAAATGGGTCCGGTATACTGGGGGAACTAACACACCCTCTGCAATCAAGTTTTCAATGTCGGCACAATCAATAATAGCATCGAAGGCCAAATTTAACTGATCTCGTTGGTCACCGGTCCGCCGCTCGGGTGAAGCGGTTAACCCTATTAGCTGGGCCTTATCTTTACCATGTTCTTTAAAATCATCGAGAATACGTTTGTAGCCCTTACCATTGGGCGAAACACGATGAGCTTCATCAACGATAATTAAATCTGCTTTTGGAATGGCATCAGCCAATACATCCTTGGCGCGCATACTCGTGGAAAGCAGGATATCATAGCCTTCGAAAGCGGCCCCCGTATCCGACACGGTTAATTTTCTGACGTTATGTTCGTCACGCAAAGCCCCCTCGAGTTGCTCAAGTAATACCAACCGATGACACAATACGATTACTTTTTGGTTTTGGTAAAAGCGCTTAATAAGTTCACTTGCGAGTACAGTTTTGCCTGCTCCGGTCGGCGCCTTTAGAATAAACCGTCGGTGCTCTTTAACGATTGATGGGAATTGATCGATGATGTCTTGTTGCCAGGTTCTTAAGGGCATTTAACTACTTTTACAAAAAGATGGTTATTTCGTTCGCAGCCGAAAAATTTATCATCTTATAACGGTCCATTAGCGCTATGTCTGCAAAAGAATGAAGATTACGTTAAAATTTTGTCAGATTTTTATTAATTGATGGCTTAAATATAGCGGAAAGTGCATAGCTTACCTTTAATGATTAAGTCAGTTCGATCTCGGTGCTTTAGGCTTCAGTAATTTCAATAATTTTCGAGAGTATTCAATGAAATTTTTTACGAGCCAAAAATCCGGATTCTGTTTTCTATTTGCGGGAATTCTCTCTTATGGCTGGTTGTGGCCAGTTATGTCTATGGGCGTGGATTATTTACCCCCACTTTGGTTTGCCACTGGAAGGGTTTTTCTGGGTGCGCTCGTACTTCTGGCCATACTAGCAGTACGCGGGGAGTTAAAACGTCCCAGTCGATCAGATTTGCCCGCTATTTTAAGTGTTGGATTTTGTATGATGGGGTTCTACGTGTCCCTTGTTCATACAGCAATGATGTTTATTCCTGCAGGGCGTGGAGCATTGCTTGGCTACTCGACACCCCTGTGGGTTGCGCCAGCTGCAGTTTTAATATTTCGAGAGAAGATGACGGGGATGAGAGTATGTGGAGTCGTGCTCGGCCTTAGTGGTTTGGGAATTTTGTTTAATCCGTTAGAACTAGACTGGTCAGATAAGGGCGCCTGGTTGGGTAGCGGTATGTGTGTCCTTGCCGCGATCTCCTGGTCAATAGCAATACTCCAAATGCGAGGTCATAAATGGCACCTAACGCCGCTACAACTTGGACCATGGCAGTTACTCCTCGCTACCGCTGTAACCCTCCCATTTTCAATTTGGGTTGAAGATTACCGCACCCCTACATGGTCTATAGAATTGTGCGGATTACTCCTTTATGGCGGCGCTATCGGGACCGCGTTAGGCTTGTGGTCCATCGCCTCAGCAATTCAAAGGCTCGGGGCCTTGACCACCTCAGTTGGTCTGCTCGGAGGACCAATTGTGGCTCTAGCAACCAGTGTTATGTTTTTAGGAGAGGTATTGACGCTAACCCTGGGCACGGGTTTAGTTTTAATTCTCGGTGGTATAGCACTTGTCACCTTGGGGGAGCAGCAAAATTGAAAGACTAACGTCTTGCAATCCAGCGGCTGGTCGCGCATCAATAGATACATAGGAATGATTACAAAATGAGGTATGTCATGCCGTTTTTACCATCACTCCCAGCAGATGCTGGTGTTCGTAAGTTATGGCAAGTCTTTAACCCGGAGGCTCATAAGGGTTTACAAATTTTTTCGCGTGCCTTTATGAGGCGGGAGGGAATGTTAACTGCGGCCGATAAAGAAATGATCGCCGCTTATGTTTCAAAACTGAACGATTCCGAGTATTGTTTTGCCGGTCACTCCCGTGTTGCTGTAAATCTTGGAACTGACCCTGAGGTATTCGAACCTTTGTCGGAAAGCATTGATGGCGCGCCGGTTAGAGACGAGCTCAAACCACTTCTTGAATATGTAAGAATTTTGACCCTTACACCTTCCAGGATCACCAAGGCTGATGCCGATGCTGTATTAGCCGCGGGGTGGGATGAACAGTCTTTTCATGAAGCAATTATCGTTTGTGCCCGTTTTGCAATGATGAACCGCATTACACTTGGGCACGGTTTAGTTGTTGATGAGGAGAGGCGTGCAAGTGATGCCCTTAACATGAACTACGGAGCAAACTAAGATGTCCACCTTTCCAATTCCCGAAATTTCTTTAGATGGGCGGGTTGTAATTATGACAGGTGGCGATAGGGGATTAGGGTTTTCTATGGCCAAAGCATTGTCCCAGTGTGGGGCCCGTTTGGTAATTGCCTCGACTGATGAAGAGGGGTGCATTCGGGCTTCTGTCGAACTGAATGAAGCCGCGGGAGCTGAGAATGCCATAGCTGCGACGACAGATATCTTGGACCTTAATCAGTGCCGCGATACCGTAAAAAAAACTATTGAGAATTTCGGGCGTTGCGATGTCCTCTTTAATAATGCTCGAAGGCTGATGCGGGGGCCGGGTTTGCCAACGCAGGGTAACTCTCTACCTTTTTACGAAACCGATCCGGAAATATATCAGCAAACGGTACAGGTAAATGTCATCGGGACATTCTTTATGGCTCGGGCCGCTGTCGAACATTTTCGTGCAAAAGGATCCGGTAAAATAATCAATATTTCCACTTCAAGGAGAAACTTTTCGGGGCCACGAAATTCACCATATGGGGTTACCAAGGCAGCAGTCGAGTCCGAAACGCTGATCTGGGCTAGAGACCTTGATGGAACTGGAATTACTGTTAATGCACTATTACCTGGAGGGTCAGCGGATACGGATCCGAACAGGCCGAAAGATCCCAGTAAAGTACTTTTGCCGGTTGATATTATGGACCCACTTGCGGTTTGGCTGGCTTCTAGTTGTTCTGATACAGCTAACGGTTGTCGATTTGTTGGAAAATTGTGGGACCCTAATATTTCACTGGATGCGGCCGCAGACGGCGCGCGCGAAGAGCCTGTCTTTTTGGAACAGCAATCCGAAGCAAATTAAATTATAAAATATTTTAGGGGAGACCGAGAACCCGTTTCGCTGTGATATTGCGCTGGATCTCACTAGATCCAGCATAAATTGTTATGCGCCGGACCTCGCGCCACAGGACGGAAACGTCTACAGGGCCCTCTTCCGTTTCCATTGGTTCCACATCCGCTGCATGATCTCCCGCTGCTTCAAACATTAAGTCGGCGATGCGTTGAATGTTCTCCGTAGCAACAATCTTCATAAAGGAAGAGCCTGCTCCTATATCCATTCCTGCCTTGGCTTGCTGGACAGCATGTGAAAAAACCGCTGACTGGGCCAGAACATCCAGTTCAAGACCAACCACCTTATCCTTAAAGACCGGGTTATTAATGGCGCCGGTTGCATTCGCGACACGCTGTAACTTATCCAAACATTGAAGTGCCATTTGAGGATTGGCATTCCCAATGCGTTCGGATGCGAGGAGAGCCTTTGCGACCGACCAGCCGTTGTTCAACTCACCAACAAGATTGGTTGCTGGGATACGGACGTCATCAAAGAAAACCTCAGCGAACTCTTCATCATCTGCGATCGTTTTAATTGGGCGAATGGTTATACCTGAAGTCTTTAAATCAATAAGTACCATTGAAATGCCAGCCTGTTTCTTGAGGGCATCAGGGTTGGTCCGAATAAGAGCGTACATCCAGTCGGCGAAATGGCCTCCGGTCGTCCATATTTTTTGGCCGTTTATAACAATATCTTCGCCATCAACGTCACCCCGAGTTTTAAGGCTTGCGAGATCAGATCCAGAGCCTGGTTCAGAGTAACCCTGGCACCACATTACTTCCCCTGAGAGCATTCCAGGCAAGTGCTCAGATCTTTGTGCGTCGGTGCCGTGACGCATTAAGATAGGCCCGATGTGGCCCAAAGCTTGACGGGATAGAATAGGAGCGCCCGCGCGGCCAAGCTCCTCCTGGAGAATTAGCTGTTCGGATATGCTTGCCTCCATTCCCCCGTATTCTTTGGGCCAATGGGGAGCAATCCACCCCTGTTCGTATAGTTTGAAGTGCCAAGGTTGGATCATATCTCTAGGCGGCCGGGTCGACCAGCCGCGAAGGTTGTCAGGAAGATTTTTTGTTAACCAGTTACGAACTTTAGCCCGAAATTTGGCATCTTCCTGACTATCTACAAGAAAACTTAATGAAGTCATTGTTGATTACCGGTCCGGTTCAAAAGCAAAATATTCAAATTCATCATTTATTTTATCCCAACAAAGTCGAACAGGCGTACCAATTTTGACGCTTTCATTAGGACAGTTGTGCAGTAGGCTCATTATCCTCACGCCTTCTTCAAGATTTACAGCGACGATCATGTAAGGTTCTTCCCCTTCAAAACCTCTCGCCGGAATCACTGTCTCGGTATATGAATAAATAGTCCCTTTTCCAGAAACCTCTCGCCACTCCAGATCTTGTTTTCCTGTATGAACACTCAAACCCCGCGGATAGAACTGATATTTGTCTGCAACCGAATCATACTGGAGGAGAAATTTGTGCTCGTTGATGCCATCCCAAAAAGGCTGCGTAATATTAGTTGGCGTGGGCGCCGGGCGGGGTTTTTTATCACGTTTTGCCATTATCCTCGCTCCAAAATCAGTACGGCACTGGTACCCCAATTGCGGACATATGGGATAACGCCAATTCCTGTGCACATGGCAGTGGAAGGATTTGGCACTTGACGATCAGTTGCCTCACCAAACAGCTGGCGCAATGCTTCAATTATATTGAGCTGTCCCCCCGCTAATCCCGGTTGACCAGCCGAAATTTGGCCACCACCTGTGTTAATCGGCAATGTCCCGCTGGGAGAGATATCAGTTGATAGTAAAAAGTCAGAACCCTCCCCGCGCGAGCAGAATCCTATCTGTTCAAGTTGCAGCATTTCAGCAATCAGGAAGTCATCATAGGGATGGAACATATCAATATCATCTGTTGACATGCCCGCTTTTTCGAGAGCTTGTGGCCCGGCCACACCAAATCCCGTCTCTGTTATATCTGGTAACTGGTCATGAATATTAAAGTTCGTGAGCTCTGCATAGGAGATTGGATGGGCAATATTTTTTAATCCTAATTTTTTAGCCTTCTCAGTTGAGGTAATGATGATCGCGTTTCCTCCATCGCAAGGCATCACTGAATCCAGTAAACGCAGTGGAGTTGAAACCATGCGTGCATTTAGATAGTCATCGACCGTTATTGGTTTACGCAACCCTTCCACCGCAAAGTCATTCACAAGGGCACCATTTCGCTGTGCCACGGCAAGCTTACCTAAAGCCTCAAACTTTAAATCATACTCATGCATGTAACGGTGCATTATTAACCCGAATGCACCAGGGGGGCCTTGTATGCCAGTTGGGTTACGAAATTCTGATCTGTAGGAACGTTGGTCGTCGACCCGCCGCGTTGTCGGGACGGCGGCCGCAATGGATAGAACAGTTTCGCAATAGCCTGACTGGATGGCGGCAGCGGCGCGAGCAACATTTCCAGGCATAGATGCTCCACCGATATCAGTTGTTTGGGTCCAGGAAGTTTGTAATCCCAGATGATCCCCAAGGTAATTTGACCAGAAATTATTGCCGGCCTCGCTCGAAGGAAGGACAGTCGACATACCGTCAATATCCTTAGTACTAAGGCCTGTATATTCTAATACCCGAGAAGTTGCTTCGGCTGCAACATCGTAGGTTGAACGCCCCGAGCGACGAACATTCTTGACCTCACCATAGCCTATTATGGCAATTTCTTTATTTGCCAAAGGATTTAACATTTTTATAGCCGGCTTGTTTCTTCCTGAAATATTAGCCTACGCCCGGTTGAAATTCTGTCAATGGCTGACAAGCCGTTGCAAACAGGTAAAGGCTGCGCGAATATCTGAGCGGAATGTATAAAGAAGGAAGAGAAAAGAAAGAAAAGATATGGAAGGAGAGTCTACGAGTAAAGTTGGTGCCCTTTTAAACCCGCAAAGTGTCGCAATCCTTGGTGCCCGCGAAAATCCAATGGATTGGACGGCGCGTATTTTTGCTAACTACAAGCGCTTTAATTTCAATGGTCCTGTTTGGCCGGTAAATCCACGTTTAAAAGAAATCTGGGGAGTGCAATGTTATCCAGGTCTATCTGATCTTCCTGAAACTCCGGATCATCTTGTTGTCATGCGTGCAGCGAATTCTGTCTGTGGCATTTTACGTGAGGCGGCTTCTATGGGTACCCGCAGTGCAACCATTTATGCAGCGGGATTTTCCGAACTCGGAACAGAAAGGGGTGTCGCATTAGAAAATGAGCTCCGCGGCGTTATTGAAGAAACTGGTATGGCGGTATGTGGCCCCAATTGTCTTGGCAGCCTATCAGCAAAAGGAAGGTCACTGTCCCTTCCCGACGACCGAATTCGAGAGCTGGTTACGGGTCCAGTTGCCATGGTGGGACAAAGCGGAACCACGACGCCCGGCATTGGACGGACGCTAATTGATCGCGGTATTGACGTTGGATACATTGTTACTAGCGGTAATGAGGTCGGGCTTACGACAGCGGATTATATAAATTATTTTGTTGAGGACCCTGATGTAAAACTTGTTTTCTGTCTCATTGAAGCTGTTCGACAGCCAAAGGACTTTCTGGCAGCCTGCCGCCGTGCACGTGACGCAGGAAAGCCTGTTGTAGCACTCAAGATGGGCGTTTCCGCAGGAGGAAGGGCGGCAGCATTGGCGCATACAGGCTCAATGGCAGGAGCCATTGAGGCATTTGATGCAGTGGCGGGCGACGCGGGAGTTATTAGGGTTGAAAGCGGCGATGCGGCCATTGATTTAATTGAGCTGTTAGTTAATGCCGGGTTACCGGATAAAAATAATATTGGTGTCTTAGTTTACTCGGGTGGCGTGCGAGGTTTGTCTCTGGATGCTGCCGATCGCCATGGTGTTCCCTTGCCGGAGTATTCATCTGAGGCAACGGCCAAGTTTAGAGAAATTTTAGGTGATGATTTACGAGTAACAAATCCACTCGATGCTCCGGGTTTTATGAACCAGAAGCTGGAAACGATCATTGATATGGTATCTGCCATACAAAATGATCCAAATGTTGGGATGATTTTATTTCAGGAAGACCTTCCGCCCAGCGAAGGCTTCAATGATGCCAATAAAAGAAGAACCAAACGCGTGTTAGATACGATGATTGGCTTTCAAGAAAATTTTCTCAACAAAGGTGGAAAACCAATTGGGTTGATATCGCCCACTTCGGGTGACTTGACGACATTTAGCAGGGAAGAGCGTAAAAAATTTCCAAATATTCCTGTCCTCAATGAACCGGATAGAGCCTTCAAAGCGCTCCGGGCGGCCTTCAATTACAGAGACAGACTTCGGGAATCTCAAAAACATCACGAATTCATAATTGGTAAAAGTAGTGCCCTAATTAAAGAGGCGCTCAGAAATAAACCCGACGCCGATTCATTCGCTTTGAACGAATTAAGATCGAAAGAACTCATAACCTCCTACGGACTAAAAATCCCGAATGAGAAATTTGCTACAACGCCGGAACAGGCAGCAGACCTTGCTGAGGCAATAGGATACCCTGTAGTGATAAAAGGCGTTTCTGCCGCGATGACCCATAAATCTGACGCAGGGGCAGTAATACTCAACCAAAAAGATCGTGTGGAAGTGCAAACTGCTTGTGAACGAATTGCTTTAAACGTCAAAAAATATGATCCATCCATAGTGCTGGAGGGCTGGCTGGTGGCGCAAGTTATCCCAAAGGGTCTTGAGTTGGTAATTGGTATCCAGAATGACCCGGAGATGGGCCCTGTTATTATGTTTGGCCTTGGGGGCGTTTGGCTTGAAATTATCAAAGATGTTTCTTTTTGCAGTCCCGGCATGAGCCGCGAGCGGGCTGAAAGGTTAATATATGATACGCGTGCCGGGCATATGATTGATGGTTACAGGGGTGAGAAACCATATGATCGTGACGCTATAATCGATGCCCTTGTTTCTGTTGGGCAGTTAGCCGCTGATAATTTTGACACCATAGAATCACTGGATGTTAATCCCTTTGTAGCGATGCCATCTGGGCAGGGGGCTTTTGCTCTTGATGCCCTGGTTGTTTTGAAGACAAAAAACATGGAATGAAAATATGGAACTTGTTCTGACAGATGATCAAAAATTACTGCAAGAAAGCGCCGAAAAATTGATAGAGCGATGCGGTGGAGCTGATAATCACCGGAACTTGCGCAATGTGGAGCCAGGTTTTGATCGGGAACGCCTAAAGACAGCTGCGGAAGCTGGTTGGCTCTCATTGATGGTTCCAGAAAAGGTGGATGGGCTCGGTCTTGGTATTACAGAACTCGCTCTCGCTTTGGAACAAGCAGGAAGAGGTTTGTTGACTGAACCAGTTGGAGCATTAGCAGCCTGTGCACGAGCTATCGGAATGGGTCGAGCCGCTACCGGCGCCGGCACCGAGCAGGCTCTAAAGAAACTTGTTGCTGGTGAGAATTTGTTAATACCGGTTTTGCAGGATCCGTTTATTGCAGATGAACAGGGAGAGCGCATTTTTGCAGAACATTATCATTATGGTTATCAGTTATCCGGTATCCGGAAGGCGGTGCCGTTCGCTGATGCGGCGGATGGTTTCCTAGTAGATGCCAATACGTCAGACGGGATAATTTTGATTATTGTTCCTCGCGATACGCGAGGCCTTGATGTTAAGGTTTCGCGCTCGGTGGATGGAACGGCGCACGGTGAATTAGAGTTTACGGAAGCCACTCTAATGGCCGATGAGTTATTGATAGCCGGGGTTAAACAGGGGCAACAGCTTTTAGCGGAAATTCATGATCGAGTTCTACTGGGCGTTTCTGCCGAGATGCTTGGTGTGATGGAACAATCCTTGGACCTGGCTAAAAGTTATATGCAAACCCGTGAACAATTTGGTCGTCCAATAGGGAGTTTTCAAGCTTTGCAACATCGCGCGGTCAATGATCATATAGAAATAGAATTGACACGTTCACTTCTCTACCAAGCTTGCAATGCTTTTGATTCGGGTCATGGCAATAGGGCGATGGTCGCTGCAGTAAAGGCCAGGGCTTCAGAAGCCGTTGTCTCGGTGACAAAGTCTGTAATTCAAATGCATGGGGCTATTGGTTTCACGGATGAGTACGATGCCGGCCTATACTTGCGGCGGGCAATGACATTATCAGCACAATACGGAAATGCAGCAGAACATAGAAAACGCTATGCTATTCTCTCCCAGGCGGTTACAGGTAAGAACGTAGGTTCTGCTAAACGCGGGAAACGGAAAAAAACAAAAAAGTCTATTTTTTTAAGCTGAATGGTTGTTGTTTCAACGTGTGGCGGTTTACCAGGTTTGGTTGCAAATTAAGGCCTGGTTGCCGTGAACTATAATTAATATTCGGAGGAATCTTTATGACAAATTTTGAATCAATTAAATCATGAAAATTCTTATTTTACCCGGTGATGGTATTGGGCCGGAAATCATATCAGTGGCCGAGGCGGCGCTTGGGGCGCTAAATAGCCGGTTTTCTTTGGATCTCACTCTGAATCGACAAAAAGCAGGCCTTGATAGTCTAAAAACCTCTGGTGTTACAATTACAGAAGAGGTGGCAAAATTGGCTAAAGTCGCTGATGGTGTTGTGCTTGGTCCTGCCTCTACAGAGGACTATCCATCAGAGGCGGAAGGTGGGGTTAATATTTCTTCTTGGTTTCGGAAAACTTTTGACCTTTATGCAAATATTCGTCCCAGCAAAATACGTGCCGGTGTTCGGGGTTATGTGGAAAAAATGGATTTAATAATAGTTCGGGAAAATACCGAAGGGTTTTATGCTGATCGAAATATGGCAGTGGGAACAGGCGAATTTATGCCAACTCCTGACCTAGCCCTTGCAGTTGGTAAGGCAACTAAGGAGGGTTGTCGCCGAATAGCGGTTGCTGCCTTTGAATTAGCTCAAAGACGTCGAAAGCACTTAACAGCAGTTCATAAGGCAAATGTGTTGAGACATTATAGTGGATTATTTCTGGAACAGGTTGAAGCCGTTTCCAATGATTATCCTGATGTGAATGTTGATAGGGTAATTGTAGATGCAATGGCTGCCCTACTTGTTCGGAAACCTGAAGAATTCGATGTTGTGGTAACAACAAACATGTTTGGTGATATTTTATCTGACGAAGCAGCCGAGTTGGCGGGCGGTTTGGGTTTGGCCGCATCCATTAACGTCGGCCGCGATCATGCTATAGCCCAGGCGGCACACGGGTCTGCACCGGATATTGCCGGTAAGGATATTGCAAATCCTGCCGCTATAATTCATTCAACTGCAATGTTACTTGACCATCTTGGCGCTAACCGTGGTGATAAAAACTGTTTGACAGCAGCGAAGTCCTTGTCAGAAAAAACGGATAATCTTTTAGCCTCTGAATCAACACGCACACCAGATCTTGGAGGAACCTGCACAACTAGCGCATTTGGTGAAGTGCTTGTTAAGTCAATATTATATGACTGATTAACTAGTGTTTTATTTTATGGCTTTTGCCGTTTGAGTGGTGATGATCGTGATTTGATTGGTTTTTCAAAGCCCCAGCGTGCCTCACTTTTACGTTTACAAATATCTTTCCAGCTTTTTCAAAAATCAGAGTTAGCGGAAAAGAATTACCCTTTTTGAGTTTCTTGGTGAGACCCATCAGCATGATATGGTCGCCTCCGGGCTTCAGGGTTGCTGAGCCTTTGGCTGGAATGGTTATCGATTTAATATGCCGCATTTTCATAATCCCATTTTCATATTTGTGAGTATGCAGTTGGACAATTTTAGCGACACTCGAGGAGGCACCTACGAGTTCATCGTTAGACCCTCCATGATTATGCAGCGTCACATATACCACCCCATTCTTGCTTATCGAAGCGCGAGACCAGGGGTGTTTGGCCATAACCTGATGGGAGGTATGTTGGTGTCCACCCTTGCCCATTGTCATTTTGTGGTGTCCAGAAGTTGCAGAGTTTGAGATTAACACTGAAGCGCAAATTGCTATTAGAATTCTTATCATAATCGTTTTTCCTAATTTTTCTCTTGCAGTATAATGGCTTTTAGCAATCGGTCTGGCGTACAAGGAGCTTTTTTTATCCTGACCCCGGTTGCCTGGTATATACCACCGAAGATTGCAGGGGCGGTCGCACAAAGAGCCGGCTCACCAATACCCTTAGCACCCCAAGGTCCCGTGGGTTCGGGGTCTTCAATTATAAAGGTCTTTATATTAGGAATATCTCCAAAAGTCGGAATTAAATAATCGTGCAAATTTTCTGTCTTACCGGGAATAAATTCTTCCATGAGCGCGAGGCCAAGGCCTTGAGCTACTCCACCATGAATCTGCCCCTCCACCTGTTGAGGATTGAGGGATTGACCTACGTCATGAGCTGCGGCGATTCGGAGAACTTTAACTGTGCCAAGTTGTGTGTCGACGGCAACGTCCGCAATTTGCGCTGCGAAACCATAGGTGCCATAGGGTGTTCCTTGCCCGTTTTGATCAAGGGGCTCAGTAGGGGGGTCGAATTGACCCTCTCCCCGAAACACTTCCCCTAGAGCGTTTAATTGCAACGAGGACAAATCAATTTCATGTGTAGTCCCTTTTTCTCTGACGAAGATTTTGCCATTCTCAAATTCTATAGTAGCGTTGTCGCCGACGTTAGCCATACGGAGTATTTGTGAGCGCAGATCCTCACCTGCCAATTTAGCAGCATTCCCGGAGACATATGCCTGACGTGACGCCGAACTCTTTCCGGCATCGGCTGTGAGGTCAGTATCACCAGCGACAAGGTTCAGTTGATTTAACGGTATTCCAAGCGCGTCAGCCGCGGCTTGCATCATGGTTGTGTTGGTCCCCTGGCCAATATCCTGTGCACCTGAAAATAGAGTGACCGTGCCGTCAGATTTAATCGATATATGCATTGTGGAAGGATTAGGTATTGAGGTGTTGCCGCAACCATACCACATGCATCCTATACCAACACCGCGCCGCACTATGGGGCTTTGGGTGTTGTGGTTTTCAGCTTCCGTCCGCCAGGATTTCCAGTCATCTCGAAGAGCCTCAAGACATTGATCAAGACCCGCGCTCTCAAGAATTTGTCCGGTAGCTGTTTCCTGTCCTTTACGAATGGCGTTGAGATATCGGATTTCTAAAGGGTCGATAGCCGTTTTTTCCGCCATCATGTCCATGAGAGCGTCATGAGCGATTGCTGCTTGAGGAACGCCAAAACCTCTAAAGGCCCCTGCTGGTGTCTCGTTGGAGAAAAATGCTCTAGATTTGGCCTCGATATTGGGAACAAAATAGGGCCCGGAAGCGTGAATTGGCACTCGGTCTTTAACTGTTAGCCCCCAGGATGTGTATGCCCCGGTATTAAAATCACCATTAAATTCAAACGCTTGCAGTTTGCCTTCCTTGTCACAGCCGTATCGTGCTGTAATGTTAGAGGGATGGCGTTTTGTCGTGGCGGCCATTGATTCTGGTCGATTAAATATACATCGTACGGGTTGTTTAAGCTTCCATGCTGCTATAGCAACAAGCGGCTGCATGGTCTGATCCAGTTTACCACCAAATCCGCCACCGCAAGCAGTTGGGATGATTCGGACATCTTCTGGAGGGATCCCCAATATGAGAGCAACTTCGTCCCGATCCATATACGGACTTTGAGTGCTCACGGTAATTTCTATACGATCCCCTACGCGTTGGGCCCAGCCCGCCTCAGGCTCAATATAGGCGTGTTCAACGAAACCGGTCTCAAAGGATTCCTGACAGATTATTTCGCTTTCCCTAAATCCTAGCTCGGTACTCCCTTTTATAACTTCCCCGTGGGCGAGAATATTGCCTGGCCGGTCTCTATGAATTTGTGGTGCGTCAATAGCAAGTGGTGATGTAAATCCTTGTAAAGGATTTTCCTCTTTCCACTTAATTGGTATTTCGTCGTCCCGTATGGATTCTATTGTTTCCAAATCGCCAACGAGGGCCAGCATTGCGTCACCACGATACCTGACCACGCCATCCGCAAAAACCGGTTGATCTTTAACGTCGGGATAAATCCCAAAGCCATTTAACCCTGGCACGTCTGAAGCCGTTAAGATATCAACCAGGCCCGTATATCTATCTTTTAAGGGTGCGAAGTCGCCGAAAGAAAAGGTAGCGCTCCAATACGGAGATCTAATTGTACGCAACCACAAGGCATCTTTTGGGGCCGAATCGGCGCCATATAATTCTGAGCCATTAACTTTTTGTTTTCCATCGAGTTTGGCAACGCGTGCGCCGACGGCTTCTCCCGCGGCTGGGTTATTTGTATTAGCAGAGTGGGTATCACCAACGTACAGGATCGCCTCAATTATTTTCCTATAACCCGTGCATCGGCAAAGCACGCCGCCGAGCGCATCATTGATTTGTTGCTCAGACGGTTGACTGCTCTTTCTTAAAAGTTCGGTAGCTGCCATCAACATTCCGGGCGTACAAATACCACACTGGGCGGCTCCATGGCGATGGAAAGAGGCCTGTAGAGCGTTCAGGTTGCCGTCTTCATCTAGGCCTTCAACGGTTAGGATATCGCTTCCATTCGCTTGGGCGACGGGAACAAGGCAGGCGCATACTTGTTTTCCATCAAGGAGTATGGTGCATGCTCCGCAATCTCCTGCATCACAACCCACCTTGGTGCCAGTTAGCTGCAGATCATTCCTTAAAATATCGGTCAACCGCCTCGCTGGCGCAGTCCGCACATGTTTTTCTTCTCCGTTAATGTTGAGTTTAAATTCTTGCATTTCAGGTAACCAATTGTTCTAACGCCCGGCGAACGAGTATAAGTGCCGCGTCTTTTCGATACTCAGCCGTTCCTCGTATATCTTTAATGGGAGACAGCTGGTTTAAATCCGCTTCGGATACTTGTTGAGAGATTCCAGGTGCAAACGGTTGCCCCACTAGTGCTCTTTCGAGCAAGTGTAGACGTTTTGCAACGGCGGAGCATGAACCGACGGCGATACGAGCGGCAGTGATCTTCTCCTTATCTCTTTCTACAATTGCGGCTACCATGGCGATTGAAATTACTAAATATCTACGTGAACCAAGTTTTAAAAAAGTGGCTGTCGCAGGATATTCTGGTTTAGGAATACGAAAGCCCATCACTATTTCATCATTCGCGCAACGCGTTTTTCGGTTACCCATGATAAACTTAGCGAGCGGCATAGAATGTTTATTACGCAACGATACGAGAATGACCTCAGCATTAAGGGATAGAAGGGCCGGAATGCCATCAGCAGCGGGAGAAGCGTTGCAAATATTTCCTCCTACGGTACCTGTATTTTGTATTTGTTTTCCACCAACCTCCATTGCACTAAGTTTTAATCCATTAAAGTAGGGAGGGAGGTCCGCATCAATCAAATCGGACCAACGTGTTGTGGCGCCAATATAAAAATGATCTTCATTTTCAGAGATTTTCCGCAGTTCAGTTATACAGCTGATATCCAGGATATCGTCATCGAGTGATTTGCCGGCACGCGCTGGATAGTAGTCGGTTCCACCTGCCAAAATAAAAAGCGGTTGGTCAGAAAGTGCCTTTACGGCCTCCTCGACAGATTTTGGTTGTATATACAAATTCATAATCCCCTATAATCTATCCGTTTACGCAGAAAAAAAAACCTTTGAGACTATAATTTATATAGTGGTTTGACACTTCCTAGATGACTGATCAGACTTCGTCGGTGTCAAATGAATAGGATCTTGAGATGCCTGGTATTAAAAAAATTGCAGTAGTCCATGTTTCGCTTCCGACACGTCGGGAACATAAGTGGACAGGTTTAACAGAACCGATCGGAGGCTATATCCTGGTAAGGATGACGGGTGATAATGGCGTTATCGGATGGGGAGAGGCTCCCGCACTGAAAGACTGGGGCGGGGATTATGGACGATATTTTGGGGAATCTCCGGGAACAACCAAATTTGTTATTGAGAACTATTTAGCGCCTTCCGTGGTCGGGTGTGAGGTTGGCAATATTGTAGATCTTCATCAGAGAATGTCAGCTATTGTAAAAGGTTACCCTTATGCGAAAGCTGCAATGGATATAGCTGCCCATGATTTAGCGGGGCGTACAATAGGCGTGCCGGTATGGCAAATGTTAGGTGGTAAGGTTCGCGATAAGGTGCCAGTGACGCATTCAATCGGCCTTCTGGGCATAGAAGAGGCGGTCGAAGAATGCAAAAGGGTTGTTGGGGAAGGCATCAGGACTATCAAAATTAAGGTTGGCGTGGACCCTGCTAGAGACGTGGAAATCGTTGGACGGGTTCGGGCCGCTGTTGGGGAGAAAGTTGATATTTGCGTGGATGCCAACTGCGGTTATGCAACGCCCCGTGATGCGGTAAGAATTATTCGAAAGATGGAACAATATGTCCTAAAATATGCCGAACAACCAGTTGAGGGAATCGATAGAATTGCCGAGGTAACGCGTGTTCTTGAAACACCGGTTATGGCCGATGAAAGCGCTTGGTTCCCTAGAGATGTACTCGAGATTTTTGAAAAAAAAGCAGCTGATATTGTTTCGATTTATACAACTAAACCTGGTGGTTTATACGGGGCAATGGAAGTTGCATCTGTAGCGCGTGCCGCCAAGTTTCTCTGCAACGTCAATGGGTCTGTCGAGACTGGTGTTGGTAATCTTGCCAATATCCACCTGGCCGCAGCGGCAATTCCGGTCACCTTATCCTGTGTTGTGCCTGTCTCCATGCCGGCAGAAGCACAAAAAGGCAACGTAGGGGGGATTTACTACATCGACGACCTCATAAAGAGACCATTCGAATTAGTTGATGGTTGTGTAGTTGTACCAGAAGGGCCCGGGTTTGGTATCGATGTGGACGAAGAAAAGGTTGAAAAATACCGTGACACCTCCCTGCAGTAATAGAATTACAGGAGATAAATATTAAAGTTTTAGATATTTTGTAATATTATCCCGAGTAATCTAAGAGGTTGTCCAGCTTATGAAGCCGCTCACATTTGGAGACGTAACAGTCACCAGTATTATTGAACGTGATGGCCCCTGGCGTGCACCAGAGGTGATGTATCCGACATGCGATAAGAAAACGGCGATCTCGCATCTAAAAACGATGGAGCCTTTTGTTTACGATGCTATCCAAAATATGCTGGTAATAACCTATCAGACTTATATTTTGCGTACCCCTCATCACACAATTCTGATTGATACCTGTTTAGGCGAGGATAAAGGCTATGGCCCACCTCACGACTTTCCCAAGAAGCCTTGGCTCGATGGTCTGTCAAAAAATGGTTTATGTTTTGAAGATATTGATTACGTCTTTTGCACGCACCTCCACATAGACCATTGTGGATGGAATACGCGCCTTGTGGATGGTCGCTGGGTGCCGACATTTCCCAATGCTAAATATATATTCAGCAAAAGAGAATACGACACCTGGGCATCAGAAACTAAAAAGGGGGCGAACCCTCCTGGCAAGGTTTGGTTGCAAAACTGTGAGCCAATTGTTGAAGCTGGGCAGGCATTATTGGTTGCTGATGACTTTGCCCTCGATGATATGGTTTGGTTGACCGCGACTCCAGGTCACTCGCCAGGCCATGTCTGCGTTAATTTAAAGTCAGGAGGGCAGCGAGGTTTGTTCTCCGGAGACGTAATGCATCACGCCATACAATGTATCGAGCCTGACTGGTCGTCGTGCTTTTGTTGGGATGCCTCGCAGTCCGCCTTGAGCCGGCGACAGGTCCTCGAGTCGGTGGTTGATACGGACACAATAGTAATGCCCGCTCATTTCCCGGGCCCGACTGCTGGGTGCGTTGTTAGTGATGGTGATGCATATCGATTTAATTTTTTAAAGGATTAGTAGTCAAATCAATCTTCCTAAATTGCATTATAGGCGCCGTCCACGAAGCAGTCATTACCTGACATAAAACTAGACTCGTCGCTCGCTAAAAAGACAGCCGTTTTGGCAATTTCTTCTGGTTGTCCCAATCTTGCGGCGGGCAAATGAGGTCGGTGACGTTCTATGACGTCATCCATATTTTTGTTGGCGATTAGTAGCCTCGGTGTTTCTATCGGGCCCGGTAAAATCGAATTTGCACGAATATTGTATTCTGCGTAATCCACAGCGACGGATTTTGAGAGCATACGAACAGCACCCTTTGAAGAACAGTAGGCCGGCCTGTTTCTGGCGGCACGAGCTCCATAAATCGAGGAGACATTAATGAAGGACCCGCCGCCAGCATCCAGCATACGGGGTATCGCATACTTTGTGACAATGAACATACCAGTGATATTTACATCAAAGGTCTTACGCCAGAGGTCAATATCTAACTCATGAAGCGGGAGTAGTGGATCCGCGAATGCCGCAGCGTTAAATACCACGTTGAGCTTCCCAAATGTCTCAACTGTCTTTGCAATAGCAGCTTCCACGGCGGCGCCATCTGTTACATCGCAGACAACCGGAATGGCTATTCCACCGGCTGCGTTAATATCTTCGACTGTTTTGTTCACATTTTCTTCAGCTATATCAACGCAAACGACGACGGCTCCCTCCTTTCCAAATAGTCTTGCGGTGGCGCCGGCTATCGCCCCCCCGGCAGCAGTGACGAACGCAATTTTTCCTTTAAGGCGTGCCATGAAACGTACTCCTCAATTAGAAGGCGGTATAGGCGGCGTCGACCACCATATCCGCTCCGGAGGTAAAACTCGCGTCATCACTTGCCAGAAACAAAGCAGTCTGGGCAATTTCTTCAGGTTTACCGAGGCGTTTTTGATGTAGGCGTGTTCCGTGGCGTTCAATGACAGCTTCAATCGATGGGTTTCGGGCCAGGAGGCGAGGGGTTTCGATCGGTCCCGGCATTATTGAGTTTGCCCGGATATTGTCTGCTGCGTAGTCGACAGCAATAGATTTGGACAGCATGCGAACGCCACCTTTGGCTGCGCAGTATGCTGGGCGTTCTTTCGCGCCCACGACACCATATATTGAAGAAACGTTGATAATTGAACCTCCTCCGGTCGTTTGCATTTCTGGAATCACGTGACGCGCGACAATAAACATACCTGTTAGATTAACATCAATAACGTTTTTCCACATATCAAGCGGCATTTCAGCGAGGCGATGGCGTTTCTCGGAATAGGCAGCTGCATTAAAGCACACGTTCAGTTTTCCAAATTCCGTAACAGTTTTTTTTACTGCGGTTTTCACCGCATCGTCATCTGTTACGTCACACTTCAAAGCCATTGCGTTACCGCCTGCTGCGTTGATGTCCGAGGCCGTTTGTTTAACATTTTCTTCGACAATATCCACACAGCAAACCGCTGCTCCCTCCTTACCAAAAAGTCTTGCCGTAGCCCCCGCAATTGCACCACCAGATGCTGTTACGAAGGCAACTTTTCCATCAAGCCGTCCCATTTATTTCTCCTCTGTAAATTATTTATTAATGTTAGATCGCGGTAAAACCGCCATCAACGAAGACATCCGTTCCGGTCATGAAGCTGGATTGATCACTTGCCAGGAAAGCTGCTGCATTAGCTATATCCTCGGGTTGCCCTAAACGTCCGATGGGATGCAGTGGGACCATCCGTTCCCGCACCTTTTCCATTGTCGGCGTCCGCGCCAAGAGTCGGTTTGTCTCGATAGCGCCTGGCAGAATACTATTTGCGCGAATGTTATCTGAAGCAAAATCGAGTGCAATAGACTTGGTCAGTTGTCTTACGGCACCCTTTGTTGCCATGTAAGCAGGGCGTTGAGGCCAGGCAATGTGACCAAACGTTGAGGAAATATTAATAAACTGACCGCCACCTGCCACTTGCATATGAGGTATGGCGTGTTTGGCTATAAGAAACATCCCGGTGATGTTAACGTCTAAAACTTCCTGCCAAACCTCAATTGGCATATCTGCTACAGTATGAAGGGGCTCTGATGCTGCTGCTGCGTTAACGACTACTTCGAGTTTGCCGAAGATAGAGGCAGTTTCATTAACACAGGTCTTGGCCTCTGTTTCGCTGGCCACGTTACAAATTTTTGCAATCGCTGTTCCCCCTTCTTTTTCAATATCAGTGACTGTCTGATTGACTGTGTTTTCATTAATGTCAACACAGCATACTTTGGCACCTTCCGCCGCAAATCTCCGAGCAATAGCCCCGGCTATCCCACCGCCTGCGGCTGTTACCAGAGAAACTTTCCCATCAAGCAGTCCCATTTTTATTCCTTATTTGAGCCAGCCATCCTTGTCTCACTTTAACCCCTGAATTCTATTGCTTCGCCATCTGGCCCTGCAAATACTACTCGCCGCCAACCCTGTTCTCTTTTTTCTCGAGCGTCTGTAGCATGGGGTTCTGTTAAAACTTTAATTCCTGCATTCTTGAGTCTCTTCACTTCTACCTCAAACTCATCTGTCTCGAAACAAAAGTGAAATCCGTTCATTCCCCCAGAATTTCGATTAACGAGTTCTAGCACTGTGTCGCCAGACCGAAGATAAGCAATTTTTAAACCGTCACCGGTTAATTGTTCGTAATATAGTTTGCAACCAAAGTGCTCCTCGTAGAAGGCAACAGACCGGTCTATATCCACTACATCGAGGGCTACGTGATCTATTCTTTTAAACATTTACTCCCTTTCTCCATATTGTTGGAAGCATTTACCTCAGAGGCCTAAGAGTCAAACTGGAGATACATGCGGTATAATTTTATGTATAATATGAAACCATGGAAATAGTGATTATAAATATCAATTTAAAAGCTCATAACAGGCAATTTTTAGGAGTGAGAGTTAAAAATTGCAGCAAGTACGGAAGGTACATTTGAAGAATTTTTTGTTAATTTTTTGTATTTTACTGGCTCTTGCAGTTTCGGGGGGAGGAATTCACCTCTATCTGAGTGCTGGAGATATCATCAAAGAAATAGTTGAGAAGGTTGCTACCAATGCAAGTGATACAAAAGTAACGATCGATACCGTTGATGTTACGATCCATAAAGGTGAAATCTCGATGATGGGGGTCCGGGTGAAGAATGCGCCCCCATTTCAAAATAGCGTGGCTATCAGAATAGATAACATAGAGTTGAAAATTAAACCCGATACCCTGACCGATGACGTTATTATCATTGACGAAATTCGTGTCTCCGGCATCAATACTAGATATGAGCGCGATGATAAATTATTTAACGTCGACCTTATTCAGAATAAAATAGGCTCCTTTCGAAAGAACCCCGATAGACAAAGAGATAAGATAAATTTTAATAACTATTACAAAAGTTTGAAATTTATAATCCGGAATTTGACGCTGCAGGGAGGTCAAATTTCTATCATGTCTGATAAGCTTGCTGGTAAGAAAGCTTCGCTGCCTTTTCCCAATTTAAATAGGGAAAATTTTACTGAAAAGGAAGAAGGGATAGCGCTCAATACAGCAATTGGGGAAATATTTGGGGTCATAATTGATCATATTTCTGCTTCAGGGCATTCCGGTTTGAGGTCCGCTTTGGAGAGACTTCAACCAAATAGCAAACCAACCGACATTAACGTCCCCATGGACATTGTTAAATAAATAGGTTGTTTGATTACTCGAAGCTTGTTGAAATGAAACAATAAGAGGGGCAATAGCTTCCAATAAATAAAATCGTGTTAGAAAAATTGACCAGGGAGGTCAGTATGGCACCAGATGGAATGCAATCTTTCAATATTCCTTCCCTTCGGGGAAAGGTTAGCGATGACGAATGGAATGCAAGGGTTGATCTCGCCTGCACCTATCGACTTGTTGCGTATTATGGCTGGACGCATGTGACAGCTAACCATATTTCGTTGAGAGTACCCGGTGAGGAAGATCATTTTCTTCTTAATCCCTTTGGGCTCTTATTTGACGAGGTGACGGCTTCCAGTTTGGTAAAAATTGATCTCGATGGTAGCAAGGTGATGGAAAGCGAATTCGGAATAAACCAAGCCGGTTATGTCATCCACAGCGCTATTCATGGTGCGAGGCGTGATGTCACTTGTGCAATCCACACCCATACCGAAGCTGGTATGGCGGTCTCCGCCCAGAAGGATGGTTTGCTACCATTAAATATGAGTGCAATCCGCTTTTATGACCGTATAGCCTACCATGATTATGAGGGTGTAACTATCGATGTGGAAGAGCGTGAGAATATAGTCAAACACCTTGGAAACCATTTTGCCATGATTTTGCGTAATCATGGTCTTTTGACTTTGGGACGCAATTTAGGTGAGGCGTTTTATCTTATGTATAATTTAGAAAAAGCCTGCCGGGCCCAAGTTGCAGCGATGGCAGGTGGGCTTGAGCTCGAAATACCGCCTGAACATGTACTTAAAAAATCTGCAGAACAGAGTTGGCGGCCTAATAACAATAACCCCGAGCAGCATCCGGCTTGGCCTGCCCTGATGCGAAAGATGGATAGATTAGACCCCTCCTATAGGGAATAATTATTTAAACCGATTCAGGGCTCAGGACCGCCCTCCTGCCTCGATTTTTTCTTCTGTAATCGACATAAATTTTTTACGAGTATCGAGCATAGCGTTGATGCAATCTGGATCAAGGTCATATCTTGGTATCGGGTCGGCCCCCCAATATCCATAATTGTCTTCTCCCCGCAATAGCATAGCCGTTGCACCTTCAAACCTGGTTTCCTTCACATGCGGCGCAACATAATGAATTGAAAACCCAATTCGTGGATGATTGGCGGTGTTTGGTCCAGAGCTATGTACCACGCTCTCATGATGAAAAACTACCTGGCCTGCTTTTAGCTCCGCATTTACAGCCTTTTCCTCAGGTACTCCGATGACATTTTGGCCCAGCGTTGCCAAATTGTTGGGGTTGGGTTTGATTTCGTGTGTGGCGGTCTTCTTATGAGAGCCGGGTATATAACGGAGGCACCCTGATTCTACGGTTGAATCGTTAAAGCCGAGCCAGGCCGTTACAGTCTCAGATGGTTCGAACCCGTATACGAAGCTATCCGTATGCCAGGAAATAAACCTTGGATCGTGAGCTTTCTTGGTAAAAAAGGACGCCCCCCAGCATAATATATTAGGACCTATTAAATCCTCCAATGCGTCTAAGAGCCTAGGATGACGGACCACTTCACATAGCCATGGGAATGGGAGTTGCGCCTTTATACGAAATTGATTTTGTGGCTCTTCTCCAAGCTCTTCTTCTAAAGTGTTAAATTTTTTCCAAAGCCTGTCGGCTTCCCTAGGGGTGTAAACATCGTATGGAAAAAGAAATCCATCATCTTTAAATTGTTGGATTTGTTGTTTGCTGAGGGCTTTGGTCAATCTGCTACTCCTTGAATTGGGCGTTGCGCCAACGAAAAGCCTCCGCTGGTCCTTTCTCTGACACTTTATCATAGAAATTTTTATCGGCTTCAATATCAGATGTGTGTATCATGGCAACTGTTGCCACGCCCGATTTCATGCCATCCTGAAAGCCTTGAGCTTCGATGCCACGGTTAATGGCCATTTTAGCTGCACTGAGTGTTTCCTTTCCAATTAAGGCGAGACGATGAGCATATTTTATAGTGCGGTCTTCTAATTCAGCCTCTGGTACCACAATATTTATCATACCAATCTGTTCAGCCCTTGCCGCTGTGATTGTATCCCCAAGATATAGTAACTCTCTTGCTCTCTTATGTCCGATGATCCATGGCATAATTACCGCTGATCCTATGGATGCAAACCGGATTTCTGGTTCACCGAAAATCGCACTGTCAGCCGCAATAGTAATATCACACATCATTGCAAATTCGCACCCTGCCCCCATCGCGTGTCCCTGGACCGAGGCGATTATTGGTTTTCTGAGAAGCCAAGGTGTCATGTGGAAATCCAAGGTTTTTGAATGATGGGCATGCGTTTTTAACGCGTCACCCTGGTATTCGGCTTTGGCAGGATTGGGGCTAATATCGGCGCCGGCACAAAAGGATTTTCCATTTCCCCGAAGGATAACAACAGCAATATTTTCATCCGCTTCAGCCTTTTTAAGCAGTTCGACAAGGCGTGCCTTAAGCTCAGAACTAAGCGCATTACGTTTTTGCGGACGATTCATGGTTACTACTGCTACAGGTCCATCAGTATCGTATAGCGCAACGTCATCTTGCATATTCAATGCCCTTTACTGTGGTAAAAAATCAATCATTGGGGGCTGCCAAACGATATGAATGATTTCTCCAAACATCCCCCATAACAACAACCAAGCGCTAAATGTATATATCAGGGTCACCGCCCAGGATTCTCTATGCTGGAATTTTAAATATAAAAATACAAACAGCGGAAGGGACACTAACTGGCCGGTGATATAAGTCACGGCCACAATGCCAGCGAACCAACCATACATTCGCAAAAGGCCCAAAGGCTCCTTAGACGCTCGAATAGCAGCCGAATACTGATTAATGATAGAACCAGAAAACTCATCGCTTTTTTCAATCAAGAAGTCGCGTAAATCTTTAAAAATCATCAAACTGCAAAATAAGACACCGGGATAGGCAAAAGCTATGACGATACGACCTCCTTCTTGGGTCCAGCTGTGCGCCTGAGTAATGGCATATATGAATACCACCAGCATAAAGGTTGCAAATGGCAAATTGATAAACTTTTGAAGTTCTGCTTCTCTGCCTTCAGCGGCCCCTTCGCCAGCAGCTACACCAGGAGATTCACGGCGACGTTTTATCAAACCTAAGCCAGAAACGACGATAGTGATAACACAAAGCGCCATGAGGATTCCGCTTGGGATACGCAAGGCCCAATCCCATGTATATCTTTGCAGTGTAATGTCCAATGCCGTTTCCATAATGGAACCGAGGACAAAGCCCAATACAAGGGGCGCTCGTGGCCAACCAGCGTAGCGCATGATCAAGCCTAAAAGCCCCAGAATTAAAAATAAATACCAGTCACCCATCGTCGTACCAGCCATCCATGAACCCATGAAAACGAAAAGTATGATGGCCGGGATAATTAGCTCACTTCGAATGAATGTGACCTTGGCCAGTTGTTTAGACCACATCATTAACAGTCCGGCCCCAATTACGTTAGCGATCACAACAGTCCACATCATGCCGAAGGTGAGGTGAAGTTTGTCCGTTAACATTGACGGACCCGGTGTGATACCCTGAATTAAGAACGCTCCTAAAAGAATTGCCATTGTAGCACTGCCGGGGATCCCAAAGGCGATGGTTGGGATTAAAGAAGCACCCTTCATGGCATTGTTTGCACTTTCTGGTGCAATGACCCCCCGGACATCGCCTTTTCCAAATTTTTCCCGATCAGAATAGCTTTGGACAGCATGTCCGTATGCAACCCAGTCAACGATGGATGCCCCGAGACCTGGTAGTACACCCACCCACATGCCAATAAAGCTGCATCGAAGAACCAGCCACCAGTGTGCAAAGGCATCCCGGATCCCCTGTAACATTCCGTGCTCGACCTTGCTTTTTTCTACTTGGGAAATAGACGAATGCCTTATTGCAAGGAAAACTACTTCTGGAACGGCAAAGAGACCCAGAGCGATTGGAATGACTGGTAGGCCCTCATCGAGTAAATAAACGATGTCGAATGTAAAGCGGGAAATGCCGCCCTGCGGAGAAAAACCTATACAAGAAATAAGTATTCCAAGACAGGCAGCGGCCAAGCCTTTGATCATGGAACCACCGCTTAGGGTGCCGACCATTGTAAGGCCTAATACACCCAGCATGAAAAATTCTGGTGATGCGAAAGATAAAATAAGTGGTCGCACAAGGGGTAACGATAACCCTAATATCAACGCACCAAGGATACCTCCCATAGCCGAACAAGTGAATGCAGCGCCAAATGCCCTTGACGCTTCACCCTTCTGAGCCATTGGATAGCCATCTAAAATTGTAGCTTGCGAACCAGCTGTGCCCGGTACGCCGAGCATTACAGATGCGATGGTGTCACTCGTCGTTGTAACAGCATACATGCCCATCAAAAGGGCAAAGGCGGCGACTGGTTCAACACCAAAAGTGAAAGGTAAAAGTATGGCCATTCCGACAAGGCCTGAAAGACCTGGAACAGCTCCGAAGTACATTCCGGCTAAAACGCCGATAAGAAGATAGCCGATTGCAGGCCACGCAATAACTTCAGTTAGACCTATTATTGCCGCTTCAAGCATATTTTTTACCTAAAAAGTGGAGGGCCGTGAATTAGATCCACGGCCCGAATCCACACAAAGTATTTACTATTTTTTATCCACTTTTGCGATATAGCCTCTTAAGAAATCGAGTGTCGGCTTAGTTAGCTTGATACTCGCTTTCATTATTTTTTCAGCGGCAGGACCAACGTCAAACAATGGAACAAAATTAACCGTCTTCGTCGCATCGGCTTTGAAGCCGGGGTCCTTGTTGAGTTTGTGTACAGCCGCTCGGAGCGCAGCAATTGCTGCTTTAGGAGAACCTGGCGGTAAAATTATTGAGCGCTGGGCCATGCTGCCGGCACGGTTTACCTCGCGGAAGACGTCCCAAAGTTTACCTGAAGGCGCTTTCCCCTTAACTTTTTGATAAAATTTATCGAAGGGTAGCATGGGCAGACCCTTTCCAATTTCAGCAGGGGAATAAATCTTCCGGCCGTCATCCAGAGGATAGTAATATAGGCCAATGGCTTTTCCTGGTTTGATCAATGTTGGAATAACCTTTGCGCGAAAAGATGGTTGAGATTCTGTGAGGTAATCTCCCTCGCCCTGAAGTACAGCAACCCGAGCCTTAGAGGTTCCCCGGTAGCCTGTAACGTATTTATATTTTAGGCCTAGCATATCGAGGACTAAGCGTTCACGAAGATCCAGGCTACTGCGCGAACGTAGGCCAAGAAGCGTGAAGCCCTTGGTTTTCATAATATCCTCTGGTTTTTTAATTCCTGGTGCTACATCGGTCCTAATGTAGGCGTAGCTGGAACCTGCAACAGTTGCAATCAATTCAAAAGACTCTGGGTCTACTCGAACACCCTTATCCTTAAGAGGCTTAAACGCGGCTGTCGATGCTAGCGCTGTAAAGTAACCCATTGTAAAACCGTCTTTACGTGCTTTAGTGCCAAGATAGTTGGTTGCCACAGTTCCACCAGCACCGGCCATATTTTTACCGATCACTTGCGGTTTTCCTGCAATATGTTTTCCGATGTTGCGCGCAAATAGACGTGCCTCGATATCAGTCGGGCCGCCTGCGCTATAATTTATGAGAACTGAGAGGCGCTTACCTTTATAGAAATCTTTCGCAATCGCTGTGCCACCCAGAAGGGCGATTGCGGAGGCCGTAACTAAAAATTTGGATAGAGGTCTCATGTGTTTGTACTCCCTGTTGTTAGTTTGCTTGTGAGCTTGATCCAAACCTTGGGACCATTGAACTCATTTGGGTTTCAACTTAATTACTCAACGCGTAACTAAAAACTTTACAAAAACATTTTTCGCAGAACGCATGCGTATATGAAAAACCTGCTAAATTGACAAAATTTTAATCCTTCTAAATTGTTTCAAACAAATATCAGGGCACATTTTCCATAATACTCATAAAAATAATATGGAAATATACGCGACAAAACATTGAAAGTCATCGGTCTCAAAAGATATTTTTAGGCTGGTATTTATTTTCTTTTGTAGGTGCCCACACCAGGTCTAAAGGATTTATCGTCAAGGAATTGCTTCATGCCTTCTTGTCTGCCTTGTTCCTTGTCCACCCGCTGCAGAGCATCGCTTTTGCATCGCAGATAATCCGCCGCCTGTTCCATGTTCATATCACGAACTGAACGGATAGCTTCTTTGGTATAACGAATTGCCCAAGGATTTTTCTTTAGCAGCTTGCGAGCGATTTTGAGTGTTTCAGCCTTCAATTTTTTCCGGGGAACAGAGAAGTTGACGAACTTCATGTCCGCAGCTTCTTTTCCATTAAATGTGTCGCCTGAAATTGAATACCACATTGCGTCGCGAAAACTCATGACCTGGTTTACGTTCCAGCCAACGAGCCCACCTGGAATATGCCCCCAATTGATTTCTGAAATTCCAAAAACTGCATCGTTGGCGGCAATTGCAACATCACAAGACACTATGGGTGTCAATCCTCCGCCAAAAACAAACCCATTTACCATAGCAATTGTTGGTTTGGGAAAGCCAATTAGGCGATATGAACGCCAGCTTTCAGATGCAGCAGCTGCCCGGCTGCGCGCAACTGGGTCGTTTGACAGACCCCTAAAATAGGTTTTTAAGTCTTGCCCGGCACAGAAAGCTTTTCCAGCTCCAGTTATTATGACTACCTTAGTGTCTGAATCGACCGCTAACTTTTCGAGGGCATCGTCCATTTCATGGTGCAATTCCGGGCTCATAGCATTTCTTTTTTCTGGCCGATTTAAGGTTAAAAAGGTGATGCCATCCTTTCTCTGTTCAACAAGAACATTATTATATTTGTATTTCGATGCAGGCTTACGGGCTGACGAATTTTTTGCTAATGCTTTTCTGGCCATACTTTCTCTCCCTATTTTGTTTCACTTAATATTCACGTAATACATTGCGGGCGATCACCATCTTCATGATTTCGGTGGGTCCTTCTGTAATACGGAAGCTGCGCGCTTGGCGCCAAAAATTTTCGATCGGAAGGTCTGTTGTTAATCCAATCCCTCCATGAACCTGAAGACACCGGTCGGCCGCTCGGAACCCAAGTTCGTCTGCATACATTTTTTGAATAAACCCGTCCGTTCGATCAACAATCCCCTCGGCAGCACGCGCGGCAACATTGTAAACCATTAGCCTCGCTGCCTGGAGCTCGACATATGTGTCTGTAATCATCCATTGTACAGCTTGCCGGTTGGCTAGTTTTTCACCAAATGTCTCCCTTTGTTTTGCGTAATCACACATTAGGTCAAGACATCTTTGGCCTGTGCCGACACCACGCGCACCGTGCTTTAAACGACCATTTGCTAAAAATCGTTGGCCGAGAGAAAATCCTTGACCTTCTTCTCCAATTCGTTGTTCGACTGGAATTCGTACATCCTCAAAGACTATCTCTGTAGGTTTGTCACCCATCATGGTGTCGTAATGGGCCGTTATTTCAACCCCAGGTGTATCCATATCTACAAGGAACATGGAAATACCCCCGCGGGACCCCTTTTTCTTGTCCGTTACTGCAAGTAATTGTGCAAAATCGGCTTCATATGAGCCGGTTATCCATCTTTTGGTACCGTTAATAACATAATGGTCCCCATCGCGAACGGCAGTTGTGCGCATTCCGCCAGGGTCACCGCCTGCGTCGGGTTCGCTCTGCGCGAAGCAAGCCTCCTTTTCTCCATTTAGGACAGGAAATAGATACTTTTCCTTCATTTCGGTGCTTAGTTCGTAAAGCGGCGCGCGGACTTGAGGGCCCATGATTCCGCCGAGTCCACGAGTCGGGACTGCTATTGTTCGACCAAGTTGCTCCCAAACAATACACAGGGAAATCAAATCGGCCCCAACACCGCCGTACTCCTCCGGAACTTCCATTTTCCAAATACCCAGTTCTTTGGCTCGGGAGTCATATTTCTCTTTCCATTCTGGTTTGAGTTGCCCTTCTTCGTCACACGTATCCATTTCAAAGGGTATCATCTCTTCATCGACAAAGCGCTTCATTGTCTCACGGAAAAGGCTATGTTCCTCGGAAAGGGGATATTCCATTAAATTTTCTCCCTGGCAATCTTTATATAATTGTAACAATGATCGGAGCGAGAGGGGGTATTGTCAATCCGTGTGGTGCAGATTGACCCAAGGACGACTCAGTACTAGAAGAGATAAAAGCCTTTAACAGGGGCGCTTGATAAAAAAAGGGGGGAGAGATGGTAGACGGATTTCGTGCATTAGTTCTCGATGAAGTTGAAAAAGGGGTTTCGGCATCAATTAAACACTTGAATGACGATCAACTCCCAGAAGGAAACGTAACCGTTGCTATATCTCACTCAACGTTAAATTACAAAGATGGTATGGTCTTAAAAGGCCTCGGTCGTTTGGTACGGGTCTATCCGCATGTTCCCGGAATTGATTTTGTGGGATCTGTGGAAACTTCTGATACTCCAGAATTTGCCATTGGTGACAAAGTTCTTCTCACTGGGTGGCGCGTCGGAGAGCTTCACTGGGGCGGGTATGCTCAGAAAGCCAGAGTGAAGTCGGATTGGCTAATTAGATTGCCTGACAAAATTACCGAACGACGTGCGATGGCCATTGGTACTGCTGGCTTCACTGCGATGTTGGCCTTGATGGAACTTGAGAAGAATGGAATTGTTCCGGCAAGTGGCCCAATTTTGGTTACCGGCGGTAATGGTGGGGTTGGTGGTATCGCTATTAGTATTCTATCAGGCCTTGGATATGAAGTGCATACCTCTACCGGGAGGCTACAGCGCGCGGAGGACCTTAAATCACTTGGGGCTAGCGAAATAATAGCACGTGAAGAACTGGATGTGGAACCCGAAAGGCCCCTTGCTTCGGAGCGTTGGGCGGGAGTGATTGATGCTGTTGGTGGAACTACACTTTCTTCAATTTTGCCACAGATTAAAACTCGTGGGGTTGTTGCCGCTTGTGGAAATGCCGGTGGTATAAAATTTAACTCCACCGTAATTCCATTTCTTTTACGAGGGATAAAATTGCTTGGGATCGATTCAGCAATGTGTCCTATCGATCAAAGAAAGTTGGCGTGGGAACGGCTATCTAACGATCTAGCGTCGGGTGCACTGGATACCCTAACCAATACTGTGCCTTTAGATGAATTGCCTGAGCTCGCTGACAAAATACTCAGGGGGGAGACAGTCGGGAGAGTTGTGGTGGATGTTAATGCGTAACACTAAACTTTATAAAATTAATTAAGGAGAAGCTTAGATGGATTTTGATCTTCCCGAAGAATTAGTGATGTTGAAAGACAACCTACGACGTTTTGTTGATACGGAGTTAATACCCATCGAGCGAGAAACAAATGACGGTGCGGAATTTCTTCCAGGTGTTCAGGAAACGCTGGAAGAAAAAGCGAGGGATCTTGGTCTTTGGTTGTTTGACGTTCCTGAGGAGTTTGGTGGTCTAGGTTTAGGAAATTTATCCAAAGCAGTCATGTGGGAGGAAATGGCAAGGACGATTGCTATTCCCTCTCGGGGTGCTTCAATCTTTGGGCCGCGGGTCAGTCCTATTCTTTATACAATTAGCGATGAACAGAAGGAACAGTTCTTATATCCCGTAATAAAAGGAGAAAAAACGAGTTGTTTTTGTCAAAGCGAGCCTGAAGCCGGTGGGGATCCCGGAGGCATGCGGACTACCGCGATAAGAGATGGAGATCACTATATCATCAATGGTCATAAAAGATGGATTACCGGTGCATCCAATGCAGATTTCGCTCAGGTTGTCACAGCCACTGATCGGGAAAAGGGATCTCGGGGTGGTCTTACAGTGTTTCTGGTCGATATGGACACCCCCGGTATAACCAAGCTACGCCAGCAGGAATTGATGATTGCTGATAAGCCTTGGGAGATTCTTTTTGAGAATGTTCGAGTTCCGGTTTCGCAACGTGTTGGTAAAGAGGGCGATGGTATGAGGGCAGCACAGAGCTGGCTTACTGAAGGCCGATTACGGCATGGCGCTCGTGGCGTAGGCGTTATCACTCGTTGTTTAGAGTTGGCGGCAAGTTACGCCAATCAGCGTTCAACCTTTGGGGCAACACTAGCATCACGTCAGACAGTACAAAATATGCTGGTCGACATGTATCAGACCCAGCATCAGTTACAGCTTATGGTTTATAACGCTGCTTGGAGAGCAGATAACGACCAAGATGTACGCAAAGAATCATATATGTGTAAATACTTTGGCGATGAAATGTCTTTTAAAGCGGCTGACCGTTGTATGCAAATTCATGGGGGAATGGGTCTGACCAAGGACATGCCTATAGAGCAATTCTTTCGAGATCAACGCAGTATGGTCATTACCGAGGGCCCGACTGAAATTCTAAAAATGGCATTGGCTCGATTAATTTTACGAGAATATGGAGCGTGAGATAATTTGATGGGCAATAAAACCGAACCTGTAAAACGAAATCTACCGCCGCCGCGTCAAACGCTTAAAACCTTTTCGGCTTTTGCAAGCCATATTGGTGCACGCCTGGTTGAGTGGGAGTTAGACCGGTGTGTTTTTGAATTCGATGTCGAGGATCATGTGCTAAATGGTACTGGTGTGTTACACGGCGGTTGCATGTCTACAGTTATAGATACGGCGTTAGCGCATGCAGCAATTTATTGTACAGTTCCAGAAAATTATCGTTCAGGAGCGACCGTTACGTTGACGGTTAATCTCATCCTCCCGGTGAAAAAGGGTAGTCGTGTAACCGTCGAATCTAAGAAAACTGGAGGTGGTCGAACGATGTTTATGTCGGTAGCTGAAGCACGTAATGAAGATGGTGACATCGTTGCGACAGGACAGGGTATAGGCCGTTACCGAGACGGTTGCCATAAGCCGGAGGGTTTGCCGAGGCCTGATGGTGTTCCTGATGGAAGGTCTCCGGGTCGGTTTTCCTGAAAAATTTAACATTAATTAATCTAAAGTACTGAAATATGACTGAAATATTCCGAGACGTTAAACCTCTACTAAAACCTAGGTCGATGGCAATCGTCGGCGCGAGCGAAACCGGCGGTGATGGTTGGTCAAAAGTTCTATACCACAACCTAAAAGAAGCGGGTATGCCGCTTAAAGTTTATCTTATAAATCCGCGTCGTGAAGAGCTTTGGGAAGAAAAAGTTTATCCTGATTTTTCTGCTTTACCAGAAGCAGTAGACCACGCCGCTGTAGTTGTGCCCGGTCGGTTTGTAAACGACGTGATCAAAGATGGTGTTGCCAATGGATTGAAAGCGGCAACGATTTTTTCTGCAGGTTTTGGTGAAGGTCGGAAGAATATTGGTGCTGAACGCGGCGAAGAACTTAAGACAATTATTCAAGAATCGGGTATTTCAGTGTGTGGGCCAAATTGTATGGGCACATTCTCGTTGCCAATGGATATGCTTCAATATCCAACGAGTCGGTTGCGAAATCTTAAGAAAGGTCCTATCGGAGGAATATTTCATTCTGGCGGCACGCTAGGATATTGGTTCGCGCGTGCGGCTCAACGAGGTCTCGGGTTCTCTTATGCGGTTTCCTGTGGTAACGAATTTGGCCTTGATTGCGCTGACTATTTAAATTTTTTAGTCGAAGACCCTGATACAGAGATCATTGTTGCGATGCTGGAGAGTATCAGGCGCCCCCAAGCCTTTATGGAGGCGGCTCGTCATGCCTTTGATGCTAAAAAACCGGTTATACTTGTAAAGTTGGGCAAGAGCGAACTCGGAAAGGAGCAGGCTAAGACGCATACGGGTGCTGTTGCAGTTGATGATGATGTTTTTATGGCGATGTGCCAGCGCTACGGTGTGACGCGTTGCCAAAATTTGGACGACATGGTGGAAATTGCCATGGCGTTCACCCTGAAGCGTTATCCTGAAGGTAATAAATTGGCGATTGTTACAACTTCCGGTGGAGCAGTTGGATTGAGCCTTGATGCAGTGGCTGATGAGGAGGCTACACTAGCGAAACTCTCCCCAGATGCGGTAGAAAAAATGGTTGATCTCGTTCCTGAGGAGGTGGATGTTTATAATCCGATGGATGCTGGTACGCCGCTTGCGGGTGATGTCGCACGCTTTTGCGAACTGTGCAAACTTTTTGCCGATGATCCGGCTGTTGATGTTATTGCTATGCAAGGGCGCTTGCCTCTTCCTGGCGATACAGAAACTGCACACCTCTATGTTGATTTAAGAGAGTATACCTCTAAACCGGTTTTACCTTTTGCGCGCATGGCTGAAAACGCAGATGAGGAGTATCGCAATTTTCAAGACGCCGCCGGATTACCATTTCTTTTTGGAATACCCGAAACTGTAAAGGCGATGCAGGCGCTAGTAAATTACGGCGCTGCACGTCGGCGGGGTATTGCTGAATTGCCAGAGGCAGATGTTGAACCTTTGAATATTTCAGAAAGTGAGTTGATTGGGAGTCTTTCGGAATATGGGTTGACCGCCCCAATACAAACAGTGGCGAATGACCCTCAGGCGGCGGCAACAGCTGCAGAAGCCATAGGATTTCCAGTCGTTCTCAAAATTATATCTGAACAAATTAGTCATAAAACTGAGGCAGGTGGTGTAATTCTTGGGTTAAATGACGCGGCAGCTGTCAATGATGCTGCAGAGGAACTTCAGAGTAAAATAGGAGCTGATAAGATCAGCGGGTTTCTTGTTCAGGAGATGGTTCAGGGACTGGAAATGCTGGTTGGGGTTCGTGACGATCCAGATTTTGGTCCACTAGTTGTTGTCGGGTTGGGGGGGATATTTGTTGAGCTAATGAAAGACGTCTCTTTGCGTTTGGCGCCCGTGAGTGAGGAAGATGCACGAGAGATGATAATGGAATTGAAGGGAGCCAAAGCGTTAGAGGGCTTCCGTGGTCAGTTGCCAAGAGATGTTAAAGCGCTGGTGAATTCTATTGTTGGGTTGTCAGACTTTTTTGTCAAAAATCGGGCGTGGCTTTCAGAGATAGAAGTAAATCCATTGATTATACTTGAAGACGGAAATGGTGTCCGAGCGGTTGACGTAAGGCCAGTTCGGAGGGATTAAGGGTGTATTAATCTAATAAGCTTTTGAATACATTAAATGTTAGTTAGCGGAAGAGAGTTTTTTTAAATGGGAGAAAAACGATGCTGAAGAAGAAATATAGCTGCGTAAAGGTTAACCAACAAAAAGACGGGATTACCTGGGTGACTTTTAACCGTCCTGAGAAACGAAATGCGATGAGCCCGACTTTCCATGCGGAAATGATGGAGATAATGACACTATTGGAAACCGATCCTGATACCAAGCTGGTTATTTTAACGGGGGAAGGGGTTTCTTACAGCGCCGGGCAGGATCTTAAAGAATATTTTCGCGAGACCGATGGTAAACCTGACGTTAAAGCTCAAGCGAGTGCAAATAGCCGTTGGCGCAACGAAAAGCTTTGGATGTACAACAAGCCGACTATTTCCATGGTCAATGGCTTCTGTATTGGTGGTGCCTTTACTCACTGTATTTGTGCTGACTTCTCCATCGCAGCGGATGATGCGATTTTTTGTTTGTCAGAAGTTAACTGGGGTATTTTGCCTGGCGGTATGGTCTCCAAGATGGTCACTGACTTATTTAACCAGCGTGACGCAATGTTCTACGCGTGTACGGGTCGAACCTTTAACGGTAAGGAAGCGGCCAAGATGGGTATGGTTAATTATTCTGTTCCAAAAAAGAATCTGCGTAAGGAAACACTGAAACTTGCCAAGGAGTTATTAGAAAAGAACCCGAATGTGCTGATAGCAACCAAGCACGCTATTCGAGCTACACAGGATATGTCCTGGCGGTCGGCAGG
>JAYZFG010000017.1:0-201431 GCA_036336885.1 Pseudomonadota bacterium
CTTAACCCACTCGACTTCGGGGTAGTCCTTTTCGGCATTGGCAAAGGAGTTATTAATGTCATCGACTTCGATCCCGAAGTGATCCAGTCCAATGGGACCGGGCCTGCCGGGCATACTCGGATTAAAGTTCAATCCTACATATCCTTCTCGAGCCGTGGACGCATACCCAATTCGACTTGAACGATAGTCGAAAGACATATCGAAAATCGTGGCATAAAATTTACCGACGGTAATCGGGTCCAATGTAATACTGGCGATGTGGTTGAGTTTAGGCACAACGGTATTCCTTGACTACTTAGCTTTCAAAAGCCGGCCTCATATCGATGTTAGGCTATTTTTTTTATAGTTCAAAGTGCAGTGGTTAACATTAAGCAATAGTTTTATATTCATCCAAAGTTACTTTAATTAAATCTTTGAAAAGATATAGGGGAGGAATTTAATAAATGGCCGGTGATATTATAGAGATGGTTGGTAATGACTTGCCGTTTTTCAGAAACGTAACCGGTATCAGAGATGGTCTTGATCTGCGCTATACGGCTGTTGGTCCCGGTGATTCGTTTAGACCTGTCCTCGAAAACCAACATTTTGAGGTGAACGAGTTTTCTCTCGCTAATTACACTCTCATGAAGGACCGCGGTATAGCCCCGATGATGGCCATTCCGGTATTTCTCAATCGTGCATTTCGTCATGGTTCCCTTTTTGTGAGAAATGATAGTGATTTGACCCATCCTTCTCATCTCAAGGGCAAAACTGTCGGTGCACGGGAATACACGCAGACAGCAGGGGTATGGTGGAGAGGCCTGATGATTGACGAATATGATTTGCATTGGAGCGATTTAAATTGGGTATCTGAGAAAAAACAGAGGTTCCTACCCCCTGAGGAGGTAGGCGTCCAAGCGTTGGACGAAGACCTGGAGAAGTTAGTCATTGATGGAGAGATAGATGCTTTTCTTGCGCCAAGTACTAAGGACGGAAAAAAACCGAAGGAAGAACAAAAACTAAGGCGTTTGTTTCCTGATACAGAGGCGGAAGAAAGAAAATATTTTGATCGTACAGGGATTTATCCGCTAAATCATGCCGTTGTTATCCATCAGGACATACTGGCTGCACACCCGAATTGCCCAAAGCCTATGTTCGATGCATATTGCTCAAGTAAAAAACAATTTTACGCTGAGGGTGGTGGTTTAAACCCATGGGGTGATGAAGAAACAGGCCACGATTTTATAAAGTTTGGTCTAACCGAGAAGAACCGCGAGATCGTAGGGACACTCTTTCGCTATTTGCACGAACAAAAATTCATTAATAATGTACCTGAGATTAATGGGTTATTTGTTGAGGGTGCAGACAAGTGGGAAGACGAATAGTCAAATGCCGTTGGAGAAGTTTTAATGGTGGAAAGTGAAGCACCTCGGAGAAATGAAGGTTACCAGGACCTACGTGACCTGCTGGATCAATTCGAAGAAATGGGAGAGGTCGCTCACGTCGATGGCGCCGACTGGAACTTAGAGGTTGGCGCCATAGCGGAAATGACAGCTGCAGCTAAACCTGGTCGGGCCAAAGCGGTATTATTTGATAATATTAAGGGTTACCCCACCGGCACCCGTATTTTAGCTGGAGGCGCTAATTCCTTCCGTCGTTTAGCTGTTGTACTTGGTTTGCCAGAACCAAAAGATGAGATAGATCTCGTTAAGAGCTATAGAGAAAGAAATAAAAAGGAATTCAAGTTGATCCCACCGGCAGAGGTGGAAACCGGTCCCATAATGCAAAATATCATGCGCGATGAAGACGTTGATTTGTGGGAATTTCCTGCACCGTTTGTGCATGAGCTTGATGGTGGGCGTTACATTGGTACTGATGACGCAATTATCATGCGCGACCCTGATACAGGGTGGGTGAATTCTGCTACCTACCGGGTAATGGTCCATGACAAAAATACGGTGGGCATCTGGATGTCCCCCGGAAAGCAAGGACGTTTAATCAGTGAGAAATATTTTGCTAAAGGAGAAACTTGTCCTGTTTTGATTTCATGCGGTCACGATCCACTTCTCTTTCTTGTTTCACACCAAGAGATCGATCACGAGGTTGATGAATTTGCTTATGCTGGTGGTATGCGTGGTAGGGCTTTAGAGGTTATTAAAAGTGAATTGCATGGTTTGCCTATCCCAGCACACGCGGAAATTGTTTTGGAAGGAGAGATCTGTGCTGAGGAGTTGAAGGAGGAGGGACCCTTTGGCGAATTTATGGGATATTACGCTTCGAATGCCACGCAGCTTCCAACCGTTAAGATTAACCGGGTATATTATCGTACAAACCCTATTTTGACATTGGCTATACCTTCGAGACCGCCAGAGAACTTCACCTTTGCCCGCGCCGCTGTGAAGTCTGCGATGATTTGGGACGAGTGTGAAAAGGCAGGCTTAAATGGTGTAGAGGGTGTTTGGTGCCATGAGGCAGGGGCCGGACGTTTATTTAATGTTATCTCTATAAAGCAACTTTATCCTGGCCATGCTTCTCAGGCTGGAATGTTGGCGATGAATTGCCATGCAGGCAACTACGCGGGACGCTGGGTCGTGGTTGTTGATGAGGATATTGATCCCTCCAATATGTTTGACGTGATTTGGGCAATGTCAACTCGCTGTGATCCCCCTGAGGATGTACAATTTGTTAAGCGCTCATGGTCAACGCCACTTGACCCTTTGCTTCGGGAGCCTCCTTGGCAAAATAACAGAGGCCTCATAGATGCCTGTCGCCCTTTTGGTTGGAAGGACGAATTTCCCAAAGTAGCTGAGGCAAGTCCTGAATTGAAAGCACAAATTAGGGAGAAATTTTCCTACCTGTTTGACTAGGGAAGCTTGCAAGCCTAATTAGGCCAAATTGATATAGGGTGGTATCAGGGAGGAATTTAAATAAGGACACTGTCGAGAAACGCCATCGATTGTGCCCACGAGGCGGATGCAGCTTCAGGGTGGTAACTTTTTTGTTCTGGATTAAAAAAGGCATGTTTTGCACCCGGATGTATTTTAATTTTCAGAGCGGGATTGGTGGCTTTGATTTCTTCAATCTCTTCCATCGAGACGCAGTGGTCGATATCACCATAGTGGATTATTGAAGGACATTTGGGGCTAATATCAAGCCAAGCTGGAACATGGCTCCCGTAATAATTAACCATAGCATCAAATTCAAGTTTAGCTGAGCTAACCCAAGCCCATGTTCCGCCGGTACAAAAACCAGAAATAATTACGGGTCCCTTTTTACGAAGTATGTCCGCTGAGGCCTCAACATCCATTAAAATTTGTTGCTCAGTTAAAGATGTATAATGCGAAATACCGGATGCGACACCTTCGGGGCTATAGCTGTTAATGATGTTTGGAGAAATTCTATCAAACAAAGAAGGGGCAATGGCCTGATATCCGTTCGCTGCCCACTGATCACAAACATCGGCAAGGTGAGGAATTCGACCAGTAATTGCATGAAGAATTACCACTCCACCTTTTGGCTTTCCGTTTGTTTCGCTACTCCAGGCATCGAATATATGGCCATCGGAAGCTGTTAATTTCACCCCTGTACTCATGAATTCCTCTGTTGACAGATGTAGATAGTTTCAGGCCAAATGTAGGATAAATAATAACGTACAAAAATGCATTTTTAAACCAGCCAAACAGGGAAATTTTATTATGAAAAGTTTTAAAATTGCGGCGCTAATTGCGGCTACATGTTTTGCCACTTCGGCATTGGTGAGCGCGCAAGCAAAAACAAAGAATATTACGATTGGGACAAATAAAGCGGGGTCAGTATTTTTTCTGTTAGGAAACGGCTTTTCCAAACATATTCAGAAAAATTTGAAAATAAGAGCTAATGCTCAGCCTCATGCTGGTTCATCTGTCTATCTCCCTTTAGTTAATAAGGGTGAGATTACGATTGGTGTTAATAATAGCCTTGATATTGGTTCAGCAGTTAGGGGGCAGGCACCGTTTCGCAAGAAACTTTCAAAATTGTCTGTATTGGCCCGAGTTTGGATTATTCCATACGGAATGATGGTGAAAAATAATTCAAGCATAAAATCTATTGCGGATGTAAGAGGTAGAAAATTTGTAACAGATGTTACAACTGTTGTTTCACTTGGACGATTGAATAGGCTTTATTTAGCATCCGCTGGAATGACTACTAAGGACGTCATAGCCGTAAAGTCTGGTGGTGTTGTTAAGAGCGTCAACATGGTTGTGGAAGGTCGGGTAGAAGCGGCTCCCATAGGTGTAGGGATGCCACAGGTTCGAAAAGCACACGCTACTGTTCCCGGGGGCATTAGATTCGTCGGGTTGGGTTCAAACGCTACTGATGAGTTTATTATGAACACTGTACCAGGAGCGTATGGATTTGTGGCAAAACCAAGTAAAAATCGTCCCTATATAACAAAGGAAGTCCGTTGTCTTGCTTTCGATACGTATCTGGATGTAGGCCCGGCTGTTTCTGATGATTTGGCATATAAAATTACTAAATTGTTGCATCAGGACTGGAAAAAACTACAAAAAGCTTATCCGCCGATAAGAGGTACAAAAACAATTGTCCCTGCCACTAACTCTGCTGTTTATCACCCGGGAGCTGTAAAATATTACAAGGAAGCGGGTGTCTGGACTGCGGCGAATGAGAAGCAACAAGCAAAAGTAGCAAAAGAAACTCGGTAGTTCCTGTTATCGGAAATAAGTTAATTAGTTCGCGTAGGGCCAGTCATGATTAGTAAAATCTGTGATTTGGTCCTACGCATTTACCTCGTATTAATACCCGCTATAGGTATTTTGTGGATCTTATCAGTACCCGATTACCTACAGCTTGGATTACTCACAGCCCAGGTCATTGTCGTAGTTTTTGCATTGGCTAATGGTGCGGTATTTTTGAAACAGCCATATAATGAAAAGCCAGGAATACTTGAACTTAGTCTAGCTATTTTAGCTTTAGCTGTATGGCTTTGGATGTCAGTTAACCTGGAAGATTGGTTGCTGCGGATGGCAGAAAGACCAATCGAGATGTGGGTTCCAGGCATTATAGCTCTTTTGATGATGCTGGAGGGTTTACGCAAGGCAACTGGCAAGATCATTGCCGGCCTCGTTGCCATCATCATTATATATGGATACCTCGGTCACTACTTGCCTGGACCATTAGAAGCCTCCGTATTTCCGCCGACTAAAACAGTGGTTTACCTTTACGCCGATCATAATGGTATTCCCGGTCTTGTCTTGCAGATTATAACAGAACTTGTTTTGGCCTTTATTGTTTTTGGAAAAATGATGGAGGTATCAGGTGCTATGAATTTTCTGAATGACGTTTCTCTTAGCCTAATGGGACATCGCCGCGGGGGACCGGCTAAAGTTGCTGTGGTTGCCTCCAGTGCGTTTGGTTCAATCTCTGGATCCACCGTAGCAAATATTATGTCCACGGGCATAGTCACAATACCAATGATGAAGAAGACAGGATTTAAGGCAAAATATGCAGCTGCAATTGAAGCAGTTGCATCCAATGGTGGCCAAATAGCCCCACCCGTAATGGGAGCGACTGCATTTATAATTGCAGAATTTTTGGAGGTGCCTTATAGCGAGGTCATTAAAGCAGCTCTCTTACCTGCGATAATCTATTTTTTTGTTTTGTTTCTTCAGGTTGATGGTTTAGCGGCTCGGTTTGGTCTTAAAGGTTTAAACAAAGAAGATCTTCCTTCCTTGGGTAAGGTCATCCTTTCTGGATGGCCGTTTCTTATACCCTTAATCATCATGCTATATTTTCTAATTGGCTTGGGTTACCGCGCTGGTCTTTCTGGCTTATACGCGTGCGGAGTTCTTCTCATATTAATGATTTTGAAGAACCGCCGTTTTCCGGGGCGATCAGAATGGTCCAGGTTTTTTGTAGAAGCTGGAGAAAACCTTTTGCCACTTTTAATGATTGGTGGGGGTGCGGGTGTGATTATAGGCTTGATGAATAGCACAGGACTTGGGTTTCAATTATCACTGGCACTAACGACCATCGCCGAGCACGCTGGTGTTCTTGCGATGCTTTTTATGACAGCTTTGATTTGTATCATCTTGGGTATGGGGATGCCGACGGCTGCCGTTTATGTTGTTTTGGTGTCTATAGTAGCGCCTGCTCTCGTAGAGATGAAAATTCCAGAAATGTCGGCGCACATGTTTATATTTTATTTTGGGTTGTTGAGCATGCTCACTCCGCCAGTTGCAGTAGCAAGTATGGTTGCAGCTGAAATTGCAGAAAGTGATATGTGGGAAACTGGTTTAATAGGATTACAGCTCGCCGTTGCAGCTTTTCTTATGCCATTTCTTTGGGCCTTTAATCCAGCGATGCTTCTCCAAGGATCCTTGACAGAAATTTGTTACGTTATAGTTACTGTTGTTGTAGCTGGGTTAATAATTGGTCAAATGACGGGTACTACAGGTGTCGTAGGTATTAAAAGAATAGTAACTATTTGTTGTTTATTAATTGCTGCTATCTTTGTCGGCGGGGCAACAGTTTGGTTTGGTGTATCAAACCCTGTCTCCTTGGTTCCTGCAGTTTTCGCGATTTTTGTTATGTTTGGAATACGTTGTATTCGGCAGCGAAAATTAACGGCTGAAAACAAGTAAAATGAATAAAAGAAACGGACGGGCGAGGTACCGTCTAGGTGTCGATGTCGGGGGTACCCACACTGATCTGGTTTTAAACGATATAGAAAATGGATCGGTCAGAATTGAAAAGTTACCGTCTTCACCCCAAAACCCTGCTTTGGCTGTTTTGGAAGGATTACGCCGCTTAATCGACAGTGGAATATCCGCCGGTGAATTAAATTTTTTCGCCCATGGGACAACAGTTACGACAAATGCTTTGTTGGAGGGTAAAGGGTCGAAGATTGGCTTGCTTATTAATGGTGGCTACCGCGCAATCTGTGAGGTTCAAACCCAGGCTCGAGATGATGCCAACCCATTTGATCACTTGTTTACGCGACCAGCTCAGCTGGCACCCCAATCTCTGACCCAAGAGGTATCCTGTCGTATTGATTACCTCGGGAATGAAATAACTTCCCTAGATAGGGACGCTGTTGCGAATGCCACTAAATTTCTGCTTTCTGAGGGCGTGAATTCCTTTGCTGTTTGTTATTTATTTTCTTACATGAATGGCACGCATGAAAAAGAAACTGCCGATATAATTCGTGAAATTGTACCGAATGCATTTGTTTCAATTTCTAGTGAGGTTTTACCGCGTATTCGTGAATGGCCTCGTTATTCAACGACACTGATAAATGCATACCTTGTGCCGGTATTATCAAACTATATTTCCGATTTAGCTAACGGTCTCGATAAAGAAAATGTTCTCACGCGTCGCCGTTTCTTGATGCAATCAAACGGTGGGGTGATGCCGCTTTCCGTTAATACTGAAGCACAGACGGTGCATACTCTTTTGTCTGGACCTGCCGCTGGTGTTCAGGGAACCGCGCACCTTTTAGGTGTTGGGCGCGGGGTTAACAATATCGTTACGATGGATATGGGGGGCACGAGTTGTGACATTGCCTTCATTGAGAATGGAACACCTTTAGAACATTCGGAAACAGTCATTTCTGGCCGTATGGTGGCTGTGCCAGCGCTGGATGTTTCTACTATCTCAGCGGGTGGAGGTAGTATTGCGAGCGTTAACCCGGCAGGTATGCTGGCTGTAGGCCCCCATAGCGCCGGGGCGTCTCCTGGGCCAGCCTGCTACGATAAAGGTGGAATAAAGCCAACGGTAACTGATGCTGATGTCGTCGCGGGAATTCTTAATCCGGATTATTTTTTAGGTGGAGAGGCTTCACTAAATTTAGAGAAGGCCGTTAAAGCAATAGAGGATAAAATTGCAAAACCTATGGGCATCGATGTCAGCACAGCCGCCGCTGGGATAATAAGAGTGATTAATGCACGTATGGCTGATGAAATTAGAGTCCAGGCAGCAAAAAAGGGTATCGATTTATCTGATTTTACCCTTGTACCATTTGGTGGGGCGGGGCCGGTACATGCGGTCGCTGTGGCGGAAGATCTCGGGATCAGTAAAGTTTTAGTGCCCAGCAGTCCGGGAGCCTTTTCTGCCCTTGGGCTGCTTTGTGCAGATGTTGTTCATGATTATATTCGGTCTGATTTGCGCGACCTTGAGGGTATTAATCCCGAACATGTTGAATTCGCTTTCTTAGCTTTGGAAAAAAGGGCCTCCACAGAATTAGAAAATGAGGACTTAGGTGATGAGCTGAGACACTTTATTAGAGAAGTAGATTTACGTTACTCGGGCCAAGGCTACGAGCTACGAATACCTATCAGAGATATACCAATACCCCTCGACAAAGAAGGATTTGCGAATTTAGCAGAACGATTTCACCGACGGCACCAAGCCCTTCATGGGCATGCTGCGCGCGATGCCGTTATTGAGGTAGTCAGCTATCGTTTACGAGTAATAGTTCCAACGAAGAAGATAAAAGCCGCCTCAAAACTTAATGTTGCAAATGGCAATAAGAATGAGCATCGGGGGAAAAGAGCTTTTCGTGATGCCATGGGTAAAATTATTGATGCAGAGGTTTGGCGACATGAAGATTTGCCGCGTACAGAAAATATGACAGGTCCCATTATTGTCGAACAGATTGATGCAACTACCCTGGTTCCTAAAGGTTGGTCGGTCGCATTAGATTCCGCTGGAAATATGCAACTCTTTCGGGAAATCAAAAAATGAGTGGCAAAAGACAAAGCGAGATCGATCCGATAACAGTTCAAATACTTCGTAATCGTATTGGCAGCTTAATGGACGAAATGCACCATCATTTTTTTCGCTCCGGGTATTCAACGATTGTTAGGGAATCAAGGGATTTTAGCTGTGTGATACTAGATTCAAAAGGGCGTTTGTTGGTTGCCCCACCTATGTTTTTTCATTCTACGGCCTACCGATATTTTGTAGAGAGGATATTAGAGCTTGCCGGTGATAAAGGGCTTTGTGACGGTGATGTTTTTGTCTCTAACCATCCCTATGATGGGAGTATGCCGCATGTCCCGGATATGGGAGTTATTGTTCCAATTTTTATTGGAAAAGATCTGATAGGTTTTTCTGGTTCAATCGCACACAAGGCTGATGTTGGTGGAACAATGCCTGGTTCTACATGGGGGCAGGCCACTGAGCTCTTTCAAGAGGGTATTGTTTATCCTCCCACCAGACTTTATCGCGCTGGCGTCTATGACAAAGGTATTGAGAGATTAATTGCTGCTAACAGTAGGCAGCCGGAGCTGACATTAGGCGATTTACGCGGTCAAGTTGCGGCCTGTTTTATTGGACGTGACAGGTTGAAGATAATTTGTAACGAATTTGGCGTTCACGATTTAACGGTTTCACTTGATGCAATGATAGAAGCCGCAGGTGTTGAGTTTCGTGAAGCGCTAATGGAATTACCGGATGGAATTCAAGAGGCAGAATCTTATCTCGATAGCGATGGTATTGATAGAAATAAACCCGTTCGTATGCATGTCCGTATGACTGTAAAAAGTGGTGAAGTTGATTTTGATTTCACTGAAAGTGACCCGCAAGGGAAAGGACCAGTGAATATTCGTCGCGCCCTTGTTGAAGCTTGTTGCTACCAAGTTTTGATTGGGATGACAAACCCTGACTTGCGTTATAGTGACGCGGTAAGGGATGCTGTCACAATAAAACTTAAGCCAGGGACGGTTGTCAGTCCAATCCCGCCTGCACCCTGCAGCTCCTATATGAAGACCTGTATGACTGTTATCGACATGTTACTAGAGGTGTTTGGCTCATTTTCAGAACATAGAGCTGCCGCCTATAGTGGTGGTAGCGGCGGCGGGCTCACGATCGATTGGGGTTCTGGCCCACGAGAACCACGCGGTAATCAATATGAAATATATGGGTCAGCATACGGAGGCTCTGCGTCCCAGGATGGTGCCTCTGGTACAACTGTGCACCTTTCTAACATTTATGTGACCCCCATAGAAATTGTAGAGTCAGAATTTCCTTGCCGAATAACCAAGTTTGAGTTGATCCCCAATTCCGGTGGCGACGGACAATATCGTGGTGGACTGGCTATGAGACGTGAATATGAAATGTTGCAGCCAGGGTTGGTCATATTTCGGGGAGACAGAGCTGTTCGGCCACCCCGCGGGGTATCCGGGGGAAAACCAGGTCGGCCCAGCCGTTTCGTCGTTAATCCTGGCAAAGCCGAGGAAGAGGAAATGCCCATTACCACGAGTATTTATTTGAAGGCTGGCGATACCATGATGATGGAAGCGGCGGGGGGTGGCGGTTACGGCTGCCCTGAAAAGAGGGATCCGGAAAGTCGAGCGAAAGATATTTGTGAGGGTTACGTAGTTAAAGAACAAAATTAATGTTTGGAGACCATTCTATCCTTCATTGGTTTATATGATTTCGTATAAAATTATATCAAATTTCAATATCATCTAGGCCTGCCAAATTAGGAGGTGTACCCGGCAGTTCCATTTCCTCCCAACGCCCAGCAACACGATCGTAAACCGGCCTTCGAACCATGGTACGCCGGGGATATTCAGCCAAATACTTGTGTGGTTTGCAGGCATCAATTAATGCCTTGGAACCATAGGGCCGATTTTCTGGAGGAAATTGACTGGTGTCCAAGCCTGTTGACCACGTCTTACGCTGAAAATCAATGTCATCAACCGGGTTCGCTCTGGTACTGAGGGCCCATAAAACCTGATTGATGTCTGTTGGGTCGACATCTTCGTCAACGGCTATGATCCATTTGGTAAAATAAGCGCCAGCAGGACATTGGGAGGCTGATGATAACGTCTGGGCTATGTGACCAGCATATTGTTGTTTGATTGATATGACCGTCATTCCCCAGCTTGATGCGGCCGCCGGGTGACAGTAGACACTTTCAATTCCAGGAATGCCAAACCGTTCAAGGTCATCCCAAATGGCTGCAGATCTCTGGATTGCATAGTATGCGCCGATTTCACATGCTGGATAATCAGCCATCAGAGCGGCGGTCATAATTGGACTCTTCCGCATATGTAAAGCGGTAACGTTAATCACTGGTTGCGGCTCTTCCGGGCGGCCATAATAGCCCGTAAACTCTCCGAGTGGGCCTTCCATCTCGACATCACCTTTGGCGACAGTCCCTTCTATAACAATTTCAGCACGAGCAGGTATTGGCAGTGACGTTGAGATTCCGTCTGTTAGTTCCATGGGGGCACCGAGTAATCCGCCAATGATATCGAGTTCAGAGACTTCACTGCTGTAAGCCTGAGCCGCTACCATAAAAGGTATAGGATCTATGCCGTATGCTACAACTACTTCACATTCCTCACCTCGGTTCCACCAGGCTTCCCTATCAAGAAGTCCATGTTTTCCAGGAGAACAATACATCCCTACGCGTCGCGGGCCATGCAACATTTGGCGGTAGCACCCGATATTAATACGATCGGAATCCGGGTTCCTCGTAAACGTAATATCACCAGTCCCTATATATTTTCCACCATCACGAGGCCAAAAGTGTGGCACTGGTAGTTGGGTTAAATCTATATCCTCTCCCTTGAGGATGATTTCGTTAACGGGCGCGGTATCTGCTGGGACATTTGCAGGGGCTATCCTGCGCTTACTGATGTCACGGGTGGAAAGGATTAAGTCACGGGTTGATAGGTTTGGGTCCAATCCGACAGCAAGGGCGAAACGCCGATTACTCGCTCCCAACATATTGCTGAGAATTCGCGTCCCAGTTTTGTCACCCTCTATATTTTCGAAAAGCAGGGCGGGGGCTTTCTCATCCCGTGCAACCATATATGTCGTTGCTGCCAATTCTTCCTGCGCATTTACGGCTACCGAAATTCGATGTAATTCACCGTCAGATTCTATAACTTCCATCCACTCTCGTAGGTCACGAGGCCCGCGCTGGTTATAATTGTCTTGGAGGGTTTCGGTTTTATTATCGTTAATCATTTATTAACTCTGACATGCGTTTTCCTTGGACGCAAATCATTACAGTATAATACGAAAATTGAGGCTTTTTGTTGCGAGCTTTCGCTTTTAATATTGATCATGAATATACCTTTTTAGGAGATTTTCGATATGCCGATTTTGACACGTGTTGATCACCTAAACGTTCAGGTACCGCCTGACCGAGAAGAAGAGGCCGTTAGTTTCTACAGAGATCTTATTGGATTTAGGCAGCTAAAGAAGCCAGATAGCCTTGGTCCCGCTGGCGGACATTTTTGTATTTCTGAAAACCCCTGGTATGAACTACATGTTGGTATTGCTCGCGGTACTAGCTCGAAAGATTTAGATTTTAAACATGCCCTCAGAAACCACCTAGCTTTTCAGGTAGATGACTTGCAGGAAGCTCGGAAAAGATTTGAGAAAGAGGGAATTGAGATCATCGAAGCCGAAGCTTCCTATTCAAAAGATCGGAATTTTCATCAGGATCGATTTTTTATTCGTGATCCTGGGGGTAATTTACTCGAAATTATGGAGATACGTCGCCAATACGCTGCCGTTCCGCATTAATCTTGGGTGTTTATTTACCGTTTTTGCTGGTGCAATATACAAACCACAATGAAACATTTGATATATCACTTTGACTGAATCCCCTTATATCATCGACCAGCCAGAACAAATGGTTTTTCGGCTGAACCGCCGAACATTGGCTGATCCCACAATCTTGGAACGTGAACAAGCGGCAATTTTTGATAGGTCGTGGATTTATTGTGGTCATGAATCAGAAATCATAAAGCGAGGTGACTATCTGACACGGACCGTATGCGGTCGGCCGATAATATTTTGCCGTGACAGTACCGGAGAAGTTCGCGTTTTTCTTAATGCTTGCCGTCATCGTGCGGCAATAGTGTGCCGGGAGCCTTGCGGCAATACACGTCGTTACAATTGTTTCTACCATGGTTGGAGTTATAACCGGGATGGTGAGCTGGTTGGGGTTCCCGGAGAGGAATCCTACCCCCCGGGTTTCGATAAGTCGAATTTTTCACTGGCAGAGCCACCATATGTCGATTCATACCGAGGTTTTTGGTTTGTTAGTTTCAATCCTAATATCACTGACCTTGAAGAGTATTTGGCGGACGCAAAAGAGTATATCGACCTTGTGGCCGATCAATCGCCGAGTGGACAAATGGAGGTCATAAAGGGCACGCAGGAATATGATATTCGGGCAAACTGGAAACTTTTGGTTGAAAACAGTTTTGATGATTATCATCTCCTCACAACCCATAAGACCTGGCTTGATTATATGAAGGACTCGGGAGTTCAGGTGGAACCGCCCAAGGGCCAGGGGCTTCTCCTTCCTTCGAGGGGCATAGGAAAGGGACTGGGTAATGGTCACGCCGTAATTGACAACATTAATTTTCGTGGTCGGCCGGTTGCCAGGTGGATTTCAATTTATGGTGAAGATGCTAAGGAAGAAATTCAAGAAATAAGAAACGAGCTCGTTGAAAGGCTAGGCGAAGAGCGCGCCGCTCGCGTAGCTGATACAAATCGCAATCTAGTAGTATTTCCAAATCTCGTGATTAATGACGGGTCCTCTGTGACAATTCGAACATTTTGGCCGGTTGCTTTTGACCAAATGAAAGTTACGGCTTGGGCGCTTGGAACGAAAGAGGAGTCTGAAAAGGCTCGTGCGCGGCGTCTAGATAGTTTTTTGACATTCTATGGTCCTGGTGGTTTTGCAACCCCTGACGATGTTGAAGCGCTAGAGGCAGTACAAGCGGGGTTGTCAACATGGCGCGAGACGGGGTGGTCGGAAATGTCCCGCGGGCTCAATAAAAAAAGTGAACAGCTTAATACTGATGAAGAGCATCTGCGGGCATTTTGGCGTCAATGGAACAAGTTGATGACGGATGACGCATTATTGAAAAGGAAATCACCAAAAGTGATGTGGAAGATTTTTTATATCATGAAGCAGCGCTACTAGACGAATGGAAGCTGGATGAATGGCTTGATCTATTGGCAGATGATGCAATCTATCAAATTCCTTCCACGGATGCCCCAGACAGCAATGCCCGTAAAGCACTGTTTCTGATTGCTGATGACCTGACCCGAATTAAAGCCAGGGTGAAACGTTTGAATGATACAGAGGCACATGCAGAGTCACCTCGTAGTAGGACCCGGCGGATGATTGCTAATGTAAGAATCACCGGTTGTGAAGGAGAAATGTTATTCGTCTCAGCTAACTTTTCTGTATACCGTTACCGGCGAAACTCTCCGCTAAGGTTATATGTTGGTAGATATGAATATTGTTTAAGGAAGACTCGTGGCGGATTGCGGATAGCGGAACGCCGTGTAATTTTAGACCCTACGGAGTTAGGGACATTAGGTGCTGTCAGTTTTATTTTATAACATATCTTAATTAGTAATTAGCTAATGCCTACTTAGTTTTTGTTTTTGGCTATTGTGTCTGATTTTTCATGCGGCGTGAATTCCATACATTAACACCAGTTCCTCTATTGATTGCTTTTATTGCCTTTTCAACCTTTTTAACAATGGCAGCAAATGGCAAATCCATAAAATCACAACTTCATGATTATCGTGTAGTGGAATTGGCTACAGATCTTGAGCATCCATGGAGTTTTGCTTTCCTACCAGAGGGAGGAATATTAATTACCGAGCGTGTCGGTCGGGTACGACTTTTCAAAAGTAATAAGTTGGACCCGAAGGCTTTGGACGGTGTCCCCGAGGTGGTCGATGGTGGGCAGGGTGGACTACTTGATATTGTGTTGCATCCACAGTTCAACGATAACCAGCAGCTTTACCTATCTTTTGTTGCTGGGGGTAATACTGGGGTCAATACAAAGGTAATGCGATTTGACTTTGATCAGAGAACAAATAGCTTAAAAAATCCCTATAAAATTTTTGATGCAGTGCCAAAGGTATTTGGTGGCCGACATTTTGGGGGGCGGATGACCTTTGACCGTCTTGGATACTTGTTTATTAGTACTGGTGACCGAGGTGAAATGCACCGAGCTCAAGACGTCAACGATCACTCAGGTTCGATTATTCGTATCCACGATGATGGAAGGATACCGCACGAAAATCCAATTTTTCAAAATCTTGGTGCCAGGAAGGCCATTTTTAGTCTTGGGCATCGTAATCCGCAAGGTATGGCTCTGCACCCAAGGACAGGTGTCGTTTGGACCCATGAGCATGGTGCGCGTGGCGGTGATGAGATTAATATTATTCGTATCGGTAGGAATTACGGATGGCCCGTGATTACACACGGGATTAACTATGATGGTTCCCCCATAGGAGTTGGAAACGCTAAACCAGGAATGGAGCAGCCTCTTTATTTCTGGGTACCTTCAATTGCCCCTTCTGGTATGACTTTTTATATAGGGGATAAGTTTCCCAAATGGCAAAATAGCCTTTTTATAGGAAGCCTTAAGAACGAAATGTTGGTTCGGTTGGAAATCAAAGAAGAATCTATCTTAAAGGAAGAACGGTTGCTTCAAAATGAGGTAGGACGAATACGTGATGTAAGAGAGGGACCAGATGGTTGTATTTATATTATTACTGATGAACCAGATGGACGCCTCATACGCTTAGAACCTGACACTTAAGCCAAGCGCTTTTTTCGAACTTTTGGTTTTTTTGGTTATTAACGTACTAAAAACAAATCAGTAAATGGTTGCTAAAATACCTTAATTTTATATGTAATTTTACTTAAAAAAATCACCCGGCAAAAAGTCTTCAAGATCTACTTGGTCAAAGTTTTTGGGCAGAGCACGCGCGAACCGCTTACGTTGATCGGGTCGACTTACCGCCGGCATCGTTGCATCGATTAGCCATTTAGTTCCCATACGTTCAAATTGATGCCCCCCATCTGGCACCGGTGACACCTTATCTAGTGGAAAAGTGCGCGTATTCGGTATGAGGTCAACGTCGTCTGCAGCGTTCACCCTTGTCGTTACTGACCACATAACCTGGCGTAAGTCATTTGCATCAATATCCTCATCGACGGCAATTGCCAGTTTTGGGTGAAGGTAGGGTCCGGAAAGTGCAGCAAGTAGTGCGGTCTTAGCTTGCCCAGACATTTTTGGGCGGAGTTTGACGACAATCATCAATAGACCAGCCGCTGCGTGGGCTCGGATATCCAGAATATCCATACCTCCTTCCACTTTACTTAAGTGCTCCCATGTGGCGAGTTCTATTCCGATACCTGTAGTCGCCTGCGTGCATGTTATTGGAGCTCCGCAATGAAGCGCATAATATATTGGGTCACGGCGGTGCGTTATTGCCTTAACATGAAAGACTTCACACTCATCAGCTTCTGCATAGGTTCCAGGTACCTCGCCAAAGGGACCCTCATGTCGCAGTTCGCCTGGGATGATTTCTCCTTCAATAATAATCTCGGCGTCCGCCGGCACTTCTACATCAATTGTTTCGCATTTTACGAGCCGTATGGCATCACCAAGGACGCCGCCAGCTACAGCCAATTCGTCTACACCAAAAGTGGTGGTGAAAGCAGAGCCAAACCAAATGGCTGGGTGGGCGCCGATGACTACAGCTACAGGCATCGGTTCGTTCTTGTTTGTATACTTATCGTGGATACGACGAGCTTGCCGCGGCAAGATTAAAAACCCAGTGGTTCTCTCGTCGAATACCTGCTGCCTGTGAATAGACATGTTTCGAATACCAGTTTCTGGATCTTTTACAATAGCCATGCCGGCCGGTATAAAAGGTCCACCGTCATCCTCGGAAATTTTTACCACAGGAATATCGTAAAGAGAGGCTTGGTCTCCAATTTTTATTATCTCTTTACAAGGGGCAGCCTCTGTATCTTGAATAACTGGCTCTAAGGGTTTTGCGACTTTACGAAGCATGCCCTCAAGAAATTCATCTTCCGTCAGGTTAACCCCCATTGACCATTTTTTACGATCGGTAAAAATTTGGCTGCATACCTGCCAGTCTGGGTGACCTTTTATATTATCAAAAATGGTGGCTTTGCCGTGTTGATCGTAAGTCTTCCATTCGATAGCAGACAGGTTAGTTTCCGGATCAACCTCCTTGGTCACGCGCAGCATTTCTCCACTATTTTCGAGTTTTTGAAGATAGCCCCGGATACCTTGGTCCTGCAGGTTGCGTGCTCGAGAGGTTTGGTTCTCCGTCGTATCATTATTCAACGAATCCCGTTTATCGAGATCACCTTTTTTATCTACTTCCCGCATGAACCCGCGTAAGCCGTCTTCCCCCATTAGGAACTCCTTGTTCTTGATAATTTCTGAGATATTGTTTTAGAAGACGAATCAAAATGTTTCCACCTTGATTCTCAAATTTATTGTCCCTTAAAATCAGCGCGCCTTCGTTCTTTAAATGCCTGTAGTCCGGCTGCTCTATCCTCCGAGAATGTTAGCATATGAGCTAGGTCTCCTTCTCCTAAGAACCCGTTGAAACGACTTTGGTCAAGGCCTCTATTAATGGCTTGTTTGCTCATCATAATACCAAGTGGTCCGTTTTTGGACATTTCAGAGACGATCTCCCTGGCTTTTTTAAGGGCCTGCCCCGTTGGTACTACATGATTGACGATCCGATATTCTTTCGCTTCATCGGCTTTAAGTCGACGCCCTGTCCAAATCATTTCTTTTGCCAGCGCTGGTCCAATCAACCTTGGAAGATTTTGTGTGCCGCCCCCGCCAGGGATTAAACTATGTCTGACCTCAGGCAGGCCAAATTGAGCATTTTCACCAGCAATAATAAAATCTCCCCACATTGCCATCTCAAAACCGCCTCCTAGGCAATAACCTTCCACAGCAGAAATTACTGGCTTAGTGTAAAAACAGAGAACTCGATAAAGTTGACGATTTGGTGCAACGTTAAATCGTTCCCGGTACATGTCAAACCGGTCTTCTGGTTTACTTCCCATTCTGCCAAGATCTGCTCCCGCGCAAAACGCTTTTTCATTACCACTAAAAATAATGGCCGTAATTTTGCGATCTGTTTCGACATCAATCAGCACGTTAGCTATTTCCTGAGACATCTCGATATTAATAGCATTAAGAAAATCGGGACGATTTAGCTGAATACTACAAATATTATTTCTCTTATTAACCTTTATGAATTTGAATTTTAATTTTCTAGATTTTTTTCTGATCGTTGTTTTCTTTTTAGCAGGTTTTCTAGCCATTTCTGTCCCTTTTATCGCTGGTAATTTGACTAAACTAAAAAGATATTCGGATCAGGAAGACAATTCGTCAACCGGTCCTTATAAAAGATATATTGGCGTATAGAATTGAACCGGGTCGTGAGCTATACAAGGTATACCTAAATTTACCGGAGTGTCTGGCATTATGGAAACGTATAAAATGTATATCGACGGGCAATTCGTCGATGCGGAAAATGGCGATCGTAGTAATTCGATTAACCCTTTTAATGGAGAAGTCATCGCTAGTATTCCTTGCGGTGGGGTTGCAGATGTTAATAAAGCGGTAGCCGCTGCACGGTGTGCATTTGATCGGGGTCCATGGCCACGCATGTCTGGGGAAGAGCGTAGCAACTTAATTTCGAAGGCCGCTGCCCTTCTTAAGGAACGTATGAAGGATTATGCACGGTTAGAATCTCTCGATTCGGGAGGTACCATCAATAAAACCGGAGCTGACGCATTCCTGGCTTCGAGACAGCTAGCTTATTTTGGAGAACAGGCTAAACGCTTTAACGAAACGGCCGAACCCATTGAAGGGATGATGAGAGAAGGACGCGCCTATAATTATACCATACGTGAGCCGATTGGTGTTTGTGCTCAGATAATTCCTTGGAATTTTCCTTATATGATGGCTATTTGGAAGCTCGGCCCTGCATTGGCTACCGGTAACACGGTTGTGCTTAAACCCGCCTCTGATACACCAGTTATGGCATTGGAGCTGGCAAAGGTCTTTGATGAAGTTGGAATGCCTTCTGGTGTCGTCAATATTATTAGTGGACCAGGAGGAATAATTGGCGAAACACTTACGACTCATCCAGATGTCGACAAAGTTGCGTTCACAGGGTCCACTGAAGTTGGACGTGAAATTATGGCGAAAGCTGCAGGGACACTTAAAAAAGTAACCTTGGAATGTGGTGGAAAAGGCGCAAATATCATCCTCAAGGACGCTGATCTCGATATAGCCATCGATGGCTCAATATGGGCCTCGTTTTATCACCAGGGCCAAGTTTGTGAATCTGGTACCCGTCTCATGCTGGAGGCGCAAGGGCATGATAGCTTCGTCGAGAAAATGCTAGAAAAGCTTAATGCAATGAAAATGGGTGACCCGCTTGACCCATCAACGCAGCTTGGGCCGGTAGTCTCGCAAGGGCAAATGGAATCAGTACTTAAATACATTGAAGTTGGTAAAACAGAAGGAGCGACGCTCGCTTGTGGGGGTGCTCAAGCAACTGGTGGAGACTTGGACAGGGGTGTGTTTGTGCAGCCTACTTTATTCACTGGAGTGACTAACGATATGCGTATAGCGCAGGAAGAAATCTTCGGGCCCGTTTTGGGTGTTCTAAAATATAATAATGTTGATGAAGCGGTAGAAATGGCTAATGATTCTATCTTTGGCCTGTCAGCCGGCGTCTGGAGTTCTGATATCCAAAAAGCCAAGGAAATCGCCTCGCGCCTACGTTCGGGTACAATTTGGATAAATGAATGGCATATCCTCTCTGAAAGAGCGCCGTTCGGTGGTTATAAGCAGTCAGGAATAGGTCGTGAGTTTGGAGATGAAGGTCTCCACGAATATACCGAGCTCAAGACCCTCTATGTTGATGATGCAAAAACCCGAGATAACAAGCCCTGGTATGATATGGTCGTGGCAAGACCAAAGTCTGATCCCTGAAATTTGACTTTTTTAGGCATTAACTTTCTAAATAGTCTTAGGGTTTCGGCTTTTGTGAGTACAGAATATGAAAAGTGCGATAATTGCAATAAAAAGCACTACAACACTTATGCCCAAAGACCAGTGAATCCCAATAAATCCACCACCTATACCAACCGTGAACCCGCTGAAGGTGCGCATACCCAGACTGCCAACGTTGAATAGTCCGATAGCTCTTCCACGTAGGTGGGGTGGTGCATGAATTTGCGCGAGCGTACGGGTCATGGCATTAAAGGCGAGGTCAACGAACCCAGCACCAAACAACAAAATTACCGCAAGATAAAAATTTGTTGTTATAGCAAACCCACCTATCATCAAACACCAGATAAGTGCCAGGACAAATGCGGTATTCACTTTGGCTGGTAGTAGGCTTTTATATTCAAGTACGACCCCCGCTGTAAATGCTCCGGTTGCTGTGGCGGCCAGCAAGAAGCTGTAGCGAATAGTTGTATCGGAGAACCCAAAATCATAAGCAAACTCGGGCATTTGGGCTTGATGTGCGTTACCGACAATCATTGCCGCCACACCAGCAAGAACAGTCATGGAGAATACTATTGGGATAGTTGAGATTTCTTTAATCGCCGTTCTAACATCTGAAAAACTCTTTACGGCACGCTCTCGAATATTATCTGCTTCTTTGTCACGAAATTTTGGCCCATAAGGTGCCTTCCATAGCCAAAAAGTGAGTGGCAAATAAATTAAGATATTTATAAATATTCCTATTGCAGGCCCGAAGATAAACATTAAACCGCCTCCAATAGCGGGACCCATCAAGAAGCCGAGCATGCGGGCCGACGACATCAAGCGTATCGCACTCTGCAGTTGTTGGCCGCCAACCATATCATGTACCAGGAGTTGCCCGGCTGGATTCCACAACACCCCAGCCAGTCCATGAATAGTTAACAATATAGCTGCATGCCATTTTTCAAGGCTGTCTGTAACAATAAAATAGCCCCAGCCCAGAGAGGCTATGATAAATAACGACATGCCAACCTGTATTACACGCCGCGGGTCAAAGCGGTCTGCAAGGGAGCCTGCCCAAAAAGAGAAAAACAGAAATGGTCCCCAATGGGAAATAATAGCAAATCCACCGAGCTCAGGAGATTGAAATTTTTCGTAAATAATCCAGTAACTAATGACGTGTTCGATACTATCGCCCATCATAGCGAGACAAGATCCAATAAGATAAATCCGTGCGCCCGGGTGTCTGAGGGCTGCAAATGATTTTGGTCGTTCGGTGTTTTCGGTTTTTGAATTCATTGCTATTTAATGTAACAAATAAATCTAAGATTCTGATACATCGATTAAGTTGCCATCAGGGTCTGACAACGAATAATTACCATATGGGCAACGATTAAGAAGTGCGAGGCGGGCTTTTCCTTCATCATTAAACCCTATAGGTCGCGGCGCAATATGCGGATTGTCATGGATTAATTTCTCAACGTGCTCAATAAATGATTCGAGATTAGACACTCGAAATCCGATGTGATCCATCGCCGGTTGCTCGATTCCAGAACCATTAAAATCTGAAATCCTCCATGGTAAGATTGACATAGTGACGCGGCCATCTGTAAAACGGTATCCACCATCATCACCGAGATCGTTTTTGGGTTCTAACTCAAAAATTTCACTATAAAATGCCGCAACCTTCTCCGCTTCCCTAACACGCACGGCAAAATGGCTTATGTTAATATCCTGTTGCCAGCTTTCCATGTCATATACCTCGGATCGATTGTCATGACCAACCTGTGATAGATCGAAATAATTACCTGCTGGGTCATGAGTGCTAAAGCTTGCAAAGGGGCGGCCGCTTGGCCGTTCAACGACCTCAATATCGGGGTATCGCTTAGCCAACTTTGCACAAGTAGCCTCAAAATTTTCTACCTCTATTCCAAAGTGGTCAATGCCGGCGCGCCGACCGCTACGACGGGGTATCAAGGTAATTCCCACATAACCGTCTCCGACCGAAATGGCGCGGCGTTCTCGGTCTGTATCTCCAGAAACTGTCATATCGAAGTATGCCCTATAGAACATACCCAGTGTTGTGTAGTTGTCAGTAGTGATAGCAAGATGATTGAGCTTGGAAGGCATCATATTTCTCATGCGTTAAAGGAATAATACTGAGCCCATAGTTCCATTTCAGCAATGGTAATCTTCCTTGCTCAAATGAGCGCTGAACGGCAAACTTAGAGAGCTTAATTAAAAGGACAGGCTATCAAATGATTAACGCAGCAATTGTCGGTATAGGTAGGTGGGGGCAGTATTTGGTTAGCTCGGTACAGGGTCGGAGTAAACATATAAGGTTTACTGCTGGTGTCACCCGGACGAGATCGAAGGCTGAACTATTTTGCAATGATCATGGAATAGATTTGCGCAAAAATTTTGAAAGTTTGCTTTCTGACCCGGAAATTGATGCGGTTGTGTTGGCGACACCCCATACTCAACATGAAAACCAAATTGTTTCAGCCGCAAAAGCCGGAAAACACATATTTACTGAAAAACCGTTTACATTAGATGTCAAAGGTGCGGAACGTTCTGTCAAGGCATGTCAGGACGCTAATGTTTTGCTCGCCTTAGGTCATAACAGGCGTTTTATGCAAAATACCGAGGCTCTAAAGGCTTTAGTAGAGAATGATGAACTTGGAACTTTGTTGCATATTGATGGTAATCAATCATCAGATTTAAGTGTAGCAGCTGGAGCATGGCGTGACTCTCGTGAAGAGAGTCCGGCTGGTGGCATGACTTCCCTTGGTGTTCATGCACTTGATTGTATGATTCACCTAGTAGGTAAAATCAGTGCCATCGATTCATATAGCGTGCGACGGGCAATAAATTTTGACATAGATGATACTACTGCCGCGTTGCTTCGCTTTAGAAATGGAATGACGGGAACCTTGGTGACATTAGCGTCAACAGCTCGCATTTGGCATATTCGAGTTGCAGGATCTAGGGGGTGGGCGGAGTTGAAGGATAATAAGTCATTAATCGTACACAAAACCGGTGAAGATTTAAAAGAAATTAATTTCGAAGATACTCCATATCCCCATCTTGAATCTTTGACCGGTGAATTAGAGGAATTTGCCCTTGCTGCTTTGGGAGCAGGAGAATACAGGATTACTACCGATGAAATGATTCATAATGTTGAGGTGCTATCGGGTCTAATAGCAAGCGCAGAAACAGGTAACCGGGTGACCTTTAAGTAAATTGTAGTTTGTTGAAAGCTCTGGTGGAAAGCAGCTTGCAGACACCCTATCTTAAGGGTAGGAAACTTTATTATGGCGCGTGGAAACAAAAAACTTCCGACTCAGACTGGTTCTGCAGAAGTCTCTGATTTCTTAGAAAAATTGGCTCTTGCTCCCACAGTAAGGTCTTCGAGTGGAGCTGGTCGACTGTTATTTGCAATGGATGCGACCGCTAGTCGTGAACCTACCTGGGATCGTGCCTGTCATACGCAAGGTGAAATGTTCAAGGCAACGGACGATTTGGGTGGACTCGCGGTACAGCTAGTTTTCTTCAGAGGGTTTGGTGAATGCAAAAATAGCTCTTGGCTGTCGTCGTCCGATGAACTCGTAAGGCGTATGACCTCTGTTTATTGTCGAGGTGGAAGGACACAAATTGGTAAAGTTTTTACCCATGCAATTCGTGAGACAAAAGTTCGAAAGATTAACGCTCTAGTATACGTTGGAGACGCAATGGAAGAGGAGGTAGATGAGCTTTGCCACAGTGCAGGAGAATTAGGGGTACTGGGCGTTCCAATTTTTGTTTTTCAAGAAGGTAGTGATATTGTCGCTACACAAGCATTTAAGCAGTTTGCGGCGCTCACGGGCGGAGCACATTGCGGTTTTGACGGCAGTTCGGCCAATCAATTAAAGGAATTACTAGCGGCGGTAGCGGTTTTTGCTGCAGGAGGTTTAAATGCTTTGAAAAATTATGGTAAAGAGGCTGGGCCGGAGGTAGCCCAGATTACCTCTCAAGTTAAGTAACGAAATAAGGCAAGGTTAAAGGAATTTCGATGCCGTATCTCGTTCTAGGAATTGCTATTATCATTGGCCTCTTCCTTATAATAAGGGGCCTTGTAGGACTTAATCCGGCTCGTGCCATAAAGGTTTTGCTAGGAGTGCTACTGCTCGCGGGATTAGGGACAACTATATATCTAATAGCCTCAAGGGGCTTGGGAATTGTTACATTCTTTTTGGCCTTCTTATTGCCTCTGCTTCTTCGCTGGCGTGCAGCCCAGCAATTTTTTAGAAATTTGCGTGGACCCAGTCGTGGCCAAGCGACGGGTGTCAATACACGTTTTATTAGGATGTCCTTAGATCATGACAGTGGCATTCTTGATGGAACTGTTTTAGAGGGTTCATTTAAAGGGCAGCGTCTGGGAGAACTTAATCAAGAGGAGTTAGTTGACTTGCTTCAACAATGTCGTGTTGAGGATGAAGAGTCTGCTCAAGTCTTAGAAGCTTATTTAGACCGTGTTTTTGGTATGGGTTGGCGTGCCGATAACACAAGTAACGATTATTCCAAAAAGACCAACTCATCAAAAACGCAAAGTCCTTCGGGAAATAAAATGACCCGAGAAGAAGCATACGAGATATTAAATATTTCTCCTGGAGCATCTTCTGATGAAATTAAGGCAGCTCACCACACTTTGATGAAAAAAATTCACCCAGACCAAGGTGGTTCAAATTATCTGGCTAGTAAAATTAATCAGGCAAAAGAAATCCTAATAGGTGATTAATAAATAATTTGTTATCTGTCGTATGCTTGCAAAACGGTAGGTCATTGTGGCACAAACACGCGTTTATCATAGAATTTCTATGCTGTTCAGTTAAAAGGTCATGTAATGGTTCAACGCGTTCGTAAGGCTGTTTTTCCAGTTGGTGGTATGGGAACAAGGTTTTTGCCTGCGACGAAAGCTATGCCTAAGGAAATGTTACCTGTTGTCGATAAGCCTTTAATTCAATACGCAGTTGAAGAAGCAAAATCAGCTGGAATAGAGGAATTTATTTTTGTAACCGGTCGCGGTAAAGCCTCAATAGAAAATCACTTTGATCATAGCATTGAACTTGAAAATTTCCTTAAAAAAACAGGAAAAACATTTGAAGCGCAATTGGTTGAAGGGTCTCTGCTCCAACCGGAACAAGTTTCTTACACTGGGCAACAGGAGCCACTTGGTCTAGGTCATGCAGTCTGGTGTGCCCGTGAACTAGTGGGAAACGAGCCTTTTGCTGTTTTGTTAGCAGACGATTTGGTTCAGGCAGAGACACCTTGCTTAACGCAGATGTTAAAAGCGTTTGAACAAACACACGGTAACATCGTTGCCGTAATGGATGTACCAAAAGAGCAAACTAATAGGTATGGGATAGTTGACATCGGCATCGAAAGTGGTGCTTTGGTCGAGGTGAAGGGCTTGGTAGAAAAACCTAAACCTTCGGAAGCACCATCAACGTTATCAGTAATTGGCCGTTATGTATTACTGCCAGAAGTTTTCGATTATTTAGGAAAGAAAGAAAAAGGCGCAGGAGGTGAAATTCAATTAACTGATTCCATGGCGAAAATGATAGGGAACTCACCCTTTCACGGATTAAAATTTGAAGGCCATCGTTTTGACTGCGGAGACAAAGCAGGGTTTTTTGAAGCTAATCTGGCATTTGCACTGTCTCGCGACGATTTGCGCGATGAGGTGTCCTCTATCATAAAAAATTATACATAATTGCAGGGACTAAAATTTGGATGAGTTACTGTTTTATCCGGGGTAAAAAATTATGAAAATTGCGATGATTGGTACAGGCTATGTCGGGCTTGTATCTGGGGCATGCTTCTCAGAATTCGGTGTAGATGTTATCTGTGTTGATAAAGATGAAGATAAGATTGACCAACTAAATTCATGTATTTGCCCGATTTTTGAGCCTGGGTTGGAAAATTTAGTTAAAAACAATTTTGCTGCCGGTCGTCTTTCTTTTACTACGGATCTCGCACGGGCTGTAAAGAGCGCAGATGCAGTTTTTATTGCAGTTGGAACTCCTAGCCGGCGTGGGGATGGGCATGCTGACCTCTCATTTGTTTATGGCGCTGCAGCAGAAGTAGCGGCAAATCTCCAGGGTTATACCGTCATAGTAACCAAATCTACAGTTCCAGTCGGAACGGGTCGTGAGGTTAAGCGAATAGTCATGGAAACTCGTCCAGATGCTGAGTTTGATATAGCTTCTAATCCCGAATTTTTACGTGAGGGTGCCGCTATAGATGACTTTATGCGCCCAGATCGCATTGTCATTGGTACGGAGAATAAACGCGCAGCGGATATGCTCTCTGAGCTTTATCGACCGCTATATTTACTAGAAACACCTATTGTTCAAACGACTTTAGAATCAGCAGAACTAATAAAATATGCCGCTAATACTTTTCTTGCGACAAAAGTGACCTTTATTAATGAATTTGCCACGCTTTGTGAAAAAGTAGGGGCGGATGTTCAGGATATTGCGCGAGGGATAGGGCTCGATGGCCGTATCGGCAGCAAGTTTTTGCATGCCGGACCAGGCTATGGCGGGTCATGTTTTCCAAAGGATACGTTAGCCCTTGTTAAAACAGCACAGGACGCTGGCGCACCAATAAAGATTGTTGAAACAGTCGTTGAAATAAATCGGCGTCGTAAAGTCCGAATGGCTGAAAAAGTTATCACGGCATGTGATGGCACAGTGAATGGAAAAACAATAGCCGTTCTTGGTTTAACTTTTAAACCAAATACCGACGATATGCGTGATAGTCCTAGTCTGGTAATTGTACCCGAATTACAAAAGGCGGGAGCAAAAATAAAGGCATTTGACCCACAAGGTATGCAGGAAGCTGAAAAATTTTTAAATAATGTTAGATTTTCTAAGGGGCCCTACGAAGCAATGGAAGGGGCTGATGCACTTGTAATTATTACAGAATGGAATGCCTTTAGAGCATTAGACCTGCAGCGTGTGAAAGGTCTTCTCAAATCCCCAATTCTTGTTGACCTCAGGAATATTTATAATCTTGTAGAAATGCGGAAAGCTGGGTTTGTATATATCAGTGTCGGCCGGAAAGAGCCTTCGATAGGTCCGTAATAATGGCCGAATTTAACCTCAACCCTTCTATCCTTCGGGAGTATGATATTCGTGGTGTCGTGAATGAAACGCTGGCGATTGAAGATGCGGAGGCTATTGGGCGTTCATTTGGCACAATGATAATCAACAAAGGGGGTAAATCAGTTTGTGTGGGTTATGACGGCCGCTTTAGCTCGCCAAAATTAGAAGAAGCAGTTGTGATGGGGTTGCAAGCTTGTGGGTTATTAGTAATTCGAATAGGACTCGGGCCAACTCCCATGTTGTATTTTGCTGTTCATGATTTATCCGCAGATGCTGGAATCATGGTTACTGGCTCCCACAATCCCCCAGAATATAACGGGTTTAAAATGATGCTACACCGGGCGCCCTTCTACGGGGAAGATATCATCCAGCTTGGTGAAATTGTTTCAGCTGGTAAATATGTGGATGGTAAAGGTGAGATAACTCAAGTGTCGGTGAATGAAAAATATATTACCCGTCTCTTGTCCGACTACGTTGGAGAAAGACCATTAAAAGTTGCGTGGGATGCTGGTAATGGATCTGCGGGGCAAGTGATGCAGGAACTATGCACTAAATTACCAGGTGACCATATTTTAATTAATGAAGTAGTAGATGGGAGTTTTCCATCTCATCATCCCGATCCCACTGTGCCCGAATGTCTTGAACAGTTGCAGAAATTAGTGACGTCTGAAAGCTGTGATTTGGGTATTGCTTTCGATGGTGATGGAGATCGGATTGGAGCGATTGATGGGAATGGACATATTTTATGGGGTGATCAGCTTATGGTGCTTTTTGCGACCGATTTACTCCATGAATTTCCTGGCTCCACTATAATTGCAGATGTTAAAGCAAGTCAGGTATTATTTGATCAAATCAGTGAGATGGGTGGAAATCCATTGATGTGGCGTACCGGTCATTCACTCATAAAAGCTAAAATGGTAGAAACCGGGGCTCGTTTAGCTGGAGAAATGAGTGGCCATATCTTTTTTGCTGATAAATATTTCGGTTTTGACGATGCACTTTATGCTGCGATCAGATTATTAAATTATGTTTCACGGCGGCCCCAATCCCTTGCTGATATAAGACTTAATCTTCCTAATTTAGTGAATACACCTGAAATAAGATTTTCTTGCGGTAAACATCAGAAATTTGAAGTTGTTAATCAAATTTTACAAAGAATGAGGGCCAGGGGGGCAGACATTAATGATATTGATGGGATTCGAGTTAAAACTGATGATGGTTGGTGGCTTCTGCGTGCGTCCAATACTCAAGAGGTCCTTGTTGCAAGATTCGAAGCGAATGACTCCCAGGGTTTAGATCGACTGCGCAAGGAGTTAACTGACGAACTGATAGAGAGTGGTATCAAGCCCCCTAACTTTTGACACTAATGATCGCCTTGAGAAACTGTGCTGGTCTCTCGGACAACAAGACACGGAATTTTACGTTGTTTTAACTTGAGACAAACCTGTTTGGCTTTAAATCTTTGCATTCCAATAAGCCTGGCACGATAAATACGTCTTCCCCTATTGAAATTTTCTTTTATGTAAATACGAGTGTGTTGTATATTGCGCATAGCTTTGGAGGCATGCATCGCAGCCATATGTGCTGTACGAAATTGGTAAAATGCTCCTACCTGAACACTCCAAAAATAACCACGCTTTACTTTTTTAATTTTATTTTTAATTGATTTTATCGAAGTTTGCGAACGATTTGGTTTGGAACGTGATATGAAAGAGTTATCATTTTTTGCAAAAGTGGTATTATTTCTTTGATCAATAATATCCATTTGATCAAGCATTTCAAAAACCTGTTTAAAAACCTTTATTACGTGCCGGTCCCGGCGTTTAGCCGTTTTACCACCAAAAAAAGTACCGATTAACCTCCTCTTTTTATATTTGAGTGACACCGCAATATTATACCCTGAATCTCTTATGTACCCGGTTTTTATCCCATCTGTACCCTTTAGCCTTTTTAAAAGTTTATTATGGTTTTTGTAATTATTACCCCGGTAATAAAATTGTCTCGTTTTGAATATTGTAAAATAGCTTGGAAAATTCTTGCGTAGGGCGATCGAAAGTAAAGCCATATCCCGCGCAGTACTCACTTGGTTTTTGTGGGGCAGGCCGGAGGCATTTTTAAATTGCGTGCGTGACATTTTTAATTGACGGGCCCGATTAGTCATCATTTGAGCAAAATTCTCTTCTGTACCTCCAATAGCTTCTGCGAGAACTGTCGCTATATCGTTTGCTGATTTAGTAACGAGAGCTTTTATACATTGATCGACAGTAATTTTGGCATTGCGTTTTACACCTAATTTCGATTTGGGTCGTTGGGCGGCTTTGCGTGACACGTTAAGTAAAGTTTTTCTGTGAAGATTTCCTGATTCTAAATTCTCAAACACTAAATACAGTGTCATCATTTTTGTGAGAGATGCAGGGAAGATCTGTAAATCCGGATTTACGGCATGAAGTACAGTGCTTTCCGCCTCATCCATAATGATTGATGCATAGCGAGCTGCATTTACAGGATTCAACTGCAACAAATATAAAAAAAGCAGGCTCGCAATCAGCCTGAAATACACACGCTTCCCCAATTTTGTTGGTTTTTTATCCGTGCCATAACTTGACAATGGTGCTCTTAATTTTGAAGACCCTTAAAAAAAGTTTAATCTAATGGCCCTTAGATGTCTATTTTGTATCATTTAAATTAAGGATGAAAAAAATAGAGTTAACCAATTGTAAAATTGGGAAAATTAATAATTTTAACGTAATCACGTTCTATTTCTTTCGAATCAATTGTTAGAACAAGTGTTTTAGAAAACAATAAGGGTGATTTGTTCTTTCAAGATAAGTACCCTATATCTAATATTGTATAGGTTTTTTTATTCGTTTTAGGTTTTGTTCAAGAAAATTATAACTTTCGAAATAGCATGAGTGATAAAAACAAGAGTCAACCGCCGGGAAGGGATGATAGCAGCGACGTTGGTGTCGTTGTTAGAAATGAAGCAAAAACGCGCAAGCCTTCGATGTACAAGGTCGTCATGTTGAATGATGATTATACCCCCATGGAGTTTGTTGTTTTAGTGCTAGAGAGGTTTTTCAGTAAGAGTCATGAAGAAGCTATTCAAATTATGCTTCATGTACACCAAAAGGGTGTTGGGATTTGCGGTGTGTTTACCTACGAGGTGGCTGAAACTAAAGTTAGTCAAGTAATGGATTTGGCCCAACAATACGAACATCCGTTACAATGTACACTCGAGAAGGATTAGAGAATGTTGTCGCGCAATCTTGAACGCAGTCTACACCGAGCTTTAGCTAGCGCGCGCGAGAGACATCATGAATTTGCAACACTAGAACATCTATTGTTTGCATTGGTTGATGACCAAGACGCAATTTCTGTTCTTAAAGCGTGTGGTTTAGAAATAGAAAAACTCAGGGAGGACTTATCCGAATATCTCGATAACGAGCTAGGAAATTTGGTTGTAAACCGCGATGAGGATCCAAAACCAACTGCGAGTTTTCAACGTGTCGTTCAGCGCGCTGCCATACATGTTCAAACCGCTGGTCGCCAAGAGGTAACAGGCGCGAATATATTGGTGGCGATGTTTTCAGAACGGGAATCGCATGCAGTTTATTATTTACAAGAACAAGAAATGTCGCGTTTTGATGCTGTTAACTATATTTCCCATGGTATTGCTAAAGTTCCGGGGCGCTCTGAACCAAAGACTGCGGAAGGGACCGAAGGCAATGAAGAAGACGGACATGCAAAAAAGGGGAATGAGGCTCTTGATGCATATTGCGTCGACCTAAATCAAAAAGCTGCAGATGGGAAAATTGATCCTCTAATAGGAAGGTCAGCAGAAATAGAGCGTACCATTCAAGTCCTATGTCGCCGAACCAAAAATAATCCTCTTTATGTCGGGGATGCTGGTGTCGGAAAAACTGCATTAGCAGAAGGTTTAGCACGCCGCATTGTTAAAGGTGAAGTGCCGGAAGTTTTGTCGGAATCAATAATTTATTCACTTGATATGGGGGCATTGTTAGCAGGGACGAGATATCGGGGGGATTTTGAAGAACGACTCAAAGCTGTAGTTGCTGAGCTCGACGAATGTGAAGGGGCTATTTTGTTCATTGATGAAATTCACACAGTAATTGGAGCTGGAGCAACTAGTGGCGGGTCGATGGACGCCTCTAATCTTTTAAAGCCCGCACTCCAAAGTGGAACGCTACGTTGTATAGGGTCTACGACCTATAAAGAATACAGGTCCTATTTTGAGAAAGACCGGGCTTTAGTCCGCAGATTCCAAAAAATTGATGTAATCGAACCCTCAATTAACGATGCTGTGAAAATACTACGTGGTCTGAAGCCATATTATGAAAAACATCATCGAGTTAGGTATACGGCGGAAGCGATAAGAACTGCTGTAGAGTTGGCGGATCGTCATATAAATGACAGAAAACTGCCAGATAAGGCCATAGATGTAATTGACGAGGTTGGTGCTGCTCAGATGCTTCTCCCAGAGGCTAAGAGACGTAAAATGATTACTGTCAAAGACATTGAGGACGTGGTTGCAAAGATTGCCCGAATACCTCCTAAAAGTGTTTCACAAGACGATCAAGAGACATTAAAAACCCTTGAACAGGATTTGCAGCGGGTCGTGTTTGGTCAAAATAAAGCGATTGGAGCTTTGTCCGCTGCAATCAAGTTATCTCGGGCAGGTCTACGGGAACCAGAAAAGCCTATCGGCTCTTATTTATTTTCTGGGCCAACAGGTGTTGGCAAGACAGAAGTCGCCCGTCAACTTGCTCTTACGATGGGTATTGAGTTGATTCGATTTGATATGTCGGAATATATGGAACGCCATACCGTATCCCGTTTGATTGGGGCTCCACCTGGCTATGTTGGCTTTGATCAGGGTGGTTTGCTTACAGATTCCATAGATCAACACCCACATGCTGTTCTTTTGCTTGATGAAATTGAAAAAGCGCATCCAGATTTATTCAATATTTTACTGCAAGTTATGGACCACGGTCGGCTCACTGACCATAATGGAAAAGAAGTCGATTTTCGTAATGTCATCTTGATCATGACAACCAATGCTGGTGCTGCGGACATGGCCAAAGAAGCTATTGGCATAGGACGGGTTAAGCGTGAGGGAGATGATGAGGAAGCTATTAAACGCATGTTTACGCCTGAGTTCCGAAATCGGCTTGATGCAACAATAACCTTTGCAGGTTTATCTCGAGAAATTGTTTCTCGAGTTGTTGATAAATTTGTAATACAGCTTGAGGCTCAGTTAGAAGATCGAAATGTTACAATTGAACTGGACGATGCTGCACTTCATTGGTTAGTTGATAATGGGTATGATGAACATTTTGGTGCTCGTCCTCTCTCCCGTGTCATTCAAGATAAAATAAAAAAACCGCTAGCGGACGAGCTTTTGTTCGGCAAGTTAAAGAAAGGCGGGGTAGTTCAGGTATCTTTAAAAGATAATATTATTACATTTGATATTCAGACTGAAGAGCTAAAAAAGAAATCCGTGAAAAGTAAAAGAAAACCGACAAAGAAACATAAATATAGCGGTAAAAAAACCACAGAACTTGTAAAATAGGAATTTTGGTTTTACGCGACCTAATCCCTTCTAAAGGGGGAGCGTGTATCTTCTAACGTTTCCATTTCCCACTCCGTTTGTTTTTCCTCCTGCTTTAGGAAACCAGCGATGGCCTCGCGGAAAGCCGGATCGCGTATCCAATGGGCGCTATATGTTTCTGAAGGGAGATAGCCACGACTTATTTTGTGAGGACCTTGTGCTCCCGCTTCAACTTTTTGTATTCCATTTTCAATCGCAAATTCTATGGCTCGGTAAAAACATGCTTCGAAATAAAGCATGGGGTAATTGGACGCTCCGCCCCAGTTTCGGCCGAACAGTGTGTCGGCTCCGAGGAAATTTAGTGCTGCACCAACATATTGTCCCTTATCTTTGGCCATTATCATAACGATTTTTTTTGCTAATTTCTCCCGCAGCAGCATAAAGAACTCACGGTTTAGATAGGCGTGCGACCATTTCTTTTCTATTGTAGAAAGATAAAACTGATAGAAGGCTTCCATATGTTTTGATTTGAGGTCATCTCCACTCAAAACTTGGAATTGAACAGCTTTATTAGCTAATTTTCGTTCTTTACGAATATTTTTTCGCTTTCGGGAATTTAGCACCCCAAGAAAATCATCGAAAGAGTTGTAACCATTATTATGCCAGTGGAACTGTTGACCAAGCCGTTTTAAAAATCCCTCTTCCTGAAGTAAGTCACGTTCTTCTTTCTCACAAAAAGTTATATGTAGTGAGGATACTTTATGTTGGTTTGCTAGTACTCTTAAACCTGCAATTAGTGTTTCCCGGGTTTGTTTTAGATTTCTATCCGGATGGACTAAAAGGCGGGGTCCAGTGACTGGGGAAAAAGGAACAGAAATTTGAAGTTTGGGATAATATTTGCCTCCCGCTCTTTCAAATGCATCTGCCCAACCCCAGTCAAAAACATATTCGCCGTAGGAATGGTTTTTAAGATAACAAGGTACGCTTCCAATTAAGAGACCCGAAGCGTCCTCTAATAATAAATGTTGTGGTAGCCAGCCAGTTTCTGCATTTACGGAGCCACTTTGTTCCAGAGTATTCAAAAAAGAATGGCTAACGAAGGGGTTGTAGGTACCCGCGCAGGAATCCCATAAACTCGGTTCAACTAGTTCAATTCGGTCGACTACTCGCAGTTTAATGGAATCCGCATCTGGCATATAACCAGATTAAGGGAGTGCTTAATACCGGGCAAGGGAAGGAGATCTAAATTATGATTAAGCTAATGCTTTATAATACGAATATTTAATATATTTCATCATTAGTATGTTTTATTCAACTTCAAATATCCCATCGATCTCAACAGCAGCTCCTTGAGGTAAAGAAGCGGTACCAATAGCAAAACGCGCATGTCTTCCGGCTTCCCCAAAAATTTCAACCATCAAATCAGAGGCTCCATTTATCACAGTGGGGGGGGTTATAAATTCAGTGGTCGCATTAACAAATCCGCCAAGTTTTACTACACGTGTAACTTGATTGAGGGTTCCGTTACAGGCGACCTTCAGCTGTGCTATTAAATTAAGACCACATGCTCGTGCCGCTTTTTGTCCTGTCTCCAAATCTATATCCAAACCCAATTTTCCTGCAATTAGACCATCTGCTGTCATCGATACTTGCCCCGATATATAAACCAAATTACCAGTTTTTACGAAGGGGATATAATTAGCCGATGGAGTTCTAGGTTCTGGAATTGTTATACCTAAGTCGTCCAGTCGCTCATCAATATTTACTGTCATTGATTTCTCGTGATTAATGAAAATGTCGAAAAAGGTTAACGCCGTTATTAATTTAACACCAGTGGCAAAAATGCGGGGGGTGAGAATCACCCCCCGCAGTTCAGGGAGACGCAACGTCAAATATGCCGTTGCTCGACAACAACATCCGGTGAGGAAGGACCGGATGCTGGACCTCATGCCGTATCCGATGCAGAACGGCACAAAGTTCTTTAATCACCCACCTTGAATTTGTTTTATCGAGTGATTTTACTTTGGAATTGATGAAAATTTTAATCATTTCACAAACACGTAGAGCTAAAGTTGACAATATAAGCAGAATTTTTAGCCGTTTTATGATTTTGGTGGCGATGCATTTCTTTAACTCTCGATATCTGCTACCTAGATCTTTCCGATTGCCAAATTTCTATGCTGACTGTTAATTTCTCCTAATCATTTTCATTTTACGAAATGATACAAAAATAATTTATTGTCAATATCTAGTAATAGGTGCCTATTTAACCGCAATATATGGTAAAACGCAACCAAATTGTTAAATTTGAAATGAAACTGTCACAATCAAGTTTAATAGGACCCAGGCGTGGGCTCTCTTGAGTAATTCGTTGATGGTTAGGATCTTGGACGGGACGAATGAATAAAGTACTTTGCCTAGTCGATAATACGTGTTTAACAATGTAAAAAGTTAGTTGTTAGTTATCAGATCTAAACAAAAATGGCTCAGAATTAAATGACGATAGGAACACGTTTATACACTTTATTTAAAGGAAAACATGTTGGTGATGACTTTCTGGGAAATAGATATTTTGTAGACCGAAGCCCAAGGGAAGGAAAGCAAGCAAAACGGTGGGTTATTTATTGCGGTTCCAATGATGCTTCTAAAGTACCTGCTGATTGGCATGGTTGGTTACATAGACGTACCGATGAAATTCCAAATAAAAGCTCTGATAAAGTTTATGCTTGGCAACAAGAGCATCAACCAAATCAGACTGGATCTGAAAAGGCCTATAAACCTCCCGGATATTTGTTGGGTACACAAGAACGTGCAAAGGCCACGGGGGATTATGAACCTTGGCGACCATCCCAGAAAAATTAAGGTGGAGTATTTTAGATGGGTAAAAATTTAGCGGAAACATTGCTTGGAGCGGTAGTATTGGTTGGCGCTGTGATATTTCTTACCTTCGCTTATTCAAAAAGTGATTTAAAAACATTTGAGGGTTACGCTGTAATAGCTAAGTTTGATCGAATTGATGGTTTAGTAGAGGGTAGTGATGTTAAATTGAGCGGGATTAAGATTGGTTCTGTTGTCGCGCAAGAACTTGATACACAGACCTACCTAGCGAATTTGACGATGAATGTTAAAAAAAGCGTTAGGCTGCCGCAGGATAGTTCTATAAGGGTAGCTTCCAATGGCCTTTTAGGAGAAAAATATCTTTCAATTACACCTGGCGGTGAAGACGTAATGATCAAACCGGGTGGCGAAATAACCCATACCCAAGGTTCTGTAGACCTTTTGTCCCTAGTGGGGCGTATGATCTTTAGTCAGACAAGTGCTAAGAAAAATGTAGATAATAAAAATAATGAAGCAAACTAATTCGGTCGGTAAACCGCGACAAAGGTGGTTGCCCGCCCGATATGCATCCAATGCTCGGTTTGTGTCAAATATGGCTAATCCGTTGCTTAATCTCCTTGCAGCTAAAGAGGGAGAGGTAATATTAGACCTTGGTTGCGGCGACGGGGTACTTACAAATTTAATTTGTAATACAGGAGCAACTGCGATTGGGGTTGATTCTAGTATTGACCAGATAATTGCTACACGAAAATTAGGCATTCAAGCAGTCGTAATGGATGGACAAAATTTAGCGTTTAAACAGATATTTGATGCTATTTTAACAAATGCCGCATTACATTGGATGACCTCCCCGAAAGAAGTGATAAGTGGTATGTGGCGTTCACTAAAACCAGGGGGGAGGTTGGTGGGTGAGATGGGAGGAGCAGGAAATATAAAGGCTATTACTCAGGCGATTTATGATGTTCTCGGTCGCCGCGAATTGGAAAATAAAGCTTCATTTCCTTGGTACTTTCCTGAATTAAAAGAATATAAAGAGCAGCTAGAAATCCAAGGTTTTGATGTTAAATATATAGAACAATTTTCACGGCCAACTCCACTTCCAGGCAAACTAGAGAATTGGATTGATACCTTTGGTGAACACTTTTTATTTATGTTACCGGAAGATGACCGAATTAAATTCAAAGAAGAAGTTACTGAAGCCTTACGTCCTGAACTTTATGATCCCTATAATAGATGGGTTGCAGACTATGTGAGGTTGAGGTTCTCCGCTATAAGAATGGTGTAGAAGTTATGAAGGTCAAGATTTGGCTCCAAAATTTTTGGATAATTTTCTCATTTTTGACTATTTTTACCCATACCGGGGATCTTTTGGCGTCTGGCGGTGCGATATTACAGGGCTTAGATAAAGTAACTGCCAGAATACAAAAATTTCATGCACCTATAAATCAATTTGTTTATTTTGGTAGTCTTCGCATACGTGTTCGTGCTTGTTTTAAAAGACCCCCAGAAGAATTTCCAGAAAGCTCGGCATTCTTAGAAATTATAGATGAACGCCCGGGGCAAGGCGCAAAGCTTGTTTTTTCCGGTTGGATGTTTTCTTCCAGCCCATCACTTTCTTCAATGGAGCATGCTGTCTACGACGTTTGGATTGTGGACTGTATGAATTTATAAAGTTCGCGTTGATCAATTTCGCGTTTAAATTTTGCACTTTTTTCAAGGGCAGATGTTAAAAGGTGCCGGTATCCACTGCGATGTATTTCTACAGCACCGAACTGATGAAGGTGATTGGTTACAAATTGTGTGTCCAAAAGCGTGAATTGCCCTAACTTCAAGCGTGCAACTAAGTGAACGAGTGCTACTTTGCTTGCATCCGTTACACGACTAAACATGCTTTCGCCAAAAAAGGCACTTCCTAGGGTCACCCCGTATAAACCTCCAACCAATTTTCCATCGAGCCAAGTCTCCACGCTATGTGCACGGCCCATTTCAAAAAGGTCGACATAGAGTTTTATGATCTCATCATTGATCCAAGTATCCTTTCGATCATTGGCCGGTTCTGCGCATAATCTTATGACATCTTCAAAAGCAGTGTCGCATTTAACTTGAAACAAGTTTTGGCGCACCGTTCTTCTTAACCGACGAGGAATTCGAAACCGTTCTAAGGGCAATATTCCGCGTTTTTCAGGATCAATCCAGTATAGGGTTGCATCATTATGATGCTCGGCCATTGGGAATAAGCCAACGGCATATGCACGTAAAACAATATCAGGACTTAATACAGCCATCAGAGTTTCGTTTCAGCGAGATTCAACGAAATTTTCAAGCCAATGAATATTATAATCACCATTCACGAAATCCGGATGTTTAATAATGTCTTGATGCAACGGAATAGTGGTTTCAATTCCAGTAATAACGTATTCTTCTAGGGCGCGGTGCAATCGCATAAGGCATTCATTGCGCGACGACCCGTGTACGACTAGCTTAGATATCAAGCTGTCATAATGTGGAAGAACGGTATACCCAGCATACAATCCAGAATCAACGCGAACACCAATACCGCCAGGAGGATGATAGGTGCTGATCTCACCTGGGGAAGGGATAAAATCAACTGGCCTTTCGGCATTGATCCGACATTCGATAGCGTGGCCATCAAAAGTGATATCTTTTTGAGAGATAGAGAGGGGTGTCCCACTCGCAAGTCGGATTTGTTCTCTCACAATATCAACGCCGGTCACCATTTCTGTTACTGGATGCTCAACCTGTAAACGCGTATTCATCTCTATAAAATAAAATTGTCCGCTCTCATATAAAAACTCTATGGTACCCGCATTACGGTATTTCAGAGATGAAAGTGCATTACATGCCGTTTGACCAATACTATCTCGCACGTCAGAGTTGAGAGCTGGAGAACCAGCTTCCTCCAAGATCTTTTGATGGCGTCGTTGCAAAGAACAATCGCGTTCACCTAGATGGACTACTTCACCATTGCCATCACCTATTACCTGAATTTCAATGTGGCGCGGGTTTTGAAGAAATTTTTCCATGTAAACCGCTCCGTCTCCGAATGCAGCTAGAGCTTCTGTGCCCGCTTCTTTAATAGAAGTTTCTAAATCAGCTTCTTCATGAACAATCTTCATTCCCCGCCCGCCGCCACCTGCAGAAGCCTTAATTAGAACTGGATAACCAATTTCTGCTGCCATTGACTGGGCATCCAGAATATTTTCAACCGTGCCCTTAGATCCGGGTACTACAGGAATACCAAGCTCTTTCACCTTATTCTTTGAAGCTATTTTATCTCCCATTAATGCGATGTGATCAGCTGTTGGTCCTATAAAGCAAATATCATGTTCCTCAACTATTGCCGCAAAGCTAGCGTTTTCAGATAAGAATCCATAGCCAGGGTGAATTGCATCAGCATTGGTTACGGTTGCGGCGGTTATAATGGCAGGAATATTGAGGTAGGATTCGTTTGCCGCAGCAGGGCCAATACAAACACTTTCATCTGCAAGTCTCACATGCATTGCATCTGCATCTACTGTAGAGTGAACAGCTACAGTTCTGATCCCCATTTCCTTGCACGCCCGGTGGATTCGCAGTGCTACTTCACCGCGATTTGCGATGAGAATTTTTTCGAACATTTTTTTGTCCTTACTCGATAATTACGAGGTCCTCACCAAATTCCACGGGAGATTGATCTGAGACACAAATTTCAGCTACACGGCCTGCCTTGGGAGCTCTCACATGATTAAAGGTTTTCATAGCTTCAATTAATAATAAGGTCTGTCCTTCCCCAACCGTATCGCCCGGGGCAATAAATGGAGGAGCGCCCGGTTCTGGAGATAAATAAACTACTCCAACCATTGGTGAGGTGACAGCTCCGGTTCGTTTGTCAGGAATGATTTCTGCATTACTATCCACCGCATTAGCGGCTGTGGACGGAATTACCCCCGTATAACTAATATTCTCTGTAGCTTTTCGACAAACTCTAATGGCATGCTCGCCGACTTTGTATTCAATTTCAGTTAAGCCGGTTTCGTCAAGAAGTTCCGCAAGTTTGCGGACCATCGACTCATTTAGATCAAATTTTGCCATCAGACCTCCTTTTTATCAGAAATTAACCGGTAAATTGCGTCTATAGCCAATAAATAACCATGTGCACCAAACCCACAGATTACACCATTTGCCACGGGCGAAACATAAGAATGTTGCCTAAAAGGTTCCCGGCTATAAATATTGGATAAATGAATTTCTATTATTGGTTCTTGGTATTGTTTTAGAGCATCTAGGATCGCGACAGACGTGTGGGTATACGCAGCAGGGTTAATAAGAAGCCCTTTGGTTGTATTCACAGCTAACTGGATGCAATCAACGAGCTCGCCCTCGCTATTACTTTGCTGAAATTTTACTTCAAGTCCAATAGATTGAGCTTTATTTTTACAAATTTGTTCGATCTCTGAGAGCGTATTGTTACCGTATAACTCAGGTTCACGTGTTCCGAGGAGGTTAAGGTTTGGTCCATTTAAAATAAGTATCTTTGGCATTTCGAATTTCGAATATTGAGAAATTTAAATATTTACTTAGATTACGGTTATAGCACCTGTGTCTTATAGGCAATCAGACTATTCAATTTTGGACAAGTGTATACGTCAAAGTTTTAGAATTAATTTTAGGAATTAAATTTGTCGACCAATAAAATTCAACAATTTCTCTCTAAGGAGACACTCGAAACCCCTTTTTTAGTGGTTGATTTGGATATTGTTGCTAAAAATTATTTGGCGCTTTCTAAACAATTAGCAGGGATTAAAATTTTTTACGCCGTTAAGGCCAACCCCGCTACACCTATTCTGGAAGTATTACGTGACCTCGGAAGTAATTTCGATACAGCGAGTATCTATGAAATACAAAAATGCCTAAAACTGGGTATTGAACCGCAACGGCTTTCTTTCGGTCATACTGTAAAAAAAGAGATAGATATACGTACGGCATTTGATTTTGGTATCCGATATTTCGCATTTGATAGTATTTTTGAGTTAGAAAAACTCTCACGCGCAGCACCAAATTCATTTGTCTTTTGTCGTTTTTTAACACCGAATGATGGAGCGGAATGGCCGCTGACAGACAAGTTCGGGTGCAATTCTGAGTTGGCGGTTGATCTACTCTGTAAGGCTGTAGATTTGGGTCTCAGTCCCATAGGGGTATCATTTCATGTAGGTTCACAACAAAGAAATCCCTCCAATTGGGGTATTGCATTGGATCAAGCGAATAAAATCTTTGATGCAACTGCTAAGCGAGGATTGACACTTTCTTATCTCAATCTGGGTGGAGGATTCCCTTCTCAATACCGAGGTCCCGTGTGTAAATTGGAGCCGCATACAAATGCAATTAAAAATGGAATGAAAAATTATTTCGGTGACTTAGTTGACCAGACGGTAGTTGAGCCCGGGCGTTTCATCGTTGGAGATGCTGGTTTAATCCAAAGCGAAGTTGTTTTAATTTCTCAAAAATCTGCTGAAGAACAAAAACGATGGGTTTATTTAGATATTGGGAAATTTGGAGGTTTGCCCGAAGTTCTTGATGAAGCCATTAAATATAAAATTAGAACGCCACATGATGGTAAATTGGTTGGTCCCGTGATTATTGCGGGGCCAACTTGTGACGAGGTGGATATTCTATACGATAAAACGGGTTATGAATTACCAATTGAGTTGTCTATAGGGGATCGTGTAGAAATTCTAAGCGCGGGCGCTTATTCCGCTAGCTATAGTTCTGTGGGATTCAACGGGTTTCCACCTTTAAAAGAGTATTATATTTAATTTCATATATAGGACGTTCAAGTCTTTCTAAATTTGGTAACCTTGGGTAAGAAATGAAACTATATAGTTACTTTAGATCTTCTGCAGCTTTCAGAGTTAGAATAGCAATAAATTTGAAGGGTTTATCTTACGATACCGAGTTAGTGGACCTTTCAACTGGGGCACACCTGTCGGATAAATACAAAATTGTTAATCCGCAGGGTCGAGTGCCAGCATTAATTGATAAAGATAAAATCTTAATACAGTCAATTAGCATAATCGAATATTTAGAAGAGGCCTATCCAACGCCCTCTTTGTTACCCTCAACTATGGAAGAACGCGCTTGGGTGAGAGGAATAGCTAACATTATAGCATGTGATATCCATCCTTTAAATAACCTGGCAGTTCTTAACTACCTCACAGGAGTGTTATCCGTTGGTACCGAGCAAAAATTGGAATGGTATCGACATTGGGTTGCCGAAGGTCTTGAGGCTATAGAAAAAATGCTATTAGAAAATTCGAAAAGGAAAGAATTCTGTTGTGGTGATGAACCTGGATTGGCAGACATTTGTTTGGTGCCGCAGGTTTTCAACGCACAAAGATTTGAATGTGACCTTTCAGAATATCCTTTCGTCGAGAGAATCTTCAATTCATGTATGAAGTTGGAAGCCTTTGATTTAGCTCAACCTTCTAAACAGCCTGAAGCAGAAAGGTTCAAATAAAAATATTAATATTTCAATTTCTAAACTGGTAATCAATATCGTTCTTAAGATCTTCTGTTCTTAGCCAAGCGGGTGACCCTACCTTTAATAATTTTAGGGCCCGATTGGCCTGAGCTAGTGCTAAGCGATTGCGCCCGAGTAAAATGTTATATTCAGCGAGTGACCAAGCAGCTAAACCAAAACTTTTTTTGCGCCCATATAGGGTGCCAGCCAGACGCCATGTCAGTGCAAAAGCAGGGTCAAGTTTTAAGGCTTGTTTGGTATGAAATAATGCACGGTCGTATAGATCCGGTTGACCTATTTCGGTCATAACATGGGCTAGACTGGTCCGTATCAATGGTGCTCTGGGCAATAAACGTACTGCTTCTTGATATACAATCATCGCGTCATTTAAGAGACCATTTTCAAAAAGCATTTGAGCTTTCAACTCAATGAAATAAGGGTCTGAGGGGTATTCAGCAATTAATGAATTGATCGCGGGTAAAGCTTTCGCGAGGTCAGCTTGTCGAAACATTGCAATGGCTCTTGCATAACGTGCTGGTATGGTTTGATGACGTTCTGAGTATTTTTCCAGTGTCTTTTCGGGTGTATCCAAAAACGCATCTAGCTTAGCGATCATTCGAAGTTGTTTTTCGACGATGTGGTCCGGTAAAATTTTGTTAGATTGGGGTGAATTTCTAACGTGATTTTCCATAAAACGTATACGTGATTGGGTTAGAGGGTGGCTTCTTACATAAGGGTCCTGATTAGAACTTTGTAGAAACTCTTGTCCGGCTAAAACGTTCAACAACTCTAGTAATCCGTTTCCGGATACACCTATTTTATCTAAATATTTTGCAGCAGCTTGATCGGCTGCTTGTTCTTGGCCTCGGCTGAAATTTAGAAAAGACCTTTCAGCCAAATGTTCTCCACCCGAGGTTACCGCTATTGCACCTGCAGGATTTTTAACCGCGGTGCTTAATGCTAGCCCCAACATTTGAGATATAATGGCTGTGGTTTTCGCCTTCTTCATTTTTTTATGTAAACGAATGAGATGACCACCGGCAATATGTCCTATTTCGTGCGCAATAACTCCGATGATTTGCTGGGCATTCTTACTCTGTCTAAGTAAACCTGTTGTCAAAAAAATTTTTTGACCGTTGGCGACATAAGCATTAATCGCAGGATCATTTATTATATGGGTTTTGAGGGTGTCATCTGTTATACCCGCGACCCTCAGGATGGGTTTTGTGTATATACTAATGGTATTCTCAATTTCAGTGTCGCGTATATAACGAATGCTATCTGCTCTTGATAAACAAGGGACGGTGAGGCAAAGACATATCAAGACGGCCAGATAAAGACTTTGAATTATAAATTTGTTCTGTAGCACAGGTAAATGCCTCTGTATCAGAGATATAATTAAGGACGGAACGATTATGCGTCAATATATGACAATCTTGGTGATTCTACTTTTGTATGGTTGTTCAGGTAAATATAATCAAGGACCATCTGGAATTATCCGAGATTTATCCTCATATTTTGGCGGTGTTGCAGCTGACGAGGCACATGCTTCCCTAGTTGGTCATGATATCCTTTCCGCTGGAGGCACCTCCGCGGATGCGGCAGTGGCAATGGCCTTTGCATTAATGGTCAGTAGACCAGATGCTGCTGGGCCAGGCGGAGGTGGTGTTTGCGTGCATTATAATAGCGCTAAAAATCAAGCAGATAGTTTGGAATTTCTTCCGAGAAATCCTAATAAAAAGACGCCAAGAGGTTATCGTACTACGATGATTCCTGGTAGTTTTCGAGGATTATACGCATTACATGCACATTATGGGAAACTTCGATGGGAACAATTAGTAAAACCAGCTGAAAAAGCAGCGAGGTTCGGTTGGCCTGTTTCAAAAGGACTGAAATCTGCATTAAATGATGGGGGCCATTATGCTCTCAAAGAGAATGATACCCGTAAATTATTTACTAATTCCATGAATAAATTCTTATCAACTGGAGAAATTATCGAACAATTCGAGTTAGCGGCCACCCTTAGTATTATCCGACACCAAGGGCCGGGATATTTTTATGCAGGACCACTAGGTCGAGCGTTTATAAAGGGAGTTAAAGAAAAGGGTGGTTGGTTGTCGAATGAGAGCTTACGGATGTATATGGCTTCATGGAATAAAACTGTAAAAGCGGAAGCTGGGCATAACATATTGCATTTTCCTCTTGTTAAAGGGCTGGGGACAAATTTTACATATGAAATTTGGAACCAATTAGGAAATCAACGAGGTTTTGAATCACTATCTGAAGCTAATAAAGCTGCAATTTTTATATCTGCTGCTAGAAAGAGCGGATTTCTTAATATTAAAAGAACAGGTGAAAGTGGAGGGTCCGTTGGTTTGATTGCTATGGATGTTTCCGGAAACGCTACATCTTGTGTTTTAACTATGAACCGACCATTTGGATTAGGGTATATGGCTGGTAGCACCGGTATAATCGAAGCTGCCCCGTCGGTTGAAAGCAACCACTTAAATATTGCTCCAGTGATAATGGCAAATAAAAATTTATCAGAATCCTATCTCGCCGCAACCGCGGCTGGTGATCAATACGCCGGTATAGCTCTCGCTTCAACTCTTATACGACTTTTAAATGGTGGTAAATTATTGGAAGAAGTGCTTTTAAAACCACGATATGTACCTGGCAATAAAGAGAATGAAATAATCGTAGAAAAAACTCTTCCTAAAGAAGAATTAAAAACATTCATTCAAAAGGGGTTAGACCCTTCGCACGTATTAAGGTCTATCGGGCAAGTAAATATAGTATATTGCGAAATGGGAATTGTTACAGGACCAAAAAGTTGTGTAGTACGAACAGATCCTAGAACAGCCGCCTATGGAGTAAATTCGGAGCATTAATTTATGGCGCTTAAAAATTCAGCACGTGGGAAAATCCCGCCATTTATCGTAATGGACGTTTTACGAGCGGCCAATAGGCGACAAGAAGAAGGTAAAGATGTTTTACATCTGGAATTGGGACAGCCTGCTACGGGAGCACCCAAGGGCGTTGTGGAACTAGCCCATCGAATGCTCGACAAGGATTTACTAGGGTATACAGAAGCATTTGGCATGATGTCAGTTCGTAAAAGAATCTCGCAATATTACACGAGTTTATACAAACTAGATATAGATCCTGAGCGTATCATAATAACAACCGGTTCGTCCGGAGGCTTTGTATTGGCATCCACCTCAGCATTTGATATTGGGGATAAAGTGGCGATCGCCGATCCAGGTTATCCAGGTTCTAGAAATATTCTATTAGGGTTAGGCATTGAGCCAGTACTAGTCCCCACGGGTCAAGAAACACGCTTCCAATTAACACCTAAATTGCTTGATCAGATTGATAGCGATTTGGATGGTTTGATTGTGGCTAGCCCGTCTAATCCGACGGGTACAATGTTAGACGGAAAAGAAATGAGAGCGTTATCAAACTATTGCCGTGAAAGAGGTATAAGACTGATTTCAGATGAAATTTATCATGGTATTACATACAGCCACCGAGGTGTATCTGCATTGCAGTTCAATCAGGATTCAATTGTAGTTAATAGTTTTTCAAAATATTTTTCTATGACGGGTTGGCGTGTGGGTTGGATGGTTGTGCCACCTGATTTAATAAGAAGTATCGAATGTTTGGCACAAAACTTGTATATTTCTGCCCCGACATTATCCCAATTTGGTGCATTTGCAGCTTTTGACTGTACAGAGGAGTTAGATGCAAATGTCAAAAGATATGAACAAAATAGGAAAATTTTATTATCGGAGCTGCCTAAAGCTGGGCTTACCCAATTAGCACCTGTTGATGGTGCGTTTTACGTCTACGCTGACATATCTAACTTGACCAATAACAGTGAACAATTTTGTCAGAAAATTCTCAGCGATACGGGTGTTGCTATTACACCTGGTACAGACTTTGACCAAGGGCGAGGAAATGCTTTCGTACGATTTTCGTTTTCTGGACCTACCCATACCATAAAGGAGGCTGCCGCTCGGATTAAAGACTGGATGGCAAGGGAGCGCTATAGTTAAACTCCTTTACTCGGTCATTCGTTGCCACCAGCCACGTTTAGGTGAAGGTTCTGATTTAACTGAGTTTTCACCTTTATTAAGATCACTATCATTGTTCGATTTTTTGTCTGTAGAAATAAAGTTTTCTTCAGGTAATCCTTTGGACTTGGGTGACTTACTATCCTCGTTCAATGAAGTGTTTTTGGTGTCATCATTCCCGTCGCTTGAATTATTAGTTAATCCTGTGTCCTTATCTTCGGCAGCTTCTGTACCCATTTGATTATTGCTTAGGGATTTTGACTTTGTTTCAACTTGATTGCCACGACGGCCTCCACGCCTACCTCGTCGGCGTCGTCGTGAAGGACGACCTTCCCCACTATTGGTTGAACTTTCGTTATTTTCTAGGGATTCGTTTTCAGTCTCTTTGTCTACGGTTGTATTAGTTTTTGTCACTTTTTTCCTTACGGATTTTTTTGTTGGTGACTTCTTCTTACGCCTTCTGGGCCGACGGGCTCTTGCCTCCTGCTTTCCGTCTTCTAATTCGGGGGTTTCTTTGTTTTTTGAAGCTTCCGTTAAAGTAGGTTCGCTGTCACCTTCAGACTCTGTGGCTACCTTATTTTTAACTCTTTCAAGATTCATATCAGGTGGAACCAGACTATCATCTCCAAATATCTGTACTTGGAAATTATAACGAGCCTCAACTTGGTTTAATGACCCTCTTTTTTGATTGAGGATGTATAGCGCAATGGGAGTTGGGACGGTGACGGCTACTTCCGTACTGCGATTACGAATGCCTTCCTCTTCAATTGAACGTAATACATGCACCGCGGTTGATTCAGTGGACCGGACATAACCTGTGCCTGAGCAATGTGCACAAGTTTCAGTGCTATTTTCTACAATACTAGGACGCATTCGTTGTCGAGATAACTCAAATAAGCCAAAATTACTAATCCGACCCAACTGTATGCGGGCACGGTCAGTTTTTACTTTTTCTTTTAGGCGTTTTTCAACACCACGCTGGTTTTTAGACAAATCCATATCAATGAAGTCTATAACAATAAGGCCTGAGAGGTCCCTAAGGCGTAATTGGCGAGCAACTTCGCTAGCTGCTTCCAAATTAGTTTTAAAAGCAGTCTCTTCTATATTTCTCTCACGGGTTGATCGACCCGAATTTACGTCAATCGCAACTAATGCTTCCGTTGGATTTATAACGATATAGCCGCCTGATTTAAGGTGGACTACTGGGCTGTGCATGGACTCGAGCTGTGTTTCTACCTGATATCTATGAAATAGTGGGATAACTTCATCACGATAGGGCTGAACCCGTTTTGCATGGCTTGGCATCATCATCCGCATGAGTTTTTTAGCGGCTGTGTATGCATCATTGCCTTCCACCAGAATTTCTTCGATTTCTTTATTATATAAATCACGAATGGTACGTTTTATTAAATCACCTTCTTCATATACGAGGCACGGTGCTGCTGATTTTAATGTTAGCTCTCGAACATTTTCCCAAAGTCTTATTAAATAATCGAAGTCGCGTTTAATTTCAGATTTATTACGTTCCATTCCTGCTGTACGCATAATTACGCCCATTCCCTCGGGAACATTTAGGTTCTTTAGGAGCTCACGAAGGCGGCGGCGGTCGTTGGTATTAGTTATTTTGCGTGAAACACCTCCGCTATTACGAGCGGTGTTTGGCATAAGCACACAATAACGTCCTGCTAATGATAGGTATGTAGTGAGCGCGGCTCCTTTATTGCCACGTTCCTCTTTTATGACCTGAATCAAAAGAATTTGACGTCTTTTAATAACCTCTTGAATTTTGTATCGGCGCATAGGGTTTTCACGCCGTAAAGGTTTTTCATTATCGTTTGAGGTATCATCTTCTGAACTGTTAATTGAAGATTCTTTGGAGTTTTTCTTTTCCTCTTCAGTTGAATTGTCTTCGTTATCCCCGTCTAAACGATCACCTAAGCTTTCGCTGTTTGAAATATTGTCACCATCTGTAAAAATGACGTTGTCGGGTTCCTCTGTGTTGACTTCAGCAGTTTTTTGCTCTTCTGAGAAATCTCTAATATTCTCAGGTTCGCTGTCAATTCCACCATCAATTTCATCTATGTGAGCGCGGGCTTCTGAAGCGTTAGCTTCAAATTGCGCCACATCTCGTTTTAGAGCTTCACGGTCTTCAACTGGAATTTGGTAATAGTCTGGATGAATTTCGCTAAAGGCAAGAAATCCATGTCGGTTCCCACCGTAATCAACAAAGGCTGCCTGAAGTGATGGTTCAACCCTTGTGACCTTTGCGAGATAGATATTACCTTTAAGTTGCGACTTGGTAGACGTTTCTACATCATATTCTTCAAGTCGGTTGCCGTTTGAGATAACCACCCGAAGTTCCTCCGGGTGAGTACCATCTATTAACATTCGTTTTGTCATCGAAAAATTCTCCACAGCCGATTCAAAGAACCCGAGCGAACTCCGGGTGGCAATTGGCCGTTTTTATTCGAAGCCGGTGGCGCCTGCGTCAACCCTCATACTCCTTGGGGACACTCTTCTGCTGCCACTTTTAGCCTCAAGTTTCTTAAAAATTAACCGTGAAATCAAAGCGCAAGCACACGGGTCGTAATAGCGTTACTATCTCGCCCGATTGTCGCGCTCCCGGCTAAGACTAGTGAAAGTCTAGTCGGATGCCCACGGCTGTTCGCCACCAGTCCAGAATACGCGGGCTCTACAAATTCTACAATGAGTATATTTTGAAAATTTTATATAAAATTTAACGTTTTTTCAGGAATAATTATCATAGTGTATACATTATTGATGTTTAATCCTATATGGTGCATCTATGAAAATTAGGCACAATATATACCGATTCTCCAGAGCCAAGCCGATAGCCGTTTGGACGGTTTTTTGGAGTATCGCGCTTTTACAACCTGGATTTTCTATGCCAATCGTTGATTCCATAAGAATTGGCGATTATGAGGATAAAACTAGATTCGTGATGGAATTGGATAAAAGTGTTAAATTTAATGTTTTTACTCTAGGCAATCCTTATCGAATTGTCATTGAACTCCCGAAAGTTAATTGGCAGATCAAGTCCACTAATTTGAAGGGTGGAAAACGGATTATTGGCTATCGTTTTGGCTTATTTAAGCCAAATCAATCACGTTTTGTGATTGATTTGAGGGGTCCTATAAGGATTGCAAAAGCTTTTAAATTGCATCCAAAAGGTAAAAGAAGGCACCGAATCATTGTTGATATTGTTGATATTTCGGCTAAGTATTTTTTAAAAAATTACCAACTGAGATCAAACAAAGCTATACCCAAAAAATCCGCTACGCAGAAAATTGAAAATATAAAACGCCGTAATAGAACTCGTACCCGTTTGATCGTTTTAGATCCTGGCCATGGGGGAATAGATCCGGGAGCACGCGGTCGTAGAGGGACGCTTGAGAAAAAAGTGGTATTAGAACTCGCTCATGAACTAAAAAGAGAATTAATTGCTAAAGGCAAATATCGAGTTTTGTTGACGAGAACCCGTGACGTATTCGTGCGCCTAAGAGAAAGAATTGCAATTGCGCATCGCGCTGGAGCAGATTTATTTATTTCATTGCACGCGGACTCAATAGGGAAGAGACATGTACGAGGTGGTTCTGTATATACACTATCCGAACGTGCTTCAGATAGGGAAGCAGAGGCTTTGGCGCGCCGTGAAAACAAATCTGATATTATTGCAGGTGTTGATTTAAATGAGCAAAGTAGCGTTGTAGCGAAAATTCTCATAGATTTAAGACAACGGCTGACTAAAAATAATTCAGTAAAGTTTGCAAAATTACTTGCAGAACAATTAAATAAAAAAATTCGTATGTTGCGCCGAAAACATAGATTTGCGGGGTTTGCAGTTCTCAAGGCACCAGAAATTCCTTCGGTGCTCATAGAAATGGGGTATCTTTCAAATATTGAAGACGAAAAACTTATACGTAGCCCAAGTCATAGGCGTAAAATAGCTCAAGCTATTGTTAACGCTGTGGATAAGTATTTTGCGACCAAATAAAATTATATAGCCATAAAGTCGCCAAAATCTGCTTATTATGTATATTAGGTTTTAATTTTATCTCGCCCACAGAATTTGGCAATGAAGAGAATTTTTAAATTTATTTTCATGCTTGGCACTGCCGGTTTATTTTTTATTGTGCTTGGTGTTGCATTTTTTGTTGTGATTTTATGGCATTTTGGCCGAGAATTGCCTGATTTTAAGCAATTAGCTAGTTACCAGCCACCAACAGTAACGCGTATTCACGCTGGCGATGGTAGTCTCCTTGCTGAATTTGCTAGGGAAAAGAGAGTTTTCGTTCCTATAGAGTCTATTCCGAGAATGGTTTTAAAGGCTTTTTTGTCAGCCGAGGATAAAAACTTTTACGAACATCCTGGCATAGACTTTCTAAGTATCGCACGAGCCATTTTTACCAATTTGAAAAGGCTTGGGAGTGGCCAGCGTTTTGTAGGAGCTTCAACAATAACCCAGCAGGTCGCTAAAAATTTTCTTTTAACTAACGAAATTTCAATCGACCGAAAGATAAAAGAAGCGATTCTAGCATTCCGAATCGACCAAGCTTTGAGTAAAGATCGAATATTAGAGCTTTATTTGAATGAGATTTATCTGGGACTTGGTTCATATGGGGTGGCAGCTGCAGCACTTAATTATTTCGATAGATCGCTTGATAAATTAAGTCTTCCAGAGATCGCTTTGATTGCTGGTTTACCGAAAGCCCCTAACAACTACCATCCAATAAAAAATCCGGATGCTGCTAAATTGAGACGTAATTATGTTATCGGGCGGATGCTGGAAGATGGTCATATAACACGGAATTTAGCAGTAGAAGCTAAAAAGACGCCGGTGTTTGTTAGGGAAAGAACTGCCGCGTCAGTTTCTCGCGCGGATTACTTTGTTGAAGAGGTTCGTCGGGAATTAACCCAAAGATATGGTGAAAATAATTTATACGGCGGTGGCTTATCAGTTCGAACTACGTTAGATCCAAATTTACAGCAGAAAGCAGAGATAGCACTCCGCGATGGCTTGATAAGCTATGATCGGCGTCACGGTTGGCGGGGACCCATTGGAAAAATCGGTAATGTTCAAAATTGGCAAAAGTCACTAACAAATGTCCCAATACCAGATTGGTTACGCGAAGCCTGTCCCGGATGGCGAAAGGCAGTGGTTTTATCAATTAAAGAAGACAAAACGATAATTGGATTTTCTAATGGAAAGAATGGATTTATACCTCTAGAGGAGATGAAGTGGGCGGGCGCTGCACTAAAACGGCGAAAACTTGGAAAATCAATTAAGAGGCCAGGGCAAGTCATAGAGGTTTTAGATGTCATCCTGGTAGAAAAATTAATAAAAAATAAAAATAGTAAAATTTTTCCTAAAGATGCATTTGGGCTAAGACAAATTCCTGAAATTGAGGGTGCGATTGTGGCGATTGATCCTCATACCGGTCGTGTTCTTGCCATGAGCGGCGGTTTTTCCTTTGGACGAAGCGAGTATAACCGAGCCACACAAGCAAATCGGCAGCCAGGATCAGCTTTTAAACCATTTGTTTACTTAGCCGCCATGGAAAACGGATACACACCAGCAAGTATCGTGCTTGATGCCCCCTTTGTTATGGACCAAGGAGAAGGATTGGGACTTTGGAAACCCGCTAACTACACAAAGAGGTTCTATGGTCCAAGCCCATTACGTCTGGGTATAGAAAAGTCACGTAATTTGATGACTGTGCGGTTAGCCCAGGTGGTCGGGATAGACAAAATTGCCGACTATGCTCACCGTTTTGGAATCTCCTCTAATGTTTCAAATTTTCTCTCGATGTCTTTGGGTGCAATGGAGACAACCTTGTTAAAACTTACATCGGCATACGGAATGCTGGTAAATGGTGGAAAAAAAATTGTACCGACTTTGATAGACCGCGTACAGAACAGGCAAGGTAAGTCTGTATTTCGCCATGAAAGACGCGAATGTACTAATTGCAAAAATATCCAATGGGACAGGCAACCAATTCCAAAGATCCTAGATAATCGGGCTACAGTCGCCGATTCAAGAAGCGCTTTTCAGGTTGTTTCCATGCTTGAAGGTGTAGTGAAACGAGGGACTGGACGACGTATAGGGGGTATTGGCAGACCTCTGGGAGGTAAGACTGGCACTACTAATCAAAGTATTGATACTTGGTTTATCGGTTTTTCGCCTGATTTAGCCGTTGGAGTTTTTGTAGGATTTGATCAACCAAAGCCATTGGGAAAGACAGAAACTGGTTCATCTGTTGCTGCGCCTATCTTTCGGGATTTTATGAAGTCCGCATTAATGGGAAAGCCTTCAATACCATTTCGGGTACCTGAGGGTATTAGGTTAGTTCGAGTAAACCCAATGACCGGCAAACGTACCAGACCGGGAGATGAATATGTTATTCTCGAGGCATTCAAAGCAGGGACGGAACCCGAAACACTTATAGAAAGGGGTGTGCTGTCACCTCATGACGGTCCACTGTTGATTGAAAACTCTATATCACCGCTTGGCGAGGTGAATGGTTTATACTAGTTTTGGTTTTTAAAGTGATATAAGGCGATAAGGTTATGCGCGCTGACACCCAAGCACTGATCGATGAAATCCAGCAGTCAATTGCATTACTAAGGAGGCATCTTTGACTGGGATGTTGCCCTTCGGAGGTTAGAAGAACTTAATGCGGAAGCTGAGGACCCTATGCTTTGGTCTAATAAAGAAAAAGCACAAATTATAATGCGTGAGAGGACTCAACTTGAGCAACTTATTAATGAAGTTAGGGCAATCGAACAAGAAATAGAAGATAGTATAACCCTTATAGAGCTGGGTGAAGCAGATTCTGATGATGGTGTCCTGGATGAAGCCGATGTTATACTTGAAGATTTACGCATCCGTGTGGCTAAGCACGAATTAGAAACGTTGCTATCGGGTGAAGCGGACAGCAACGATTGTTTTTTAGAAATTCATGCAGGTGCTGGTGGCACCGAATCTCAAGACTGGGCCCAGATGTTGGCCCGAATGTATGTTAGGTGGGCTGAGGCGCACAACTATAAAGTCGAATGGTTGGAAGAGAGCCCTGGTGAAGAAGCTGGCATCAAATCGACGACAATAAAAATTTCAGGACATAATGCTTATGGTTGGCTAAAAACTGAGAGTGGTGTGCACCGTCTTGTACGAATTTCTCCTTTCGACTCCAATGCACGTCGACACACTAGTTTCGCTAGTGCTTGGGTCTATCCAGTTGTTGATAATTCCATAGAAGTAGCTATTGAGGATAAAGACCTAAGGGTAGATACCTACCGAGCCTCTGGAGCAGGAGGACAACATGTAAATAAGACTGATAGTGCAATAAGAATTACTCATGTGCCAACAGGAATTGTGGTTCAATGTCAGAATGACCGCTCCCAGCATCGCAATCGTGCTGCTGCTATGGATATGCTTAGGGCAAGATTATATGAACGTGAATTGCAGATTCGCGAGGAACAGGCGCAGGTGGAACATGATGCAAAAACAGACATAGGTTGGGGGCACCAGATTAGGTCTTATGTTTTGCAGCCCTATCAGATGGTAAAAGATCTAAGAACTGAGGTGGAGACTAGCAACACTCAGGCTGTTTTAGATGGTGATTTAGATGCATTCATGGCTGCCTCTCTGTCACAACGTGTTGGAAGTAAAGACGACTGAAAGAGATTCAAAATATGCTTGTGCAGAGATCCTTAGAACAAAAATTAAAAAATGCTTTTCAACCAACTTGGTATCAAGTTCTGAATGAAAGCGATATGCATAATGTGCCACCAAATTCAGAATCACATTTCAAAGTTGTTATAGTATCCACCGCTTTCGATGAAAAATCACGTATTCAACGACATCAAATGATAAATGCTGTTGTGAAAGATGAACTTAAAGGCCCTATTCATGCGTTGTCCATTCAAGCACACACTGTTGCGGAGTGGGAAGAACGTTCAGGTAGCGTTTTACAATCACCTGATTGTATTGGGGAATAGGAAATTTTCGCTAAACTAAAGAAGTTTAAGCAAAGCTTTGCCCCATGGAAAAACAGCGCTAATTCCTCCTCTGTCATCGATTGATTTTTGAATTTGGGAAATTCTACTTTGGGATACATTCGCCATTTCGGCAACTTTTTTTAATGAAAGGTTGCTGGCCCGACGCAATAAATAAACAGAGGCTCGGAATCCCTCCTGTGAGACATTTCTATCAAGTAAATATTTCTCTGAAACTCCGCATGCATCTGAGATACACTTTAATACTTTTTCTGGTGTAGGCCGGTTGGGCCTAATAAATTTCTTTGAAACTTGGTCTAAAGGCAACCCGTTAATTCGATTTCTCACATTTTTCAGATATTCTTCGTCTCCTAGATATTGTCCTGCTCTAAGATTCTCCCAAGGAGATGAATAAACATTTTCTTCCAATACATATTTTTTCCAATTTTCATTTGGTTTGCTTGAACGGCTTTTAAATTCATCTTGCAACCAACCATTGTTCAACCATTGAGGTTCTGAAGATCCAAATGCAAGTGGCCTGTAACTGGACCAACGCCAACGATCTGCTCGATCGACTAACCCTAATCGAACCGGGTTTAAAACTACGTGTCGGCAAACCTCGAGCAAATGTTGGTTTTTTTGGAACAAAATCGTTTTATAACGACCTTGAAATAGGTGGCCGGGTTGATCATGAATACGACCAAACCATTGAGAATAGGACATGTTCAACCTACCCATTCCACGTCCGAGATTGGGCTCAGGGGTTTCAATGACTATATGATAGTGATTTTCAAGTAGGCAATATGCATAGCATATCCACTTATGCTGGGATATCTCTCTTTCTAGTAGGTCCAGAAAATATTTTGCATCTTTTGGATTAGTAAAAAGCCGTTGTTGTGCGTTAGCGCGTGCCGTAATGTGATAAATGGCGCCTGGAAACTCTATTCTAAGCGGTCGAGACATGTATAAATTTAGACGAATCTATTCTACTTAGTAAAGTGCTGATGAATTCATCAGGGTTATCGGTAAATTGAATAGAGGAAGGTTGCCCAATTCGCTTGCTTCAAATCTGGGGGGCAGTTTGAAGTCATTGTGGAAATGGTTTTTCGATTTTTAATCGGGTGTTAATTTTTAAAGTAACTTTACTTGCTCAAGAACCCTATCCACGTGACCTTTTACCCTAAGATTTCTCCAGATGGCGGTAATTTGACTCTTTTCATTAATTAAAAATGTAGACCTAACAATTCCCATGTATTTTTTTCCGTAATTTTTCTTTTCTTGCCATACCCCATAAGCGTCACAAATTGAGTTACTTTCGTCTGAGACTAGGGGGTATGGTAATTTTAACTTTTTCTTAAAAGCTTTGTGCCGCCTAATACTATCCTTGGAAATTCCAACAATTTCAGTGTTAAAATTTAAAAATTCTTTATAATAATCACGAAAATCGCAAGCCTCGTTGGTACACCCGGGTGTCATATCTTTTGGGTAAAAAAATAAAACGATATTTTTACCCAAAAAATCATTCAAAGAGAGAATTTGATTGCTGTCTGTTGGTCCGGAAAATTCGGGTGCTTTGTTGCCCACTTCTATAGTCATGAAATTTTTTTAATTAATTGTCATAGATTGCATGTTTTAACAATTGTGTCTTTTCATTTACGGTCGTTTTGCCGCAAACTGAAAATAATAGTAATTAGATTGTATCAACGATATATAATAGACCCTAATGTTCAGACGTATAACACGAGTTTGTTGGGATATAACAGCAATTATTGTCCTGGGAATAATTGTACTTATAGGAATAACAACTTGGCGTCTTTCTCAAGGCCCAGTACCGCTTAATTTTCTATCATCACATATTGAGTCTGCACTAAATGGCTATGAGAGTCCGGTTAGGGTTAAAATTACTGGAACAAACCTTACTTGGGCGGGCTGGGATAGAAATCTTGATATTAGATTGATAGATACAAAGGTCACAGGAGAAAATGGTCAAGTGATCGCCAAAGCCCCTGAAGTTTCCATAAGTTTTAGTCTACGGGCGCTTCTTAGCGGGGTATTGGCACCGACAAAGTTGGAGTTAATTCGCCCAAGTTTAAGTCTTGCTCGAAAAGACGTGAACAACGTTGTAATTTCATTTGGAGAAAAAACGAACCTTTCATCAGAGACTATTGGCGTTATTGCTGCATTGAATGCGATGAAACAAAATAATGGTATTTTACAATATCTACACCAAATTAGCATTCTAGAGGCAAAACTAAAGGTCGATGACAATGTCACTGGAACAAAGTGGAATTTTCCGAAGGTGGATTTCGTTTTCCTCCGAGAAAATAAAGAAATTAAAGCGACGTTATTTTCCGAACTTGGCGTCTTAGGAAATGCTTCTCGCTTAATGGCTAAATTAAACTTTAGGGCTAATGCGAAAGAACTTGATGCGAAACTTGAATTGGAAAATTTTCCTTTCCATAAACTAGGCGACTTGTTTCCAAAATTTGAATTTCTAAAAGACGCACATCTCTTATTTACCGGTGGGATGGAGACCCGAATTTCTCTTACTGGGAAAATATTAAATTCTCAATTTCGGTTTTCGGGCAGTAATGGGGTAATAAAACCTAATGAATTTTGGCCTATGGGTCTAAGGGTCTCTAATTTCGACTTAAGTGGTAAATTCGATAGTAGTCCAAATTCTTTGGAATTAGAAAAACTTAATATTAACTTAGGGGGTACTAAAGTCAGGGTCGGGGGAACAATTATTCCGGTAGACGAAGGTGTGAGTGTATCCGGACGGGCGAGTATAAATAGTGTCGAGTTAAAGCGCTTGAAGGATTACTGGCCGGTTGGTTTGGGATCATCGGTTCGGAAGTGGGTAATTACTAATATGATTTCAGGTCGAGTGGAGAAAATTGAATCTTCTTATTCTATTCGCATGCCAAATTTAAAAAAATTTGATACTATTGTTGATTCTTTTTCAGGCAAATTCGTTATCCCTAGCTCAACTATTCGTTTTCACGAAGAATTTCCAGCTATCAAAAATGTTGAAGCAACTGCGGTATTTTCAAAAGACCGGTTTTTGGCAGAAATTTCTTCCGGATCATTGAAAGAACTTAATATTGTTTCTGGCAAAGTTAAATTACTTGGCCTAGATACAGATAATGAAAATATTACAATCGTTACCACAATATCAGGACCTCTAAAAACAGCCTTAATGATCACTGATAATAAGCCCCTTAAGTTCCTAAAAAAATATGGTTTAGAGGCGGGTCTGGTAAAGGGTTGGTCAAGAACCAATTTGACGTTTTCTTTTCCACTTTTAAATAACTTTAAAGCGAAAAGGATAAAATTTAGTGCCAGTTCTCGTATCGTTAACGCTAAGATGCCTAGAAATCCTCTAAAACGACCAGTGGAATCTGGAAACTTTGATCTTCATGTTGACCCAAATGGCCTGTCCTTAACCGGAAAGGCTTCTGTTAACGGTTCCGTATTAGGTCTCACTTGGAAAGAAAATTTTGAAACCAATAAAAGCAATGTCCGACAAATTTTGATTAAAGGAAAAATCGATGAAAGGTTACAAGGACAATTTTTAGAGGGGTTAAAACTTTCACCTTATATCAATGGACCAATAGATTTAGATTTTTCTTTGAGTGAAAAACGATCGGGTGTTAAAGAAATTGCGGCTAAAGTTGTATTAAAGGAAACAACTTTAAATATACCCACCCTTAATTGGTACAAAAAAACCGGTGACCCAGGAGTTGGTTGGGTCTCAGCTATAATTAAAAATAGTGGAGCACTAGAAATTAAAAATTTGGATGTTCGGGCTAAAGATTTTTACGGTAAAACAAGTTTTTGGCTTGATAAAGATAGGAATTTACTTAGTGCAATTATTCACAAACTGAAGCGAGGACGTTCAGATGTTTCTGGTTTTATTAAGAGGGGTGATGAGTTTGGTTATAATGTGTTTTTAAAAGGATCTTCTTTAGACCTTGTACCTTTGCTAAGCCGCTTGAAGGAAGTAAAAGAAGAAGAAAACTTACCAAACTTTAATCTCAAAACAGAAGTGGATACGATTTGGTTAGATCGGAAAGTTCCAGTTTACGGTGTTACCGGGAATCTGCGATATGGTAGTGGGTTGGTTGAAAAAGCCGACTTGAGAGGGGTTCTCTCAAAGGACCACCCCTTTTCATTAGTTATCGACACTGTCTCCGAGAATCAAAATTTAATACTCCGTGCTAGGAATGCAGGAAGAATTTTTAATATATTAGAATTGACTGATACTTTTCAGGGGGGGAATCTAAATCTTAAAGCTTCAAGAACAAAGTTAAAAACATCCCCTTGGAAGGGAAGACTTACAGTGGATGACTATACCGTGGTGAACGCTCCAGTTTTGGCTCGCATGTTGACCCTTGCTTCACTAACAGGAATATTGAATAGGCTCACAGGTAAGGGGATCAAATTCAGAAAGCTCGATATTCCATTCATATATTTTAAGGGTAGAACCAAAATCCAAAATGCCAGGGCGATAGGAGATGCACTTGGTTTAACAGCGGATGGCTATCTAAATTTTTTTAAAAAAACAGCCGACCTAAAAGGAACGATTGTCCCCGATAATCCTATTAACAATGTTTTAAGAAAAGTTCCTATTGTTGGACAAATTCTCACCGGAAAAAGGAGTAGCGGTGTCTTTGCCACCAATTACAAATATTCTGGAAAATTCAATAACCCCGAAATTCTAGTGGATCCCCTATCAACCTTTGCTCCAGGAGTTTTAAGAAATCTTTTCGAGTTTGGAACAAATGAGCCAAGAAGTTCGACATCTAATCCTAAGTAAATTACTCAAGCTAATTTGATGTAACAGGCTTTCCTAATACGTGCCGTTTTTTACCCGCAGAGAATTTTATAACGCCTTCTTTATTAATGTCACCTATTCCAATCATTTGGCTTTCGTCAATAATTACAGTATCATTTATGCGCCCCCCTCCGCCTCGAATTAGCCGCCGCGCTTCGCTGTTACTTTTGGCCAAACCAGCTTTTACAATGGCCTCAAAAGCTGGCATCCCCTTTCTAAGGTGTAATTCTTCAATTTCGAATGTCGGTAAAGAGAAACCATGTCCTCCATTTTCAAATGTTGCTGCCGAAGTTTGACTTGCTTCTATTGCTGGCTTCTCCCCGTGGCAAATTTTGGTCGCCTCAAATGCAAGAATCTTTTTTGCTTCATTTATTTCGGTATCTTTTAATTCATCAAGTTTGATAATTTCTTTAATTGGTAGTTCTGTAAACAACTTTAAAAATCTACTAACATCGGCATCAGCGGTGTTACGCCAAAATTGGTAATATTCATATGGACTTTTTTTTTCGCTATTAAGCCAAACTGCTCCATCAACTGTTTTTCCCATTTTTTCACCTGTTGAAGTCATTATTAATGGAGTTGTTAGGCCAAATAGTGAGGTGCCGTCACATCTTCGAGCTAGCTCTATACCATTAACAATATTTCCCCACTGATCTGATCCTCCAATCTGTAAAATGCAGTCTTGACGGCGTGATAGCTCCAAGAAGTCATAGGCCTGCAGGATCATATAGTTAAACTCGAGAAAGCTCAGTGGTTGCTCCCGTTCAAGCCGCAGTCTCACCGAGTCAAAGGATAGCATACGATTGACGGAAAAATGCTTTCCAAATCGTCTCAAAAATGGGATGTATTCTAGCTCGTCTAGCCAATCTGCATTATTAACCATTTGAGCGTCAGTGGGCTTTTCTCCGAATCTTAGAAACTTTTCAAACGTGCCTTTTATCCCCTCTATGTTATTTTGAATAGTTGTTTCATCTAGGATTTTACGCGTCTTATCTTTGCCCGAAGGATCTCCAACTTTAGTGGTGCCCCCACCCATTAAGGCTATTGGCTTGTGGCCACAGCGTTGGTACCAGCGCAAAGTCATAATTGGCATCAAATGACCGATGTGGAGGGAGTCGGCTGTACAATCAAACCCTGTATATGCACCAGCTATCTTGTCACTGGCCAAAATACTATCTAGTTCCCTTTCATCGGTGGTTTGATGAATAAATCCACGTTCTGAAATAGTATGCAAAAATTCTGATTTTAAAGTTGTCATTTTATTAAAAATACCATTACCAATCTCTATTTAGTTCAACTGCGCAATTTAGCATACTGTTTTGGTGCAATGCGAGTGCTGAAAAAACCTTAATAAGTATTACCAGATAATGCAGTTTTTCTTGGCTCCTCACCCCAACGTCTGATAAAAGCGTTTAACTTCTCTATATATTCTGGGACATCTTTGTTTGACTCAGTGAAAAGTAATATTCGTATAAGATGCCGGCGTCGACTTTCGGCTTCGTAATCTTCATACTCAGTTCTACTGTGGACCATATAATGATTATTTAATAATTGTAGGTCGCCACGTTTAAAAGTCATATCCAAACGCATATCCTCACTTAATGCCAATTTACTAAAAAGGTTCATTGCCTCAATTTGTTTTTCGGTTAGGCGTGGCACTTTTGAGAATCGCTGAGCGCTCTCAACATATTTTTGTCCAAACCGCCCAAAAAAACGACCCTTATAAATTGAAAAGACTTGGGCAATGTAAAATGGGTCATCGCCGGCAAATTCCTCTCCACGATGATCTATATAGAATGGTTTGTATAGTTCTTCTAGCAAATCAGGGCGTGTTTTAAGGATCTCATTATGTATTGCGATTGAGCTAGCTATCGAGCTGGTACCCCCTATTTTTGCAGTCTGGAGGCAGAGTAGACCAACCACATCTGATTTATCACAATGGTATGGCAAATGAACCGGCGTTTGATAGCCACGTAAATTAAAGTTTTCATTCCAGTTACTGCCCACGGCCCTAACATGTCCTAACAATTCACCCATCATATTTTGTGCTACTGCTTCACCCAAGTAACTACAAATTCCCCAGTAGACAGTTATGGCATCTTCTTCGTTAAATTTTTCTACTGGAATCCCACGAATTAATTTGAAACCACGACCATGTTCCAGCTCTTTAAGAATTTCTATTAAAATTTTTGATAATGTTGGAAGCGGAAAATCTTTTTGAGAAAAATTTGGAATTTTTAAGTTTTTGGATTTTACATACGAAAGAGCTCGCTCGAGTTCTATGATATCTTTGGTATTTAGGGTGTATATCCAGTCATTTTTAATTGAAAGTTCAGGCCCTTTCCAGGCTGCGTTCGACCTAAATGGGTGTCCTAATGCATTTTTAGTCATAGACTTTTCCATAACAATTTTCAATTTGATCAAGTTGTAAGTATCGGGTCCAATAGATTTGAATGCAATCATAGTTGAAGCGATGAAAAAAAATTTTATAGCGCTTGGTCTTATGAGTGGAACATCTCTTGATGGAATTGATGCGGCAATTCTAGAAACAGATGGTGAATATTTTGTTAATCCAGGTAAGTTTTTAAGTTTGCCATATAATCCAAGGTTTCGTGAAACCATCAGGTCCGTACTTTGGGAAAATGGACCGATTGAGAATGTAGAAAATCAATTGACTCTACTACACGCTAAAGCAGTGAGTTCATTATTAGAGAAAGCGGAGTTAAAGGCTAGCGATGTGGATATTATCGGGTTTCACGGTCACACCATCCTTCATGATCCTGACAAGGGTCGTACCTACCAGATTGGTGATGGTGCTTTGCTCGCTGCTAAAACAAATATCGATGTAGTCTGTGACCTTAGAAATAATGACGTCGCAAATGGGGGGCAGGGGGCGCCACTGGTTCCGCTCTACCATTTGGCCCTAGCGAAAAAAATGGATATGCCGCTGGTTATTCTTAACATAGGAGGTGTAGCAAACATAACTTATCTTAATGGTAACGAATTATCATTAGTAGCATTTGATACTGGGCCTGGTAACGCTCTTATTGATGACTGGGTTAATTCAAAACTGGGTAAAGCATATGATCAAAATGGTGCAATCGCGTCTTCGGGTAAGGTATGTCAACAAGTGTTAAATAAGTATTTATCTTCAAAATATTTTGAAAAGTTACCGCCCAAGTCGATGGATAGGGCGGAGTTCAAACTTTCTTTTCTCGGTGATTTATCCATAGAAGACGGAGCAGCAACTCTTACCGCTCTAACATACGAATCCATAAAACGCTCAGTCTGTTTATTGCCCAATCGACCAAAACGTTGGCTCGTTACTGGGGGGGGGAGGCACAACAGGTTTTTAATGGAAAAATTGTCGTTAGTCCTAAAGGAAAAAGTCGAGCCCGTAGAAGTTGTGGGTTGGATGGGTGATGCAATAGAAGCTCAGGCTTTCTCATATTTGGCTGTAAGGAGTAAAAAGAAACTTCCTATAACATTTCCAAATACTACTGGGGTCAGACGGCCTCTGTCTGGTGGAATTTTATACCCAAAACAAGTCTGAAGTAATAATTAGTTGGCAGCTCTTGCTTCCTCGATTTCTACCATTTGGGATTCAAGGTAGTCCTTTACGTGGTCTGTGAGTTCCTCGACCTTGTCATGGAAGAAATGATTCGCGCCATCGACCAATCTATAATCAATTATGATTCTTTTTTGCGCCTGTAATTTTGAAGCTAATGCTTCGACTGATTCCCCTGGAACCATAGTATCTTCTGCCCCATGAACAAATAAACCTGATGCTGGACAGGGTGCTAAAAAAGCGAAATCGTATTTATCAGCAGGAGGGGAGAGCGCTACAAAACTATCAATTTCTGGCCGTCGCATCAGTAATTGCATGCAAATCCAAGCACCAAATGAAAAACCACCGATCCAACATTGCGTTGCGTCAGGGTTTGTTGATTGCATCCAGTCTAAGGCTGAAGCAGCATCACTTAATTCTCCCATACCTTCATCATATTCACCTTGAGAGCGCCCAACCCCTCGGAAATTAAATCTTAAAGTTGAAAAACCACGATTTACAAATGTTTGATAAACTTCAAATACAACGCGATTATTCATTGTTCCCCCTTGTTGAGGGTGTGGATGCAGGACTAGTGCAATAGGCGCATTGGGTATGTTTGAATGATGGTAACGGCCTTCTAGGCGTCCGTCGGGCCCGTTAAAAATAACCTCAGGCATACGAGAACTATCTCCTGGTTTTCTTATCTAGGCGGGTTTGTATTCAGGTTGTTGACTGACCCGAGTTGACAACATACATTCCCTCGCCTTGATTAGTTTAAGGCAAACAATAAATGTCAAGCGCGTGAATATAATGATTTACATCACTAAAATACAAGCTTCTCAATAACAGGGTCCCTATAGAGTTGAATTGTGCGTAATATTTGAAACATTTATGAGGATGAATTACAGGTATGAGAGTAGGTAGTAAGGGAAAATATGCTGTACAAGCTATTATGTTTATAGCACAGCAGGACCATAGGAACCCTATGTCTTTATCGGAGATTAATAAATTGCACGACATTTCGTTATCGTATCTCGAGCAATTATTCTCTAAATTGCGTCAGGCAGGAGTTGTAAAGTCTGTTCGAGGCCCAGGTGGTGGCTACATTTTGAGTAAATCACCCGATAGGATTAAAATATCGGAAATAATTGAAGCGGTAGAAATGTCAACCGCAAAAAGTGAATTAGATAGGTCTCAAACTGGTTTATTGTGGGATGCACTTGGATATCAAATTCTTGGCTTTTTAAATTCTATTTCTGTTGCCGATGTTTGTGAAGGCCGTATTGACGTTATAGGAAAAGAAAGAAGTCAAAATTCTCCAACTTATGCTGTTGCTAAATAAATTTGCTGAGGGACTTTGACCTATCGAAGCTATTTAGATTTCAATTCAACCGCGCCAAACCGCCCTGAAGTAATAGACGCTGTTGTTATGGCAATGCGTAAATGGGGTAATGCTTCTTCTGTTCATGCCGATGGCCGTGCGGCACGTTCTTATGTTGAGGAAGCGCGAAAAAAAGTTGCTGAACTTGTAGGGGGCAGTTCCAAAAATGTGGTTTTTACAAGTAGTGGTACAGAGTCCAACAATCAGGCAATTCGTGCAATTTCCTGCGAGAGAATAATTGTATCTGGGATTGAACACGAGTCAGTTCTGAGGGCACGCGAAGACACAATCATTTGTCCTGTAAAATCAAATGGAATTATAGACTTAGCCGCCTTAGAGGCGTTATTGTTTGAAAGTAAAAAACAGACTGTTATATCTATAATGCTCGCCAATAATGAAACGGGCATCCTTCAGCCAATTTTAGAGGTTTCTCGATTAGCACGCAAAGCTGGTGCGTATTTTCACTGTGATGCTGTCCAAGCCGCGGGTAAAATTCCCATTGATATCGGAGATCTTGGTGTTGATAGTTTGGCACTTTCGGCACACAAAATAGGTGGACCGCAGGGCGTGGGAGCATTGGTTTGCAAAGATACGTCACATATCTCTAGGTTTATTCATGGTGGAGGCCAAGAAAGTGGTTTGCGAGCTGGTACAGAAAATGTGCCGGGTATCGTTGGGTATGGTGTGGCAGCAGAGAGTGCATTATTAGGATTACCTGCCTTTTATGATTTAAGATATTTAAGGGATGATTTGGAACAACGTGTTTTCGAAATAGATCCTGAAACAAAGATTTTTGGTAAGGGTTTAGATCGACTACCCAATACATCTAAATTTGCAACCAAAGGCCTTAGTAGTGAGTTACAGGTTATGGGACTTGACCTGGACGGAGTTTCAATTAGTGCGGGCTCAGCCTGTTCATCTGGTAAAATAGAGACCCCTTATGTACTTGCAGCGATGGGAGTTCCAGAAGAATTGGGGCTATGTGCGATTAGGGTTAGCCTTGGTTGGACAACTACGCCAGAAGACATTGATCGTTTTATTGTTTCGTGGGAGAACCTCCGTAATCGCAAAATGAATAAAAGTTGACCTCTAAATTGGTTTTTTTAAATTTTTTTACTTCCGAAGGTAAGTGTTTGACGGTCGAAGCAACTCCTGGAATGACCTTATTAGAAGTTGCTTGGAAAAATTGTTTGAAAGTTGAGGGTGCTTGTGGCGGTTCTATGGCCTGTTCAACTTGCCATTTAATTATAGACTCGAATTGGGTGGAGAAGTTACCTAGAGCAAGCGATGAGGAGTCCCAAATGTTAGACCTTACTTGGGGACGAAAAAAAAACTCTAGATTAGGGTGTCAAATAAAAGTAACTAATCAACTCAACGGGTTAATAGTTTCCTTGCCAATTGAAAATACTAACCTTTTAGGTAATTAGTCGTTTATATTATCTATATGAAAAATTCTATTTTAAAATCCGTGCCCAAAAATGGCAGAGTAGTTGTTGCCATGTCAGGTGGTGTTGACTCATCAGTTACAGCGGCGTTGTTAGCTGACGAAGGTTACGACGTAGTAGGCGTGACCTTGCAACTTTATGATCATGGTGATGCGGTCAAAAGAAAAAATGCTTGTTGTGCTGGGCAAGATATCGCAGATGCGGGAAGGGTGGCAGATAAAATTGGTATTCCCCATTATGTCCTAAATTACGAGAGTAGATTTCGTAATGAAGTAATAGATGTTTTTGCGGATTCCTATATACGCGGTGAAACACCCATCCCATGTGTGCTGTGTAACCAAACAGTGAAGTTTAGAGACTTAATGGGTGTCGCTCGTGATCTGGGTGCAGACGCATTGGCGACAGGACACTATGTACGACGTGTTGAATGTGCAGGGAGATTAAAATTGTACAAGGCCTTGGATAAAAGCAAGGACCAGAGTTATTTTTTATTTGCGACAACATTGGAGCAACTCGATTTTCTGCGCTTCCCACTAGGAGAATTAAGAAAAGAAGAAACAAGGAAGCTCGCTAAGCGTTATGATTTACCGGTGGCAGCCAAGCCGGACAGTCAGGATATCTGCTTTGTTCCTGAAGGCCGTTATTCCGATGTCGTTCTTAAAATTCGTCCAGAATCGGCTAAAAAGGGAGAAATATTTGATATTCATGGAAATATCCTCGGTGAACACAGGGGAATTATCCATTATACTATTGGGCAGCGTCGTGGCTTGCATCTTGATAGTGCTGAAGAGGCTCTTTACGTTGTCAAAATTGACCCTGATTTAAATAGATTGATTGTTGGTCCCAAAGAGTCTTTAAAAACCACTGTAATAAAGCTATCCAATGTTAATTGGCTTGGTGAGGAATTTCCTAAAGGAAAAGTTATTGAATGTGACGTAAAAGTAAGATCCATGCGCCCACCAGTGCCTGCGTATATGAAGCTTTTAGAGGGGTGTGCTGCAAAAGTTGAGCTGGTTGTTGCAGAACATGGCGTTGCACCTGGACAGGCTTGTGTTTTTTACGAAGGAAATCGTGTGCTTGGTGGAGGTTGGATTAATCGTGAAATTTAGTTTGAGGGTTCTTGATACTTGACTAGACCAGTTAGGAAGGCCTAATAGGGCGTTCTTTTATTCATCCTTTGGTGGCTAGTTATTGTGGCGGGGTAGCTCAGCTGGTTAGAGCAGCGGAATCATAATCCGCGTGTCGGGGGTTCAAGTCCCTCTCCCGCTACCAATAATAATGATTTTGACTAGACAAAAATATTTTGAGAATTTGGATGCCTGGAAAATTAGGATTTAGATATGGGAACGGCTTTAATTACAGGGATAACTGGTCAGGATGGATCTTATTTGGCTGAACTATTACTCGAAAAAGGGTATATAGTTCATGGAGTTAAAAGACGGTCTTCGAGTTTTAATACAATGAGAATTGACCATCTTTTTAATAGCCATTATGCAGCTGAAGGGCAGTTTGTCTTGCACCATGGCGATATGACTGATGCATCAAGTCTTCTGCATATTATGGAAAAAGTTGAGCCTAATGAAATCTATAATTTAGCAGCACAATCCCACGTTGCAGTGAGCTTTGAGGAGCCTGAGTATACCGCAAACTCAGACGCTCTTGGAACGTTGAGAATGCTTGAAGCAATGCGAACACTTAAGATTGAAAAGACAGCAAAATTTTATCAAGCGAGTACATCTGAGCTCTATGGACTAGTGCAGGAGAGTCCGCAAACTGAAACCACTCCATTTTATCCTCGAAGTCCATATGCCGTTGCTAAGCTTTATGCGCATTGGATAACCGTTAATTATCGTGAAAGTTATGGCTTGTTCGCTTGTAACGGAATTTTGTTTAACCATGAAAGCCCTGTCCGCGGTGAAACTTTTGTTACAAGAAAAATAACTAGGGGGCTTTGCCGTATCAAAGTTGGATTGGAGGAGTCGATGGGTATCGGTAATTTAGATGCGCTTCGTGATTGGGGACACGCACGGGATTATGTAGAGATGCAATGGCTTATGCTTCAACAGGAAGAGCCAGAAGATTTTGTCATTGCGACAGGAAAACAATATTCTGTAAGAGATTTTATTAATGCAACTGCCGACTGCCTTAATATGAAATTACATTGGCGTGGACAGGGAGCAAATGAAAAGGCTTATTGGCTCAACCGCGATACAGGAGATTCAGCGCTGCCAATCATTCATATTGATCAGCGCTATTTGAGACCGGCAGAGGTAGCCACCTTGCTTGGCGATGCAACAAAGGCACGAAAGAAACTTGGTTGGAAGCCAAAAGTGACGTTCGATGAACTTGTTAGTGAAATGGTTGAGTCAGATATGAGGATAACGAAGCAAGAAACCAAGAAATGTGATTATTAAGCCTGTTCTTCGAGTTTTTTTCCTTATTTGGAATTCATTAAAATCATACCACCACATATATAGCGAGTGTTTTTATGAAGGTTTTGATAACAGGGGCGAGCGGTATGGTGGGACGTAATACGATGGCCCATGAAAAAGCCAGTAAATTTGAAGTTATAGCGCCCTCAAGACAAGAACTCGATCTAACAAATTTTAATGCTCTGGTTGATTTCTTAGTTAAAAACAAACCTGACATGATTGTTCACGCGGCTGGAAAGGTGGGGGGAATAAAAGCTAATATTGCTGACCCTTATGGGTTTTTGCTGTGCAACCTGACGCTAGGAGTTAATGTTATCAATGCTGCCAAAGAGTGTGGTGTTCCTCGTTTGTTAAACCTTGGGAGTTCATGTATTTACCCAAGAGATAGTTTAAACCCTCTGCCAGAGACTGCTATTTTAACCGGACCCTTGGAACCGACTAATGAGGCATACGCGTTATCAAAGATACTCACTATTCGCATGTGTACTTACATTAGCGATCAGTACCGAAATTTAAGTTATAAATCAATTATTCCATGCAATCTTTATGGGCCCTTTGATAAATTTGATGGAAATAATGCGCATCTGATACCGGCTATCATTTCCAAACTTCATGAAGCAGTTGTTAGTGAAACTGATACCGTAACGATATGGGGCGATGGTTCGGTAAGAAGAGAGTTCATGTTTTCCGGTGACCTTGCTGATTTAATTTGGGAGGCATGCGATAAATTTGATAGCCTACCACAAAATATGAATGCAGGGTTGGGCTACGATTTTTCAGTTAGGAATTATTACGAGGCAATTGCTTCTGTAATCGGATTTTGTGGTGAATTTAGGTTTGACCTTGATCAACCAGTGGGTATGACACAAAAGCTAACTTGCACGGACAAAGCTAAAGAGTGGGGCTGGCAGCCGACAACAGTTCTCAGTGAAGGTATCAAAATAACATACCAATATTTTAAGGATCGAAAGCGTTGAAAGAATTTTCTTATCCGCTCGCGACGGCTACGTGGGATAATGCTGAGTATGACGCTATGCAACGTGTCATCAAGAGTGGTAATTTCACAATGGGCCAAGAAGTTTCAAACTTTGAAAAGAGATTTTCGGAATTTCACGATCGTAAATATTCGGTGATGGTTAATTCTGGGTCATCAGCGAATTTACTGATGATTGCGTCCCTATTTTTTAAAAAGGATAATCCATTAATGGCCGGAGACGAAGTCATCGTCCCAGCCATTTCCTGGAGTACTACTTATGCTCCTTTAGTACAATACGGTCTAAAAATTAAATTTGTTGATGTTGACATCGACACCATGAATTTGAATTTAGATCAGCTGGCAGCCGCCATCAGTGAAGAGACCAAACTAATTTTTTTGGTTAATCTTCTTGGCAACCCAAACGACTTCGACAAAATTTATTCAATTACCGAAGGTAGGAATATTTATTTAATTGAAGATAATTGCGAGGCATTGGGAGGCGAGTATCAAGATACCAAGACTGGGTGTTTTGGCATAATGAGCAGCTTTAGCAGTTTCTTTTCACACCACATTTCTACCATGGAAGGTGGTTTAGTTTTAACTGGCAGTGAAGAACTTTATCAAATTTTATTATGTTTACGGGCCCATGGCTGGACACGAGACCTACCCAAAGAAAATCATTTGACTGGGATCAAAAATAGAGACCAGTTTGAAGAATCATTTAATTTCATTTTGCCTGGTTATAATTTACGACCGTTAGAAATGTCTGGAGCAATAGGCGGTGAGCAGTTAAAAAAACTAACAGAAATTATTAGGGGACGGCGGATGAACGCCGAGGCGTTTCAAGACATTATGGGAGGGCACCCTCTAATTAAAATACAAAAGGAGATTGGCAAAAGCAGCTGGTTCGGTTTTAGCCTAGTAGTGCGTCCAGATGTTGACTATAGCCGGGAGCAATTAAGGAAAGTTTTGGATTCAAGGGGCTTTGAATACCGACCAATTGTCGCCGGAAATTTTGTCGAACAAAAAGTTGTAAAATATATGAATTATGAGTGTTTCGACAAATTGGTTAATGCGACCACTATTCAACGTAACGGACTTTTTATTGGAAATCACCACTACGATGTAAGCTCATCGCTTCAGGCCCTTTCGGATTTATAATCGAGTTGTAAACATGGTCTAACAAGAAAATGAATTGCTCTAAAAAAATTTTAAAATTTCCGCGAGCTAAACACGGTATTGTAATTCTAATCGACCCCCCGTCCTATCATTATCATAAGAATTTGTTTTTTGACTTAGAAACTCCTCTAAATCGTGACAACACATTGAAGGCTAACTTTGATCTCAAGGAGTGTCTTGAGGACGCCGGTTATCCAGTTTTTACGGCAGACATGTATGACAGTATTTTTGAAAATTATGAAGGTTGTGTTTTTCATTATTGGAGCTTTGGGGCGACCTCAGATAGAGCATTAAATTTTAATTGCAAGGCAATAAAAAAAATTGGTGTCATACTTTTTGAACCCCCTATCGTTAAGCCAAATGATTATAAAAGAATTACTCAACTTGCCAGTTCATTTGAGCATGTTTTTTTACACAATATAATTGGTGATGGTTATCAAATGCCTGTGAAAGATTTTTCGTCAAAATTGATCAAATTTTATTGGACTAATAAAAATCTTTATCGGACGCCAGAATTTGATAGCAATATAAAAAGGGCGGCCAAGATTGCACTAATTGCGGGTGCCCATTTTTCCAAGGCGACGCCCCAAAACGGATATGGTAAACGCCTTGCGGCCATAAGACAATTAGGTTTGAAGGGAGACCTTGATTTATACGGCTTTGGTTGGAGAAGGATACAAATTCGCAGCCCATTTCTTTCTGCATTTTGGCTCTTAAAACTTTGGTTGGCTGGCTTAAAGGTGGAAAAACCAGTTAAAAAATTTGATGTTTATAGACGTTATGATTTTTCATTGTGTTTAGAAAATATGTCAATGTCGGGCTATATAACAGAAAAGATCTTTGATTCGATTTTTGCGAGATGTATACCAATATATTGGGGTGCTCCCGATATTGAAGATTATATTCCACCAGATTGTTTTATTGCGCTACATGATTTTGAGGATATTGAGTCTTGTTTCAAACACTGTCGTAGCCTATCAACGAAAGAGAAAGAATCCTATAGATTGGCTATGGATCGTTTTTTGAAATCGAAGAAATTTCAAAAATTCGCAGTCGGCGTGCATGGATATCTCTCTGACTTTTATCAAGTAAATAAACAAAAGGCCTGATGGCCCTCTGAAATGTGATAATGTATCAGTGGAATTGTAATACCTGCTTCAATTCATTGCGCTGTAATGGTGATGGAGGAAAAGTTGGCAGATAGGTCTCTAGAACCAAAAACAAAAAGTGTTATCAACATTGATGACATACTGGCTTTTTCTCGCGTTTTAAAAAAACTTGAATTTAAAATATTCCGCTTATGCACGGCCGGCGTGACATTGGCGGTGGTTGAAGTTGCGGCCTTGTTATTACTGGCCTCATTTATTAATACCGCCCTTCAACAACCTGACAGTGGGGTTTTAAGCCCAAATTTCTTAGATTATTTACAGCTCTCTAATTTCACATTTATTGAGCAGGCTGTAATTTGTCTCTTTGTCTTTTGTTTACGTTTCTTGAGCGGTTTATTACTCCAAAACTTTATTTTGTTACAATCTAGTCAATTGCAAACTTCCCTACGACTACTTTTGTTCCACAGCACTCTCAATAACCGTGGAAATTTGTTAAATGAGGAACAAAAAGCTAGTGGGGCCATGTCAGATATAATCGTCAGGCAGGTTACACAAGTTGGAAAGGGTATACTCGAGCCATTCCTAAAAGTGCTAGGCGAGCTTGTTATACTGTTTGGTATAATTGCAGTGGTTTTAGTGGTGTCACCTGGTTTTCTTTTATTGATGTTAACTATAATTACCCCGATTGTTCTGTTTTATCTTCTTAAATTTAAAAGACTTTCAAGACGATTTGGGGATAGAGCAAATCAGTCTTTGGAAGAAGTAAGTGAAATGACAGCAGCTTTCTGTGCAGGGTGGCGACAACTCAGTGTTCGCAGTTTACAAAACAATTCTGTGTCAATGCTATCAAAATCTTCAAACAAATTTGCCAGAAATGATAGATTAGCAAACTTGCTTTCCGGCGCTCCCCGATATTTTCTGGAATTGTTTTTAGCCCTGTTTCTAATCATTATGGTAGCTTGGGCTGGTCGATCAGAAGAGATGGGTTTTGCAGAGTTGGTTTTTGTTGCCGGTGCCGGGCTACGGATTTTACCAATTATAACTTCGATCTCAAATGCATTGATAAGTTTTCAATTCAATAGAGCGGTTTTACAGAATGTTGTTGGAATTATTGAACCATCAATAGATCAACTAATTTTCCAATTAAAAAACCCTATAGAAACAGATTTCAAAGCCGAAGACAGTCTAAATAATTGTTCAATACGCCTAGATAATATTGCATTTAAATATCACTCTGAGAAATCTTTATTTGAAGGGCTGAGTGAAGAACTTAAATCTGGGGATTTTCTTTTAATTAAAGGAAGGTCAGGGGTCGGAAAGACAACTCTAATGGACGTCATTTGTGGTATAAGGGCTCCTTCGACAGGTGCGGTTTTGTTTAATGGAATGCAGCTGCAGTATAAAACAAAACATTCTGTGAATATTTTTTATGCCCCCCAACAACCATTGATCATTCCGGGGACAATTCTCGAGAATGTTGTGATGTCTGAGGAAAAAAATATTACAGAATTACAGCAAGAAAAAGCAAGTACTTGTTTAAAAATGGTTGATTTGTGGAATGAACTTCAAACGTCACAAGAATTCATTAATAGAAGCGTTGGACCCGATGGAGATAAACTTAGTGGGGGCCAGAAGCAACGTTTGGTATTGGCACGTGCTCTTTACCATGGAGCTGAAGTGTTGGCGCTGGATGAAATTGTTTCTGGTCTGGAAGAGGACAGTAAGCGGAAAATACTTACGTTGTTACAAAAACTAGCAAATGAATCAAAGTTGATAATATTAATTTCGCATGACCCTATTGCCGGGGAATTCTCCTCAAAATGTATAACATTATGAGTTATAAGTTACCTTATTTAAGGAGGCACTTCATTTGTATCAATTTTGTTTTGAAAAAAGATAATCATGCAATCAACTGCCCCTAAGATTTGTGTCATTTCCGCTTCGCCGTTCTCGATGTTTTTTTTCTTTTCTGAACATTTACGAAAAATGTCGGAATGGTCTAGTGTAACAATTGTCTATAATAAAAGTTATCACCCGGAAGCGCAGCCAATTAATGCGCCTGTTAATGAAGAGCACGTCAAAATTAAACGGAATATTTCTTTAATTGATGACGTTTTAGCCCTGATTTCTTTAATCCGTTTATTCAAACGAAACCAATTTGACATGGTGATAACACTAGCCCCTAAAGCAGGGCTATTGGGAATGATGGCCGCGAGACTTTGTCGAGTTCAGGTCCGATTAAATATTTTTCAAGGAGAAGTATGGGCCACTAGAAAGAGGTTATACCGGTTTTTACTGAGGTTTGCAGATACCTTAACAGCAACACTAAGTACCGATATTCTTGCTGTTAGTAATTCTCAAAGGCGATTTCTTATTAAGGAAGGTGTCGTTTCTGCAGACAAGGCATTAGTTCTTGGCCACGGTTCAATCGGTGGCGTTAATTCAGAAAGATTTAAGAGGGATAGTAATTGCCGAAGGGAAATTCGAGACCAATACAATATTGAAGAGGCTGCTAACGTGTTGATCTTTGTTGGCCGTATTACTCGCGATAAGGGGGTCTTTGATCTCGTTGAATCTTTTGTGGAGTTATTGATATATAAGCCTAACACCCATTTGTTTATCGTAGGACCAGATGATGATGGTTTATCCAGTGACCTTGCAGCGATAATGAGCTCGAAAGATCGTCACAAATTGATATTTGCGGGGATCACGGAAGAGCCAGAAAGGTTTATGGCAGCTGCTGATATTTTGTGTTTGCCTAGTCATAGAGAAGGTTTTGGTATGGTTGCACTGGAAGCAGCCGCATGCGAGATACCTACAATTGGCTCTGATATATATGGTATAAGGGATGCCATCGTTCACAAACAAACGGGACTTTTGGTTCCTAGTGGTAACCGGCAGGCTCTTGTCGGGGCATTAAACTTGTTGTTGGAAGACCATAATTTAAGGACGTCACTTGGAAAAAATGGAAGGTCAAGGGTTTTATCACATTTCAACTCAAACCACGTAATCGATAACTACGTTTCCCACTTTAAAAAGAGGTCGACGCCCTTGGTTGAATTGAGAAGTCACTCTAGGTAGGCGCGGCACCATTTATAGAAAGAGTTTTGGAATTTTCATTAGATAACAAAAATTTAATGGTAGTTACGAATATTTTATTTCTTTTGAAGATAGGTTTGTCAGTTTTTTGAGGTTACCGTTAAAAAGCTTTGTTATTTAGAAACATCTTTATTGAACTTGTGGGAGTTAATATGACGAGGGCGTCGGAGAAAAGGGACCGAGAAGAAATTTTTAACTTAGTTAAAAAATTTGAGAAGAATTATCGAAACACAGAGATTTTTCAGCCCGGTAAAAGTATTATTCCTCCATCAGGAAAATTGATTGGTCATGAGGAGCTGATCGCGATGGTTGATGCTTCCTTGGATGGCTGGCTCACATCTGGCAGGTACAATAGATCCTTCGAGCGTCAATTTTCAAAATTTCTTGGCGTAAAGCATACGTTGACGGTGAATTCAGGTTCTTCAGCAAATTTGATCGCTTTTTCATGCTTAACCTCTCCAAAATTGGGGGATAGAGCCATTAAAAAAGGCGACGAGGTGATTAGTGTCGCGGCAGGATTCCCAACCACAGTAAACCCTATTATACAGTTTGGCGCTATACCCGTTTTTATCGATGTCACACTTGAAAATTATAATATTGACGTTGAAATGGTTGAGTCTGCTATTACACCTAAAACCAAGGCTATAATGCTTGCTCATACCCTTGGGAACCCTTTCAACTTGGATGTAATTACTAGGATTTGTAAAAAGTATGATTTATGGCTTGTTGAAGATACCTGTGATGCGCTTGGGTCTACTTTTAAAGATAAAAAGGTTGGCTCATTTGGCGATCTTGGTACTATAAGTTTCTACCCGGCGCACCACATAACCATGGGTGAAGGTGGGGCGGTTTTCACAAATAATGATGAGTTGCACGGAATAGCTGAAAGTTATCGTGATTGGGGACGAGACTGTTATTGTCAGCCGGGGAAAGATAACACTTGTGGTAAACGTTTTGAATGGCAGTTGGGGAATTTACCCCATGGTTATGATCATAAATATACATACAGCCATATTGGGTATAATTTGAAAATTAGTGATATGCAGGCAGCTTGTGGCCTTGCCCAATTAAAAAAGGTTGAGCGATTTGTAAAAGCTCGTAAGGAGAATTTTAAATTTTTAAAGAATGCTCTCTCTGGTCTTGAGGATGTACTAATCCTCCCAAAATCTACAGAACATAGCGATCCATCTTGGTTTGGTTTCCCTTTGACAGTCAAAAACTCCGCCCCGTTGACACGTATTGAGTTGATTAGTGAGTTAGAAAAAAACAATATCGGAACTAGGCTTTTATTTGCAGGCAATTTAACCAGGCAACCATCAATGCTGGATCAGAATTTTAAAATACATGGCAATCTTGATGTCACCGATACGATTATGAATGATACTTTCTGGGTTGGTATTCATCCTGCGCTGACGGAGGAAATGTTGGACTTTACAGCTGGCGTCTTGGCTAAGTGTTTAAGGGCGTAAGCCAGTTTAATTACGAGAATTAAGTTGGCTTAGAGAGGGTGTTTTGAATTTATGGACTTGGATTTTTGGAAAAATAAAACTGTCTTTTTAACTGGGCACACGGGTTTCAAGGGGGCTTGGTTATCTTTTTGGCTTCATAAGCTCGGTGCGACGGTCATAGGATATGCGTTGGCTCCAAATTCGTCACAAAGTCTATATAAAGATTTAAAGCTTGATAAGAAAATTAACTCTGTTTTTTCTGATATCTCAGATCTGCGATGTTTGCAGCAGGAGATTGATATAGCTCGTCCAGAAATAATTTTTCATATGGCAGCCCAGCCACTAGTCCAGCATTCTTTTCGTCATCCATATGAAACTTTTAAGACCAATTTATTAGGCACTGTTAGTCTGCTTGAGGCAGTTCGTCACTGCTCATCTGTTCGTGCAGTAGTCGTGGTCACCACAGATAAATGTTATCAAAATAACGATTGGTCTCGGCCCTTTAGAGAAAATGATCGTCTTGGTGGCGATGATCCGTATAGCAGCAGTAAGGCATGCGCTGAGCTAGCTACAAATGCGTTCTATAAATCTTTTTTTTCTTTAGGCTCTAACAATAAAAATACCTGCGCAATTGCGTCGGCTCGCGCTGGCAATGTAATTGGTGGTGGTGACTGGGCTGAAGATCGCTTGATACCAGATCTCATCCGGGCAATTGGGAGTGACAAAAAATTGAAATTACGTAATCCAAGGGCAATACGGCCGTGGCAGTTTGTCCTCGAACCACTAAGGGGGTATCTAATGCTAGCACAAAATTTATGCCAGAACGGCGATAAATTTTCAGGTGGATGGAATTTTGGTCCCCCGGATAATGAGTCTCGGTCTGTGGAGTGGGTTGTAAACCAGGTCTATGAGGTGCTTGGCATTTCTGGAAAATGGGAAATGTCAGGAGGTAAACATTTTAAAGAAATGCAAATGTTAAGGCTTGATATCTCCAAAGCTAAACAAGAGTTATCATGGGAACCTATGTTTTCCGTGGCTGAAAGCATAAAATATACAACTGACTGGTATGCTTGCCATCTTTCGGGTGGGGATTTGTATCAAATAACAAGAGAACAAATAGATTTTTATGAAGAGTTTATTAATTAATACCAGATGTATTTCGGATGAAAGACTTGGTTTGAAACTCTTAAATTAATAATTTTAATTTTGTCTGAATACGGTATGAAAGATCTGGTTATTTATGACCTTGACGGAACGTTGGTCGACAGTGCAATCACTGTTACCAAGGTATTAAATACTATGCGTCAATCCAGAGAGCTGCCTGAACTGGAAGTATCCTTTGTAAGGCCCTTAACCGCATTAGGCGGAAACGAATTGATTAAAATCGCCCTACAATGTGAAAGTAGAGAAATTGATGGGCTGTTGTCTGAATTCAGAGGCATTTATTCTCAGGTGAAAATCGGTCTAGAAACGGTTTTTGAAGGGGTATTAGAAACCCTAGGGGCTATAAAACGACAAGGATGTAAATTATCAGTATGTACGAATAAGCCTAGGAATCTGGCAATTAAGACACTGGAAGCAGTGAAACTAAGGTCATTCTTCGATGCAGAAGTATGTGGAGGTGATATTCAAAACTTGAAGCCTGCCCCCGATCCTTTGATAGAGTTGACTAAAAAATTTAATATAAATACCAGTAAGTGCTGTTTCATAGGGGACACCGTCGTTGACTATAAAGCTGCTGATAAATGTGGGATAGACTTTCTTTACTATGACAGCGGTTATGATAAAAATTTAAATCTTTTATATAAGCCAATAAGAATAACTAGGCATAGCGAGGCTATACCATATATTTTATAGGATCCTTGAATCATTGGTGCTTATGCAGAAGGCAAAATACATGAAGGATGATAATAAAAAACCATTAGTAGTTTTAGAAATGGCTAACAATCACATGGGTGATGTTACCCATGGTAAAGCATTGATATCGGCTCTAACAGAGGTTGTAGAGCCATTTCGGTCTAAATTTGATTTTTCTGTTAAATTTCAATTTAGACAATTAGATACATTTATTCATCGAGATTATAAGGGTTCAGACCTAAAATTTGTAAAGCGTTTCGAAGAAACTACCTTAACCAAATCACAATGGGATGAATTAATTAGTCACGGTCGGGAAAATCAATTTTTGCTTATTATAACACCTTTTGATGAACTATCTGTGGAGAGAGCGTTAAACTATAACGTTGATATACTTAAGATAGCGAGTTGCTCCTTGGCAGACTGGCCATTACTCGAATCCGTCTCCGATGCAAAGAAGGATGTAATATTTTCGACAGCTGGTGCAAATCTGGGTTCAATTGATAATATGGTTTCTTTCTTTTCAAACCGTAATATCAATACCACGTTAATGCATTGTGTAGGTCTATATCCTACACCCTTTGAGCAATTAAATATTGGTCAAATAGCATACTATTCAAAAAGATACCCTGAAATAAGAGTAGGATACTCAACACATGAAGATCCGTCTTTAACTGAGACTGGGGCTATAGCGTTTGCATTAGGAGCAAAAGTTTTCGAAAAACACGTCGCTCTGCAGACTGCGGAATATGACAAGAATGATTATTCAGCAACACCTGATCAGTTAAAGTTATGGCTTGAAGCTCTGGAGCGTGCAGTTGTGAGTATTGGTCAAGCTCGGGATAAGGTACAGAATCAAGAGAACGAGATTTTATCACTACGTGATTTGCAAAGGGCAATGTTTGTGAAGAATGATGTGGATGCCGGACTAAACCTATCAGAGGATGACGTGTATTTTGCAATCCCGTATAAAAATGGGGGATATGTAGCCAATGATTTTTCTAAATATTCAAAATTTGTTACTACTAAACCAATAAAGGCTGATCAGGCTGTTGACCAAGATAATTGTACAGTAGAGGATTTGCGTAAGGATATTCTTGAAGCTGTTAACGATATCTCCGCATTTGTGAAAAAATCTGGCGTCGCAATACCGGAGGGTTCAATTCTGGAAGTGTCACACCATTATGGGATAGAAAACTTCCGTAAGACGGGGCTTGCTATGGCTACAATAATCAATGAGGAATATTGTAAAAAGGTTCTGGTAATGTTGCCGGGACAGTCTCACCCTGAACAATTCCACAAGAAGAAAAAGGAAACGTTCCATGTCGTGTTCGGTACGGTTGACATCCAGCTTGATGGTGAGTCGTCGTCTATAAAGACTGGCGACGTTGTGACTATTACACCTGAGGTTAGACATGCATTCTCGACACACGGTGGGTGTGTAATTGAAGAGATATCCTCCACACACTATGTCGACGATTCTTACTACACTGACCCTTCTATTGCTGAGAACCAAGACCGTAAAACATTTGTTAGTTTTTGGATGTAGTCTGCAAGCGCTAAAAGTTTTCGGGCGGCATTTTCAAGAACAGAATATGATTTATATTTTTTTAACAAGTCGGTTTGAGGAATATATTTCTTATTAGTTGTACCCAGGATTTAATAGTGCCCTCAATGAGTGATTGCAGCACCAGTTTTTCGATATGCATCCCATGTTATGATGACCTAAGGGGTTTGCGTGCGACCCTAAAGAGCTTGGTGGAATGTTTAGAAAGTAAACAAAAGGATCAATTTCATATCGTGATTGGGTTGAACGATTGTAATTTTGAGAAGAAGGATATTTTAAAAGGACAAAGTTTAAATCCTGGGATTGTCATAAGTTGTTATAAGACTCAAAAGTATCTTGAGTACGACGATTCAATCTTATTTGTGCTTTCTAAGGTTAGGTCTGACTTTTGTTTGCTTATTGGTTGCGGTGACCTGGCGTTACCAAACCTGTCAAAAGCCCTTTTTTCTTTTGGCAATTCTGAATCAGAATTTGGTCTACTACCGGTTCGTGTTGAAAGGGAAGGTAAAAGGTTAACAAATTTGGTTTCTGAAGATACTTGGCACCCCACTTCCCTTGGTGTTTTTAATAAGGTGCTTTCAGGTCATATATTTCGAACATCATCTTTAAATTTTCTTTTTGAACGGCCCCCGTTTTTAGCATGCGAGTGGGCGCATGTTGAAATAGCTTTAGTTGTTCAAGGTCAAGAAGGAAATGGAGCCTTAAAATATGATAGTCCTGCTATCCTTAGATATATTTCTGAATCCGGTTGGTGGACGAAAGTAGATATTTACAAACAATATATCGAATATTGTGACTTATTATTATCATACAATGATAATTATCCAAATTTGGCGTATGTCAAAGAGGAATTAAATAAAGCTTATTCAGTACGCTTACTGTTAATGATCTTACAGGTGCGGGCAAATGGGTTGAGAGAGATTCCTTTATTTTTTTCTGGTTGGATTAGGTATTCCTGCAATGGTAGGGCGCACCATTTTGTAATGAAATTAGCTCTAAGGACACCAGCTAATTTGGCCGCTGGACTTATGAAGTTGGCAAATTGGTGGCTTCAACGCAAAAATTGATAATAGGGTTTGGGTGCATGGAAATGAAATTTGTTAGATTGTTTGTTGATCAGTAATTTCGTTCATTCAAAAAGAGCTCTAAACTGTTTTTGATAGCTATAATTTTTGACGGCCTGTATACCATTTTTGCTAATTTTCTCAGAATCTTGATTGTTAAGAGATTTTACAATGTAAGGTAACTCATCGATCGTAGGGTAAAGGATGATATCTTTTCCAATATTAAATACGTTTTCTAACCCATTGCAGTAAAAACTAACCTGACATGCACCAAGTGCCGCTATTTCCATGTGTCTGGCTTTAAACTGTTCAAAATTTTTTCCGGATTTTAAATTACGAGCTATTGATAAGGGTCTTTTAATTAAGTGCCTTAAATCCCATTGAATAGAATTACTAAGATTTAGTGAAATTTTTGAACGTCCGATAACATCAAGAAATCCCTCTGGGCTAACCGAACCATTTGGCCAACCAACACCATAGCAAGTAATTTCTATGTCCGCTTTTTTTGCTTGGTCGATAACAAATTGACGATAATCATTGTGGGCTCCAACGAAGGAAATATCAATATCTCGTTCAGAAAAAGGCCGTCTCGCTAAAACCGTTTTATCCTCGTTATACCCAAATGGAAAAAACTTTACTTTTTTTACAAGTCGTTTGTCGTACCTCCAACGAAAATTTGGGTCACTGGTGGTAAACCAATCACAATAAGTGTGGTAAGCTTGGACTAAGTCTTGGCGCCAGGTATCATCAAGATAGAAAATTCCTACGTTGGAATACCGCCTGATTTCACCAAAAGCGGTCGGGCCTAAAACACCAAGGTACGGAATGTAAATGACCCAAGGGCGAGGTTCCTTAGGTAAAGACGAAAGGTGTGTTATTAACTTCTCAACTCCTAATGGCTGGTATACATCGATGAAAATAGTACTTGGATAAATAGACTTTAGAGATTTATAAATTGTTTCGTATTCATATGAAACACCATTGCTCTTCTTGTTGTAGGCGTACTTCGCAGATGCGCATATAATAGGACCGTTTTTCATTTTTAATAAAATAACATCATTTGCAATTTATATTTCTCCAAATATATCCATAAGTTTGCTTTCTCCAAATTAATCGTTTCAATATAAAACAAATTATAAATTTACTAATAATTTGGACGGAACGCCATTTACGAGTTGCGAATAAGAATTTTAGCTTCAATCGCATATGTTTAAATCGATAACTCTGAATATAGATTGAATCGGTATCGAATTTACCTTTTTTTATCATGTAATTAAGGAGATTCCGAAAGTCTAAAGTACTAACTTCTTGGCTATTTTGCATCGAATGTATTCGATATCGCATCAAGGGTTGGTATATCCAAACAATAGGTCCAAAAGTGGCAGCTTCGCTTAACGCCACCAAGTCTGAATATTTTCCACCATGTTTACTATCAAAGGATATGGATTTGAAGACCCCTGATTTGAAGATATAGCTACATAATGGTGGTGTTGATAAGGGACCAACTTCCATGTAAGGCTTTAGCAGCTCCTGGCTACCTTTGATTGTTTTCGTGCCCTTATTTTGCCGCATAACTGTACCACGAACTGGTATTTTATTTTTTAATTTTAAAGCGTTACAGCCCACCGCAACGATGTTTTTTTGAATATTAAAAGGTTTTATAATAGTCTCATGATAGTGAGGTAACAATTCATCGTCATCGTGGAAGAGTACACAAAACTCTGTATGCCCAACATAATTCTCCTGAATAAATTTGGTATGGACATCTGAGGCAAAGTCTTGGGGTGTTGGAATAAGAGATAAATTTTCACGGTATTTTTCAAGGAATGGAACCAAAACGACTTTGTTTTGTTCTTTAAAACTCTTAGAAGAGCTATTGTCTGAGACGATAACTGTATCAAAGGGACGCGTTTGCCTGAACACGGATTCCAGGACTAACCGTAAATAATTAGGGCGGTCACGGGTTGTAATAATTAAAGTTGTTTTAGCCATTGAACTGGTTTAGTGAGCTATTTGTTAGTCATTTCAAACAAGATTATTCTATTGTTATCCGATTCGCTTTAAAGAAATTCTTAGCACTTAAGTTACCGCTGTGGCCATTGGGAAAGCATCATGCCATCAACAACGATTTCGAGTAATATTTTTACTTACCTTGCGGATAGGGGTGTTGATTGCGTGTTTTTGGTTCCTGGAGGCGGTAACATGTTTTTAATTGATGCAGTGGGCCAAGAACCTAGAATCAATTTTGTGCCGACCCATCACGAGCAGGCCGCGGTAATTGCAGCTGAATATTATAGTCGTAAAACCGGAAAATTAGGGGTTGCGGTCGTAACTACCGGACCAGGAAGTACTAACGCTGTGACTGGAATTGCTGGTGCATGGTTCGACTCAGTCCCTGTTCTCGTGTTAGCGGGCCAAGTTAAAGTTTCTGATTATAACGTGGGTGGCAAATTACGCCAGCGTGGTCCCCAGGAGATTGACCTAGTTTCGATAGTTCAAAATATTACTAAAATGGCAAAAACTTGTTTTAGTGTAACAGATGTAAAAAACGATCTCCAAACAGCAGTGAAATTAGCAGAATCGGGCAGACCTGGTCCTGTAGTCTTAGAAATCCCTCTGGACGTGCAGTCAGCAGTTATTGATTGGTACGATGAAAAAATTAAGGAACCGAAAGACCCGGCCGCTATTGCTGATAAAGATATGCTTATAAAGGATTTAAATACTGATTGTTTAGATATTGTCAGAATGTTATCGGCTGCAGAACGTCCCCTGGTTGTCGTTGGGTATGGTGTAAAATCCTCATTACAGACTGAGATCCTTAGGAAATTTATATCTTTACATCTAATTCCAGCGTCCTTGACGTGGCCAACGACTGATTTTTTATCTTTCGATGATCCTTTAAATGCCGGTCGATTTGGTGTTGTTGCAAAGAGGCACGCTAATCTTATTATACAAAAAAGTGACCTTATAATAGTTCTGGGAAGTCGATTAGATAATATTCAGACTGCCTTTAACATAAACCGTTTTGGAAAAAATGGTACGGTTTTAGTAGTCGATATTGATCCTGCAGAACTCGACAAAATGCCGCAGCGTTTTACCAAATATAAATACGATTTGCATGATTTTATACCAGCACTTTTTGTAGCTATGGAAGAATTGGAAGTGCCAAAAAATCGTATGATTTGGTTAGAAGAAATTAGAAATTTGCGCGAAAAGTTTGAAAGTGAGTCCTTTAAAGTAGGGGTAGAGGAAACTGGGCGTATCAGTATATATGATTTTGTCGATAAGCTATCTGACAGTTTTTCCGGCGATGAAATAATCGTTACCGGTAGTTCAGGTTTAGCCATTGAAGTGTTTTATACGCACTTCAGGAACCGCCCTGGACAATGGATCGGATTAACTACAGGGCTAGGTGCGATGGGCTATGGCTTACCGTCCCTCCTCGGTGTAGCCGCCGCATCAAAAGATAAAGTTTATTTATTTGAGAGCGACGGAAGCTTGATGATGAACCTACAAGAGTTGCAATCGCTTAAGACATTGGGTCACCCGGTGACAATTTTTGTTCAAAACAACGACGGTTATGCATCAATCCGGGCAACCCAAGAAAACTATTTTTCTAGTCGTTTTGTTGGCACTGGACCGACTTCTAAGCTGGAAATTCCGTCATTTGAAATGGTGGCACAAAGTTTTGGGTTTGAATACATGTCAATTTCCAGTCTTGCAGGTATTGCTGATATAATCTCCACAGCAATCAGCAATCAAGGCCTTTTAATATGTGAAATTTTTCTGCGACGTGATGAAAAATTAATGCCCAAGTGCAGTGTGATAAGAACTAATGATAATCAACTTTTGTCTGCACCTTTGGAGGACATGAGTCCCTTGCTGGATTTGGAAGAAATCAAAACCATTATGGGTGGTCAAATTGATCCCATGTCTTTACGCATACGTTCGGCGGGTTAATAACATATAGGAAATCTGATAACTAATTTATGCTCAAATTTCGTGTAATCGGGTTAATTGACGCCAACTACCAGATTCTGTTACGTTCACTAGCGTTTTGGAAGTTAATTATTTTCCATTGAGCTAACAAAATTTTATATGCTTAATACACTAATTAAAGTCTCTAGAAATTATAACAATTATTCAGGTTAAACATGTCTGCGACAGAAGCATTAATGTTTGATAAATCGCTTACTGCGGGTGAAGCCAAGAAACGGGGTGACCTCAGAAACCGAAAACCCTATATCGCTGATAAACTTGCTGCGATAGCAGATATGGAGGAGGCCGGAGAGATTAGTCCGATTATTCGGCTAGAGAAGAGTTATTTGTGTAATTTTCAGTGTACACATTGTTCGGCCGAGTATTACATGGACCGGGACCTAAAGAAAAAAGAGACAATCGACGATCGTACTAAGATTGATATGGAGGCTGTTAGAGAGTTGTCACGGCAAGCTGATGAGCTTGGCTTGGCACGATTTGTTATCACTGGCGGCGAGCCTCTAGTGATGCGGGACTTTGATGAAGTAGTCGCAGCAATCGATCCTGATAAGCATTATGTTATTACTGACACAAATGGTTGGTTTTTAGACGAGGTGCGAGCATTCCACCTCAAGTCTATTGGGGTCGAAAAGGTTCAGATGTCATTGGATAGCTTTGTTGAATCAGAACACGATTCATTTCGTAATAAGCCAGGGTCTTACAAACGAGTTCTGCGAGGTGTGGACGCCTGTGCTGCTGCGGGGCTAAATCTTATTCTCTCTACTGTACTGATCAACGGGCGTGCAAAAACTAAAGAGTTTAGGGATCTTTGCCAATACTGCACTGACCGCGGAGTGGGCCTGTACGTTTCCTATGCTAAGCCTGTTGGTTCAGCCACAGATCATCCGGAATTTGTCATTGATAAGGAAGACGCTGATATTCTTAGAGAAATGGAGAAAGAGTTTCTTGTATTCTCCCACATGACACCTTCTTACGGATCGTATAAGGGCTGCATTACCGTTAAAGGTATAATAACGGTAACATCGACGGGCGAAATTACACCCTGTCCCTACATTGATATGTCTTTTGGAAACGTGATGAAAACACCGCTAAAAGAAATTTTGGCGAGGGGCATGAGAAATCCTTGGACAGGGCCACATCGACCGGATTGCCTTATTGGAGAAGATCCTGCATTTATCAAGCTTCATCAGACTGTAACGGCTAAACACAAGTTGCTTCCAGTGCCCTATGGAGAAGGATTTAAAGACGACGATTCACTTGACCGTATCGCTTAGGTTATTGGAACTAACAATATGTCTAATATAGAAGTCGTTTTTGATGCGAAGGGTCGTCTTGAACCTGATGCTACGATAAAGTCGCCCGCTCATTTAAAGTCAAGAAATTACTTCAAGTTTCCCAATTTAGAATTTGATCTGTCGGCAAGTTATAAAAGGATCAGCGCTGTGTTTGACATACCCATAGCTGAGGATGATTTTGTGACTGAAGTTGAGGGTCTGCTCAAAGAGAGTAGAGTTAGTTTAGGTTTAGATGAAACCAAAAACGTTTTAGCTGTACCCTTTTTTACGCCAACTCTCGGAGATTGTGATCTAGGAGAGATTCTGGATAATACGTTAATTCCTGCTGTGGGTAAATCTTATCAAAATATTTTTCCCGATTATCAATTTAAAAATGAATTTCCACACTCATTATCGGGACACTTGAAATCAATACCCGGCTTGGGTCACGATCGGCTGGAGAGGGCAGTGGCAACTGGTCCTGTAGTGGGTTTATGTCTTTGTGTGCTGAGGGAATATTCCGTTCATGCAGCGCGTGAGCAGGCAAAAATTATTGGAGGGAATTTTGGGCTTGCCGGTGCGATCGATCTTAGTTCTGTTTTTGTGTCTCAGCCTGATTTACTTTTTCACAAAAATGAGTATCCGCCGCTAATGTGGATGTCCGGTTGTCAGACATCGTGGGACCACGCAAATTTCCATTATGAGGCTTATGGTTATAATTTAATGTTTAATCGTAGGGTACACTATGATCAAGTAGCAGAGTATTGGTCACATGGAGTTACCCTTTTTAAGAGCCTGTAATTTTTTATGTCTGATCGCTGCATAATTTGTGCAGGTAGGCTCAGGAATCCGTTATCTCTAAAAAGTATGCCGTCCAGCGCACAAGGCTTTGCTGTGTCTTCCAAAGAGGCAATCCGATCATCAATAACAATGGATATTTATAGCTGCGAATATTGTGGGTTGGTTCAGTATGTGGGGCCGTTAGTACCATATTATCGGGAAGTTATTAGATCTACGAGATTGTCGGATCCAATGCTGCAGTTTCGTCGAAAACAGTTTTCTGACATTGCCAGTCACTACGCAATAGAGAGCGTTTTTGAACTTGGTGCGGGTGGTGGGGAATATCTAGATATTTTTAAATCAATTGGTGTTGAGACATCCGGAATAGAGGGTTCAACGCAACTTTCAAAGAGAGCACGTGCTGCAGGCCATTCAGTATATGACGGGTTCTTAACTGAGACACCCTTAACGTTTGAACTCGGACAAAAATTATTTGATCTTGTTACTTCATTTAATTTCATAGAACATTTGCCTGACCCATTGGCGTCTCTAAGATTATTGGGAATGCATTTGAAGCCTGGTGGGCATGCAATATTAGAAGTTCCAAACTTTGATATGATTTCTAAATTCGGTTTATTCAACGAATTTATTCCTGATCACCGGTCCTATTTCACGGCAGAGACATTTCAGGTGCTTTTATCTATGGCGGGATTTGAGCTTTTGTTAATGGATACAATTTGGGACAAGTATATTTTAACTGCATTAGCAAGAAAACGGGAACATAGAGCGTGGAGTCCCTATGAGGAAGTTCGTTCCTCTTTGCGCATTGAAATAGAAGATTTTTATAAAAATTCGCCAAAATCTCACAATGCGATCTGGAGTGCTGGACACCAAAGCTTGGCAACAATATCAAATCTTGATCTGACAAAGTTTATATCATGTATTATTGACTCGTCTCCGGATAAACAATCGACATATTCTCCCGCGAGTGGCCTACGAATTGTAGAACCTGATATTCTTCTGGAGGGCAATATAAAACGAGTTCTACTTGCCGCAGCTGGCTTTAACCCCGAAATTTCAAAAACTATCAAGAAAAATTATGATCCATCAATTAAGTTAGGATTTTTGAATAAAGGGACGGTAGTGATTGAGTGAAAATGAATTGGATGTAGGTCTTGTTCGTCGTTGGTTCGACAAAATTGAAGCACGCAATGGCATTGGTAAGGATTTATTCTTGGCAATTTCTCAGTTGACCCCATCGGTTAACGTGGACCTGATAATAAAGTCGGCCGATGATACCTCAACCTTACTTACCTGGCGCGATGACGAATATTACGGCCCGGGTTGGCATGTGCCGGGTGGTGTGATCCGCTTTAAAGAAAAAATGATAGATAGGGTCCACAAAGTGGCCATCACAGAATTTAATCGAAAATTACTTCATGTAAAAGGACCAATCGGCTTTCATGAAATGTTCAATACAACAAGAGATGTCAGAGGACATTTTGTTTCATTTGTATTTTCTGTAAAATTAAATGAACCTCCGGACTTAAAATTGCAGGTAGTTTCAGATCCTTTTCACGGTGGTTGGCATTGGTTTGAAAAATGTCCGGAGAATTTGATACCTAATCAATCTGCTTTACGGCAATATTTTTAATGTTAAACAAATTGTAATGTACAATTCTGAACCTGAATTATTCGAAAGATATGCCTGGTCATTTTTTGATCGGCACGATGGGCTGAGAGAGTTTTCAGAGACCATAGGAGATAAACATTATTTTATCACGGGTGCTACAGGTTTATTTGGTAGATGGTTACTATCCTTCATGGACTGGTGTCACGCACGAAAGTTTGCAGAGCCGCGGGTTACGGCTTTAGTTAGGCGAGACATTTTGCCGATACGTAACTATTCAAGTTCTCTTGTCGGTGACCTAAGAGAGTTTTCTTTTCCTAATTCTAAATTTGATCACCTTATTCATCTGGCTGCGCCATCAGCTCGTGATACCTTTAACGGGATGACTGACCGTGAAAAGTTAGAGCAACTTTATTTTGGCACGAAACATATTTTGGATTTCGCAGAAAAAAAAATCAAAGGGCGATGCTTATTTGTAAGTTCAGGAGCAGTTTATGGTGGATTTTCACCTGACCAACAGGAGCCAATTACAGAATTGAACCGTTTTGCACCTCTTTCGGCAGTGGAACAGATTGGTTTTGGATTAGGAAAGCGTGTTGCTGAATTTTTGGTGGCAGATTATGGACGTGATGATGCGGTAAATGTTGGAATTGCTCGATGTTTTAGTTTTATTGGTCCAGGTCTGCCGACGGACTTGCATTATGCTGTTGGTAATTTTGTATCCAATGCTGTCTCTGGGGAAGATATTATAATAAACGGTGACGGAACTCCAATTAGATCTTTTATGCATCTAGGAGATGCCACTTATTGGATGTTAGCAATACTTGAAATCGGAGAACCAGGGGATGATTTCAATGTCGGTTCAGAAGAAAAGGTTTCGATTGCAGCTTTGGCAGCTTTGGTTCGTGATGTTGTTAACCCTAATATCAAAATTCAAATCAGGGGGCATAGTAATTTTTCTTCCGGTAATCCACTAAATCACTATTACGTTCCGGATATAAAAAAGGCAAAGTCTAAATTGGGTGTCATCCACTCGATGACGCTCAAAGAGTCTTTAACTGAATATAGTAGTTATTTAAGAGAATTAATAAAAAATAACTAAAAATTACGTATCCCATGTTCGCCAAGGGGCTTCGTTTTTCCCCCATAAATCTTCCAAAACATTTTTGTCTCGAAGTGTATCCATTGGCCGCCAAAAGCCCTCATGTTTATAGGCGCCTAGTTCAGAATTTTTTGCTAGAGACCTTAAAGGAAAATCCTCCCAAACCGTATCATCACCAGATATGAGGTCTATAGTCTCTGGCTCAAGAATGAAAAACCCGCCATTAATCCAACTACTATCACCAGCTGGTTTTTCTAAAAAGTTTTGGACCATACTTCCTTCGATTTTTAGTGCGCCAAAACGTCCGGGAGGTTGTACAGCCGTGACAGTAGCTTTTCGCCCATGATTTTGATGAAAAGATATTAATGCTTTGATATCCACATCGCTAACCCCGTCGCCATAGGTCATTAGGAAGGTGTCATTAATATGTTCCTTTATGCGCAGGATACGACCGCCTGTTTGTGTTTCTGCGCCTGTATCAATAAGTGTTATATTCCAATTTTCCGCAGACTTTTTGATAGTTTTTTTCTCCGCGGTTTCCAAATTAATCATGAAATCATCAACGTGACGATGATAATTATCAAAATATTCTTTGATCATATATCCTTTGTAGCCGCAGCATACTATGAAGTCAGTTATGCCGTAATTAGCTAGTATTTTCATGATATGCCAGATTATCGGTTTTCCACCAATTTCTACCATTGGCTTTGGCATTGTGGCCGTTTCTTCACTTAGGCGAGTACCTAAGCCTCCAGCAAGAATTACCGCTTTCAAAGTTAACTCCTAGGTTTAAATAATTAAAATTATATTAAACATTATTCAATCGTTTGAAGTATTTCTACAACCATCCTCAGTTATTAGGCCGGTTATTAAATGCCTTGGTGTAACGTCAAATGCGGGGTTAGCCGTTTTTATGTCATCAGGACAAAGTTGAACCCTGATTAGCTTCCCATTCTCATCGCGACCTTGGATATGAGTAACCTCGTCTTCATCCCGATATTCAATGGGTATGCTATCCAAACCATTAGATATTGTATCGTCGATCGTCGAAGATGGTAAGGCCACGTAAAAAGGCACCCCGTTATCTTTAGCAGCTAATGCTTTCAAGTAAGTACCAATTTTATTACACACATCTCCAGTGCCGGTGGTTCGGTCTGAGCCGACAATACAAAGATCGACCAGGCCATGTTGCATTAAGTGGCCCCCAGCATTATCAACTATCAGTGTGTGTGGAATTTGATTGTGAATTAACTCCCAGGTCGTAAGGGCGGCCCCTTGGTTACGTGGGCGGGTTTCATCCACCCAAACTTCAATTGGTATATTTTTTTCGGATGCTTCGTACATTGGTGCGGTGGCAGTCCCACGGTCAACTGTAGCGAGCCATCCCGCGTTACAATGAGTTAGAATACGCACCGGACTTCCATCTGATTTTTGACGAAAAATATCGTCAATTATTTTTGCGCCATGTTTGCCAATACGACGATTTATCTCGATATCCTCTTCTGCCATGAAATCCGCTAGTTCCAGGGCGGCTTCGGCACGCGTTACCGGGGAAATTTTCTTTAAACGCTCCTGCATTCTCGTAACTGCCCATCCTAAATTAACGGCGGTCGGACGCGCAGAATTTAGTAATTTACCAGCTGAAATCAAATTTTCATCGCTCGCGTCCTCCGCCATAGCGATAGCCATTCCATAGGATGCTGTTACCCCTATAAGCGGTGCACCACGAACCCACATATCACGGATTGCTATCATCGCTTTAGTTGATGAGGTTAAGCTGACAATAGAAAATTTATGAGGGAGCCATCGTTGATCAATGACCCTGATTTCGCCTGAAGTTTTATCCCTCCAAATAGATTGAAAGTTTTTGCCGTTTACCAGCATAATATGATTTACCTAGCCTGAATTAATTAATGCTGAAATTATAATCGATATATTAGGTCTTGTCGTCAAAGCAGGCTAATCTATTACCATATTCGATGGTCAATATTGAATTATTTTACTGAGAATTTTATTTGGGTGCAGCGTTAGGGGGGGCGGATGTCTAAAATGAAACTTGGGGTAATTGGTGGTTCTGGAATTTATGAAATCGATGGGGTTCAAGATGGGAAATGGATTAATATTAATACCCCTTTCGGTAACCCTTCAGACCAAATTTATACAGGGAGTTTGAACGACGTGTCTGTTGCCTTTGTTCCTCGTCACGGGCGTGGGCATGTCCATAGCCCGAGTCATGTTCCTTATCTTGCCAATATTTGTGCTTTGAAAATGCTCGGAGTAACAGACATTATTGCATTATCAGCATGCGGGAGCCTCAAAGAAGATTTAAAACCAGGGGATTTTGTACTAGTGGATCAATTTGTTGACCGTACTTTCAAAAGAGAAAAAAGCTTTTTTACTCGTGGGTGTGTAGCACATGTAAGTTTAGCTGAGCCCGTTTGCAATAGGATTGTTGGGCTTTGCAAGCAGGCGATGGTAGGTTTAAACTTAAAATATCACTCTACCGGTACTTATATCACCATGGAGGGCCCACAATTTTCAACCAAGGCTGAATCTCTATTATATCGAGAGAAATGGGGTTGTGATGTCATCGGTATGACCAATATGCCTGAAGCTAAACTCGCCAGAGAAGCTGAAATTTGTTATGCGTCCGTTGCAATGGTCACAGACTTTGATTGCTGGCATCCTGATCACGACAATGTTGAGGTCTCTGATATTATTAGTACGTTGGCGCAAAATGCTTCCTCCGCAAAAAACCTCATAAGTAAGGTGACTGAAAAAATTGTCGAAGAACGTGAACAATGTGAACATGGATGTGACCGTGCTCTAGAGTATGCAATTATAACGGATCGATCAAAAATTTCACTTGAAGAAAAAAAGATGTTGGAGCCAATTGCTGGTCGCTTATTAACTTAAATTATATGAATCTACGCATGGAGTAGTTATGGATTTAACTAATTTTATTCGTACCGTTCCTGATTTTCCCGAGCCTGGAATTTTGTTTCGTGATGTTACGACTCTTTTTAGCAATCCGAATGCATTTCAATCAATGATCTTATCGTTTGAGAATAATTGGCAAGGTAAGGACATCGAATATATTGCTGGAATCGATGCGCGTGGGTTTATTATCGGGGGTGCGTTAGCCCATCATATGGGTGTCGGTTTTGTGCCCGTCCGGAAAAAAGGAAAACTTCCCTATAAAACATTCGAGGAAGAGTATGCACTGGAGTATGGGACTGCAACATTAGAGTTACATGTTGACGCGATACCCTCTGGGTCAAAAGTATTGGTTGTCGATGACCTGATTGCCACTGGAGGGACTGCTATTGCTACGATAAATTTAATTAAAAGACTAGAAGCTAACGTAGTTGGTTGTTCGTTCTTAGTGAATTTGCCAAATTTAAAAGGCTCCGGAAGGATAAAAAAAATGGGTATTGAGGTAAATTCGCTTTGTGAATTTGATGGAGAATAATTGGGCCCCGTTTCTGTCTATTTTATTAACTTTTGAGAAATATAATAAGGCTATAGAGATATGTTCTTTGAAAATCTCTGGCGTGATGAAGACGTCAAAAGAATGCTTGAAAAGACCAAAAAAAACTCTATCGAAGAAGATTTAGCCTATCGGGTATATACTTCGAGGTTAATTGGTCAGGTTGCTGACCTAGTAATGCATGGCGGGGGTAATACCTCCTGTAAAAGTAAAACAAAAAATTTGCATGGTGAGACTACTGAGGTTTTGTGCGTGAAAGGCTCTGGGTGGGACCTTGGATCGATTGAGGCTCCGGGGTTACCTGCTGTAATGTTAGAGCCTTTACTGAGGTTACGAGAACTCGAAAGTCTATCCGACGAAGATATGGTTAATGTGCAGAGAGCCAATCTGGTTGACTCCACTTCACCTAATCCGTCGATTGAGACGTTACTCCATGCATTTTTACCGCATAAATTTATTGATCATACACATTCGACACCATTTCTTACGATAGCAAACTTGCCGAATAACGAAAGAGTTCTATTCGAGATTTTTGGTCAGAAATTGGCCGTTGTTCCTTATGTTATGCCAGGCTTTGATTTAGCCAAGGCTGCAGCTCGTATCCATGATGAAAATCCACATGTTGAGGGTTTGTTGCTTGCAAAACATGGACATTTTACTTGGGGCAATACCGCAAAAGAATCCTATGATAGGGTTATCGAACACACAAATATGGTCGAGAAGTGGCTACAAAATCATCGAGTAAGACGAAGTGTTAAGGTTGACAGGATTTGTAAAGACAAAGTTATAACATTCTTATCAACTTTACGCGGGTCTCTCTCTGCTGTTTCTCCTTCCAATTCTTCCCCCCCAGTTCTACATCTTGTTGACGATGATGATGTACTCCAATTTCTCGAGCGGGATGATGTTGTCGAACTTTCGACTGCAGGGGTGGCGACTCCAGATCATGTTATTCGGATTAAAGCACACCCCCTGTTACTTGATAAAAATGATTCTGGTAATGGCAGAAGCACTTTAATTAGTAAGTTAGAAGGCTTTATCAAAGACTATCAGAAATATTTTGAGCTTTATTCCACCTCGAGCAAAGACTCAAAAAAAATGCTTTCCCCGTTGCCGAATTTGATTTGGGCACAGGGGATTGGGCTTATTGGCGTGGGTTCCAGCGCGAAGAGCGCAAAAATCATTACTGATCTAGCAGAGCAAAATATTAGGGTCATGGCCGATTGCGCTGATGCCGGAGGCTTCAAGCCTGTAGAGGCGCAGGACCTTTTCAATATGGAATATTGGTCGCTTGAACAAGCCAAGCTGGGTAAATCCAAGCCACCGGTTTTACTGGGCCGTGTAGTTGTCATCACGGGGGGTGCTGGTACAATTGGAAGAAGTATTGCTCATAAATTTCGTTTGAAGGGCGCGGAAGTGATACTTGTTGATAAAAACAGGAGTGCTCTCGATACCGCTTTAAAGGACTTCGATCGGGGGGTTTTAGCATTCACTGCTGATCTGACAGAGCAAAACGCCCCGCAAGAGGTTGTAGATTTTGCGGTGTCAAAGTTTGGTGGAATTGATGTTCTAGTGTCAAATGCCGGAACTGCGCTCCAATCAGGTATTGCCGAAATGGAGGAGACATTGTTGCGTGACAGTTTTGAACTTAATTTTTTTACGCATTTCCGACTGGCACGGCAGGTTCACAAAGTTTTTAAAATTCAAACATTTGGAGGGCAGATACTTTTTAACGTCTCCAAACAGGCGGTTAATCCGGGTAAAAACTTTGGAGCCTACGGTCTACCGAAGGCTGCACTTTTCTTTCTTGTACGCCAATTGGCATTAGAATTTGGTGAGGATGGGATACGAGTAAACGGTGTCAATGCTGATCGGATCAGGTCTGGAATGCTTAATGATGACCTGATCAGGCAAAGGGCAAAGGCCAGGGGGGTGGATGAAGCTACTTATTTAGCCGGTAACTTGTTGAAAAAGGAAGTTGAGGCCGAACATGTTGCCGACGCCTTCCTGTCGTTAGTCCTTAGTGAAAGGACAACTGGACATATCATGACGGTTGACGGAGGAAATATGGAGGCGGCGTTAAGATAAAGCTGTTTCCATGAAAGAATGCGATTGCAAGACTGAGCCTTGCAAAGTGTTTCCTGTAATTTTGGAGTTCTCCTAATGGTTGGAATATTTCCCGTAATTTTGGCAGGTGGCGCTGGCACACGTCTCTGGCCTGTTTCCCGAGAAAGCATGCCAAAACAATTTGTTTCTTTAGTGGGAAGGAGAAGTCTTTTTCAGGAGTCAGTTATACGTTTGACGGGGAAAGACCTATCTTCGGTAAAAGTCATTACATCATCAAACTACCGGTTCTTGGTTTCAAAACAGCTTAAAGAAATTCATTCTGACGCCAAAGTGTATCTGGAGCCTAGTGGTAAGAATACCGCGCCGGCGATAATAGCTGCGGCTCAACTATCAGAGGAGACAGATCCTGGTTCTCTGATGCTCGTTGCTCCCTCTGACCACTATATACCGGACGCAGAATCCTTCCATGAACATATAATGGAGGCACAAAATGCGGCAGTACTTGGCGAGATTATTACTTTCGGCGTCCGACCGACTGGTCCAGAGACGGGCTACGGGTATATAGAAAGAGATAATGAGGGGGGGGTAATAAACTTTGTTGAAAAGCCAAATGCTCAAATTGCCCAAGAAATGTTAGATAGCGGTAATTTTCTATGGAATGCCGGAATTTTCCTGTTTCGAACAGATGTAATGCTTTCTCTCGCAGAAAAACATCAACCTGAAATGACTTCGGTTGTCAGGCGCGCCGTTCAGGAAGGCAAACCCGATTTAGAGTTTTTCCGTTTTGAATCAAAATCATGGAATGATATCAGAGGAGATTCGATTGATTATGCGATCATGGAGAAAACAGATAACCTATCCTGCATCGAATTAAAATCGGAATGGTATGATTTGGGTGATTGGCAGTCAGTCTCTCAGGTGGTTGGCAATAATAAAAATAATAATCTCACGACAGAAAATGCCACCAACATAAATTGTACAAATACAACACTATGGTCGACCTCGGAAAGAATTCACCTGGCTGGCCTGGGTTTAGATAATATTATCGCAATCGCTACAGAGGATGCCGTTCTCGTTGCAAATGCTGAGTACACGCAGGAGGTTAAGAAAGTCGTTGCGGATTTAGAAAAATCAGGCGTGTATCAAGCTAGGAAGCATATTAGGGACGAAAGGCCTTGGGGTTGGTTTGAGAGTCTGGTCGACCTGCCAACCTATCAAGTTAAAAGGTTGCATGTTTATCCGGGTGCGTGCTTGTCACTTCAAAGCCATAAATTTCGATCAGAACATTGGGTAGTTGTTGGTGGTACGGCCACCATTTGGCGAGATGAAGAAATTTTTACCTTGGAAGTTAATTCCTCTGTCTATATCAAGGCAGGACAAAAACACAGATTAGCAAATAACACAGAAGAAGAGTTAACGGTCATAGAAGTCCAGACCGGCACTTATCTAGGGGAAGACGATATAATCAGATATGAAGATGTTTATCGGCGCAAAGAATGAAACCAGTTTGAATTTCAGAGGTCTCTCCGAAAAGTTCATTGTTCAAATATTTGTGTCCCAATTTTATAGGTATTGAAAATCACTCCTGATTTGATCGGTATTTTTAAAGCAGTTATCTTTCAATTTAAACGGCTGATTAGAGGTAAAATATGGTTTCTTTCAATACTGAACACAAATATTTTAAGCCAAAATGTGTTTACCGGCAGTACACTCAATCGGAACTCAATACTCAGTATAGTGCACGTGGAACAGCTCCGGATGGGGATAAATACCGAACGTTTATTTCAGAAAATAGTGCGCGGGTGCGAGATGAAATGGATTGTCAGGTTGACGTATCCTACGGGCCAACTGGGGCTGAAGTTATAAACATATTTCCAGCAGAACGAGCGGGATCTCCCATAGTTTACTTTATTCATGGGGGATATTGGCGTTCATCCAGTCAGAAAGACGTTGACCTTTACGCAGAATCCCTTGTTCCGGCAGGCTGTGCCTACGTGACTGTTAATTATCTTCTAGCTCCAGATGCAACAATTGACGAGATTGTGAGGCAATGCCGGGTCGGCCTGGCTTGGGTATTCAAAAATGCGGACAGTTTTAATGGCGACCCTAATAACATTCATGTTGTAGGACGCTCTGCTGGTGGGCACCTTTCAGGAATGATGTTGGCTGATGGTTGGCGTGAGGAATACGGCTTACCAGATAATCTGATAAAGGGAGCATGTGTGTTGTCAGGGTTATTTGATTTAGAGCCTGTCCGTCTTTCCAATGCAAATGAGTGGGCAAGACTAGATAAGGCATCTGCATTCAGAAACAGCCCTATTCATCACATGCCTAAAATTTCGTGTCCCATCATTATTGGCTGGGGGGAGAATGAAACCGACGAATTTAAACGGCAATCGGATATATATCGTATTGCCTGGTTGTCCCGCGGCTGGCCTTGTCAATCAATAGAATTTTCTGGCAAACATCACTTCGCTTCAATGCCTGATCTGATGTATCCCTCGGAACCTTGCACCAAGGCTTTAATAGAACAAATTGGACTTTAACTGTTATGCAAGAATTAAAGGGCCATATTGCATTGATTACAGGTGCCGGAGGAACCTTAGGTAGCACCCATGCTCGCATGATTGCTTCTAAAGGAGCCCACGTAATAGTTCATGATATTAAGGAAGAGGCTGTTGAAGCGGTCGCCGATAAGATTAGACAGGATGGTGGCACGGCATCGCCAATGGTTTGTGATATCACCGACGTTTATGCTGTAAAAACATGCGTTGAAAAATTCGCTTTAGATCATGGTGTCATCTCAATTCTTATTAATAACGCCGGCATAACAGGCAATAACGCTTTGATAGGAGATATCGATGAAGACTTCTTTGATCAGATGTTTGATATCCACCTAAAAGGAGCTTTTTTCGCTATTCAGGCCGTTATTTCAGGCATGAAAGCGGCTGGACGAGGTCGGATTGTCAATACAATTTCGGGTCGTGCGCATTCTGGAGCCATTTCCGGCTCCCATTATAACGGTGCTAAGGGTGCCATTGTTGGGCTGACACGAGCTCTTGCCTCTGAATTTGCACCGTTTGGTATAACTGTAAATGCTGTGGCGCCTGGAGTGACACCTAGTGGCATGACCAGAGGGAGATTGGGTGAAAGTGGACTTGCGGTTCGGGCAAATCAACTAGTATCTGAACGATTGCCGACCCCAGAAGAGATTACCTCTGGGGTGATGTTTTTTCTGGCAGAAGAGGCCGCAATCGTTACTGGGAGAGTCCTTAACATGCAACAACCGCGAAAAGCAGAAGTGTTATGAGTGGGGTCTTTATTACGGATGGCGCAGGACCTCTCGGTAAAGCACTGGTTTCATTTTTTGAGAAGGAGGGGTGTAAGGTTGCCACCCATCCATCTAATGGCAATACTGAAAGTATTCGGGAAGCAATTGCAGCAGCCGGCCCTATAGGGCTGCTTATTAATAATTCTGAACCAGAATTTGAACGTTTGTCTTTTGAGCAGATTAACGAAAGAGAGTTTTCTGCTATGGTATCAGCAATTATACGGACAGCTTTTTTCGCTGTTCAAGCGGTTCAACCCGTAATGAGAATTCTAGGTGGGGGTAAAATAATCAATATCTCATCCTCCGCCCCTGTCCGTGGAATGTTAAAGGGCGCCCATTATACAGCGGCAAAAGGCGCACTATATTCGCTAACGCGCAGTTGGGCACAAGAACTTTCTCCAGATAATATCCGGGTTAATTTAGTTGCTGCAGATGTCGGATTGGGTACTGCTGCAGAGGATGGGGGTGGTGAAACTCCGTTTGGTAGGCCCGTTTCCTTTCAAGATATTATTCGTTGTGTGGAGTTTCTAGCAGGGTCCGGCGGTAATATGATAAGTGGGCAAGAGATTATTGTTGATGGCGGTTTTACTAAATTTGGGTTTTAACTTGGAAAATGGAGGAGGAGTTGACTAGCAGCGAAAAATGGGAGGCGCCTGAAGAAATCCAACGGGAGCAATGCATAAGAGAATCGGAAAATATACTTAGTCAACCGGACATTTCTTACTCGGAACATGAAGATTTATTTCGAATAGAAGCAGTAGGGCTTGAATGGGATATAGGTGCCCAAATTTATGAACCCACCGACCCATCTCAAATTGCTGTTGGCGCAGATGGTAAAAAGGTAGGAGTCTACCTTTTGTCGGGTGGTGACGGAGACTTTAAAACCATGGCGCCCGTAGCCAAAGTTCTTTGCGGAAAATTTGGTTTTAAGGTAACCACAATGACCTATCCCGGGCGCCTATACCTAGATGATCCCTCCCGCCACTGGCCGGGTGACACGATTAACTCTGATGGTACCATCCGCACACCACAGTGGCTGGCTGGTGAGCACATTACATCGGACCAGTACAAGGTTGTTAAAGACACATCCCACCGGGAACGTTACGGCACACGCACAGTATTGCATGCGCAGCCTGGTTCAACGTTCTGGTATAGAATGGCTGGCTGGCCCGCAGCATTCGAACGGGGTGGTATTGAGGCGATGTCCCGTAACATGCCGGAAGACGAGTATTCAATTTATGTTCACGGCCACTCGACGGGTGGTCCGTTTGTTTTCATGCTCTCGCAACGCGTGCCCAATGTCGCTGGTGTTATGGCCATAGAAAATTCGGCCTTTGGGTATATAAATGAGGCCAAACTAGCGAAGATTGGATCGCTGGGGGCGATAGGGGATTTTGAGAGAGTTGTCACGGAAACTCGGAGAACCGATCCATTTTACGAGCTTTATATTCGTACCTGGCGCGATAAGGCTCGTTATGTTGGGCCAGAGAAATTGGGACAAGATGGACCCGTTGCGCTGATGCGATTGCCGCTGGTCATTGAAGAAGTAATGGACCGCTGGGAATCAGCAAAAATGCAGCCACAGTTTAAGTGTGAGTATACAGTGAGCACCAACATTAAGCAGTCCCTTGAAGAGGGCGCCCGAGTCTCTGCTGAGCGTATGGGGCTGGACGCAACTGGTACCGAGGCCTTAGTAAAGCAGTTTCTTGGCTATGGGCGCGAACTGACAGGAGACAGGGTAAGGCCTGTGCCCCCTGTCTTATTCTGTATTGCCAAGGACAGCCGGGATCATGGTCTTGAAAGTTACAAGACTTTGGTCATGCCTATGTATGCTGAAATGGATCCCGCTCCTAAAACGGCCCTAGTGCATTTTCAGGCAGGTGTCCATTCTTATTGGACGCCCGAGGCAGATTTACCTGTTGGGATAGCACCCTCCGTCGCACAAATATGGCACGACGCCGTAAAGGGTGGCTACTTCCTTCCAGGTTAGCCCGATTTTTTTAGGTATTGCGAACGTTATCTCGCAATGTACTAAGGAAAGATTTAGTCGCAATGGACTGTGCGACGCGGGTATTTATAATTGTTGCGACCTTTCGAGTTACTGCCGGGTAGGTAGCGCGAAAGACTATATTATCCGAAGAAAAATCCGAAGCCGTCGTGCGGTCAACCAGAGTAATGCCGGCTCCCGCTTCTACCATTTTGCATAAAGAAGCATGAGTTCTCGCTTCACCGACTACGATAGGGTTTACTTTTTCTTTTCTTAGAGCCCTCCAAATCACAGACCCGTATTCACTGTCTTCCGGGAGCACCACCATACGGCGGCCATCAAGAGCGCGCAGGCTAACGACTTCCTGATTGGCGAGAGGGTCACTTATCCCCATTGCCAGCATCACAGTGGTTTCAAATAAAGGCTCAGCTTGAATGAGATTGTCAGAAACGGTCGCCGATGCAATTCCAACATCATAAGATTGAGAGCTGATGCCTTCCACGACACCGGCCGTACCAGAACTTTCAAGCTCTACCATGATACCCGGATTATCACTAATGAATTGTCCAATTATACTGGCAACAAACCCATCAGCATATTTCGAGAGAGCGATAACTCTCACTGTACCCGTTGCCTTTTCACGGATACCAGTTGCTACTTGTCCTATTCGGTCTAGACCAATAAATGAACGCCGAACCTCGTCATAAAGAGAATGTGCATCCTGAGTGGGGACCAGTCCGCGTGCGCGTCGTTCGAACAGTTGAAAACCTACATTACTCTCCAGGTCAGCCAAAAGCCGACTGACAGCTGGCTGGGTGATATGCAACACTTCGCCAGCAGCAGTTGCTGAACCGAATTCCATAGCCGCACGAAACGCCTCAATCTGCCTCAAGTTTATTCTCATATTCCAACTATAACATTTGTTTATAAAATGTGAAGATAATACAATTATCTATTATTGTTTAAATGCGGCATAATATAAACATTACATTTCAGCAGTAGACCTTTTTAGGTGAAAACCGAACTATTTTAGGGGAGTTAAGATGATTACATTGAAATTAGAAAATACCGCACCATTTCAGGGGCTTGCCGAGCTCGTAGCTGATAAAGAAGGCCTCTTTGAGAAGGAAGGCATCCATATAGAGTGGGTGGATCGAGATGCCGGCGTCAAAAAAGAGGTTCGAACAGATATTAAGAGTCCCGATGAACTCGACCCTCATTCCAGTCATGGCAAATTGTTTGAGCAGGGTAAGGCTGACATGTACAACGCATGTGAATGGGGTAACTACTGCCGAGTGCAGGATACAAAGGTGCAAGCAGGTCGTCAGGTCGGCCGTCGTGCCATTGTAACATTTGCTGGTCTGGTTGTACGACCTGAGTCCGAGGTTTATACGCCACAACAATTAGCGGGCAAACTAGTTGGTGTTCCATTCTATTTTGGGACTCATTATTTAGCTCTCCATATACTAGAAGGCTTCTTACCTCGTGATGAAATTAATGTTTGCAGTGCGCCAAATGGTTCACGCATGCGCTATGACGCGATGATGTCTGGCCAGCTTGAGGCCACCACCCTCACGGAACCTTACCTGTCTCTTGCAGAAAAAAATGGCTGCCGTGTTGTCGCGACAGCATTTTATCACGGCACCGAGGTAGCATCCGATAAGGTTGATGCAGAGACATACCTCAAATTTAATCGGGCGGTGAAGGAGGCGGTGAAACGCATAAATGCTAATAAAGAAAAATATCTCCAGTACTTTATCGATTGTCATAAGGACAAAGACCCTGAAATTGGTACCTTGACAGCAGATGACTTACGAGCCAGCCGGATTGTAGTCGTTGATCCTGCACCAATTCCAGACGCCGAGCTCGCTCGTACCGCCGAGTGGATTAAGAGTTGGGGTATGCTTACGGAAACGGAGGATCACTTGGACCTCGTGAATATGGATGTTCAGCAAGGGGCACACGCTGCGGCTGAGTAAATTTAAAATTTTTCCCGACGGGAATGAGGGTTCAATGATCTTATTTCCGTCGGTATAATTTATTCTAACTTTCTTGGGAGATCGTGATGAAGAAGTTGGTTTTGGAGACGACAGCTCCGTTTCAGGGGTTGGCTGAACTCGTTGCAGATCGTGAGGGTTTGTTTGAGAAAGAAGGCATAAAGATCGAATGGGCAGACCGAGAGAAGGGCGTAGACAAGTCAGTTCAGAAGGATGTGACAAGCCCCGATGGCGTTAACCCATTTGCAAGCCACGGTAAATTATTCGAAGAAGGTAAGGCGGATATGTATAACGCCTGCGAGTGGGGAAATTACTGCAGGGTTCAAGATACAAACCAGGGTGGACGTCAACTTGGGCGCCGGGCCATTGTCTGTTTTGCTGGTCTTTATGTCCGTCCTGACTCAGAAGTTTATACGGCGCAACAACTAATAGATAAGGATATCGGAGCTCCGTTTTACTTTGGAACGCATTATCTCATCCTGCATATGCTTGAGGGATTCATGAAACGCGAGCACATTAAACTCGTGCGTGCCCCGAATGGCTCCCGTTATCGTTACGATGCGTTATTGGCAGGGGATTACGAGGCAACATGCTTGACTGAGCCTTACGCTTCCCTTGCGGAAAAGGAAGGATGCCGGCTCGTAACATCTTCATTCCTGCATGGGACAGAAGTCGCATCCGATAAGGTTAATACAGAAACCTATGCTAAGTTTAACCGGGCTGTAAAAGAGGCGGTCAGGCGTATTAACGCTGATCGTTCGGCCTACATGCATTACTTTATTGATTATTATAAGGATAAAGACCCTCGAATTGAGGGGATGAGCGTGGGCGATCTCATGGAGTCCCGGGTGGTCGTGGTTGATCCCGCTCCAATCCCACAAGAAGAAGCTGATCGTACAGCCGAATGGATCAAGAGTTGGGGCATGTTGTCAGACACAGACGAAGCAGTCGAGTTAATAAATATGGAAGTCCAACAGGGCGCGCATGCTGCTGCTGAATAACTTCGAAATTTAATTTGGGGTAATCCGATGGAAAAGTTGACCCTAGAGACAACGGCACCTTTTCAAGGCCTGCCAGAGCTTGTTGCCTACGATGAAGGGCTTTTCGAGACACAGGGTCTTGAAATTGTTTGGGCTGACCGTGATGCCGGACCAAAGACTGGGACAGAGAAAGAAGTTAACAGCCCGGTTGGGTTGGATCCTTTTGCCAGCCACGGCAAACTTTTTGAACAGGGTAAAGCAGACATGTATAACGCCTGTGAATGGGGTAATTATTGTCGTGTTCAGGACACAGGTGCGGGCGGGCGTCAGGTGGGGAGAAGGGCAATCGTCGCCTTTGGGGCGTTAGTCGTCCCGCCAAACTCGGAAGCCTACACACCACAGCAGATGGCGGGACGCGTGGTTGGCCTTCCATATTACTTTGGTACTCATTTTTTAACTCTATTAATGCTTGAGGGCTTCCTGCCAAGGGATGAAATTAAAACCTGTAAAACGCCGAATGGCTCCCGCCGACAATATGACGGTTTATTGCGCGGTGAATATGATGGCGCTTGCCTGACTGAGCCATATATTTCACTGGCTGAGAAACAGGGCTGCCGGGTTCTTGCGTCAGCGTCATTTCATGGCACGGAGGTTGTTTCAGAAAATGTTGGCGTTGATACCTACGCCGCATTCAATCGTGCTGTAACTGAAGCAGTTAGGCGTATAAATTCAGATAAAAGCCGGTATATGCACTATTTTCTCGATTATTATATAGATCGCGATCCAGAAATTGCGCGCGTGTTGACAGTTAAAGATTTAAACCCAAGTCGTCTAATCGTTCAGGAACCGGGGCCAATACCCGCAGATGAACTTAATCGCTCGTATGAATGGATAAAAAGTTGGGGAATGCTCGTGGATACATCCGCTGCCGCTGATCTTGTAGACTTGGAATCTCAGAAAATGGTGCATGCTGGGGCAGAGTGATCATGTGCCATTTAAATATTCAATTCTTGGTATAAAAGAACATTTGCAATTGTAATAATGTTAAAACAATTGCTGCCTATAATTAAATTCAACGTAATTAACTATGACAAAGGCCGTGGATAAAATATTGCGCCGAGAGAGTGTTCCGGTAAATGTTGGGACCGTTACCATTGGCGGGAAAGCTCCAATCGTCGTTCAATCAATGACGAATACGGACACAGCCGATATCGAGTCTACAACAGAGCAAATTCTCCAGCTCGCGCGGGCAGGTTCAGAAATAGTAAGGATTACCGTGGATCGTGAAGAAGCTGCGGCTGCTGTGCCTCGGATCCGTGAGATGTTATATAAAAAGGGCGTCGAGGTGCCGCTGGTTGGCGATTTTCACTATATCGGGCATCGATTGCTTACCAAATACCCGGAATGTGCGGAAGCTTTGTCAAAATATCGAATCAACCCCGGTAACGTGGGTTTCCGGGAAAAACGTGACATTCAATTTTCTACAATGATAGAGGTAGCACTAAAATTCGACCGTCCTGTGAGGATCGGCGTCAACTGGGGAAGTCTGGACCAGGATCTATTGACCCATTTAATGGACGAGAATGCAAACTCGGCAATACCCTTAACGGCTTCCGAAATTACCCGCGAGGCGATGATCCAGTCGGCGTTACTCTCAGCGGAACGCGCCCATGAAATAGGGATGGGTCCGGAAAAGATTATCATCTCTTGTAAAGTATCCGAGGTACAGGATTTAATAAAGGTATATGGAGACCTTGCCAAACGCTGTGATTATGCTCTACATCTGGGTCTCACCGAAGCTGGAATGGGCTCGAAAGGTATAGTGGCATCCACGGCTGGAATGGCTGTCCTTTTGCAGCAAGGAATAGGAGATACAATTCGTGTTTCTTTGACGCCGACGCCCGGCGGTGACCGGACACGAGAGGTGGTAGTAGCCCAGGAGATGCTGCAGACTATGGGTTTGCGCTCTTTTACACCTCTGGTTACGGCTTGCCCGGGTTGCGGTAGAACAACAAGCACAGTTTTCCAAGACCTTGCAATGAAAATTCAAACCTATATCCGCGAACAGATGCCTAGGTGGGGACAAACTTATTCCGGTGTTGAAGATATGTCCGTGGCGGTGATGGGTTGCATTGTTAATGGTCCAGGGGAAAGTAAGCACGCCAACATAGGGATCAGTTTGCCGGGTACGGGTGAGGAGCCATCAGCACCTGTATTTATAGATGGGAAGAAGGAAATGACCCTTCATGGGCCAGCGATAGCTGAAAAATTTCAGAAAATCATAAATCAATACGTTGATAGCAATTATAAGAAACGCACCTAATCTCCTTAACTAGGGCCAACGCTCTGTTTATTTACCTCTTTGTCTTGTGCTTCTTTTTTGCTGAGAAGGAAAGATGAGGCAACAATTATCACGCTTCCAATCCAAACCCATATAATTGGCCACTCATCAAATATTACAAGGCCTATTAGGGCGGCGATTGGTAAGCGTAAAAAGTCAAGTGTGATAACCACAGTAGCATCAGCCGCATGGAATGAACGGGCTAACGCGCGTTGGGTAAGGGCGCCGAAGGCACCAATAAGTATAAGCCAGCAAAATTGTTCAAGCGAAGGCGTTTTCCAGACGAACAAAGCAACCACAAGAGCGTAAGGTGCGACAAAGACCGCCTGATAAATAGCTATTGTGTCGGGATGCTCTGTCCGCGATAGATATTTTATCATTATTGAATTGCATACGCTTAACATTACGGCGGCAAAGCCGTATATGATACCGGGGTTGATTTCTTGAAATCCAGGTCGAACAACAATCAGCGCTCCAATAATCCCAATTCCTATGGCAACCCAGCGCCGCGTTCGCGCCAGTTCTCCTAATATTAAAATAGCGGCAATACAGGCAAAGACTGGGCGCGTAAATCCAATAGCAGCAATGTCTCCGAGCGGAATGTAAGTTGCTGCAAGAAAGAAAAATGTGACGCTGAGGTAGGCTGAAATTCCCCTGACCGCGAATAAAGGAATTTTCTTTGTCCGTAATCGGACACACCCATTAGAAAATGCAGTCGGTAGTAAAAACATTAAACCAAATGTCGCGCGAAAGAAAACCACGACAAGAATGGATAATTCTGGAGACAGTGTCCGGGCAATTGTCATCATCCCCGTAAAACACGTCCCGGCACAGGTAATCCAAAACCCAGCCCGTATTACGCCGGGAAGGGTATCAAACCACTCACATAATACTTGGAAAAATTTCATGGTTAGTTATAGGTGGCTCCAAGGAAGTGCGCTAGTGTATGGGAGTGATAAAATTTGTGTTACGGGCTTTTATGGTGGCTAGGAATATAACGGTTGGTTCGTTAACCATTCCATATGAGGAACTTAGCTTTTCCTATATACGCGCGTCTGGGCCAGGCGGACAAAATGTTAATAAAGTTTCGACGGCCGCGCAGTTACGTTTCGATGCAAAGAATTGTTTGGCTATTGATCGTCATATGTTTAACAAACTTAAGCAGCTCACGGGGTCACGTATGACAACGGCAGGAGTTATTGTTATTACAGCTCAGCGCTTTAGGTCGCAAGAACGTAACAGAGAGGATGCACTCGCGCGGCTATGCGCAATACTGCTTAAAGCATCATACAAGCCTAAGTTCAGGCGTCCTACCAAGATTGGAAAGGCTGTAAAAGAACGACGTCTCGATAAAAAGAGGCGCCACAGCATTCTCAAAAGGACGCGGGACCGAATTCGTGGCGAAGATTGAAGGCTGTTACTATTTTTTCGAAAAATTGGGTAACATAAGTCATATAGAAACGGAGTGTTGAATGGAAAAAGAATTCGAAAAATCTGAAAATGAATGGCGTAAAGAACTAACACCAGAGCAGTTTCACGTATGTCGCCAGGGAGGCACGGAAGCTCCGTTTACCGGTAAGTATAATGAATTTAAAGGTATCGGAATTTTTGTTTGCTCGTGCTGTGGGAACCCGTTATTTGACTCTAAAACAAAATTCAATTCAGGAACAGGTTGGCCTAGTTTTTATGACCCTTTATCCGAGGATGCGGTTGACTTACATGATGATTGGTCCATGTTCATGAAACGAACAGAGGTTAAATGTTCTAAATGTGATGCTCACCTCGGACATGTATTTCCGGATGGTCCTGCCCCAACTCATCAGCGTTATTGTATGAATTCTGTTTCTCTTGACTTTAAAGAATCAGAATCCCCTAACGAAGACTAGATTTTTTATTAATAACTACAAAATAAATAGGACAGTGTGATGATTCTCGTAACATGTGCGACTGGAAAAACAGGTAAAGCAATCATTAAAGCTCTCGTGTCAGCCGGTAGGCCGGTCAGGGCTATGGCTCGTCAGGAGAGCTCTAAAGAAATTGCAAAAGAGATGGGTGCGACGGAGGTTTTTATTGGTGATCTTGCGATAAAGGAAGACGTTTTGCGTGCCATAGAGGGAGTGAGCGCAGTATATTATATAGCGCCAAATATGGACCCCAATGAGCGTCTAAATGGTGACAATGTCATCGCAGCATGTCAGTCTAATAACGTTTCCCACCTGGTTTTCCATTCTGTTCTACACACGCAGATTGAGGCTCTCCCACACCACTGGGAACGCCACTTTGTTGAGCAATCGATCCTAAATTCAAAGGTCCCCTTTACCATTCTTCAGGTGGGTTCGTACATGCAAAATATGATACCTTTATGGGGTAAGATGCTGGAAAGCGGAACCCATCGAATGGCCTACGATATCGACGCGCCAATGAGCTTGGTAGATCTCGATGATGTAGCTGAAGCTGCAACTAAGGTCCTCGGTAATAATGAATATAAGAATGGGATATTTGAGTTGGCTGGCCCATCGATCACCCTTCTTGAAAAATCAAAAATTCTGACATCTGTCCTGGGTAGAAACATCATTGCTGAGAAAGAATCCCTCCCCAATTTTCTGGAGCATGGTAAAGCCATTGGTTTGAATGAATTTACGTTATCAATAATGGCTAAGATGTTTCCCTATTATGACGAACACGGCTTGGTAGGTAGCGACAAGCCACTTGGATGGATATTGGGGCGTCCGCCTACCACTTTCGAGGCATTTGTCCGTCGTATTGACGAATTTTATACCCCGCCCTCGTAAATCATTGCCTGAATAGGTTGCCCGAATTCGGGTGCGGCAAGATCCGGGCAGGCGCTTGCGGCAACTGCTAAATCCATTTCGGCACGAAAATCTACGTATATCGGTTCTTCGGGTCGTGTTGGTGTGTGTTGGATTTGGCCGGTTGATGTATCTATGTCTACGTGTTGAAAAATATTTAGTGGGCTGGGAATGAGTTCAGGGGGTACATTCCATTTACGAAAACCATCAGTCAAATTTTCCCAACACCCGTGGTCTGGTATTGGAATATTATCACCATGATGATACTGGTTCAGTCGCCCTTCTTCCTTGGCACGGGCATATCTAGGGCCTGAGCACATCCCGTATTGTAAATCGTGATAGCCTAAGCCGGCAAACTGGTCTTCAACGATGGTCATCATTGGGTTGTTAAGTTTACTGTAAAGGACGTCGCCAGTAGTGATCCAGAGTTTCATATTATAAACCTTGGTACGCGCCTGGTCGAACCTTTCGTTAAGATTGTTCAAATTTATGCAAGCGAAATCTATTATGGATTTGGCAGTTAGGCGCAGTACCTGCCCCTTTTTCATGGGAGCACCCCAGCCGGTATTTGCCGGGACAAATTCGTCACTAATTACCTTCATTTTTTTCTCCTTGTCGACCAGTCAGGGCTGTAAAATCGTGATAAAAGCATCTGCACCTGAAGCAGATGTCTCGGCGGCTGGGCAGTTCATAATTGCACACACCAAGTCTATCTCAGCTTTTAGGTCGATGGACACGTCCGTTAATGGGCCTTTGGGTTTTGGTCGAATACGACCCTCCCTGGTAATGTCTAGGTTACGAAAAAAACCTAGAGGATCAGGCAAGTCTTCATAAGTTATTTCAAGAGGAGCAAGGACGGATAGCATACCCTCCGCGCAGCCATGTCCGGATTGTAAATCATGCAGTCCCACACCAGAAAAGCCGTCTTCTATTATCTGCATCATGGGATTATTTTGTTTGCTAAACAGACGGTGTCCCGCGGTTGGATACATGTTGAGATTGTATATCCTTGTTCGAGCCGTATCAAAGTATTCCCGTATATCCTCACGTTTGAATGCATTGAAGTCTATTACGCTCCGGCCGCTGATCCTTAATATCTGGCCCTGGTCAACATTACCCATCCACCCTTTTTGAGGGCTGACGGCGGCTTCATTGATAACGTTCATGAGCTTTATCTCTAACTTTCATATTCTATGTAATTTCTACCACAGTGGCTGTAACATCAAGCCCTCTAGTTTTAGATGCCATATCCGGACAGGCGCTAAATCCTACGAGTAAATCACGTTCAGCCAACAACTCTAAATTTACAGGTCTCTTTGGACGTATTTGTGTACGTTCCATACATCCGGAATTTTGATTAAATTTCATGTTTTGAAAAAAATTAACCGGGCTCGGGATATTCTCATAGGGGATACCCCAAGGTTCCAAGGCCCCGGTAAGATTTTCCGCACAACCATGATCGGGTAAATCCATATTGTTGCCATGAAGGTATTCGCCAAGCCGCCCTTCCTCGGCGGCTCGCTTATGTCTTGCTCGGCCACACATCCCAAATTGGAGGTCATGAGTTCCAATACCCTCGAACTCATCTTTGATGAGTGTCATGAGCGGCGTGTTTTTGCGTGATAATAATGTTTGCCCTCGCTTGAGGTACATGCAATTACTTGCCTCCTTGGTAGGGGCTTGGTCGAAAGCCTCACTGAAGTCATACAGATCAAAGGCGACAAAATCTATTATTGTCTGGGCTGTTAACCTTAATACTTGGCCCGCCTGTATCTCGGTTGCCCATCCCGTATTTTTTGGAGCAACGTATTGTTTTACTGTACGCATTCTATTTCGTATCCCGATAAGATTGTTGGAAGAAATACATTTTCTATTAAAGTGGGGGATGAAATTCCATATAAACATGAGGAATACCCGCTTCATCAAACGTATTTCCAATCTTTTTAAACCCTAAACCTTCATAGAAAGATTGGGCATGGCATTGTGAATGAAGTGCTAATGTTTCACCCGCGTCCAACTTAATATCTCTAATGACCCATTTCATTAGTTTCTGTCCTATACCTTTCCCACGATTTTCTTTGAGGACCGCGACACGCTCAATTTTGAGTAATTTATGGCCCTTTTTCCGGATACGAGCAGTAGCTATCGCATTTCCCGCACGTTCTACTAAATATTGTCGGCATTGATTGTCCAGACCATCAAATTCCTCTTTCTCATCAACTTTTTGTTCATCGCAAAATACAAGTCGACGAATTTTGAAGGCACATTCCATATCGGCCTCAGAGGAAATTTGCTTGATGTTTAAATCATTCATAATTGCATTCAATTTGATTATTTGTGAATTAGTAGAATATAGAGCAATGTAGACGGTGCAAGGTTCGCCTATTATGGTTCCGGCCCACGGTTATTATAGATCAGTAGGATAGGAGGATTATTGTATGCGAATTCTTGTCTTTGCCGGCTCTCTCAGAAAAGAATCTCTGAATTATAAACTAGCGGAAATAATATCGTCTAAGCTCCAAAAAATTGGGGTTGAGGTAGATTTAGCAAAATTTCGTGAATTCGAAATGCCCCTCTTTGATGGGGATTTACAAGCTACCGACGGAGTACCAGCGGGCACACAACAATTGGCTAACCGTATTGGGGCTTCTGATGGCGTAGTGATTGTATCGCCCGAATATAATTATGGGGTTCCAGGACCTTTAAAAAATGCCATAGATTGGTTGTCGCGTATTAGACCTTTTCCAACAGCTGGTAAGACTTGTTTTTTGGCCTCTGCAGCACCGGGTCTCGTTGGGGGAGCCCGGGGTCTAATAGCATTAAGGCCTGCTTTGTCGTTTATGGGAATGTGGTTGTCAGGGGATAGCTTCTCCCTCGCTCAGGCTAACCAGGCAATGGTAGATGGCAAGATTGTGGATGATGAACTTGATGAAATGCTTGACGGCATGCTTGACCGTTTTACAAAGGTCACAAGTTCCATTTAAAGAAATTTATTTAATTGGATTTTAGTTTTATGGATCTTGGAAATGCCTTTGATGCAGCAGTTGCACGCCAACCTAATGCACTGGCTTTTGTAGACGGCGATTTACGGCAGAATTTTGTTGGTTGGCAAAATGACATCAGAAGGGTGGCGGGAGGTTTATCCGATTTGGGCCTGGGAAAAGGTGACCACTTGGTTTGCTTCACGGTTAACAGTTACGAAATGGCTACACTATATTGGGCCTGCCAAATGTTGGCTGCAGTTTTTACACCATTCAATTGGCGAGCCACTACCGAAGAGGTCACCTTTATTTTAAAAGACTCAGATCCGAAAGTTATAGCTTACGACCACTCATCACGTTTAGCAGTCGAGCCGGCATTACTAGTGGCTGATGCCAGCGTTGTGGGCATAGGAAAAAACCTTGAGGGAACAGTATTTTCTGCGCTGTTAGAAAGTTTGCCAATTTCTGGGCCAGTAGAGGCGTTAGACAATGATATTTGTTTGATGCTTTATACCTCTGGAACGACTGGTAAACCAAAAGGTGTACCTCGTTCTCACCGCGCTGAACGAACCGCGGCTGCGTCGGTGATAGCACACCTTAGATATCGTCTGGGTGACGCCGCTCTGGGGGTAATGCCCCTATTTCACACTATGGGTATCCGAATTTTACTTTGCTCCACAATGATCAACGGTACTTTTTTCAATATGCAGGGGTTTGACGTTGCCAGAGCTCTTGAACTCATCCGTACGGAAAAGGTCAATACCCTCTTTCTCGTCCCAACAATGTTTCACGATTTATTGACGCAGGATAACTTGGAAGCGGATATGTCATCTGTACGAAATGTCGCGTATGCCGGTATGTCAATGACTGATGACTTGGAAAAGCGTTGTATTGAACAGATTAAGCCGGAGATATTTGCGAACTATTATGGTTCAAGTGAAATATTTACTTTTACATTCTGTGATCATCTCGATGAAAAACCGGGCTCGGCGGGCTGGGCTGGTGTGAATCAAGTAATAAGGGTAGTTCGTGCTGATAATGAAGGATTGGCGAATCCAGATGAAGTGTTATCGGCTGGTGAAGTTGGCGAAGTTATTGCAACGATGAAAAGCCCGGAAGCATTTGATGGGTACTGGAAACGGCCTGATGCAGACATAAGATCTATTCGAGACGGATGGTATTTTACTGGCGACCTCGGTTACCTTGATGAGGATGGCGAGTTGTTCCTTACGGGGCGACTAGACGATATGATAATTTCTGGTGGTGAAAATATTCATCCAGAGGAAGTTGAAAATATTTTATCAGACTGTGATTTAGTTTCGTTAGCTGCGGTTGTCGGTTTACCAGACGAACGGATGGGTCAGAAAGTAGTAGCCTTTATTGAGCCAAGCGGTCGGGATGCTACCGCCAAAGCCCTCGATAATCATTGCGTCAACTCCACTCTGGCGAGGTATAAGAGACCAAGAGATTACGTTTTTGTAGAGGCTTTACCAAAATCAGCTTCTGGGAAAATATTACGGCGGCACTTAAGGGATGGAAATTATAATGTCTCTGGCGGCTCCTTAACCACGTTATAAAGGAAAACTAATATGCGCAAAGATTACGCTATTGAAAGAGGTAAACTGTTAAAAGACCTTGACGGGCTTAGAGTTGAAATTGATGAAAAGAAAAATATTGGTTACCTGTTTTTAGATCGCGAGCCACTCAATATCGTTTCATACCGAGGGAGATCTCAAATTCGTGGAATAATAGAGGCCATGGATGAAGACGATGATGTGGGTGTGATAATTATTAGGGGTGCAGGCGGAATTTATACCTCGGGTGGTGATGTAAAAAGTTTTCCCGATATACCCTTCGACGGGATGTCTGACCTTGCCTGGAATGTTGGGGCGCCGGAGCGGTGTACCAAACCTGTGATTGCAGCGTTAGAGAAATATGCTTTTGGCGTTGGCTTCGAGTTGGCAATGGCGTGTGATTTTCGCCTAGCCACGAAGGATACAATGGTCGCGTTGCCCGAGATCAATCTAGGTGAAATGCCGGGTTCAGGTGGCAGCGTTCGTGTTGCCAAGATTGCGGGGTTAACCAGGGCCAAGGACATGATCATGCTTGGAAAACGCATTCCTGCTCCGCAGGCAAAGGAGTGGGGGTTATTGACTGAGGTTGCAGATGACTCTGCCGCTTTGACCGAACTAATTGATCAGTATGCCGCCGACCTAAATGCCAAGGGTCCCCTGGCGTTAAGGGCTTTAAAGCGAGTCCTTAATGCGGTTTATGATACGAGCCTGAAAGTTGCTTTGGATATAGAAGGGCATTCCTATGAAAAGTTGCGGTCAACTACAGATTATCAGGAAGGGATTGATGCATTCGCTGAGAAACGGAAGCCAAATTATATAGGGAAATAGAGGTTGCCAAGTTCGTCACTGGTCAGTTACTAAATCTAAACAAACCTTAATTTCGTTAACTTATTTCAATCCTCGTCGTTGCATTCTTCTTCTTTTTTTATTCCGGTACCGCTTGTGGAGTGGCACTTCACTTGCTTCTATCATTCCATTCAGATTTGAATCGTGGCGTTTAAACCAGCGTTTCATGGGGGCGGAAAGCTCGTCAATAGTGATTTGTTGGTCTCCGTTGGTGTCTAAAAGGTCAAATAGTCTAAAGCTACGGCACCGTTTTAATCCTCTCCCACGACGCTTAATTTCTTTTAGGGAAAGTGACTTGTTATTATTAATATCCAGAGCCTGTAAAATTCGTTTCTGATTGTTCGCAATTTCTGCAGCGGTGACCTTCCTGTCTTCGTTTAGGTCACATAGTTTTAGAAATTTTCTGGCGCGTCTTCTTTGTTTTTTACCTTTTTTTCCGCGTTTAATCCGGTGAAAAATTTCGGATTTTTCCATGACACCATCACCATTCAAGTCGTGGCGTTTGAACCACCGGCGCATAGGGTTTAATAACTCCGCCGCAGATATCTCTTGGTTCGCGTTATCATCTAATAGGTCAAAAATGCTAACGGATCGCCAAATTTTTAAATTACTACCCCGGCGTCTCATTTCTTTGGGGGATAGACCATTGCTGTCATCAATATCAATTGCCCGGAACATCCGCACTTGATCCTCTACAATTTCCTTGACGGTGACTTTGCCGTCACCATTAAGGTCATATAGCCTTACAAACTGTCTAGCACGGTGCCTTTGTCGTTTTTCTGGTTTACGTCCTGAATATCCTGCAACGTTTCTCAGTTGGGCCAATTGACTATGACTATAGAGACCAAATTGGCCATCTGTTTTGGCGGATACCGACATGCTTGTAGTGAGAAAAATTATTGCCGTTGTAAAAGTAGAAATGGGTGAGCAGTGTTTCAGCATTTATTCAAACCTCATAAAGTTTTACTTTTATGACAGGAAATATAGCTCCGATGAAGGATTGTTGCTTTCTTGTTGATAATTGTTCAAGAGAAATTGTGAAATATTTTTTAAATAAATTTGAAAACCCTGCCTTGCGTGCTCGGTATGCTTGTTTCAATCTCTTAGCGCAGCCTTGGGAATGAAAGGTGATTTTTGCCATTACTTGTTTTATCTTCGTTTGAAACTTTCGATGGTGATCGCTGCGTCGATATTTTCGAACGCGAGAATGGTACATTTGGGTTTGAAGAATTTCGTAGAGATCCAGAAACGCGCACAGGCTGGTTTAGGGTCGGTAATTTCGAAGGAATGATATTTTCAGAACGCGAGGATGCATTAACATCGGCCCGAAAACATGTTCAGTGGCTTGGCCCTGTTTTAAAACGTTTTATGGAGTAAAAATAAAAGAATGGTAGGAAAGAGACAAAATAAGAGTCACTGGTCCGTCGGTGTGCATAAATTGTTCAAAGAAATTGGTATTAAGCAGATAGCCTATGTGCCCGATGGCGGTTTGGCTCAGTTAATAAAACGCTGTCAGGCTGATAGGTCAATTCGTTCGGTAGTACTAACCACGGAAGAAGAAGGCGTTGCGCAAATGGCTGGAGCTTGGCTCGGCGGTCAACGGGGAGCCTTATTAACCCAATCAGGGGGAGTGGGCAACTGTATTAATATGCTGTCGATGATACAGGAATGCCGAATTCCCCTATTGTCCCTTGTTTCGATGCGGGGAGAGTGGGGAGAGACATTTCCATGGCAAGTTCCGATGGGTCAAAGCACGGTCCCAGCCCTTGAAGCAGCTAATGTGATTGTCCACCATGTTAGTGAAGCAGAGAAGGTATTGGAGACGGTACATGCGGCAGCAAAGTTGGCGTTCGACGCTAATAGAGCGGTATCAGTTATAATTTCTCAACGAATTTCTGACAGTGGTAGGAAAGGATAATTTTAATGACACAGAAGTTAAAATTTTCCTTACAAAGACGCCAAGTTGTTCATCAAATTTTAGAAAATCGGGGTGATGCTGCCGTGGTGACTGGGATCGGCAACGCGGTTCATGACGTCGCATCGGCAAATGACGACGCTAAAAATATGTACCTTGCGGGCGTTATGGGAGGTGCATGCATGGTTGCTTTTGGTATTGCCCTTGCGCAACCAGGCAGGCGTATCCTTGTAATTACAGGTGACGGTGAGCTACTTGCGGGAATTGGTAGTTTAGCAACAATTGGAGTAGAGCAGCCGAAGAATTTGTCCATTATTGTCATCGATAACCAAGCTTATGGTGCCACGGGGAACCAACATACCCACACCGGTCGCGGCGTTGATCTCGTCGGAATAGCGAAGGCCTCCAATTTTAAAAATACGGCACTGATCACTAATAAAAAAGAGCTCCAAGCACAAATTCCAAATATTTATCAGAAGCCAGGACCCTATTTTGCCGTCGTAAAGGTAGTGAGCAAATCTTCACCTAGGATTAACGCGCCCAAGGATGGTACATACGTTTCAAGGAGGTTTCGTTCAGCGGTGGCTGGGGAGGGTGCCTGAGGATGGCTGTCAAAAAGAAAACCAGTTGGTCCAACGCCGTTTTCAAGATTCTCAAGGAAAATAATATCAAGCAAATCGCCTACGTACCAGATGCGGGGCACACTTCTCTTATCCAGAAAGCGATCGAGGATAACATCGTTAACCCAGTTTCCTTGACCTCAGAGCAAGAGGGTATTGCTGTTTTATCTGGAGCTTGGCTCGGAGGTGATGCGGGCGCCCTTCTACTTCAATCCTCCGGTGTGGGTAATATAATTAATATGCTTGGCATGGTGAATGAGTGCCGTTTCCCTTTATTGATGCTTGTCACAATGCGTGGGGAATGGGGAGAGTTTAACCCATGGCAGGTGCCGATGGGACAGGCAACACAAGTAGTGTTGGAAGCCTCTGGCGTCATTGTTCATCGTGCCGAAGAGCCTCAAGATATAGCCGAAACTGTTGAGGCAGCGGCAAAGTTGGCGTTCGAGGGTGGGAGAATGGTTGCGGTGTTAATTGGTCAACGCGTTGTAGGGTTCAAGGACTGGGCAAAATAATGGGGATAAAACCAAAGATAGTTTTAGACCGACGAACGGTTGTAAAAGAAATACTCAAAGATCGAGGGGACTTGTTATTGGTTACGGGTCTCGGGGCTCCAACATGGGATGCCGCTGCTGTGGGTGATCACATAAACAATTTCTACCTTTGGGGAGCGATGGGAGGCGCTGCCTTGACTGGGCTTGGGCTTGCTTTAGCACAGCCTAATCGTCGTATACTAGTAATTACAGGGGATGGAGAGATGCTCATGGGTGTTGGAGGCCTGGCTACTATCTCAGTGAAAAAAACACCAAACCTGGCTATTTGCATACTTGATAATCAGCGTTACGGGGAAACGGGCATGCAGGAAACACATACCCAACACGGTGTAGATCTCTCAAAGATGGCGTCAGGAGCAGGGATTAAAAATACTTCAATTGTCTATACAAAAAATGAATTGAAAAAGGCCATCCCAATTCTTTACGAGGAAACGGGCCCCGTGTTTGTTAATGTTAAAGTTACTGATAAGCCGGTCCCGATGACTTTGCCGCCAAGGGATGGACCCTTGTTAAAACATCGTTTCCGGGAGAACCTGCTCGGACATATATAAAACCGGATCTGATGGCGAGAGTTTATAAAAAAGGAAAAATGAAATGGCCGACCTGAAATTAACCAAAATGATTATCGATGGTCAGTGGGTAGACGCTGCGAGTGGTGAGACTTTTGAAAGTTATAACCCTTACACTGCGGAGCCGTGGGCTTTAGTACCCAAAGGAGGCCCCGCTGATGTACATGCTGCTGTGGAGGCGGCATGGCGGGCGGGGCGCCCTGGGTCAGATTGGCGGTCTATGACTGCTTCAGCCCGAGGTTCCCTAATTAGGAAACTAGGTGATGCGCTAATGGAGGCATCTGATCATCTGGGTGAGATGGAGACGAAAGATAACGGAAAGTTGATTGCCGAGATGGGTGTACAGTGTAAATACCTTACACAATGGTACCACTATTATGGTGGTCTTTGTGATAAGGTTGAAGGTTCGGTTATCCCGATCGACAAGCCATCTACATTTAATTACACGGTTTGGGAACCTTTGGGAGTTGTTGCCTGTATTATCCCCTGGAATTCTCCGTTACTGTTATTGACCTGGAAATTAGCCCCTCTTCTTGCAGCTGGTAATACGACAGTGATTAAACCATCAGAGTACACGTCTGTCTCGACATTAGAGTTTATGAAAGTAGTCGAAAAAGCCGGTTTTCCACCGGGTGTTATCAATGTGGTTACGGGGTTCGGTGCCGACGTGGGAGCGCCCCTGGTAGAACACCCAAAGGTGGCAAAAGTAGCATTTACTGGCTCGGATACGACAGGTTCTCATATTTATCAGTCAGCAGCTAAAAGCATGAAACATGTTACAATGGAGCTCGGAGGTAAGTCGCCTAATATTGTCTTTGATGACGCAGAAATTGATAACGCTGTTAAAGGAGCAATCTCAGGGATTTTCGCTGCGACTGGGCAGACATGTATAGCCGGATCACGCCTTCTCGTTCAAGAAAGTATACATAATGAATTTGTCGACAAGCTTGTAGGGTTAGCAGAGACGGCAAAGATGGGCGACCCAATGAGCATGGATACCCAAGTTGGACCTGTGACTAATATACCCCAGTATGAAAAAATCCTGGATTATATAGAAATTGCAAAAGGGGAAGGCGCGGAGCCCGTTCTGGGTGGAGCCAAAGCAAGTGCTCCAGAATGCGGAGATGGGTGGTTTGTTGAGCCGACCATTTTTACCGGTGTGAAAAACTCGATGCGGATTGCACAGGAGGAAGTTTTTGGTCCAGTTTTATCGGTAATTCCCTTTAGAGATGAGGAAGAGGCGATCCACATTGGTAATGATGTGGTCTATGGCTTGGCAGCTGGCGTGTGGACCCAAAATATTCGACGGGCTATGCTTATGGCGGACCAGCTTGAAGCGGGTACAGTTTGGGTAAACACTTACCGCGCGGTAAGTTACATGTCTCCGTTTGGTGGGTATAAACAATCGGGTCTGGGAAGAGAGAGTGGTCAAGAGATGATCAAGGAATATTTGCAGCAGAAATGTGTGTGGATTTCTACGGCGAGTGAGGTACCCAACCCATTTGTACTGAGATAGACGTCAGCAATTTAAATCAATTAAATCGCCGCTCATGGTTTTTCCTTGTGCCCGGAAATGGCCTATTTTCTCCAAAAGTGGGGCGTCTGTGATAGCATAGAGTATAGCGTCTTTTTCTACATCTAGGTTTACATGGTGGCGCCATAGGTAGTTGGGTGCCAGAAAGATGTCGTTTTTATTCCATTCATATTTTGTGCCCGCAATTTCGGTATAGCCATGTCCAAGCATGCAACAGTAAAGTGTGCTGGAAGTTTGTCGACAAGGAAGGGTACTTTCTCCTGGTCGGAGCAACTGGGCGCTATAGCCGAGTGTTGTAAAAACTGAAGAACCATCTGTTGGGTTCGTAAATTTTATCTGTATAGCTTCATAGGGGTTGCCATCTTCTTTTGCGAGTTCCTCCAAAGCAGTTTTTATATCCATGCCCTTGTAATGCATTAAAGGTGAGCTACCGACGCCAATCCCACGACTGTTGGGCAAGAAAGTTGGCAATAGGCCGCCTTTTCCGTAATGACGTGAGGAAAGATTTAATGACGGTTCAGGAGTATTTGCTGCCATAGAGTTATCTTCTTCCTCAATCCAGATACAATCTAAATTTTCCATTAGGGGCCAGTCTAGGACATCCATCCAAATTACGGGTTCTGTGCTGTTATTTCCGTGGCCGTGCCAGGTCCCATTGGGTGTCAGGATTAAATCGCCGCGACTTGCTTCGCAAACTTCTCCCTCCACAGTCGTATATCCACCAATATTAGATAATATTGTTCTACTTGCATTTGGTGTATGCATATGGGTAGTGGCCTTATCCCCAGGTTTGTAGATGGAGATAGCAACTCTGATCGTATTAGTGACACGGAGTGCGCCTCCAAGGGTGGGGTTTAGTAGCAAAAATTGCTGCCGATCAGTGAATTCTAATGGTGCAATATCCGCAATTCGATGCAGGTAGGGCTCTATGTCAGTCCATTTCCAAAGGTATGGCGAAGCGCGATACACTGGCGGCGGAGACGACTCGGTGACTTCGTTTTCTAGGAGCTTAGGCGGCTCTTCATTTATACCCAGATGCCAAGGATTTTTTTGTGGCGCATTAGCTCGAGTTCTCAACCAGATATGGAGTGATGCGGCTTCTCGATTAAGGGTCTCCATTTCTTCCAACAGATCCGCCGGAAGACTTAACTCAGATAGAGTAGAATTACGATCTGTATTCATTTTTAAGCCCTTAATACGAAGTATATTGATCCAATCTTAACATTAGATCATGTTTTTTGCTGGTTTACTTTGGCATAAAATTTTTAAAGGGAGAATTTTTAGATTTTGTATATTTGACCTTAAATTTTTCATGCTCAACAATACGAATAGAAAAGTATTTATGGATATAACAAATGACGAATAATGATGTGATTGCCGGTCTGGATAATGCTGTTAATGATTTTGTCGACCGAACTTTAATTTTTCAAGATGGTGCCTGGACTGAGAACCGCTGCCGCGCTTTCGTTTTACAACATCGCCAGAACACGCGCTATCGTAACTCAGTTCTCAAGCTAAAAGTCGCAACTAACTGCCCAATTTGGGATATTAAACTGGATATTATTGAAGCGTGTTCGCAAGAAATTATTGCGGATAACGAGTACGGTGGCGGTGAACCACATTGGCAAATATTGGAGGATTTGGGTGTTCGTATTGGAATGAAGCGGACAGAAATCCAGGGAGCCAAACCCTCCAACTCTACACAGCTTAGTTGGGATGCGTGGTCGGGGTTAATGACAAACTCCCATTGGTTGATTGGGTTGATTGGTAATACCTGCTCGGAACGGGTAAACGTGCCGGGTTACGGTTCGGGAAATAACAAAAAATTAGGGTGGTTCGGCAATGTTCGAGGCATCTGGCAGGAGATGTGGAAATTGTCAGACGATGATGTTCGTTTTTTTAAATTACATACCGACGCAGATCTCGAACATTCAGAACTCGGTTGGCGTAATGTGGCAACCTACGCCGCAGACTTAAATTTAGAAGAAGAGGTGGTTGAGGCATGCCGACGTAATCTTGTAGTCTGGGAGCATTATTTTAATGGCATTTGCCTTCTAGGTGATACTTTTGATTAAGATTTTGTTTTTTCCAAATTAAAAAATTGTGGAGTAAGTAATATGGCCAATTCCCGGCTAAAACTTAGTTTTGCCAGCAGTGACTACGAACATGTACGCGATCTGACTATGGGGCCGATCCAGCCCGAAGGAATTGAGTTGACCCCGATTACATTACAAATTGAGGAGATGTTTTACCGTTTTATTAATTTTGAAGAATTCGATATCTCTGAAATATCTAGCGGAAAATATACCTCTATGATCAGTCAAGGTGATAACCGGTTTGTTGGTTTGCCAATATTCCCATCTCGTGTAGCTAGGCAGTCTTCTGTTTATATTTTGCCAGGTGGGCCGATAAAAAAGGCTGAGGATTTACGTGGAAAACGTATCGGAGTTCCAGAGTGGGGACAGTCGGCTTCTGTTTATTCGAGGGGTTGGATCCAGCATGAGTTGGGCATTCCGTTGACAGAGATTGAGTGGCACCAGGCAGGAGTTAATCAACCCGGTCGCAAAGAGAAAGTGGCCCTTAAATTGCCTGATGGTATCGTCCTAAAGCCCCAACCCAAAAAATCTTTAAGTGGAATGTTGCTTGAGGGAGAAATTGACGCAATTCTTACAGCACATGCTCCCGAATTAGTCGAGAAACGCGATCCACGTATAGTACGGCTATATCCAAATTACCGAGAAATAGAGATCCAGTATTACAAAAATACCGGTATTTGGCCGATAATGCATCTATACGCAATTAGACGCGAAGTATTCGAAGCCGAGCCATGGGTAGCACAAAGTATGTGTAAGGCTTTAACTTTGGCTAAAGACCGTTCCTTAGAGAGAATGTTGGACATAACGGCTTGCCGGGTACCAATCGGCTGGATTTATGATATTGCCGAAGAGGCCCGACAATTATTTGGTGATGATTTTTATCCTTATGGTATAGAACCAAACCGTAAAACACTCGAAGCATTTTTGCTTTACGGGTATGAACAAGGACTATTTCATAAGCATTTAAAGCCGGAAGATATGTTCCCCAAGGAGGTGCAGAGTGAGTTTAAGGTGTAAGCCAAATCTTCAAAGTTAAGTTTAACGTCAAAATTTAATTTAAAGTATGTTACCCAACTCCCAACCTTGGGCTTTTTAAAAGATGCCAGAAATTTTGGGTTGAAAAGCACTTACAGGCCGGAGGTCTGATTGCTAAAATTTATGAGAAAAGGACCCCTATGGATTTTGATAGTATAATAGACTGGGTTATCCGTGTATTCCCAGAATTTCTGTCAAAATGGTCCGATTCGTTAATTATATTTCTGGTAACACTTTGGACAAAGTCCATCTTATTTGTCGGTAAATGTTTAAGCAGCCTCGTGGCATTTGCGGAGCAGCTTTGGCAAAAAACTCTATTATTATTTTCTGACATTGGCACAGGTTTTACGGAATTTACCAGGGAAATAAGGGCCAAGTTTCCCGAAGTTTTTCCAGACTATATTTTATCCATTGTGTACCCCCTGCCGGATTGGGCTCTATTTATTGTAATACCAACTCTATTAATTATTTTTTTAATTATTTTATTAAAAAAAGCGGCAGATATAAATTCCCAAAAAGCGCAAGGGGATGAAAATATTAAATCAGAAAATGTGGGTCGGAGTGAGCCTGTTATAAGTCTGGGTGAGGGCAGTACTGAACGTTCTGAGAGCAATGACCAATCTGTCATCTATGATAACTTCGGAAATGATATTAAAAAACTAAGTTTAAGTGAAAGAAATTTATCATCTTCAGATAATAAAATTATTGGTACTGATTTGGAAAAGCGTATTCGCCAACACCTAGGAGCTGAAAAAATATTTTCTGAGAAAATCGTTGCAGATAAGAAGGTCTCGATAGAATGGATTGAAGAGACGTTGGTTAATCCGCAAGTTCAAAAAGATGTCATATCAACTTTCAAGACACTCAGTAAAACTGGTCATGAGACTGAAAATTTTAATATAATCGCAGAAAACCCGAGCAAGCGAACCAGCAGTCGATTAAACAATATCATTTCGGGTGCTGGGGTGCCCGCCACACCGGGTCCAATTTTAGCAAAAATTATAGAATTGGAAGAAAAACTCAAAACCAAAGAACGCTTTGCTGCCAAAAACCCATCCAGTTTCCAAGGACACCGCGAGGTTGCTTTAGGACTAAGCCAACTTGGAGACGCGTTAACAGAAAATGGAGATTTTTCCGGAGCAATATCATTTTTCGAGCAAAGTCTGACGGTCTTTGAAAGGTTGGCTCAAAGTCATCCAAGTAGTGCTGAGGCATTGCGAGATGTGGTGGTTAGCCTTAATCGTCTCGGTGATGCTCTTGTAACCAAAGAGATTTTTAAGGGTGCCAATGAAAAATTTATCTTAGGTCTCCAAATTTCGCAGCATCTTGCTGAACAAATTCCTCAAAATAGACAAGCCCAGCGTGATATATGGTTTAGCCTCAATAAATTAGGAGATGTGAGTGTAAAAACCGGTAATACAAATGATGCTATTGCTTATTTTGAAGCAGGATTTCAAATTTCTAAAAACCTTGCTGACTTATACCCGGAAAATACTGAAACTCAACGAGACCTTATTGTTAGTTGCAGTAGGCTTGGTGACACATGCCCTGCTCAAGGCTGGTGGTCCAGGGCCCTTACAATATGTGAAAAATTATCAAAAGCGGGAATGCTCCCTACCTCAGACTATTGGATGCTTGAAGATCTTTATAGACGTTCGGCTGCTGATAAGGATCCATAACTGTTTTTATTTAGTGTGTCGGTCAGAGGAACGATCGAATAGGTTCGGCGTCCTTAAATTTGAATAACCTGAAATAAACTCTGCAGTAGCTCCAGTTTCTGGGTCAAAAGAATGGCGGCATAGGGCCCCAATATTAGCTCCGTATAGATGAATACTTATTGATGTTTGGTCGGGCACCCCGTTAGATACCTTGTGAATATCTCCAATCGTCGGGGACACGGAGGTAACCATGCCGGGTTTTAAAGTTTCCTCGTCGATTTGTTCTAACTTTTGATCTGAATTTATTGAATAATTTTGGTTAACTTCACTTCCGCGTAGTATTCCAACCAGACCCCAAACAGTATGGTCGTGTATTGGGGTGACCTGCCCTGGTCCCCAGACGAAACTGACTAGTGAAAATCGCTCAAGAGGGTCGCACCACAGTAAATTTTGTGTATAATTTTTGGGGTTGGGTTTTGCATATATATCCGGCAGCCAGCAGTCATCAGACACCAAATTTTTCAGTAATGACTGCCCGTGTCCCAGAAGGTTCGACTCATCGTTTTCAACCTCAACCCATCTCGTCATTTCTATGACAAATTCTCGAAGCGGTTTAATCTTTGACATTTTGTGTGGCTCCAACGTTGTATGCTTAATTGGTGCGTTCTACACTCAACCAGTAAATTATCGGAAAAAGGAGGGCGCACAATGTTATTTATTCATAATGAAGTTGTTGAAGATATACTGAATATGGAGGATTGCATTGCAGCCCAGGAGAGTGCATTCCGTGACCTAGCGGAGGGTAAAGCGACTCACCGCCCAAGATCAGATATTTATGCGCCATGTGAACGCGAGGATGGATATTACCGTTGGGGCACGATGGAGGGGTGCTCTGGGGGTTATCTAGCAATTCGTATGAAGTCTGACATTATGACATGGCCAAGGGCTGAAGATGGTAGTTGGACCGAAGATAAATTTTGTATGGAGCCGGGAACGTATTGTGGTTTGATTATGCTCTTTTCGGCGATGAATGGAGAGCCTTTAGCTTTTATAAACGATGGGGTTCTCCAACATATGAGAGTTGGAGGTGGCGGTGGCATAGGCGCTAAATATCTGGCACGCGAGAATTCGTCCACCGTTGGAATGTTGGGCTCGGGTGGTATGGCTAGGACCTATTTGCAGGCCTTTTGTGCGGTCAGAGGTATTACGAAAGTTAAAGTCTATAGCCCTACAAAGGCTAATCGAGAATCTTACGCATCTGAAATGAGTCGCCGCCTTAATATTGCGGTGGAACCTGTTGATAACCCGGAAGAAGCAGTACGCGGCGTAGACATTGTTTCAAGTTGCACGGACTCTATGGCATCAACGTTCGATGCAGAATGGCTTTCGAAAGGTCAGCACGTAACAATGCTGGGTCCCATGGAGATTTCTAAAGAGGTTCTTGAGCGTGTTGACATAAAAATTTCACAAGGGAGCAGCGGACTGGATATTAGCAGCAAGGGCACAGAAAAAGGGATTGGTCACAGCCCTATGGCTTGGGTAGCGGGTTCAAAGGATGAGCGAAAACGGCTTCCTGCTAAGCAAAAAGACTTTAATTTTATAGTTGATTTCCCAAACTTTGGGGATTTGCTCAAGGATCCGACGATTGGACGCACTGACCAAGATCAGATTACATTTTACCATAATATGGGAAACCAGGGGTTGCAGTTCTCATCCGTTGGAGGATTGGTTTACGAGAAAGCACTAAAAGCCAAAGTCGGGCGGAACGTGCCTACGGAATGGTTTTTGCAAGATATTCGTGACTAAATAGATATCGTATTATTAAAAAAGATTTTTCTAGTATACTTTGGATAGCCAAAAGTTTAATTAAAAATATTTTCTAATCTCCGAAGAAACTATCTTTTCGAAAAACAACTTCGACGGTTTTGTTCTCCTTTGAGTCACCTCGCATTTCCTTACCCTCTGAGTTAAGACGAGTGGGCTCAGGTTGTTTCTTGTGATTGGGATTGCCAACTCGGATCATTACCAATGGTTCTTCGCTGGTGGCAAAGAATTTATAAAGATTACCACGAGGCAGCATGATTCCTTCCCACTGCCCAAGTTCTATAGCCTCGTCTTCCGGTCCATAAAAACGGGCTGAGCCTTGAAGAATCATGAAGCTATGGTCCTCATGCGGGTGGGCGTGAAGCTCGTTTTCACCACCTGACGCGTATATTTTTAGTCTGATGGTAAGGTCATCAGTTGCCGCAAGAACGCTATCGGTTCGCCCTTGGTCCAGAAGCTGCCCCTTTAAAGAAAATACGTAAGGGGTTTTTTTCTCTGAGAGCGAAAGCTCTCGGTCTCTCATATCTTTGTTAGTCAAAGCGGGAGGAGTGAATTGAGGGCTATCTAACATAATGAATTCCTGTATATGAATATATTTAAATCAAATTATATATTGTTTTTGCTAATTTAATCGAGTCCCAGGTTACAATAAGGTTGACCTTGGCTTGAATCCACAATTGTATGCACACATACAAATTTGAGATTTTGCCTGACAAATTTTAAGTGGAGGAAACATCATGGCAGATCGAATGGCGCTAAAGCTTGAACAGACCGGAGCAAATGGATTGACGCGCGAAGAAGCACTTACTGATTTGCGTACCACGCTTGAATGGCTCGGTGATGACGTCCAATACATAGATGGTGAGGTGGATCCTCTTGTAGAAATGTGCACGATCACAAAGGCTTTTGATAACTCCAAGGTAATTGTTGCCAACAATATTAAAGGATACCCCGGGGTAAGAATGATCTCGAACCTTTATTCGCGCAAGGAGCGTGTTAATAGGTTTCACGGCGTAGAGGATTTTCGAGAGATTAAATATCAATTGCTTGAGCAGGTAAACAACCCAATTCCCCCAAGGGTCATTGATGAGGCGCCGGTTCAGGAGGAGGTACTTCTTCCCGGTAAGGATTTTAACCACATCCATGATATCATTCCCGTAGCCACACACACATTTAACGATGGTGGGCAAATTTTTGGCGCGGGATCACATCTTTTTATGGGCGAGCCATGGGTCCCTGGTGGTGGCAGCCAAATTTCGATGTATCGTATGTCCTTTCGAGAGGGACAGAAATACGCATCGATTAATATGGTTCCGGGAGGAGCAGGTGACGTAATTTGTTCCCACCACCCAGGTAAAAAGGTGCCGTGCACTGTAAATATTTGTCCGCCAGTCGGCCCAGAGCTTGTTTCAGTTTCAACGATGAACCCTGTTATCTTCCCGGGACAAACGGACAAGCTTGGTTTTGCAGGGGCCATTCAGGGGTTTCCAGTGGATGTTGTAAAGGCAAAGACGGTTGATGCTTACACAATCGCTAATGCGGAGTGGTCGCTGGAAGGTTATGTATTGGAAGGGGAACGGGTTTGGGAAACGGAGGAGGCAGAACGCCTAGGTAAGCAGGGTGTTGCGTTGTTGCATCCAGAATGGGCACGTTCAATGGGACATGCCTATCGGACGCCCCGCGCTTTTGAACTGACGGCCGTTACAAGGCGGAAAAAGAATCCGATTGTTTATACTCCCCATTTTGGCGCTTTCTGGTACGAGGCTCCCTTTATGTGTGCGAGCGTGTATGAACTTTGTGAACGGATGGCTCCGGGCTTCGTAAAGGACGTTGCTAGTTGGCTCGGGCTTACACTATGGGGAGGCCTTGTTATTCAGGTCAAAAAACGTCGAAGGTCAGATGAAGGCATGCAGCGTAATCTTTTGACCGCAATAATGGGGCTTTATCGTGGTATGCGCTTAGTTGTGGTAGTGGATGACGACATTGATCCATGGCAACCGGAAGATGTAATGTGGGCAATACAATCAAGGGCTTCGGCACAAAAAGATTATATTGTTTATAATGAATATGGTCGAGGCCAAGCTTTTCAGCCGTCTGAACTGAAGATAGGTAATATTTCAGTTTCCGATGGAGGGATGGGTATAGATGCTACGGCGCCACTCGGTGTTCAGGTTTATGAACGATCGAAATACCCAGTCGATGAAATGGATTTTTCCAAATGGCTTAGCGAAGATGAAATTTCGGAGCTAAAGAATATGCAAGATCCTTATTTTCGTTGGCTGGGTGAAACTGGGCACGGTTGATTAAATATTTTTCTTATTTAACCACCAAAGTTTGATCCACCGTTTATGTGCATAATTTCACCGGTCATGAAGCTCGCCTTGTCCGAAATTAAATAAATCGCGCCCTCTGCAATCTCTTCTGGTTGGGCAAAACGCCCTAGCGGAAAACGCTTTTTCATGGCTGATTTTTGTTCTTCTGTGTAGCTTGCAACCATTGGGGTATCTGTAATACCAGGGCTGATTGCATTTACACGGATCCCATCAGGCCCAAGGGCACGAGCAAGTGATCGCGTCAATGCAATTACACCACCTTTAGAACTTACATATGCTGGTCCTCCTTGACCATTCCCTCCTGTGACACCGAATAAAACCGAGGCTGAAGTTGTAAGGACAATGGAACCACTTTTTGATTTTTTCATATGTATTGCGGCAGCTCGGGCAATTTGAAATGACCCGGTAATGTTAACCTCTAAAATTTTATTCATCTCATTGACGTCAAGTTCTTCCCAACGTGCACTCGAATGAGCGGCGCCACAATGGATCAAGCCATCCAAATTACCAAAATTTTCCTCCGCATTGCGCACCACATTGATACAATCTTTTTCAATGGACACGTCACCACCAAAGATAATTAGATTGTCAACTTTGTGGAAACTCTTCTCCATTTTTTCTAGTTGCACATCGAAAGCAACCACTCGAGAGCCGCGTTCCAACAACAATTTGGCGCAGGCATGGCCAATTCCACTTGCTGCTCCTGTAACAATGACTGTTTTGTTCAAAGTAATGTCACTCCTGATATCTTTATAAATATGCTATGTAGCAGGAAGCCATAAATTTCCAAATGCTTAAACACCCTACTCACATTGCCGCAACGTACTCACGATGCTAAACCAAACATATGGGAAACAATCATACAAACGGTGCAAAGAGCTTTCATCAAGTACTAAGAGAAAATGCCAATCAATGGCCGGACCGTACCTATGCTCACTGCATCGATCAATGCAAATCCATCGGGTATGGTGCTTTGTATAGTGTCTCCAATAGGATAGCCCATTTTTTACAAAGCCGTGAGTTGAAAGCAAATGACAGGGTATTGTTGTTGGCTGAAAACTCAGTGGAAAATTTAACAATTTTCGTAAGCGTTTTGCGCTATGGCGCAACTTTAGCAACTGTCCACGTTGAAATGAACCGAGTTCATCTTTCAGAGATCATAATGGCTATTTCTCCAAAGATTGTTCTTTTTCAAGAAAATTTAGGTCTTGAAGAATTGCAATTTAATGCACCAGGAGAGTGGATTGCTATCGGAGATTGGCAAAACAATAAAAGTGATATGACTGGATTTTTTAGGGATCTTAGTAGCTTTTCAGACAAAGACGATATTCAGAGCGTTGCTTCGCCCGACGATCATGGAGTCATTTTTTATACATCCGGGACTGTTGCTAAACCTAAAGGTGTTATTCAAACACACGAAACCGCTTATTATAACTATGACGCTACGGCTGATTATTTAGAACTGTTACCAGGAGACCGGGTGTTTGATTGCCGCTCTTATAGTTGGCTATCCGCACAACATATGAGTTTGGGCGCCCCACTTGTTTCAGGGGCTACTGTTTTAATGGCGAAGCGGTTCTCTAAAAGACACTATTTTGATTGGCTTAAGACGTCCGAAGCAAACGTGGGGTTTGTTGTCCCAACAATTGTTAATATGCTCATAAATCGACCCGAAAAAATTGGGGGCGATGATTTACCACATCTACGTTTTCTAACTTCAAGCTCTGCACCATTGCTTGATGATCAATGGCGTAAATTTGAAAAACTCTATGGTATAAAACTGGCGCAAAGCTGTGGTTCGAGCGAGGGTGGAAATACTGCAGCACATCGTGGTTCTGATCGTAAAATTGGGACTATCGGTCCAGCTCAGAAATATCAAAAAATTCGAATAGTTGACGTTGATGGCAAAAGGCTCCCACCAGGAGAAACTGGTGAAATAATTATTGGTGGTGGTAAACAGCAGGCTTATGGTTATCTTTTAATGGATGGAACCATAGAACGCCTACCAGAAGACGGTCACCATTCAGGAGACCTTGGATTTTTCGATGAAGACGGTCACCTACACATCACCGGAAGACTGAAAGAGCTTATCATTCGTGGTGGAATGAATATTGCGCCTTTAGAAATTGACGCCGTGTTGATTGAACATCCTGATATAATTGAGGCAGGGACTATCGGCGTGCCTCATCCTATTTATGGTGAAGAGGTAGTTTCCTATATAGTATGCAGGCCCGGTAATTCATTTTCCAGTTCTAAGGTTATTGAATTTTGTAAATCTAGGTTATCAGAGGCAAAAATACCCAAGATTATTTATACACTTGAACAGCTGCCAAAAAATTCACGGGGAAAACTTGACCGGGGTGCCATAGCTAGTCATTACCAAGAAAATGACGCCGACTCGGCCCTTTGGTTATAACGTTCTGATTCTGAAAGGTATTGTTGATAATAAAATGGGCTACGTCGAACAAAATATTGGATCGTAGTTTTCGTTAGTACTTCAATTATTTTTCTAAAAATGCCAAATTTAGAATTTAAATTCACAACCTTTGCCCATTAGGGAATTTATTTTAATTATCTTACCAATTTCATTAAACTGTTTGCCAATTAGTTGATAAATGGAACGAACTGATGACAAATATTCCGATAATAGACTTCAAAAATTTTACGACCAACAGTGATGGAGAACGACGTAAGATTGCGGAAGAACTTGACTGGGCTGCTTCCAAAGTGGGATTTATGTACGTTAAGAATTTAGGCATTGATCCTATAATTTTAGACGCGGCTTTTGCATCAAGTAGGACATTTTTCTCGCAGCCCCAAAAACTTAAAAACCGCTCTGGTTATTATCAGGAGATCAATCACGGATACCAAGCATCAGAACAACAACGGCTGGACTCACGAATTGCTCCCGACCTTAAGGAAGCATTCACCATGCGGGATGTTCCTAAGAACCACAACAGACCTGAGATCTGGCCATCGCCCGAATTTTATAAAACAGCGAAGACAGCATTCGAGGAATTTCTAAGAGGCGCAAATATTGTAATGGAGGCCTTTGCAATTGCCCTTGATTTGCCAAAAGATTTTTTTCGTGAATGCCATCAAGGAGATAATACAGCATTACGCTATCTTCATTATCCTGTTCTCGATAAAGAACCAATTGAAGATCAGTTGGGATGTGGTGCTCATACTGACTTTGGCACAATTACCCTTTTATTTCAGGATGATGTCGGCGGGCTACAGGTTAAAGGACGCGATAATGTCTGGCATGATGCAATTTATATTCCTGAGACGATTATAATAAACACTGCGGATTTAGTGGCGACTTGGACTAATGATCGATATTGTTCTACACCCCATCGGGTTAAACCAATGAACAGTAATACAGACCGCTACTCGATAGCATTTTTTGTTGATCCGGATGCCGCCACACCAATAAGTACATTTTCAAGCTGTATCACGGAGAATAACCCCCAAAAATATCCAGATACTACAGCTGGAGCGTATGTGGCTCAAAGGATCGCCGACAGTAATAAATTAGCCAGCTGAAATCAGCCTGAGTTTTATGCGGTTGATTGTATTGAGGGAGAGTGCCAGTCTGTATCAAATAATAAAAAACTTGTCGTTGTATTATTTTAGACGGGAGAACTTAATATGCCAAAAAAAATTTCATTACCTTTTGGGGTTTGCTTGTTGGCAATGGCTATGGCTTTTTCTGGGCCTGTTGTTGCTCAACAAGTTACGCTCAAGTTGCATTCTTTCCTTCCACCCCCTTCCAATCCAGTTAAAACATTTCTAAAACCTTGGATAGAAAAAGTTACGAAAGAATCTAAAGGTACGCTTAAAGTTCAATATTACCCTTCAATGCAGCTCGGGGGGAAACCTCCTCAGCTAGCTGACCAGGTCCGAGATGGTGTCGTTGATATGGCGTACACGCTACCGGGTTACACCGCAGGAAGATTTCCAAAGTTAGAAGTTTTTGAGCTTCCGTTCATTCATAAAAATGCTTTATCTACCGCGCTTGCCATTCAAGATTTTCAGAAAAAGCATCTTGCTGATGAATTCAAAGATTATCACGTAATTCTTTTGCATAATCATGCAGGCTCTATGTTTATGACAAAGAAGGTCAAAATTAGAAGAGTAAGCGACCTGAAAGGTCTAAAAATTCGAACAGCTACGCGAGCAGGCGGATGGTATCTCAAATCCCTGGGCGCTGTACCTATAGGGGCACCATTGCCAAAAATACCTCAAATGCTGTCAAAGGGCGTGATTGAGGGAGCTTTACTGCCATTTGAAATCGCGCCAGCTATTAAAATGCAGGAACTTGCGAGTAATTTTATACAACTTTCCGGCGATCAACCCCGAATGAATACTTCAACCTTTGCATTTTTAATGAATAAGAATAGTTACAAGAAATTGTCGAATGCTCACAAAAGGGTTATCGACAAGCTTTCAGGTAAAAACATTGCGCGTTGGGCAGGTCAGAATTGGGATGACATTGAAAAACCCGGTGAGAAGGTTATGAGATCTAAAAAGAAAAATAGTTTCCTCACAATTCCTCCCGCGGAAGTAGCAAAGTTGAAGGCAGCTGCTAAGCCTGCTATAGCCCGTTGGATTAAAATTATGAAGAAAAAAGGCGTCAATGGAGAACAGCTTATCAATGATGCCCGTTCCTTAATTGCGAAATATAACAAGTAGATTAGATTAACTATCAAGTTCTACCTCATGGCAGAGCCTAAAGAAGAGCATAACCGGCCCACTGATTTAGTGGGCCGGATTCTATTTCGAGTGTCCCGTTTATTCGCGATTTTTGGCGGTTTTGTCCTCTGTGCAATGGCAGTTTTGACGACGCTTAGTGTTACGGGGAGGGCGGCTTTCAATGCACCGATAACTGGTGATTTTGAGTTGATCGCTATAGGAACCGGCGTCGCTGTCTTTGCTTTTCTGCCATATTGCCAATTAGTTCGAGAGAACGTCATTGTTGATATTTTTATGAGCAAGACCCCGTTTAAGTGGCGAACGTTTTTTGATCTAATTGGTAATTTTCTTTACGTCGTTATCATAATCTTAATGCTTTGGCGATTACCGTTAGGCGGAATAGACCTTTACGAAAATGACCAAATGACTTTGATTTTGGAGGTGCCGCAATGGTGGACATTTCCGTTAGCCATTTTGTGTCTCATCCTTTTACTGGCCGTCAATATTTATACGGTTATTCGAAGTTATCGTGAAATTCGTCTAAACCGGACTTTATAGGGATTAAATATGTCAGGCCTAGAAATCGGTGGTTTTGGGTTCATAGTACTGTTGGTCCTACTGGCAGTGAGAATTCCAATAGCTGTGGCTATGCTGACCGTTGGTCTTGTGGGCTATTTTGTAATAGCAGGTCCGGCCGCACTGTTGAGTTATTTGAAGGGTGAAATGTATTGGCGTTTCACGACCTTCGACCTTTCCGTGGTCCCGTTATTTGTACTTATGGGTCAATTTGCAGCTAAGGCAGGTTTAAGTCAGGCTTTATTCAAAGCCGCGAACGTCTGCCTGGGGCATTATCGTGGTGGTATAGCCATGGCGGCAGTTGGCGGTTGTGGTGGATTCGGTGCGATCAGTGGTTCCTCATTAGCAACGGCCGCAACTATGGGACAAGTCGCATTACCAGAGCTGAAGCGTTATAATTATGCTGGCTCTTTGGCCACAGGAGCTCTCGCAGCAGGCGGCACCCTTGGTATCTTGATACCACCTTCAGTTGTTCTGATTATCTATGCGATAATGGTCGAAGCGAATATTGTGACATTATTTCAGGCTGCATTTATACCCGGAATATTGGCGGCCCTTGGCTATATGGCAGCAATTGCAATTGTTGTTAGGGTCAATCCGCGGGCTGGTCCTGCGGGACCGCGGGCGTCTCGCACGGATCGTTTTAAGGCGCTACTAGATATATGGCCGGTTCTGTTGATTTTCGTACTGGTTATGGGTGGAATCTACCTTGGATTTTTTACACCCACAGAGGGTGCAGGGGTGGGATCAGTTGGGACTTTTTTAATAGCATTGTCTCGTGGTGGAATGAAATTTAAAGATTTTATTGATGCGCTCATGAGTACCGCCACCACGACAGCTTTGATTTTTCTGATCCTACTAGGCGCAGCCGTTTTTAATGCCTTTCTTGGGTTTTCTCAACTTCCTTTAGCCACCGCTAATTTTTTTAAGGAATCTGGTTTTCCTCCAATGTCAGTTTTATTGATGATGGTGGTTCTTTTTATAATGCTTGGATTCGTAATGGATTCGCTTTCCATGATACTGCTCACGGTGCCTATTTTTTGGCCTATAATTGCAGTTTTGGATTTTGGTCTTCAGCCGGAGGACCTTAAACTATGGTTTGGTATTATTACGCTCATTGTCGTTGAGGTAGGCTTAATCACACCGCCTGTTGGCTTGAATGTTTTCGTCATAAACTCAATGGCCAAGGATGTCCCCATGATCGAGACTTTTAAGGGTGTTGTGCCATTTTTTATTTCAGATGGGATTCGAGTTGCCTTTATTATTTTGTTTCCCGCTGTTACACTATTTTTACCACGCCTACTAGCTATCGAATAATTATTTAGGGTTGGAATTCTCAGAATTCTAACCTATTTAATTATTGCTGATTAAGTTATAGACGTTTACCAGGCCGGGGCTGTGCAAAACTCATATCTCTGGTATTAAAGGCAAGAATTTATAATTGGGAGAGTTAATAAATGGCAGATAACCAAGCCAAAGCCGTTGATACAGGTTCAAACGTTGGCGCCCGCATGACTTACGAGGATATGCGGGGGTGGATTGTGGAGGCCGAGAAACTCGGTGAGCTTCGTGTGGTTAAAGGAGCTAGCTGGGAAGAAGATATTGGTCTTGCAGCAGAAGTTGTCCAACACGATGAAAATGCGCCTTGTATAGTTTTTGATGATGTTCCGGGTTGTCCGCCCGGTTTTCGAATGCTTATTAACTTTTTTGCTGGTAAGCGTAAGTGCATGACTATGGGTTTTCCGACCGAGTGGAATAAGCTCGAGCTAACCGATGGTGTGCACCAACACATGAAATCGGTTGAATCCATTCCTCACAAAATTGTTGATACCGGTTCTGTATTTGAGAACATTCTCGAAGGAGATGACATTGATATTGAAAAGTTTCCAGCTCCCATGTGGCACGACAAGGATGGAGGCCGTTATATAGGAACTGGCTCCTACAATGTTACTCGAGATCCTGATACTGGTTGGATTAACCTGGGCACTTATCGTGTTATGATCCAGGGCAAGAAAGAAGTTGGTTTCTATATTTCACCTGGAAAACATGGCAGAATTCATCGCGATAAATATGAAGCCAATGGAGAAGCGATGCCAGCTTGTGTGGTTCTTGGCGGTGACCCAATGGGTTTTCTTATGGGGTGTACGGAGTTACCCCCAGGGGAATGCGAATATGATATTCTTGGCGGTTATCGGGGTCACGCGTTGGAATGTGTAAAAGGGAAGCATACCGGTTTACCATTTCCTGCTAACGCTGAGGTTGTTATCGAAGGTTTTATACAACCTGATAATCGTAAAATTGAAGGTCCATTCGGTGAGTGGACAGGCTACTATGGTTCTGATGTTCGTCCAGAGCCAATTCTTGATATTAAGGCGATATATCATCGGAATGATCCCGTCATTCTTGGTTGTCCTCCCTTAAGGCCGCCTGATGAGTTGGCCCGGTATCGGGCCGTTACCCGTTCTGCTGCTCTTAAAGAAAATATCGAAAAAGCTGGAGTTCCTGATGTAACCGGTGTGTGGGCACATGAGTGTGGAACAGCTCGAATGTTACTAGGAATTGCCATTAAACAACGCTACCCAGGTCATGCCATGCAGACAGGGCATGTTGCCGCGATGTGTCATACTGGCGCTTATGCAGGTAAATACGTAATTGTCGTTGATGATGATATCGACGTTACCAATTTAGAAGAATTGATGTGGGCGGCGATTACTCGTTCTGATCCAGCAACTTCCATTGATATCATCCATAACTGTTGGTCAACTCCTTTAGATCCAAGAATTCCACCAGAAGAAAAGGCGAAAGGCAATTTGACTAATAGTCGAGCAATAATAGACGCGTGCCGGCCTTTCCACTGGAAGGACGAGTTTCCAGCAGTGAATTCACCGGAACCAGCCGTAATGAAAGAGGCTTATGACAAATGGGGTCATCTTTGCGAACCCGTTACTCCTGAAAATCAGGTAATAACAAAGAAATAAAGGTTCTGAGCATAGAAAACGGTCATTGTGGTTTAGCACAATGACCGTTTTACGCTTGAAGCATGTAATGTTCATTTGAGTAGTAGAAGAAAATCAAACGCGGTAAAACAGTCTTTGTAAATAATTAGGAACTGTTGATGAACCAAACCCCTGCTAAGTCAGGTAGTGATAACAGTATTGCGGTTTCCAGTGACAACGTAAACTGTGCGTTGGAATATGGTGATTTACGTGATTGGCTATCAGAAGTTGAAGCTCGTGGTGACCTCAAAGTCGTTACGGGCGCTTCATGGGAAAAGGATATTGGGCAAGTCGTGGAGGTAATGTGTCACGATGAGGGTACGCCGAGTGTTGTTTTCGATGAGGTTGAAGGTTGTCCTAAGGGTTTTCGTATATTGGTTAACTGGTTTACAGGTACTCGTAAAAATCTGACGCTTGGATTTCCATCGCACTTGAATAAACTAGAACTCAGCCAGTCTTATCATGAGCATACCCGTGGTTTAAACCCAATCCCCCATGAAATCGTCGATGATGGCCCAATTTTTGAGAATATTCTCGAAGACAGTGACATCGATGTGACCAAGTTCCCTTCGCCGCTATGGAATCCTGATGATGGTGGACGTTACATTGGTACTGGGTGTTTCAACATTACCAGAGACCCTGAATCTGGCTGGATTAATTGCGGCACTTACCGTGTGATGGTTCATGATGAGAAACGTGTGGGTCTTTATATATCTCCAGGTAAACACGGTCGGATTCATCGTGATAAATATATGGCCCAGGGGGAGGCTATGCCTGTTTGTATTGTAGTTGGCAGCGATCCTTTATCTTTTTTGACCTCTTCGACCGAAGCACCTGAGGGAATGTGTGAATTAGATATGATGGGCGCTTATAGGGGTGAAGCTGTAAAATGTGTTAAAGGCAAACATACTGGGCTACCGTTCCCGGCAAATTCTGAGATTGTAATCGAAGGTTTTATTCATCCAGGCAATACAGCGCCTGAGGGTCCGTTTGGTGAATGGCTCGGTTATCAAGGTGCACAAATGGAATCTGAGCCGTGGGTGGATATACTAGCAATTTATCATCGTAATGATCCAATCATGCTTGGCGCAGCCCATATACGTATGCCTTATGAGTATGCCAGATATAGGGCTATTAGTCGTTCCGCAGTTTTAAAGGAAAATATTGCCCGAGCAGGGGTACCAGATGTTAATAATGTTTGGGCGCATGAGGTTGGAGGGTCACGTCTTTTCCTAGCAATAGGAATTAAACAAAGGTATCCGGGGCACGCAACCCAGGCGGGTCATATAGCTGCCACCTGTCATGCCGGTGCGTACTTAGGTAGAATTGTAGTTGTTGTTGATGAAGACGTCGATGTATCAAATTTAGAGGAAGTGATCTGGGCTGTTTGTACCCGGTGTGATCCTGCAACGGGCATTGACATCATTAATAACATGTGGTCATCGGCTTTAGATCCTGTGATTTCTCCTGATGACCGCAAGGCCGGAAAGCTCTATAACAGCCGAGCAATAATCGATGCTTGTCGGCCGTTTCACTGGAAAGAAGAATTTCAGGAAGTAAACGCCCCTACCCCTGAAGCACGCCGTGAGGCATGGGATAAGTGGGGGCACCTGAGAGATTGAATAGGAAATCTACCATTGGAGCGGTAGATAATTAAATAAAGTAACGAAGGAGAAAGTAAAAATGGATGGAGGCAGAGAGAATTTTAGTCCTCAAACAGATTTGCGTGATTTTTTAGCTGCATGCGAAGAAAACGGGCAGCTCGAAAAAGTTGATGGTGCACATTGGGATAAGGAAATGGGCGCAGTGGTAGAGGTGCTCTATCGCGAGCGGGTCGAGAAATCTAAGGCTGTTTTATTCGATAATATCCCGGGCTATCCAAAGGGCCATCGTTGTCTCTATGGAATGCTTGCTTCTCCTTATCGCCTGGCGCTTGCGGTTGGCATGGATACGGAATTGCAAGATGACCGATTTGCTCTACTCAAAGCTTATCGTGAGAAGATGTTTAACCATGAACCAATCCCACCGCGGCACGTAGATATCGGTCCGGTTCTGGAAAATATTGTCGAAGGTGACGATATCGACATTGAAAAGCTTATTCCTGTGCCAATTCATCATGAGCTTGATGGTGGTCGATACATTGGAACTGCTTGCGGTGTTATAACCCGTGATCCAGAAAATGGCCGTATTAATTCGGGGACCTATCGTTGTATGGTGCATGACGGCCAGACGCTTGGTGTAATGGCTTCAAATGGTAAACAAGGTAACATACAACGTGCAAAATACTTTGCTAAAGGCGAACCCTGTCCTGTAACGGTTGTAGTCGGTGTTGATCCTACACACTTCCTTGCTGCAAGGATGACTATTCCCGACGACGTTGAGGAATTTGCTTTCCAGGGTGGTCTTGCGGGGAAACCAGTTGAATTGATAACCGGGGACAATGGTTTGCCATTTCCGGCTCATTCGGAAATCGTCATAGAAGGTTATCAATATCCCGACGAAACACGTCTGGAAGGGCCCTTTGGTGAATGGACGGGTTATTATGCAGGTGATGCAGAGCAAGATCCTGTTTTTAAGATTACCAAAATTTATCACCGAAATAATCCAATTTTGACCTGTGCCGCTAGTCAGAAGCCACCGCATTCACATTTGTTTGAACGTTGTTTTACCCGGTCAGTCACCTTACTTGATAATTTGCAAAAATCTGGCGTGCAAGATGTCCGAGGTGTTTGGCACCATGAGGCCGGTTCTGGACGGACATTTGTGGTGGTGTCTATTAAGCAGCGTTTTTATGGTCATGCCACGCAGGCGGGTTTAATGGCATCACAGCTGAATCCTGCTACATATTGCGGACGTTATACAGTTGTAGTGGACGAAGACATCGAAGCACATAATTTACACGATGTAGTATGGGCTATGGGTACGCGTTCGGATCCCGAAAAAGATATAATTCATTTGAACCAATGTCAGTCGTCAAGACTTGATCCGATGCATGGTGAAGACACTCTTTACAATACCCGGGTGGTGATTAACGCATGTCGACCGTATGAAAGGATCGAAACCTTTCCTGCAGTGGCACAGACGTCACCGGAACTAGCAGCGGAGGTTCGTAAAAAATTTCCAAAAGTTTTTGAATATTAAAAGATATTCTCTTTTAGTTTAGCCCTACAAGAAGAAAGCCCTGCCATTTGGCGGGGCTTTCTTACTATAAAATTTACAAGAAAATACAGTTGGTTTACGAAAAAGGAAAAACTAAAGTAGAATAATCCATGATGTTTAAATGTACATTAAAAATATTCCGGAGGTAGCTCAGCATGGCAACTCAGGTCAGCCAACAAAATCGGATTATGGTAACGCCAATACATCCAGTAATTGGTGCGGAAGTTACGGGAGTTGATCTCAGCCAAGAATTGGATGAGTTAACCATTAGATTGATTCGTGAAGCCTGGTATGACTATGGTATTTTGTTATTTCGCGATCAAAATATCACAGGAGATGAACAGTTAAGGTTTGCAAGTAATTTTGGGCCAATAGCTGAACGCCACAAGCCTAAGCCTGGGGCTAATATGGAACAAGTTGGCGAGGCCCCTGATTGGGTTAATCTCATGATGGTTACTGACAAGAAAGATGAAGATGGAAAGCCGGTTGGAGGATTAGGCCACGGTGAGATGTGGTTTCATTCTGATAAATGCTACCATGAGCGTCCACATCGGGCTTCTTTTCTTTACGGGATCGAAATTCCTAGAGAAGGCGGTCATACAAAATTTTCAAGCCTTTATGGTGCCTATAACAATATGCGCGATGATTTAAAGGTGAGATTAGCGGATGCACGGATAATGCAAGGCTATGATTATAGAAATGTGGAACGTCTCGACCTCAACATTGATCTTGATAATATTTTCCATTTTAGCCAACCCCTGATTGTCACAAATCCGGGGTCAAAGAGAAAAGCACTATATGTATCGAGGCTGAATAGTATGTGGATCGAAGAAATAGATCGCGAAGAGAGTGAAGAAATTCTTAGTGAATTATTTGAACTGACCGAAGATCCAAATAATTACTATGAACATGTATGGAAGCCTGGAGATTTGATGATGTGGGATAATCTTGCATGCTTGCATGCGAGAACAGATTGGCCGGAAGATCAGACTAGAATGTTGCGTCGATGTACTACCATTGGAGAGCCGCTGGGGTAATATTAATGTTAATAAAAATAACGTTTAAATTGTTCTCCTCTTAGATATTAAGTTGATAGAATCATATAGATCTAATCCGCATTTGGAAAAAAAAGCTGTTCATTGTTTTGACGAAAATTTTGAATAGAATTCTGTCCCTTTTCAGATATGAGCCAATTAATAAATGTTTGGCCAGCTTTTGAGTTTACGTTTGGGCATTTTTTCTTATTAACAAGAATGACGCCGTATTGATTAAAAAGTTTAACATCACCCTGCACGAAAACTCTAAAATCTCGCTTGTTTTTAAAAGAAATCCAAGTGGCACGGTCGGTGATCGTGTACGCACCTATTTGTATTGCGGCATTCAAGGTTGCGCCCATACCCGAGCCAGTTTCTAGGTACCACTTTCCCGATGCTTTCGTTGGGTTTATGGATGTCGACTCCCAAAGTTTGACTTCTTTTCTGTGCGTACCAGAATTATCGCTCCGTGATGCAAAAAATGATTTTGATCTAGATATTTTGGTAAGTGCATTAGTGGTAGAGCGCATTCCTTTTATTTTAGCGGGATCATTAACCGGGCCTACGATTACGAAGTCGTTATACATTAAATTGAATCGTTTAACACCATAACCTTCGGCCACAAATTTTTTTTCTTCTAATTTTGCATGAATAAGCAGAACGTCTGCATCGCAGTTTCGGGCATTTCTTAGAGCCTGTCCTGTGCCGACGGCGACGACATGAACCACAATGTTTGTGTCGGTTTTTACAGTGGGGAGGATATGGTCATAAAAGCCAGAATTTTTTGTGGACGTGGTAGATTGCAGCAAAATTGTACTTTCACTTGCTATGCAGGTATTGGTAGAAAAATTAAAAATATGGATGGCGACGACTACAAAGATTAATAATTTATTCATGGTTAAAGTATAATGCGGCCTTCTAGATAAGCTCTTGCTGGTTCCGAACTCGGGTTATCAAAGAAAGAAGTTGCAGAGGTGTGCTCTATTAATTTCCCTTGGTGTAAAAATACAATGTCATCGGCCAGCCTTTTAGCTTGCCCCAGTTCATGGGTAATAAAAATAATTTTCGTACCATCCGTGTGAGCGTTCTTTACGATTTTTTCGATTGCCAATATAGAAGCGGGGTCAAGACTAGCGGTTGGTTCATCAAGGAAAATCACTTCTGGTTCTGTAGCCAATGCACGGGCAAGAGCTAAACGTTGTTGTTCTCCAACCGATAGCATGCGTGCTGGATGTTTCCTAAATTCCAAAAGCCCTACATTTTCTAGAATCTCATCTCGTTTATCTTGCATTCCTGAGTTTTTAAGCCCAAGGACAAAGTCTATATTTGCGGCAACTGAACGCCTAAGTAGGACAGGCCGCTGAAAAACCATAGCCTGCTGCTTTCGAATACCTGAATTCATCGGATTGCCGTTCCAATAAATTGTACCATATGTTGGGTTTATTAATCCATGCAACAGTCGTAAGAGTAGGCTTTTGCCTGCCCCATTTGCACCCATAACGACAGTGAAATGTTTCGGTTCAAGAATCAAATTTATCTTATTGATATAACAAATTTTGTCATATTTGAGGGTTAGTTCTTTCGTTTTCAAAGATAACATCTTGGTTCAGTACCTTCTGGTTTTCTTTCAGCCTATGCTGCCTCAGACATTAGAAATTCGTCCTGTAGTTATTCGTAGCGACATAACGGCGGCATTTACGGCCAATGCAAGAAAAAGTAAAACAAATCCGAGGGCTAGAGCTAAAGGCAGGTCACCTTTTGATGTTTCCAATGCTATAGCAGTTGTCATAACACGTGTAAGATGATCGATATTTCCTCCCACAATTATCACGGCTCCTACCTCGGCGATAGCTCTTCCAAATCCAGCCAATGCAACTGTTAAAAGTGAATAGCGACCATCCCAAATTAATGCACGGACCGCTTTGGACCGAGGAACGGAGAACGAACGGAATTGTTCTGCGTATTCATTGTGGAGGTCTTCTATTACCTGCCTGGAGAGGGCGGCAATAATTGGCATGATCAAGATTATTTGCGCGATGATCATGGCTGTTGGGGTATAGAGGAGCCCAAACGAACCCATTGGACCGGCTCTTGAGAGATGTAGGTATACGATTAGCCCAACCACTACAGGTGGCAACCCCATGAGGGCATTAATAATAACCAATACGGGCCCCCGCCCAGTAAATCGACTGATTGCTAACAACGCGCCTAGAGGAAATCCTATAATACAAGCAACCAACATTGCGGTTAGGCTAACCCTGAGAGACAGTAAAATTATCTCTATAAGGTCGGCATCACCAGAAAAAGCCAGTGCAAAGGCTAGCCTTGTAGCTTCAAAAAATTCTTGCATTAGAGTTTAATCTCTCGAAAGAATAGAAAATCTTCTTAGTTTACCAAATTATACGTAAAATTAAATATCGGAACAAATGAAAGTCGGTGCTATGAGCTTTTTAAAGGTTAAGATACACTTCCTAAAATTATAAATTTAGAGGGGGGAGGACGAAGTGGATACAAGCAAAGGACCTTCAGAATTAGCTGAAGAAGATGAATTCCAGAGAATGAGAGAACTTGGTGATTTCATGATTTATCGGTCAGCTATAAATAAGCTGGCTGATGGTGAGTGGTCAGCCGAGGAAACAAAATTTAATCTAGGCCCCTTAAAACCATCTCTGATGGGAGAGGACCCACGTTTGCCGCCCATGCCAGAAAAGCCCACGCTCCTCGATTTTTTTAACTTACGTTTTGGGCCTTCTAAACAACATTTACTTCAGAGCGCTGCCTTAGCACAGAAGAATAACTTGCCGGAGAAAATGATTTTAGCCTGTCTATTGCATGATATTTCGGTGATTGCTTTCTTTCGACCCGATCATGGATATTGGGGGGCACAGATGTTGGAGCCTTACGTGGATGAAGAGGTTTCCTGGGCAATCCGAATGCATCAGGCTTTAAGGTTCTTTCCAGACGAGGATGTCGGATATGAATATCCAGAAGCTTATGCGAAACGTTTTGGAGCGGATTATCGGGTAGAACCCTATATTCAAAGAGACTACGAGTATGCACGTAAACATAAATGGTATATGTCTGCTCGAATGATTTGTCTCAATGATCTTTATGCCTTTGATCCAAATACACGGGTTTCTATTGATCAATTTGAAGATGTTATCGGGCGTCATTTCAATCACCCTAAAGAAGGGCTTGGAAATGATAATACACCGGCCTCCCATATGTGGCGGACACTGCGTCGTCCTGCCAATGCGCTATAATTAGCGGGGATGGTTCAATGTCGGAGGTATTACGATATTTCATAGCTTGTAATAGTGGCTTAACCGTTTTGCGCAGCAAGGGTCGCGGGTTCGAAGAGTTAGGAAGGAGTTTTTCCGGCCTAACACTTGAATATATTACTGGGTGTCGTGAGACACCCGAAATTCTTTTTGCTGCTGTTGCGTTTGATGGTGGCTATCGTTCTCAAGATGGTGGGATAAGTTGGACCAAGGTCCTAAATGGAGATGTTCGAACCTTTACCGTTGATCCTCATGATGAACAAATTGTTTATGCAGGAAGTGGCCCTGTTTGTCTGTACCAAAGTGAAGATAAAGGTCTGACCTTCCACGAACTGGGTAGTTTTGTAGACCAACCCAAAAAGGTCAAAGAGCAATGGACTGTGCCAGCGACATATAGTGGTAAGGTACCGCCTCACATACGTCACATCTACATCCACCCTGAAAAACGCGATTTTATTTATGTTCTGCTTGAGCATGGTGGTGTCATTCGTAGTCTAGACGGTGGTAGAAAATGGGAGGATGTCAGTAATGGGATCGATTACCTTGATATGCACATTATCGCAAATCTACCAGGTGACTTTGATCGTTATTATGTATCTTCAGCGCGTGGTTTTTTTCGAACTGATGACGGAGGAGGAAACTGGTATCGCGTAGAAAATGGGATGCCTTATGAATACACGGAATATTATAGTTATTCACATGAATGGCTTTTTTGTGAAGGTCCCAGGGGTAGACCTCGAATGGTACTGGGTGGCGGAAAGGGATCTCCTGGATTTTGGGCTCGTGAACAAATGACGCCACACGGTCATATCCTCATTAGTGATGATGAAGGACGATCATGGAGGAATTCTACAAACTTGCCTATTGATATGCCTTATATGCCATGGACATTTGTTTCCCACCCTGAAAACCCTGAGGTATTATTTTGTGGTATGGGAGATGGAGCTCGTGGCTTTGGTATGGCTCCTGACAAGCGTGGGGTTGGGGCATTTTATCGTTCAAATGACAGGGGAGAAAGTTGGGACTGTATTATGCCTGATTTGCCTTCAGTTCTTACCGCGTGGGTTAGTATTAATTAATGGAAAGACCTAATTGATTGACACATACCACCCCCCGTTGACATGCAATGTTTGGCCGGTGGTGTATCTTGAATTTGGTCCGCAGAGAAAGCGCACAGTGCCTGCAAATTCTTCCGGTGTGCCCTCGCGACCCATTGGGATGGGCTTGGATTGAAAGTGTGATGAAATTGCACCTTGTCGTTTGATACGACCTGGAGCTACGCAGTTTACCGTAATGTTTTTATCTGCAAGCTCCACTGCAAGAGCTCCGGTTAACCCGGCCAATCCCATCTTTGCAGCAACATCAACGGCACGGTTTGGATTTCCTGTATGTGCAGATGAAGCCCCAATATTTATTATTACTCCACACCCATTTTTTGATAGGTGAGGGATTGCTTCCTTTATACAAAGAAAGGCGCTGTCAAGTTTTGTTGCCATGTAATGACGCCATTTTTCGTATGAAATTTCGGTTATCGGACCACTAGATGGCGGTCCTACATTGTTGATAAGAATGTCTAATCGTCCAAATTCTTTTACAGCCTTTCCGATCAAACGTTTTACATCCTCCTCATTGGTAACATCGGCTAGACATGAAACGGCCTTACCACCAGCATCTTCGATTTCTTTTACCACTTGATTGGCTTTAGTTTCTGAAGTGCGTGCGTTTATGATGACGTTGGCACCGGCTTCTGCCAGAGCTAATGCAACGGCCCGACCAAGATTGCCGGTGCTGCCTGTTATAACCGCACTCAAGCCTTTGAGTTCCATTTCAGCCGACATATTGAATTCCTTTTATTTTACTATCGATATAAATCCATGTTGAACCGAGATAATCTAACGGATCGATAAAGGAAAATTTTCATAATTGTTAACCATTTAATTCTACTGCACTGTCTCCAAAATCGGTTCTATAATAATTAGAATGTTATCTTTCGTTCCTATTGTTCTTTAAATTAATATTATTGGTTAGTAAAATTATGCAGAAAAATTTGGAAAGATATTGGCCCTATGTTTTTGGTTTGTTGGGTCCCTTGTCTTATTTTTCCGTATACGCCCTTTGGCTTCCTATCCTCTTAATCCTAATCCTAAAATGTTCTCATCTCGTCTTCGTTATACGTACTGACGGACCAAGATTTTTTAGACGATACGTCTTTTATTTTATATTACCAATATTTGGTCTTCTTTCGGCTATTTGGGCGATTGTTCCTTTAGATTCTGTTTCTACTGCTTTGAAATTTGTCGGTTATATTTTCATGGCAATCTTTCTCGGGGTTGCTGTTAAGAGTGCAAATAGTCGTGAAAAAGAGCAAATTCCTCTTATAACGGCGTCGGGATTTCTTTCAACCTATCCAATTGTAATACTCGATGTAATGCTTGCTGGCGATATTTCATCGGCCTTTAAAACGTCTTTATATGCGGTTGAAATATATAGCCGTGGTACGGCAATCACCGCATGTCTTTTAGTTCCTGTAGCGGTTGGACTTTTTCGTAGCAATAGCAAGTGGTTTTCTATTGCGTTCATATTGTTATCCCTGGGAATGATCTTCGGATTTAATATGGAAGCCTCTAAGTTGGCCATTGTGTGCGGGGTCATTATCTATTTTGTTGTTAAATGGAAACCAAAAGCATTTTGGTCCCTGATAATTTTACCAATTGTGTCTTTTTTTGTTTTTCCATTCATTTTTTTAACACCGATTTCTGATCGGGATAAGTGTTGGTTAAATGAAGTCCATTCCTCCGGATTGCACAGAATTTTGATTTACCAATTTATGACTGAAAAGATTATAGAAAAACCCTGGATTGGTTGGGGTATGGATGCCTCAAGGTCCATACCTGGCGGTAGCACGGGGGTACAAAGTGTTGATTGTATTAAATCGGATGAATCACGATATATTTTAAGGCTTGGAGGTACGAAAACGTTACACCCTCATAATGCTGGAATTCAAATTTGGTTAGAGTTGGGATTATTGGGTTGTCTATTTTTATTATTTTCTATTTGTCTTCTTATGTCTCGTATGAAAGAGAAAATTATTTCCGATCAAGGCCAAGCAATTTTAGCTTCAACATTTTATTGTATATCTATAATTTATGGGATCAGCTTTGGATTGTGGCAGAGTTGGCTCATGTTTTCTATGATTTTGGTGGGGAGCACAATTTTATTACTTTTTTCTGATCATGGAAAAGATCCGCAAATTAGTTGAAATTGTCGACGCAACCTCAATAAAATTTTGGGTTTAGTTTAGGAACGAGCCCACCTATAAATTGCATCGGGTTGGCTCGTTCCTGTTATAAAATCAAAATTTTGCTTTTAGTAGTTTGGTGTAGACGTCAAAGGCTCCCTTAATATCTGCCTTCGGTAAGGTCATTACACTGTTAACTACTCCCGTTAAATTTTTGGCATTCATTGGGTTCAAACGAGATTTCCGTTTTTTTATGTCCGCAATAAAATCCTTGTCAGCCATGGTTTTATCAAAACCTTTTCTCCAGGCGGCAACCAAGTGATTTGGCATGCCTGGCGGGCCGGCCATAGAGCGGCCGATCTCGCTACCTGCTCCAATCACTGCCAGAAAAGTTTTTTCTGCTTTGTTGCGTCCAAACTCGACTACAGATGGCGTATTAGGTAGATAAGGTTTGCGATTAGATGCCATCTGAAAAATTGGTTTGAGTTTACCACTTTTAATATCGTCTGCATGGCGAACATTTAAGGTAGTCCAACTCGTGGCTGAAGCGTCTAACTCTCCTCGTTCAACCGCCATAAATGACGTTTTGGTGCCACGGTAGCCACTTATAATTTTGAACTTTGTACCAGCGAACATGTTCATTGCGGCGACACCGATATAGGTGTAATTGCGGCGTCCAATTGAACCAAATGTGTATTGTTTTTTCTTTGCATCTTTCCAGCTTTTGAAGCCAGATCTTTTGTGAGCCATCGCAACGATATTGGCGTCTGCAAAGCGACCGATATATTTATAGTTCTTTGCATTAAATCGGATTTTTGGGTTGAAGAGAGTTTCCTGCACTACGCTTATCTGAACGATAGAGACCATGCTCCCATTCTGCGGACCAGCATTCGTGGTGTAGTTCATGGCCTTGTTGCCGCCACTCCCTGGCATTGATTGGACCACTACAGTCGGGTTACCCGCTATGTGACGGTTTACATGGCGAGACAGGAGCTGGGCATAGAGGCCATAGGCACCACCCATACTACCGCCGATCACAATCTTGACAGTTTTCCCTTTATAAAAGTCGGATACTTTGTCTGCATGTGAGGCCAAAGGTAAAAATGAAACCATAATTATCGCAAGACCTAAAATTTTATTTTTCATCGAATGTGCTCCCCTGTTTTCGTCGCTTTACATAAAAACCCTAAAATAGATATGGAATTTGGTCAAATGTATGACTTCTTTGGCTTTCGGCACTCTCTATTTTTTGTTACTTTAGAAAATCTAGGAGCGAGTAATGCCAAAAGTTTTGACCCATGCTCAACTGAAGTCATATCAAGAGGAGGGTTTTGTCTCACCGATTGATTGTATATCAGTTGATCAAGCTTCCCAATTTTTCCAATCAATAGAGTCTTATGAGAACGAATTCAAAGAGGATGTGAGTGTAAATATCCGCGTTCGTGCCGTATTGGCTTTTAAATGGATGATCGATTTAGCGCGGCATCCAAAACTTGCTGGGGCATTGCAAGATTGTATAGGTCAAAATGTCCTTTTATTTTTATCTGGTGTTTGGTCAAAGCGGGCGGGAACAGACACTTTCGTTTCTTGGCATCAAGATGGTGCCTACAATCCGTTTGACCGTAATACAGGAGCGACTGCCTGGATCGGATTGACAGATTCTACACCGGAAAAGGGTAATATTCGGTGTATTCCTGGTAGTCATCGGAAAATTATCGAGCATGAAGAACGTTTTGATAAGGACAATATTTTATCACGAGGGCAGAGTGTGCCGAAAGTTGATGTTAGCAAAGCTGTAGACTTGCCACTTCGGGCAGGGCAGTTTTCAATTCATCATGAATTGCTGGTGCATGGCTCTGCTCCAAACAAAACAAAGAGCCGACGACTTGGTGTTTCCTTTGCGTGTGTACCTACTGAGGCTAAGCCATTGTCTGGGCCTAATACTGGTATTCTCATTGCTGGTGAAAATAATCCCGGTCATTGGGTTCTTAATAAAGAACCATCATTTGATCTCGATCCAGTGGGTCTGGAGGAACTTAAATCCGTTCAGGCTGCATACCGTGACCCCGATACCACTAAATTAATCACAGAGGCTATTAACTAAGCTTTGGCGCCTGAGTAGGCATACATATCTACCAATTCTATAACGTTGCCATCTGGATCTGGAATGTAAACACTCCTGCCGGTGACAACAGCTTTTTCTTTGCGTTCATCCTCTAGTAAAATTTCGATACCTTTATCCTTTAGTTCTTGGACTGCTGCTTCGTATCTATCAGCGTCAACATGAAACGCATGGTGGGCGTCGCGTTGACGAATGGGAGCAATAGTCGTATCGGTTTTCATTAACACAACACAATCCCCCGCGGAGTCGAGAAAAACCATGCCCCGGTCATGGTTAGCGTTGAGGAGCTTTAGGCCCAATATATCAGTATAGAATGCAGTACTCTTTACTGTATCCGTCACAGCTATTGTGAAATGGCATACGCCCTTGGTTTCTATCATTTTGAGCCTCTGTTTAAATAAACTCATTTACTATTAGTCTATTTATTAAAATTTAAAGTGTCTATTTGTGTTTATTCATCCCACTCGGGAACTTTCATTTGGCCTAAATTAGGCGGTGGAGCATCCATCTCTAATATATTGTCGTCGAATTCCGGTTTGGTGAGCTGTTCAAGAAGGGTTAATCGATCTCCAAGCTCCCAAGCATGACTGATCAGGTCACCACGTATGATAAAAATACAGACCCCAACATATTGAACATTTTGACCTTCGGGTTCTATTCCAAAGATTTCACCTTCTTGAGTACCCCGAAATGTAATGCAGGCAGCGACCTTTTGCTCTTCCGCAACAAGTTCTTCTACAGAGCTCTGCAAATCAGGAAATTTATCCCTAATATCTTTAAAGTAATTAATTAATTGGCCTACCCCGTTGGTTTGTTTGCCGAGGGCCCCATGAAAGGTAATATCTTCGGTTATTATTTCTTCCGCTATTTCAAATTGCTGTTGGTTGAAAAATTCATGATAAAACCTATTTACCAAAAGGCGGTTAGCATCAATCTGTTGTTCTGACATGCTATAAAATTATTCCTTAATCTATAGTTGTGGTTCCTATAGTTTGGTTTATCATAAAACACAGAAAAATCGACCAATTTGAATGTGAGATTAATTGGAGGTAGGGCATGGATAGTGGACTTGAGCAAACGCGCGAACTCCCACAAGAAATTACGGTAAAGACGGATACGCGTGATATTTTAGCTCGTGAAACAAAATACCAAATTGAAAAAGGTTTTAATAATTGGACCATTGTTGATGTTGATGCACATCACTCAGAGATGAGTTCTTGGAGGGAAGTTGTTCAATATATTGATGACCCGATATTAAAACATTACGGAACAGAGTTTCAGTCCCGCACGGGAGGCGCTCCAGGGTTGTCCAATGCGATGCCTGGTTTACGTTATCAAGATGCTGGTGGTCGAATACCTCACCAAACATCAATAGCAGAAGATGTCAGTGACACATCCGTGCATCGGGATGTGACCCTAATAAGGCGTTCTATGGAGGGTATGGGATTAGACCATCAGATTCTGTTTCCTGGGAACTTATTACAGCTGGGCACCCACCCTCAACCCAGAGTTGAGGCACATTTAGCACTGGCATACAATCGGTGGGTTTGCGAACGTATTCTGCCCGCTGATGATAAAGTAAAGTCTCTACTTTACCTGCCAATTTCCGAACCTGATATGTGTCTTAAGATTATTAGGGAGTTTGGCGAAAATCCAAATGTCTCTGGATTTATGATTACTGCGGTTCGTTATAAACCAGTGCACCATAATCAGTTTATTCCTATTTACAGGGAACTAGAAGAACGAGGGCTGCCATTAGCATTTCATGCTGGCTTGACATGGGGTGACGACTGGATGAAGCAGCTTGATTTATTTATATCAATGCATGCCATATCTTTTGTTCTTTGCAATATTGTCCATCTGACGAATTGGATAGTGCATGGGATGCAGGAAAGATTTCCTAAACTTGATGTTATTTGGATAGAGTCAGGTCTGGCTTGGTTAGCTTTCCTAATGCAACGGTTAGACTCCGAATATCTTATGCGCCCCTCCGAGGCCCCACTTCTTAAAAAATTACCAAGCGAATATATGGCAGATATGTTTTATACATGCCAACCTATAGAGACTTCAAATATGGCTCTTACTGAAGAGACATTTAAGGCAATCAAGGCGGAAACTCAATTATTATACGCATCGGACTGGCCACATTGGGATTTTAATCCGCCCAGTACAATTTATGACCTGCCTTTTCTTGATGAGAATGCAAAACGTAACATTTTAGGTGAAAACGCAGTGCGGCTTTTTGGAATCGAAACCCAAACGGCGAAAGCAGCTTAAAGGAGAATTTAATGGCTGATATATTTGTAGGCCGTGAGGATGAGTTTGAAGACCGGGGTCGCAAAGTCATTGTACACGGTGATTTAGAAATAGGTGTTTTCTTTGTTGATGGCGGTTTTTATGCCTATGAGAACAAATGTGTGCATCAGGGTGGACCGGTTTGTCAGGGAAGAATTCTAAATCGTGTTGTAGAAATGATTGCCGATGACAAGACTAGTCAGGGGTTAGCCTGGTCAGAAGAAGATGTCCATATTGTCTGTCCATGGCATGGATATGAATTCAATTTAAAGACAGGGATTCACCCGGGGTATAAAAACGCGCGGCTCCGCCGGTTCGACGTAAAGGTCAAGGGCGGAGAAGTCTATGTCGTCACATGATGATTTAACATCGTCGACCAACACGACTTTTGATGCAGCGACTAAGGCCCTGAGTGAAGGAAATACCGAAAATATTTCAGCCGAGACTGTTCAGAAACTACTGACAGCGGGCGCCAAACTCTATTGCCGCAAATTAACCGAAGAAGATGAATATTTTCCTCCCTTTCGTCCTGAAGATGTTGTTACTGCCACAGAGGCTGTGGTGGCAATTGCGGAGATGATGCGGTCGGCTGACCTTAACACGTTTGATCTAGCCATGTGGATGTCGAGGCCTCACTCTGAATAGATTGTTGGGTACCTTGTCTGATAGCACCAGTTCCGTATGATCTTGGCAGCTGTATTTTGAATAAAAATTAAAGGTCTATTAATGTCCAGCCCTGCTGTTGAAGGTGTTAAGGCTAGCTCTAAGGTTAAGAAATGGGCCAAGTTTAACTGGGAAGATCCGCTATTATTTGAGGATCAACTTTCGGAAGAGGAAAAGCTTGTCCGTGATACAGCGCGAGAGTATGCGCAGGAAAAATTGCTTCCTCGAATTCTTGAGGCTAATCGGAACGAGAGTTTCGATCGTGAAATCATGAACGAAATGGGAGAACTTGGGTTTTTGGGAGCAACTATAGGCCCTGAATATGGCTGTGCCGGTGTCAATTATGTTTGCTACGGTTTGTTAGCACGTGAAATCGAGCGTGTAGATTCTGCATATCGATCAACACTCTCTGTACAGAGTAGTCTGGTGATGTGGCCAATTTATGCCTACGGGACGGAGGAACAGCGTAAAAAATATCTCCCGAAATTGGCGACAGGTGAATACGTTGGTTGTTTCGGTTTAACAGAACCTGACCATGGTTCAGACCCTGGTAGTATGATTACTCGGGCGAAGTCCGTTGATGGTGGTTACCTTGTAAGTGGAACCAAGATGTGGATTTCAAACGCGCCTATTGCAGATATATTTGTGGTTTGGGCAAAAGACGATGATGGTATAATCGGTGGGTTTATTCTTGAAAAGGGTATGAAGGGCTTGAGCTCCCCTAAAATTGAAGGAAAATTTTCGCTGAGGGCTTCAATTACAGGCGAAGTGGTAATGGATGATGTTTTTGTGCCCGCGGAAAATCGATTACCTAACGCTCGTGGGCTTGGAGGACCTTTTGGCTGTCTAAACAACGCAAGGTTTGGTATTGCGTGGGGGGTTATCGGGGCAGCAGAATTTTGCTGGTATGGGGCGCGTGATTATACTATGGAACGCACACAGTTTGGCCGGCCCCTTGCTGCAAACCAACTCGTTCAAAAGAAGCTGGCGGATATGCAAACCGAAATTACGGTTGCTTTAGAGTCTTGCCTTAGGTTGGGCCATTTGATGGATCAAGGAGAATGTGCTCCGGAAGCAATTTCTTTAATGAAACGACATTGTACTGGAAAAGCACTAGATATTGCTCGCACAGCCCGAGAAATGCATGGTGGTAACGGAATTGTTGATGAATACCACATTATTCGTCATGTGATGAATCTAGAAACTGTAATTACTTATGAGGGTACGCACGATATACATGCACTCATTCTTGGTCGCGCACAGACGGGAATTCAAGCCTTCACATAAATTACAAAATAAAATCGTACACTGCTCGTGGTCGCCCAAGGTATTCTGGTTCGGCTTAAAATTTAGATAACTTATCTGGTTGGCGAGGTAACCAAATATGACTGGACCACTTTCTCATATACGCGTACTTGATATGAGCCGTATACTTGCCGGACCATGGGCAGCACAAACACTTGCAGATCTTGGTGCTGAGGTTATCAAGGTTGAGCGTCCCGGGACAGGAGATGACACACGTACTTGGGGGCCTCCTTTTATTAAGGATAAGGATGATAATGAAACGAAAGAATCTGCTTATTTTCTCTCCACAAATAGAGGAAAAAAATCCATTGCATTAGATATTTCAAAGCCAGAGGGACAAGAAATCCTTCGCAATCTAGCTGTAAAATCAGATGTTTTAATCGAGAATTATAAAGTCGGTGGTCTCGAGGCCTACGGACTGGGTTATGAGGACTTGAAAAAAATTAACCCAGGTCTTGTCTATTGTTCTATCACCGGCTTCGGCCAAACTGGTCCATTTAGTAATAGGGCCGGGTATGACTTTCTAATACAGGCTATGGGTGGATTGATGAGTGTTACGGGTGAACCGGATGGTAAGCCTGGAGCGGGGCCACAAAAGGTAGGCGTTGCCCTAACGGACATTCTCACTGGTCTTTACACTAATATTGCGGCTTTGAGCGCTTTACATCGACGCGAACAAACGGGTGAGGGGTGTCACATTGATATGGCTTTACTCGATGTGACCACGGCGACCATGGCAAATCAGGCCTTGAATTTCTTAGTTACTGGCGAATCACCAACTCGAATGGGAAATGCGCATCCCAACATTGTACCATATGAAGCGTTTGAAGCCTCTGACATGTATCTCATTGTCGCCGTGGGGAATGACCGACAGTTTGCAAAATATGTCGAGGTTGCTGGAAAGCCAGAACTTTCAGATGACGAAAGATTTTCTACTAACTCAGCGAGAGTTAAAAACCGTGAGATATTAATACCGATTATAAAAAAATTTATGAAACAAAAGACCGGGCAAGAGTGGATAGATGACCTCGAAAAGGCTGGTGTCCCCTGTGGGCCTTTAAATAATATGGCGCAGGTCTTTGACCACCCTCAAGTTAAAGCACGTGGTATGCAGATAGATTTGGAACACCCACTTGCGCAGACGGTGCCCCAAGTTGCCAGCCCAATCAAAATAGTTGGAGAAGAATTAGTTTATCAGGGTTCCCCTCCCACTTTGGGACAACATTCAAATGATATTCTCAAAAATTTGCTCGGTATGTCACCGGAAAAAATTACAGATTTGGAAGAAAAGAAAATTATTAATTCTTAAATCTTTGTTTGGGGTGGACATTCTTGACACCTATGGAACCCCTATAGATTATTCGTGTACAAAAAAATCTTTGAAATAAAGTTCAAATCGTAAATGGTAACGCAAAAAGACTATATTCTTGAACGACAGGCAGGGCATTTGTTACGTCGTGCTCATCAACGTCATTCCTTAATTTTTCAAGAATATATTGGGGATTCACAACTTACTCCTCTACAGTTTGCGGCATTAGTTAAGTTGAGAGATTTAGGTGAGGTTTCGCAAAATCATCTTGGACGTTTGACAGCGATGGACGCCGCCACCATGCAGGGCGTGATTAAAAGGTTGGCGGCACGAGGTTTAATCGAAAGACGCCCAGATCCAAATGATAGGCGCCGGCTTATATTGAGTTTAAATAAAGAAGGACGAAAGTTAATCGAGTTTTTAATAAAGAAAGGTGGGGCAATCACAGACCAGACGTTAAAACCACTCACTCCAGCCGAACGAAAAATATTTCTTGATTTATTGGTTAAATTAGCCCGGCTAAATAAGGTGAGCGGGTAAAAACTAACGAGTGGAATTCAGCGCTTCGAGCATTGTCTCTACTGTATAAAATTTACGGCGTGGAGCGGGCTCAGTTGCGGCTTTTTCTTCTAATTCTTTTATTAGTAGCCAATCATCGAAGGTAATTGCCTGAAGGCCACGATCTTTGACGAAAGTGTCCATTCCTTTTGGTCCACTTTTTGCGTCGCCTGAAAAATCAGAAACTAACAAATCTGTAACAGCGTAGGAATCTAACCGGTTTGTCCCTATTGTTCCAGTAGCACCACGCTTTACCCAGCCAGCTGCATAAACCCTAGGTACGACACGCCCCTCCATATGCTCCACGATACCGTTTCGTTCATTAAATGGTATCCCTTCGATTGCTTCTGCGCGCGAACCAATACACGTAATGACCATTTCGCAGGGGATATCAAATTTTTCTCCTGTTCCAATGCAACGGCCATTGACAACTTCTGTTCGTTCCATACGAATACCTTCCACTTTGTCACTACCCAGTATTTCGATGGGGGAAGCGTAGAATTCTATATGAACGGTTCGCCGTTTTTCATTTGCCTTGGATTTGGAAAGAAGTCTAAGTGTATCAAGGATACGTGTGCGAACTTTTTTGGTCCGATCATCCATATTATCAGGAAGGTCTGTAGGGATTATATCAGGGTCAACTAGAGTTGTTGCAGCTTCTAGTTCTCCCATTTCTTTTAGTTCAGTATTGGTGCAGGCAGCTTCAATTGGGCCACGGCGTGCAAACATGTAAATATCTTTTAATGAAGCGGCGTCGATCGAATCCATTGCGTAGTCAGCAATATCAGTAGTTGCCATTTCTTGGGGTGTTCGAGATAAAACCCGGGCGACATCAATCGCCACATTTCCAATTCCAATGACGGCAGCTGTATTAATCTCAAGATTCGGTTTTAGGTCTATGAAGTCGGGGTGACAGTTATACCAACCAACAAAGGCATTTGAACCGTATACATTTTCTTTGTCTTCACCAGGAATACCCAGTTTGTTGTCATAGGGTGCTCCATAGGCCAAGACGACAGCATCGTAAATACCAGTCAAATCTTCAAGACTAACGTCGCGACCTAGAGCGATATTCCCTACGTAGCGGACCTCGTTATTATTGGTTATTGTCTGCGTATATTTTTTATCAACACGTTTTGTGTTTTGATGGTCTGGCGCGACACCGCCCCTGATTAAACCAAAAGGAGAGGGTAGACGGTCAATTATATCGATTTTACAACCTGGTGCTTTTTCTAATAATGCCTGCGCTACATACATTCCACCGGGGCCGGAACCGACAATCGCAACGCTGCGGTCGTTGAACTCACTCATTCTTTATTCCGCATAAATTTATAACCAACCAATTATGATGATAACTTAACGAGGTTTTCAATAAACCCCTAAATCAGCTGTTTTGTCTAATAAAAATCCCTGAGGACATTAATCAATTAAGATTTTTATTCAATCCCTCCAATAGGACTATTATACAACAGTCCAGGTTTTTCCTTTATGCATGAGGTCGTTAATTGGGATCGCTGATGCCTTCTCTTTTATATCGTTTATCTGGTCATAAACTGCTTCATCGTACGATGGGCCTGTATCACGAAATATTATACCCATAGCAACAGGAAAATTAGGCGGTTGCATACTGGCAAGCATCAAGGCGAGAGGACGATTGGTTTCATCATGGATCAAAATGTCACTTTCCGTAACTCCATTTTCTCCAATACTGACGACTTCTAGTTCCATTTTGGCTGGAGTCATCCGCAAGCCCTTTTGATTTTCGCCACCAAATAAAAGTGGTTTTCCATTTTCACAAAGAATCTGGCCATCTGCGGCATTTTTTTTGTCCGTGAAGGAAGAATACACGCCGTCATTATAAACAATACAATTCTGAAGAATTTCAACAAACGAGGCACCTTTATTTTCTTTGGCTTCCTGCAGAAGGCCAGGTAGTACCTTTTGATTTGTATCCACGGAGCGTGCCACAAAGCGCGCGTTACAGCCGAGGGCATAAACACAAGCTGAAACAGGAGAGTCCACAGAACCTAATGGTGTTGACGGTGATCGCGTTCCAATTTTGGAAGTTGGAGAGTATTGGCCTTTAGTCAGGCCGTATATTTCATTGTTGAACAGAAGAACTTGTACATCAATATTACGCCGAAGGACGTGGAGCGTGTGATTACCGCCTATGCTAAGCATATCTCCGTCGCCACCGATAACCCAAACATCGAGGTCTGGGTTTGATAACTTTACACCGGTTGCGACTGCGGGAGCACGACCATGAATAGTATGAAAGCCATAAGTAGCCATATAGTAAGGGAACCGAGCGGCACAACCAATTCCTGATACAAAAACCGTATTTTTTGGGTCAGCACCCATGTTAGCTAGTGAACGCTGGACCGCTTTAACAATGGCGTAGTCTCCACATCCAGGACACCAACGCACTTCTTGATCGGAAGCAAAATCATTTGGTTTTAAAGTTTCGGGCGGGCTTTGAACGTTCATTTTTTAGTCCTCTAACCGACTGCGGATTTCTTTTTCTAGGTCTGCAACCTTAAAAGGTTGCCCAGTGATTTGTGCTAATGACTCCGCGGGCACAAGATATTCGGATCGAAGCAAGGTAACGAGTTGTCCGTTGTTCATTTCAGGCACTAGGATTTTTTTAAATCCTTTCAATAGGTCACCAAGGTTTTTGGGTAATGGCCATATGTGGCGAATATGAATATGAGATACATCCAATCCAGCATCCTGACAACGATTAGATGCTTGTTCTATGGCGCCAAATGTTGAACCCCAGCCCACAACCGCCAATTTACCGGATTTGTTACCTGAGGAAACATCCTGATCCGGTATATCATTCGCAATATTGAGGACTTTTTGGGCCCTTACTTTCGTCATTTTATGGTGGTTGTCGGCGTCATATGAAATATTACCAGAGTCATAATCCTTCTCAATCCCACCGATACGGTGTTCTAGGCCCGGTGTTCCGGGGATAGCCCAGTTTCGACCTAAAGTTTCATTATCACGGAGATATGGATGAAATCCTTCTGTTTCGCTGGCGAACTCCACAGGAAATGGTTCGATGTCATCTGTATCTGGCAACTTCCACGGCTCCGCGGCGTTGGCGAGAAAGCCTTCATTAAGGAACATGACTGGCGTCATATACTTGGTGGCAATTCGTACAGCTTCTATGGCGCATTCATAACAATCAGATGCTGTTGAAGCAGAGATGACTGGCATGGGGGTATCGCCATTACGACCAAACACGGCCTGATAAAGGTCAGATTGTTCGGTCTTCGTAGGCATCCCAGTTGATGGTCCTGCCCGCTGAAAGTTAACAACGACAAGAGGTAATTCTGTAACCGCTGCGAGGCCTAGGGCTTCTGATTTTAGAGCTATTCCCGGCCCAGAGCTGGAAGTAACCCCAATAGAACCCGCATATGATGCTCCAATTGCAGAACAAACAGCTGATATTTCATCTTCAGCTTGAAATGTTACGACACCATATTGTTTAAGATTGCTGAGAGAATGTAATAGTGGGGAGGCTGGGGTAATGGGATAGGACCCGAAGAAAATATTAAGCCCTGCTTTCTGTGCTCCGACTAGTAAACCCCAACATGTTGTTTCAATTCCTGTCACAGCTCGGTAAATACCTGGTTCTACCTTGGCCTTGGGAACCATATAGGTACTGATCTCACTGGGTAGTTCTGCGGTTTCTCCAAAGGCATGCCCAGCATTGAGGGCTGCGATATTCGCTTTCGCGATATTAGGTAGTTTAGCAAAACGCTGGTTCAGCCAATCGATGGTTGGTTGCCGATCCCGGTCGTACATCCAGCACATGAGACCAAGTGTCCATAAATTTTTAGCTCTAAGCGCTTCCTTTTGTGTTACCTCAATTCCCTCTACAGCGGCCAAGGTTAGTTTTGAAATATCAATTTCTATTAAGCGAAAATTATCGAGTGTCCCATCTTCTAACGGGTTTTCCTCATATCCCGCTTTTTCGATATTTCTGGCATTAAAGGCACCTAAATTAATAATGACCGTGCCTCCAGGGATTAAATCTTTTAAATGAACTTTTAATGCCGCTGGATTCATTGCAACCAACACGTCTGGCGCATCCCCAGGCGTTTTGATCAAATGAGATGCAAAATTAATCTGAAATGCAGAAACACCATAAGTTGTTCCCACCGGAGCTCGAATTTCAGCCGGAAAATCTGGGAAGGTTGAAAGGTCATTTCCCATTAGAGCCGTTGATTGGGTAAACTGTGTTCCCGTAAGTTGCATTCCGTCACCCGAATCACCTGCGAATCGGATGACAACAGAGTCTAGTATTTCGCGGCCGTCATTGTCGTTTTTTTTGAGTTGTGTAGCCATGGTTCCAATTCAGATTTTCAGAGAGAAAACACAGTTTTTCTGGTGAAAAAACATTTTTGATGATACGTCAGTTCTTTAAAAAATTGTTTGTACACTTACAATTAAATTTCAACAAGTATCGACTAAGCCAAAAAATTGTCAAGAGTTTCAAGCTGAAAATTAGTACCACTTGAGTTAAAAAGGTAGAGTTTAATCTATGTAATATTTCAACAGTTGGAACTAACTTGACAGAAATTGACCCCTCACAGATATTTGTTTGTATACTAACAAATAAACAACAATTGGATTCTGGCTGGAGAGCTCGGTATGGCCGATACTAAATCTAGTAAAAGTGATGGGTTAATCAGGTGTGATGCCTGCCCGGTTTTGTGCAGAATTCGGGATGGAAAAACAGGCGCCTGCGATCGTTATGGTAATTTTGATGGTAAGCTGGTTCGGATGGATCCGGTTGTTGTCGCCCAAAAGATTTTAGACGAGAAAGGCGAATTGGTGCCGTTTGCCATCAGCGCTCGGGATTGGGATGGGTCTCTCATGCGTAATACTCCGACATTCTTAACTGGCATTGGCTCGACTACCACATACCCCGATTATAAACCGGCGCCATTTATCATAAGTTCTGATGAAGCCGGCGTGGATATGGTTACTGTCGTAAGCGAGGGTGTATTTAGTTATTGCGGCGTCAAAGTTAAAATAGATACCGATGCTTACATTGGGCCTGAACCTGCCGCGATTAGAGTCAATGGTGAACAAGTGGGTCATGTGACAACTGCGGAGTATGGTTCACAAATGCTTGCGATAGGCGGAGTACGTCATTTGACAGGAGGTAGTAAAAAAGAGGGCAATATTACCTGCAATACAATGATGCGTCTTTGTAATAAGGAAGCGGTTGAAATGTCGGTAGATGGTGGTGCACAAATCGTGGTTGAGGCAGGAAAAGCACCAATAATCAATGGAATACAGGAAGAACGCATGCGTGTTGGATGTGGCTCAGCTACAGTTGGGATTTTTGCCCCTCAATGGCATAATTATGTTGATGAGGTTATTGTTGTCGACGACCATATTACAGCAGTCCTTAGCGAACATCAGGCCGGGAAGTTTCTCGATATGCCTCCAGCGGGTATACGCGTGAGGGGACGCCGTTCCACGCCAGGACGGTATTTCCAAGTCGCCGATCACGGTGCTGGATGGGGTGGCACCAACATAACGGATCCACTTGATATAATCGAGAAAATTGAACCCGATGTGGCGTGGCCCGGTTTACGTTTGCTTATGGTCTCTACCACCGGTCAAGATGCAGCATACTTTGAGTTAGACGAAACCCTAACCCCGGTTGAAAAAGATATGTCGGATGAAGTGAAAATTGTGGTGAATCGTATAGGTGAAAACTGTGAGCCTGCGCTGTGTTCTGTCATGTTTATGGGTGGTGCAGGTGGGAGCCTTCGTGCTGGCGTTACAGTGAACCCTGTTAGATTAACGCGTTCCGTTAAGGAGACTATTACGAGCGTAACCTGCGGTGGAGCTCCCGTTTTTATTTGGCCCGGCGGGGGCATCACGTTAATGGTGGATGTCAATGAAATGCCGGATAATTCATTTGGTTATGTACCAACGCCGGCATTGGTTGCTCCTATAGAATTTACCTTACCAGCAGAGAGATATGAGGAAATGGGTGGTTACGTTGATCGTATTCGCGCGTTAGAAGATGTTATGGATAATGAAAACGTTCGATCTATTCCTTGGAACAGGGACCATCCCTGGCCACTCCGTACAGATAACGTTAACGGGCGAAAGCAGGGATCCTAAAATGTTTATTCCGGCTCAGATGGCGTTAATGCCTGACGGCAAAAGGTTACACCTTCATCATGGCCCAATTGACCTAATCATTGAAGCGTTTGGTACGTCGAATGAGGTCAGAAAATCCTACCAACAGGCGATGGAATATTTTCCGAGCATTCTGCCAGGGCTGGTCTCAGAAATTAAAGAGTTAAGGAAGCCCTACAATAGGGACTGGAAGCCCAAAGGCCCTGTTTCTCATCGAATGCAGGAAGCATGTCGTCCATATGAAGGTATATTTGTCACACCAATGGCTACTGTAGCCGGAGCGGTGGCGGATCAAACTTTAGAAATTTTGATGTCTAACCGAATCCTTGAAAAAATTTACGTCAATAATGGGGGTGATATAGCTTTTCATTTAAAAAGGGGGCACGTACTGACGACAGGTATAGTCAGTGACAATGACTTTCCAAATATTAATGCAAAATCCGAATTGAGCTATGATATGCCGGTTCGCGGTATTGCAACAAGCGGCTGGAAAGGACGTAGTCAATCCATGGGTATAGCCGACTCTGTGACAGTAATGGCAGCTAACGCTGCTGCCGCAGATATTGCAGCCACAATTATTGCCAATGCTGTTATCACAGATCACCCTGCGGTAAGGCAGGAGCCGGCAACGTCCCAAGATATTGATAGTGACCTTGGAGACAAATTAGTAACAGTAGGGGTAGGGAAACTAGACAAGAGGTCGATTGAAAAAGCGTTAGAGTCGGGACAAGCTGCAGCCGAAAAACTGCAACTAACTGGACACATCACGGCGGCAGTGTTGGTATTACAAAATGACATTAGGGTAGTTGGCTTTGCGCCAGATGGCATGCTGGCCCATGTAGCCTAAATAAAGGGATCAAAGGTATGAAAGCAAAAATTAGAAAAACACAGGTTACTGTTGAAACAACCATGAGTGATATTGGCCAACCCGTCGACCCACCCACACGCAAAGCAGCTGCTCTGGCTGTGATTCAAAACCCGTTTGCTGAAAACTATCAGGAAGACCTTTCAGAGTTGATGGAGATTGGCGAAGAGCTTGGGGGTTATCTCGGTAAGTTGTGCGTTGAAGCCTTGGGTATCAAACCTGAACAAGCGGAAAGTTATGGAAAGGCTGCAATCGTCGGAGAAAACGGTGAGTGGGAACATGCTGCAGCAATTTTACATCCCAAGCTGGGTGCTCCTCTGCGCAAGGAAGTTGAAAAAGGGGCCGCACTTGTTCCCTCAGTAAAAAAACTTGGAGGACAGGGGTGTCGAATCGACGTACCATTAGGGCACAAAGATGCCGCATACGTTCGCAGCCATTTTGATGGAATGGAAGTGGGAATGGCGGATGCACCACGTTCAAACGAGATATTGGTAGCAATTTCTGTTACGGATTCCGGAAGGCCTTTTCCGAGGGTTGGTGGCTTAACCACCAATGATATGGTTGGAGAAGACGGACTCAAATAAAGAGGCTGGAATTATAAACATTATGATTTGTCTATATGTCTAAGAACCTTTTGGCTATTTGACTCTGCAACTTGGGCTGAGAGTCGACTATCTTTAAAATTCCGGTTCGCAAATAGTACGTAAAGTAACTTTTGGTGGTGAAAATTTTTCGTAGCCTTTCACTTTGTTGGATGTTTCGTTTTGCTTCTACCTGTCGGTTTTTTTCATAGGAATCCAGGTTACCGTTAATGATTCTATTAGCGAGAATTGCAGCATCTGCGATGCCCAAATTCATTCCTCTGCCACCAACGGGTGACTGACAATGGGCAGCATCCCCAGCCAAATAAACTTGACCTTTGCAATAATTTCTTGCCTGTCGTATGGAAATCTGAAACTGACCTTGGTAAAGTAATTCATGAACTTCTATTGGTATACCAAGGGCTTCAATAGCATCTTCTGTGTTAGAAATTACCCTGTATCTGTTTTTGTCTAAGGGTATGACGACTGCGACAGTTCCGTCATGAGATGTACAAAGAGTGAACTCGACCGCATGTTGCCACGTTAAGGATGTTATATCTGCTATCGACCAAGTCTCTTGTAAATCAAAACCGTAATAGTCCACCCCAATACATTCTCGTGTTTTGCTTTTTATACCGTCGGCGCCGATGACGAGATCAAAAGGTATTTCCGCCCCGTTTTCTAATGAGGCTATTACTTTATCCGATTCTTGGTAAAGATTCTCGAGCTTGGTACCATATTCAACTTTTACTCCTAAATTTAAAAGATTGTCTCGTAATGCTGCCTCGGTTCGATCTTGAGGTAAGCCAATCAAGTAACCACTTTCTTTGTTTTTGGTATTTAAAGAGATAGAAGCAGTTTTTTGATTTTGGTCGTAAATCAAGAAGTTTTTAATTTGTATGCCTTTTGACAATAGCGTCCCCGACACACCCGATTTTTGAAGTATCTGTATCGTTTTGGGAAGTATACCGACGGCGCGTGATAAAGAGGATAAATTGCTTCGTTGGTCAATTATTTTCGGCTTTAATCCCTGGCGTGCGAGTTCAACAGCAGCAGTGAGGCCCGTAGGGCCAGCCCCGACAATTAGAACCCGCATTTAAAGGCCTCCATGGACTCTTCTTATTTTATCATAAAGAAAAAAAAAGGCTTCAGTCGATGCTTGATATATATTTTAATGATTACCAAGAGCATAAATTTATTGGCATTAGGTGAGAAGCAAAATGACAATTGAGGTCAGGCCGCTTACAGAAACGCTTGGAGCTGAAGTGATTGGCCTAAATCCAAGTGAACCATTGGATGAGCAAAGTGTATCTTCTCTGAGAAACGCCTGGCTTAAATACGGTGTTATATTCATTCGAGGGTATAAAATTAGTGACACGCAGCATGCCTCCCTTTGTGCAAAATTTGGAGAAATTCAGGCCGAAAGGACAGCTCCGGAATCTGAATCCAACTCTCACCCAGGTATGTTATTTGTCTCAAATTTTAAAGAAAATGCGATTTTACCGGGAGGAAAAATGTGGTTCCACTCTGACCAGTGTTACTTTGAATTCCCGGTATCAGCTACAAGTTTATATGCCATAGAAATTCCCCCCGAAGGTGGTAACACGGTCTTTTCTAATTGTTCTAATGCTTATGAAGATTTATCAGAAAATGTAAAGCAGGCTCTCGAAGGCAAGTGGGCCCTTAATGTCTATGATTATCAATCAAATAATAGATATTCCAAAACTGAAGAACGAACTGCTGGTGCTCCAAGTGCGACACATCCTATTGTCAGAACACACCCCGAAACAGGTCGAAAATCCCTGTTTATTAATCGACTAATGACGGATTACATCATTGATATGAACAAAAAGGAAAGTAAAAGTCTTTTGGAAGATCTCTTTGATCATATGGAACAAAAAAAGTATCTATACGAGCATAAGTGGAAACCAAACGATCTTGCAATCTGGGACAACCGTTGCACTCTGCATGCGCGAACAGATTATGACCTCAAGGAACGTCGTTTATTGCGTCGCTATGCTGTTGAGGGAGATAAACCCTTCTAAAATTTAAGTTTGATAACCTTGTCGGAAGCCTAGCTTTTAAAAGTTTCCCATTCTTCTTTTACTCGGTTCCAATGTTTGGAGTCTTTGTGTTCGCCGATCTGACCCGGCCTAAATTCCTCGCCCTTCGGTCCCGGCATCGTAAATACTTCGGTGACGTGTGTATAATCCATATAGCCCATACGAGCGAGTGGCTGAATTTTGACCCAGTCTACTTTTCCTTCAGTCAATGCATTATCATTAATGTGGATGCCTACCACTTCACCAATGACGACATGATGAACGCCTTTGGCTGAATTTGATGGCAGGGTAAGAGTGGAATGATGTTTACATTCTAAATTAACTGGGCTTTCCAGAACCCGTGGGCATTTTACTAGGTTGGATTTAGTAGGAGTAAGGCCACACATTTCGAGTTCATCAACCTCCGGTGGAACATGTTTGGATGAGAGATTTACTTCGTTACGGAGCTCGAATGTAGCCATGTTATAAACAAATTCGCCTGTATCCTCTGCATTTACCACCGAGTCTTTTCTTCTTGGCTCCGCTCCTTCTCCATCAATTGCGCCCGACCCAGAAAAAAACACAAAGGGTGGGTCATAAGCAAGTTGGTTAGAAATAGAAAACGGTGCGAGGTTGACCACGCCTGCGTGACTTAAAGTGGTTATCCACCCTATGGGTCTTGGAACGACGCATGCCTTGAAGGGATTGAATGGCAACTCATGATTGTCCTTCTTAGGTTCAAAAAACAATTATATCTCCCTATTTAACCCGCATTTTTTAGTGCTTCCCATACTTTGTTTGGAGTAGCCGGAGCATCCAATTCTTGGATGCCTCGTTCTTCTAATGCGTGAAGGATGGCATTCATGACCGCTGGCATAGAACCTCCATTACCGGCCTCACCGCATCCTTTTACGCCTAGAGGATTAGTCGCGCACGGTACGTTGCGGGTTGAAAAATCGATATTACATATGTTGTCGGCGCGAGGCATACAATAATCCATATAAGACCCTGTGATCAGCTGACCATCTTCATCATACAAAGTACGTTCCACCAAAATTTGTCCTACACCCTGCATGATCCCACCCTGGACCTGACCTTCTACAACGAGAGGGTTGATAACCACACCGAAGTCGTCAACAACTAAATATTTGACGACTTCGACAACACCTGTTTCTGGTTCAATCTCCACCTCACAGACGTGACATCCATTTGGAAAACTAGATGGGCTCGAGTCATGAACAGCCTTTTCATCTAAATTAGGTGGCATATTTTCGGGTAAATCACTTAATCCGCGCAGCTGTCTTGCCAACTCTATGACATTTATAGATTTGTCTGTACCAGCTACGGTGAAGGTTCCCATAGAGAATTCGATATCCTCGACAGCTGATTCCATTACATGGGCGGCCGCTAGTTTTCCTTTCTCTACAAATTTGGCAGAGCAGTCGCTAATTTCATTTACGGCCCCCACAAATGTTTTAGATCCTCCTGAACCCGATGCACCTGCACTCATCTGGTCAGAATCATTTTGGATGACTTCAATTACGTCATAGGGTACCCCCAACTTGTCATGCAAAATTTGGGCAAAAGGGGTCCGGTGACTTGTCCCCATGTCTTTGGCACCAGTAATCAATGCGACGGTCCCGTCAGCCCGGAACCGAATATCTGCTAATTCACCTGCGCCGCCAGTATTTTCTAGATAATTGGTAATGCTGATACCACGCAGTTTGCCTTTTGCAGCGGAAATAGCCCGACGTGTTTCAAAGTTATTCCATTCACTGCGTTCGAGAGCGGTGTCCATAATAGCCTCAAACTCACCGCTATCATATTTTTGGCCATTGGGAGAGGAGTAGGGCATCGCTGAAGGTGAGATTAAGTTTCGACGGCGAAGTTCTACACGGTCAATACCCATTTCCCGTGCTGCCTTATCCACTAGTTGTTCCATAATATATTTCGATTCTGGCCTTCCAGCTCCTCTGTAGGGACCAGTAGGTACGGTGTTCGTGAAGACGGCCTTGGTAGAGTATGAAAAAGCAGGGGTTTTATAAACACTAATTATGTTGCGACAGATCACATTAGTCATTGGGGCAGGGCCCATTGCCGTGAGGTAGGCGCCACAATTTCCAACACCCGTTACCTTAAGGCCCAGAAATTCACCATCGGCACTTAAGGCCAATTCAGCGTATATAATACTGTCACGCCCTTGATGGTCCGCGATAAAACTTTCAGATCGATCCGCAGTCCACTTAACTGGGCGGTCTAATTTGCGGGCGGCATATAGAACTGAAATTGGTTCGACAAAGGCGGCCCCCTTCATGCCAAACGAACCACCTACGTCGTTAGAAATGACGCGTACTTTTTCAGGATCCACTTTAAATATAGCCTTGGAAAGGACCCCTTTAACCCCCATCACGCCTTGTGTTGGCATATGGACGGTGAATTTTTCATTTTCAGAATCATATTCCCCAATAACGGAACGGGGCTCCATAGCGTTGACGACGATTCGAGTATTATCAATCCTCATCTTGGTGATATGCGCTGCTTCAGAAAAGGCCTTTTCAATTCCATCATCGTCGCCGACGAAAAAATCAAGACAGACGTTGCCAGGTGCTTCGTCATGTAGTTGTGGTGCATCAGCCTTGATAGCTTTTTCCGCATCCACAACGACTGGTAGCGGTGATAAGTCCACTTTGACAGCTTCTACAGCTTCTTGCGCCTGCAAAGCCGTTTCAGCAATTACAACAGCAATGGGGTCACCAACGTGGCGTACCCGATCAGTTGCGAGGCCTGTACGTGGTGGTACAATATACGGGCTGCCATCGCGATTTTTTAGCGGGAGACCACTTGGAATATTTCCTACATTGTCTGCCCTCAGGTCAGCTCCTGTATAAATCGCTATTACGCCAGGCAAACACTCGGCAGTTGAAATATCGACGAAGTTTATTTCCCCATGCGCAACTTGGCTTCGCACAAATCGCGCATACAATTGGTTATCCAGATTACTATCGTCGGTGTAGTTGCCGCCGCCAGTAAGGTGGCGCGGGTCTTCGCTTCGAGTGACTGGCTGGCCAATTCCAAAGTTGAGCGGCATTGCTGATGTGTCTGGCGCCATAGTTTTAGATAACCTCCGGTATATTATTAGCGGGTGGGGTGTTACGGCTACGGCCGCTCGCTATTATTCCATCAATTATAACCATGCCAACTCCTGGAATATCACCAAGGCTAACTGCTTCAAGCATTGATTTTCCCGCAGAATGCTGAGGAGCATCGAAAAAGACTAAATCAGCGGCACGTCCTTCTTCAATTAAGCCACAATCAAGTTCCCGGATACGGGCGGTATTGCCCGTTGCAAAACAAAAAACAGTTTCCGGGGGCACGTCACCTAGTGATGACATCATTGCAATCATCCGAATAATGCCAAGAGGTTGAACTCCAGAACCCGCTGGACCATCGGTTCCTAAAATGACTCGGGTTTCCTCTCCAAGTTCAAAAGCGGTCCGCATTGCAAAGAGAGCTGCTTTCTCGTTACCATTATGAACAATTTCAATGCCCGCACTGCAGTCTTCACAAAGGCACCGAATTTGGTCGAGGGGTAAAGCAGTGTGGCCCCCATTAATATGGCCAATAATGTCGGCCCCGGCTTCAAGAACGACGTCTTTATCGATTAGTCCAGACCCAGGAATAGACGGACCACCCGTATGAATAGTGCTTTGAATGCCATATTTACGGGCCCAATCGACCATCATCTTGGCTTCATCCCCTGCCTTTACGCCTCCAAGACCAATCTCTCCAAGTAGTTTGACACCTGCCTCTGCCATATATTTGAAGTCGTCTTCGACCATGCCCTTTTCAAGGATTGGGGCTCCGGCATGCATCTTCACTTTACCCGGATATGCTTCAAATGATCTCTGCACGGCAATTGCAAGGGCTACCACGCCCTTTGGGTCCCGAGGTCTCCCTGGAAAATGTGCTTCTCCGGCGGAAATCATAGTTGTCACGCCACCATGCATAGAGCTGTCGATCCAGTTGAGTTGGCTTTGGCGGGGGGTCCAGTCTCCAGCCACCGGGTGGACATGACTATCAATCAGACCTGGTGATAAAGTGGTACCATTGGCATCTACTGTAGTTGTCGCTTTTTCGATATCAAGAGCGGATTGATTTCCAATCGCAGAAATTACACCGTCTTCAATAACAACTGTATCGGCGTCAAGGATTGGATTTTCGAGTGCTCCGGACAGCATTGTTCCAACATTTAAAATGACCAGTTTATCTGCCATGGAGTACCTCTGTTTCTAAGAATTATCTTCATTACCTATACTGTCGTGCAGCTCATCCGTAAAGTCGGTGGACCGGATTTGTATCTACAAGGTATCATTATTCTGCTGCTGCCACTTCATTTATAGACTCAGGTTTTGAAGAAAGTGCTTTCAAAACCTGATCTGTCATCTGAACATCACCGAAATTTAAATAAAGAGCATTAAGTGCTGCTTCATGCCCAGCGATTGTGCCCGCAGCGCAGGCGTCTTCAACCACTAGGGTTCGGTAGTTCAACATCATCGCATCCCTAGCACTCGACTCTACACAAACATTTGTTGCTACACCGCAAAAGACTAGGGTATTTAGACCGTTTTCACCCAAAATCTTCTCAATATTTGATGCACCAGGAATGAAGGCGGAGTAACGAATTTTATTTACTTTAGGGTCATCCTTGCGGACGTCGAGCCCTTCCCATAATTTGAACCCATTGCCATCTTTTGCTAATTCCTTTTTACGCGTGGAAATACGTTCGCGTGTCATGCGGTCATAATGGGCACCCCAACCCTTGAAAGCCTCAGCATTTGTCACGTTACGAACCCATATCACTTTGCCACCAAAATGTCGCATCGAATTGGCCAGCTTGTTAATATTAGGAACAATCGCTTCGGCATACTCACAATATGACAATTGATCCTTTGCGATATAAAAATTCTGCATATCGATTACGATGAGAGCTGTTGCCTTGGGTTCAAACCCAGTCAGGCTATGCGGACGCCCATCGCGATTTATAATTTTTTCTATATTTTCCTTTAAAAGACACGATTTATTTTGAGACATTTAGAACCTCAATGTACTTTAAAATTATGGACCCCACCGTTTTGTTTAGGTCCAAAATTTTAAATTGTTTCTATCGCTAAAAATGGATTTGGCATTTTATTCAGCAGCGGCTGCAACATTTTGGTTTAACAGAGCGACGACTTCCTCCGTGGATTGCACATCGCCAAATTGGAGATAGAACTGGTTAATGGAGTTATTGTGAAGGTCATCATCCGGGGCAGCACATCCATCAGAGATCATCATCGTGCGATAGTTTAGCATCATACCATCGCGCGCCGTGGATTCGCAGCACGTACATGTGGATACGCCCGTTATGAGCAGCGTGTCAATTTCATTTTCTTTAAGAACAGCGTCTAGTTTGGACGGGGCCGGAATGAAGGCTGAATACCTTGTTTTGGGAACAACTTTATCCTCATTCCGAACGTCAAGTTCCGGCCAAAGATCAAAGCCACTTCCACCGGGGCTCATACCCGTTACGCGTTTTTCACCATTTTCGGGTGTCATGCGATCATAATAAGCGGACCAAAAATCTTTGGATTCAGGCCCCGAGTGGGTCTGAATCCAAATGACAATACCTCCGGCGCGGCGTGTGGCATCGGCTAAAAGATTGACATTAGGTACTATTTCACGAGCGATTGGGCATTCCGAAGGTTGTCCTTCGCCCATGAAGTATATCTGCATATCAACGACAACCAACGCCGTGGATTTTCCATTCAAAGACTCAACGGAGTGTTCTTTTCCACCTCGACGGATCATCGTTTGAACATGTTCTGGTTTGATAATAGCGTTATGCATCAGTTCCTCCTAGTTACTATATTTTATTAATAAACAATTAAGTGATTTCAGAAACGAAACGATACGCGATTTCTTGTTATTTTAGACGCTCCCACCGCCACTGGCACTTATTACGTCACCGGTGACATACCGTGCTTGATCAGAAATTAGAAACCTTGCCACATCGGCTATTTCATTAGGGTCGCCAATCCGATCAAGCATTGCCTTGTTGGCTGCATTTTCTCGTGCTGCATTCGTATATTCGGCAATCATTGGTGTTTCCGTTGCCCCCGGTGCAACCGTATTAACGCGTATGTTATAAGGACCGAGCGAGCGAGCGAGAGAACGGTTTAGCCCATAAATCGCGGCTTTTGATGTAACGTAAGCCGGTCCACCGCGGCCGCTGCCACCACCAACACCGCTCGCTTGAACAGACCCAGAAGAGGTAAGAACGATGGCTCCCCCTCCATTTTCCTTCATCCATTCACCTGCGGCTTTTGCAATATGAAACGATCCTACAACATTTACTTCTAAGACCCGGTTCCATTCCTCAGTCGAGACGTCTTCCCAGTTAAGGGTAGAATGGATTGCGGCAAAATGGCACACGGCATCCAAACGCCCGAATTTCTTTATTGTCTGATTAACGGCATCTCGACACGAATCCAAAGATGATACATCCACATTTAGGGCGATATAGTTTTCTGCAGGTGCGGCGTTGAGAACTGTTTCGTGTACAGGTTTAACATCTAGCGCAGTTACCTTATTACCATCCTCTAACAATCCGCGGGCGCATGCGGCTCCAATACCACCCCCCGTTCCCGTGACTAAAACTACCTGTTCCACCATTATTTCTGTTCTCCCTGATTTTTCATTTAATATTTTGACTACAATAGCTGAGGTCACTCAATTATGCCAACACAACAACGACGACTTGTTTTATCGTTATTGCGGGATCGAGAGTTTAAAGTTCGATAGAGTGAGGCCTAGGAATTATGAATAAAAGGTCCTGTTGAGCCTTGACAGGGCCGCTTCTATGATATCCCATCCCCGCAGCCGGGCCATTAATGAGCCCGAATTTGTGCGAGTCGGTTTGGACGAGCCAATATAAGGAGTGGAAACAGGGTAAAATCAATAAATCCATACATGTTTTCAATTTTGTAGAAAGCTTGGTATGAACTTGACTTCTGCCCTATTGGTGAAGAAATTTTGTGCAACATGTGAAATTTGTGATACATGATCGTAAAATTTACTGCATTGAATGGCTTTGCAAAACGAAGTTATAAATTTTGATTTGAAGAGTAATTTTATAGGCGAGAATAATGGAAGACATTTCCCTATTAAACGAAGCGGGTCAGGCACTGACCATCTTATTTACGTTTGAGAGACTAGGATTTCTGGCTCTCGGAGTTATCATCGGATTGATCGTTGGTGTTATTCCCGGTCTCGGCGGTTTAGTTGGGCTGTCCCTCTTATTGCCATTTACCTTTGATATGAATGCTTATACTGCACTTGCATTCCTGATGGGATTGCAGTCTGTGACTGTGACGTCGGATACGATACCGGCGGTAATGTTCGGAGTTCCCGGCACGGTGGGCTCTGCGGCTACTATTTTGGATGGATATCCAATGTCACGAAAAGGCCAAGCAGGGCGGGCATACGGGGCTGCATTTACCGCCTCGGTTATTGGAGGCCTCTGGGGCGCGTTGCTTCTTGGTGTAAGTATCCCAATTCTGCGGCCGGTGATGCTGCATATTGGTTCTCCGGAACTCCTTTCCTTCTGTATATTCGGACTCTCGTTAGCATCAGTATTAAGCGGTGGCTCCCTCTTAAAAGGTTTGGCTGGCGCCTGTATTGGTATCTTGGTCTCCACTGCGGGTGATGATCCGCAGACAGGGACCTTGCGATGGACGTTTGATTCACTTTATTTATGGGATGGCCTGCCGGTGGTGCCGTTAGCCCTTGGATTATTTGCTATTCCAGAACTCGCCGACTTGGCTATCCAGCAAAAGTCGATAGCAGCTGAAGGTAGGAGTACAAAAATTACAGACAGCCAGATGGTGGGTGTCCGTGATGTACTGAAAAGCTGGTGGCTCGTTATACGTTGCGGAACAATCGGTGCAGGTTTAGGGGCTGTCCCCGGAATTGGTGCTTCGGTTGTTGACTGGATAGCCTACGGCCATGCAGCTCGAACGGAAAAGGATGCAGATATACACTTTGGTAAGGGTGACGTTCGAGGTGTTATAGCTTCAGAAAGCTCCAATAATGCAAAAGAGGGGGGTGCTCTTGTACCAACCATTGCCTTTGGTGTTCCCGGTTCTGCCTCTATGGCCTTGATTCTCGGGGCATTTCTTATTCACGGCTTGGTTCCGGGTCCGGATATGGTTACCAAAAAACTCGATGTCACCTACACCATGGTGTGGTCGGTGGCGGTTGCCAACCTCCTTGGAGCTGGAATCTGTTTTACCTTTGCCAGCCAGCTAGCGAAGTTAGCCCTTATACGCCCCGGCATTTTAGTGCCAATCGTATTGGCAGTGGTATTCGTAGGTGCTTTCCAAGGATCTCGTCAATGGGGTGACATCTGGGCATTACTCGGGTTTGGTCTACTCGGATTTATTATGAAACGCCTGCGGTGGCCGAGGCCACCACTGGTTCTTGGTTTTGTGTTGGGTGGACTGGTTGAACGCTACATGTTCATTTCTGTAGAACGGTATGGAGCTCAGTGGACCTACGACATCACTGAATTTCCCGTGGTGGTGATTATGTTCTTTATTACCTTTTGGGGTATTATGAGCCCGTATATCCGTGACGCACGTCAGAGACGTAAGGATAAGGCTGCCGGTAAAACTACGTCACAAACTTCAACATTTGCTTTTAATAAGCGCGGTCTTGATCTTGATTTTGCCTTTGGAGCCGGCATATTCCTCATGTTTGTCGTAGAGTTATCAATCGCGTCTACCTGGGAGTTTGGCGCACGACTTGTGCCAAGTGTTATCGGTTATTTAGCGCTGATAGTTTTAACTTTCTTCCTGTTCGCTAAGCTCTTTTATCAAAAAGGTGCGAAGACCGTAACAACCAAGGGAGCGGACGGTAAGGAGATCACACAAAACGAAGACGAAAGCGATGTACACTTTGATATCGTTGTTGACTTTGGTGACCTAGATAAGGCGACGATTACCCGTAGGTCTTTTGCTTACTTTGGTTGGTGTGGTGCCTTCTTTCTTATGGCATCTATTGTAGGTTTGATGGTCTCCATGTTCCTGTTCCTTGTTGGGTATATGCGCTTTTGGGGTAAAGCCACCTGGACAGTTACTTTGGGTATAAGTGTCTCACTTTGGGTGTTCTGTTATGTGTTGTTCCATCACATACTGATCATTCCATGGCCGCAGACAGTGGTTGGAGATATTTGGCCGGTGCTGAGGACAATTAACTGGGCTAATCTCTTTTAAAGGTTGTCCAAAATTAAGATTAAACGCCGGTCTCTTAGGGCCGGCGTTTTTTCTTCGGTTACCTATAACCAAAATTCTTTGGATATCGGAAATACAAAGATGTTTCCACGTTTGCGGCCTTCAATTCTTATTCTATAATTTGTACATCAAACGTTATTCCGGAGTGAATATTTATGCCCGCTAAAATAAAGAGTGCTGACGGACAGTCGTTCGATGAAGAATTTGATGTCGTGGTCGTCGGTTTTGGCTTCGCAGGTGGGGTGTCGGCGATTGAAGCCCACGATGCAGGTGCCAAGGTACTGTTAATTGAAAAAATGCCTGACCCAGGCGGTATTTCAATTTGTTCACACGGAGCTATTTGTTCTACCAAAGATCCTGATGGGGCCTTTACTTATTTAAAGCATACCAATGCAGGGCGAACCCCTGATCCAGTTTTGCGAGCGCTGGCAGATGGTATGAAAGATAATGAACCCTATGCCCGTAAACTTTCAGAACTTACAGGGGCAGAGTTTATGATCCGTGAACGTGGTGGAAATTATCCATTTCCGGGAGAGGATGCATTTTATTATACTCAAATAACGGCCATTCCAAATGTTGACGCTTCGACCGTTTATCCGCAAGTGAAAGGGCGACCGGGTGGTCCTCTGGTATTTTATGTTCTGCAAAAAAATGTAGCAGAACGGGGTATCGAAGTACGCTGTAATACGCCCGCTAAAAAACTAATATCTAACGCCGATCGTGAAGTGATTGGAATTATCGTAGATACACCCAATGGAGAAAAACGTATCCGAACCCGGAGGGGTGTTATTCTCGCGAGTGGTGGTTTTGAGGCTAATGAGGAGATGCAGAAACAGTATTGGCAAATTATGCCTGTGACGACGGCGGCCAATGGCGGGAACACCGGCGATGGTATTCAAATGGCGCAGTCACTTGGTGCAGACCTTTGGCATATGTGGCATTTTCATGGGTCGTACGGCTTTTTGCACCCGGACAAGGAAGAATTTCCCTATGGAATTCGGGTAAAAAGATTTCCCGATTGGATTCCAGGTATGGAAAATAGGGCGGTCGTCCAGGCGCCATGGATCATTGTGGATCAATCCGGCGAACGGTATATGAATGAATTTCCGCCTTACGTCCAGGATACCGGTTGGCGTCCCATGGAATATTATGATCCCGTTACACAGAGTTTCCCGCGTATTCCCTCTTTATTGATTTACGATGAAGTAGGGCGTCGGCGTTTCCCAATGGGGAACCCTGCCTACAACGAACAGGATATGACCTATGTCTGGAGCCAGGATAACAGTAAAGAAATAGAAGAAGGTATTATAAAGAAGGCTGATACCGTAGGGGAATTGGCTGATATGTTTGGCCTGGATGGTAATAGGGTCAAAGCAACTATGGAACGCTGGAACGAGATGTGTGTATCCAAGGTTGATGTTGAGTTTGGCCGACCCGCTGGAACCATGATGAAAATTCAAAGGCCGCCATTTTACGGAGGTCAGGTCTGGCCAGTTTTATCAAACACGCAAGGTGGCCCAGTCCACGACTCCAAGCAGCGTATCATTGATGTTAATGGCAACGCTATTCCTCGTTTGTATGCAGCTGGCGAAATGGGTAGCTCATTTGGCCACCTCTACCTCGCAGGTGGTAACATAGCAGAATGTTTTGTGACTGGCCGAATAGCCGGCAAAGAGGCGGCAGGTTTAGGTGTAAGAGACTAAAAAATCTTATCTTTGATGACTCCTGAAGCGTATTTCGTATACTCATTGCCAATCCCCGCTGGGGTATATAGGTTTTAAACCATACGCTAACGTATGGGGTGCGCACCCTATTAAATTCTTTGGAATAATAAATTTTCTGGGGAGAAATTAAATATGGCCGGCGATCAAAAATCTTTTGATGGAAAAGGGTATCCGGACTTTCAAGATCATTTAAAAAGGCTTGACGAGGCTGGTCTCCTTACAACTATTGACAAACCTGTCAATAAAGATACGGAGATGCACCCGTTGGTACGGTGGCAATTTCGTGGTGGGATAGCGGAAACTGATCGTAAAGCATTTGTTTTCAATAATATTACTTGCTCTCGTGGCCAAAGTTACGGGTTGCCAGTGGCCGTCGGGGCACTTTCGGCTAATCGAGCCATATACAGTATAGGAATAGGCGCAGATGTTGATGAGATAGGTAATGTTTGGAGTAACGCCATTGCTAACCCCATTGCACCCCGAGAAATTAGTGATGCGCCATGTCATGAAGTGGTGATTGATGCAGATCTCGAGGGTGACGGCAGGGGGCTGGACCAATTACCTATTCCAATTTCAACCCCGGGATTTGACAGTGCACCCTATTTTACAGCTACTGGCTGTATTAGTCGTAATCCCGAGACAGGTGTACAAAATATGGGCACCTATCGTGCTGGACTAAAGAGTTCAACGAGAATGGCCGTGCGTATGTCAGTACGGTCGGGCGGCGCAGAGGGGCATTTGCATTGGCTAGAATATAAGAAGCGTGGTGAAAAAATGCCGATGGCCATCATGTTGGGAGGGCCGCCCAGTGTTTGTTATTGTGCTCCTCAGAAACTGCAGCTGGGCGTGGATGAAGTCGCGGTAGCAGGAGGACTGGTTGGCAACCCTATTAATATGGTTAAGGCTAAAACAGTCGATTTGATGGTCCCTGCCGAAGCAGAAATCGTCGTAGAGGGATATATTGACCCAGAGTATCTTGAGCCAGAGGCACCGTTTGGTGAGAGCCACGGCCATATCGCGCTGGAAGATTACAATAACATAATGGAGATTACGGCAATCACGCATCGAAAGAATGCGGTCATAGCATCAATTATTTCGCAGGTGACACCATCAGAATCCAGCGTCATAAAGCGGGTCGCTTGGGAGCCGGTATGGTATAACCATTTGACCGACCACCTCGGTATTAAAGGGATTAAACGGGTGTCAATGCATGAGCCACTCACCAATATACGGCGCGTGCTATTTATTGTATTTGAGAGGGGCGTTCCAACGACAGAAATTTGGCGCGCTCTTTATGGGGCTTCAGTTCTAAACTCAGCGGTTGGGAAATATATCATCGCGGTGAATGAAGATATTGACCCTGATGAAGGAGACGCTGTTTTCTGGGCGCTTGCTTATCGTGCGAATCCAGCCTTGGATGTCGCTATCTTGCCTCATCGAGATAAGGGGCACGGGCCCAAAAGTGATCTGCGTATGGGTCGAGAAGAAGCGACCATGTTGATTGACGCGACATTAAAGTCAGATATGCCCCCCATAGCACTTCCCAAGAAAGAATATATGGAAGACGCAAAGGCTCTTTGGGAAAAACTTAATTTACCCCCGTTAAAGCCTGAAAGTCCCTGGCACGGTTATTCTCTTGGTGATTGGAATGAACAGTGGGATGGCATGGCAAAAAGGGCGGCTGAAGGTCAATACCTGGAAAATGGCCGGAGAAGCGCACAACTTCGTCGTAATGACGTTTCTCCTAATACCTCTATTCGTGATGTGTCAGGAAATCCTTTTGAAAAAGAATAGATGAAGGTGGAGCTTGAGCAAAAGCCGCGAAGACTGGATTGATACTGCATGGCATGTATTAGGCGTATCAGGCGTTGAAGGTATTCGAATTGAGCAATTAGCACGTCAATTAAATGTAACAAAAGGAAGTTTTTACTGGCACTTCAAGAACCGTCAACTTCTTATAGATGCACTATTAGAACGTTGGCTTGGAATGAGGGAGGAGATTTGTCCCGGTTATAGTGCCGCTCCAGAAGAACCCGGTGAACTTATATGGAAGGTGATTGAACGGGGTATCGAGCGTGGGACAAGGGGTCAAGCCGCTGCTTTGCGTTTATGGGGACAACGAAATCCTGACGTAGCAGTTAAAATTGAAAAAGCAGATTCCCTTCGCCAAAAATTTTTAGTTGATCAGTTTTTGGGTCTAGGTCATGACCGTGATACTGCAGAAACTAGGGCGGAAGTTTATATGGCTGTCATCAGCGCGGAATTTTTACATTCTGGTAGCCTTAGTAAAAGTGACCGCTTGTCCAGAGCACGACGAAAGCACGAAATGTTGATATCCTAATTCCCCGCTTTTGGTTTAAGATACAAACTGTATTTGGTATTAATCTATTAAGTGATCAAATAATATTGATGAGGGCTGTAACTTACACAGGGCAACGGAGGCTTTTATGCCATTAGATATCGTAGACAAGGGTAGAGTGGAAGGTGAGACTGAAGAAATGAGCAGGTTGAGAGAGGCCAATGTTGAAAAGGCGCCACCGGCGGAGTTCTTTAAGTTAAGGGCCCAATTACTTAAGCAGGGCCGCAGCAATAAGGTTGTTGCTGATACTGGGAATATGTGGGCCAACCTAAAGGTCTATGCCTCTGGAGGGGAGAACGGTTTGCACAACCATACTGATCAAGATCACTTTCATTTGGTTCTAAAAGGTAAAGCCTGTTTTTATGGCCCGAGAGGCGAGGAAAAGATTTGCAATACCTACGAGGGGGTGATGCTACCTTCGGGTAGTTATTATAGATTTGAAGCTGTTGGCGATGAACCCCTTATACTGTTGCGTGTGGGTGCCAAGACGGACCCTACAGCCGAACATCCACGTTATAATATCTACGGGAAGCCGTTAAACAGTGACAGTAAAGAAAATGGTCGCATAGAGACTATTCCAATTCCGGGGGAATTTTGGGGAGCTGAGGAATAAATTTTATCAACGCCTTTCCTTGAGGGGCGTATAATTATTTTGGTTATGACGCCTTGACCATACGGTGCCGTATTGACTTGCATTGGAGCCAAAAATAAGTTCTCCGTCACGCTAAATCTATTATTTTGCCCCACCTCTGCAGTAAGGAATTGAAGAATGGCTAAATCTATCCGGGAACAAACTGCCGCTGACCGTGGTTATGTAGATCTTCACGAACATATTACCGCGTTAAGGGAGGCGGACCTCCTGTTCGAAGTTGACCGTGAAATCAACAAGGACACGGAGATGCATCCTTTGGTACGCTGGCAATATCGAGGAGGTGTTGAAGAAGAAGATCGTAAAGCTTGGTTATTTAATACAGTTACAGATGCTAAGGGTCGTAAATACGATATTCCTGTCTTGGTTGGAGGACTCGCGGCAAACAGCGCTGTCTACAAACTCGGGATGGGTTGTGAATTGGATGAAATCAAAGAGACCTGGATAAAGGCGTTGAACAATCCCTTAGATCCATTAGAGGTCCCATTTGATGAAGCCCCTTGCCATGATTTAGTCTACGAGGGGGAAGACCTGCTGAATGGTTACGGCGTTGATCAAATTCCTGTCCCAATTTCATCTCCAGGATGGGATAACGCACCGTATTTTGCAGCCTCCCATTTTATTACCAAGGATCCGACCAACGGTATTCAGAATATGGGGAATTACCGTGCAATGGTTAAAGCGCCTAACCGTGTTGGGTTCAATCCGTCAATTGAGCTGCGTACCGGGGGGTACATGCATTGGGAGGAATGGAAAAAACTTGGGAAGCCTATGCCGTGTGCCATTGTAATTGGTGCCCCTCCCATCGTTTCTTTTACCGCGGTGCAAAAAGTGCCTGAAAAATATGATGAGTTTCAGGTGTCTGGAGGCCTTTGTGGTAAGCCACTCAATGTTGTAAAGGCCAAAACCGTTGATATTTTGGTTCCTGCTGAGGCTGAGATCGTAATTGAAGGTTACATCTCCACTGATCTGCTTGAACCAGAGGCTCCATTTGGAGAAAGTCACGGTCACGTCAATTTACAAGAGTACAATGGTTTTATGGACGTGACTGCGGTTACCCGGCGTAAGGATGCCGTGATGGTATCCTGGGTAAGCCAGGTGACGCCGTCAGAAAGTTCAGCCATTAAGAGACCGGCTTATGAGGCGGCCCAGATTGAACACTTACGTGATCATCTTGGGATTAAGGGAATTAAGCATGTGTGTACACATGAGCCCCTGACATCCCTCCACAAGTTAATTATAGCCGTGGTTGACCGGGATATGCCTCGGACCGAAATTTGGCGTGCTTTATACGGAATTGCCTCGTTAAGGAGGGCCGAGGGTAAATGGGTCATAGCAGTAAATGAGGACATTGACCCGGATGATACGAATGCGGTGTTTTGGGCGATGTCTTATCGTTGTAAACCGCACCGCGATGTTGAAATTTTGAAAAATAAAGACGAAGGACACGGGCCACGAAGTCTCCAAGACTCGAATGATTCCGCGGTACTTGTTGATGCGACATTGAAAGAAACCTACCCGCCAGTTTCGCTTCCTAAACGTGAGTATATGGAGGGAGCGGCTAGCATATGGTATGAGCTTGGTTTACCAAAGTTAAAACCGCAGCGGCCTTGGTATGGTTACGATATGGGCGAGTGGAATGAAAGCCTAGAGACCATGGCTCAGAGGGCAGTAAGGGGAGACTACTGGCAAACCGGAGAGATTATCGCACAAAAACGGCGTGGCGATTTGAAGATGAATACAGAGGTGCGTACACTTGGAGAGGGTACACCGGGGGCCGGTGACCAAAAAGAAAAGGGAGAACTCTCATGGGACGGCTTGAAGGACGCGTCGCACTCGTTACGGGTGCAGCACAAGGAATAGGTGCAGAATTTGCTAAGGGATTAGCACGAGAAGGGGCCAAGGTAACAATTTCAGACCTCGACTCGGGTCAAACTGTTGTTGATATCATTAAGCAAGCAGGCGGCGATGCAATAGATGCGCCCTGTGATGTTTCCGATGAGGTGTCCGCACGCGCCGCTGTAAAGAAGACTGTTGAGGCTTTTGGGCGTTTGGATATTTTAGTTAATAATGCAGCCATTTTTACAATGGTTGATCGCGCTAAATTTGATGAAATTACGGTTGATGATTGGGATCGGGTGAGCGCTGTAAATATCAAAGGCGTCTGGATTATGTGCAAAGAGGCAGTTCCAGAGATGCGCAAACACCAATATGGGAAGATAATTAACATTTCTTCTGGTCGCGCCTTTAAGGGCTCCACACATTTTCTCCATTACGACGCATCAAAAGCGGCCGTAGTTGGGATTACCCGATCACTAGCACGAGAAATCGGCGGTGATAATATTTGTGTTAACGCTATAGCTCCGGGGGCAACTGCCAGTGAAAATGTTCTTAAACGCGATACAGAGCTAGGTACGAGTATGGACGGCACTGTTAAAACAAGGGCCCTTAAACGAATTGAAACACCGGAAGATCTTGTTGGGGCATGCCTATTTCTTGCCTCTGCTGAAAGTGACTTCATAACGGGGCAAAGCTTGGTAGTTGATGGCGGCTCGGCAATGCATTAAGGGCCATGCAAATAAACCGTTTGTCAAAGGCACTTGGAGCAGAAGTGATTGGAATAGACTTAAACTCTATCCAAGATCACGAACATGGGGAAATTAATGCCGCATTTCTCGAATATCAGCTTTTGGTGTTTCGTGACCAGAAACTAGACCCTCGTGCCCAAATCAGATTCAGCAAAAGATTTGGCCCTATTGAAACCCGCGAAGGGAGGCCCTTTACGTTGCCGAACTACCCCGAAGTAACAGTTCTATCCAACCGATTACATGAGGGTGAGCCAGTGGGCGTAATCAGTGCTGGTGATTTTTGGCATACAGACTTGTCGTTTGCTAAGAGCCCATCTCGTGCGACATTTCTTCATGCTCTGGAGGTAGCAGAAGAAGGGGGTGACACAGAATGGTCTGACCTGTATGCCGCCTATGACACTCTCTCAAATAAGCTTAGGAAACAGATTGCCGGACTTAAGGCTATTCATGTTTTTGACCGAAGGCGTAATAGTAGGGCACAAGTTGATCAACAATTTTCTGATTTAGCCGAGAAAGTTTATGGGGTCGCCGTTCCAGATGCCGTACATCCAGTTGTCAGAAGTCACCCGATAACGAAACGGAGGGCGCTCTATATTTCCCCGCGTTTTGTCGTGGGCATTGTAGGAATGGACGATTCGATAGCGCAACCTCTCCTTGATGAGCTTTTTGAGCATCAAATAAAACCCGAATTTCGTTATCGGCATAAATGGAAGAAAGGTGATTTATTAATGTGGGATAACCCTTGTTTGATCCACATAGGGCGCGGAGGTATTAAATCGCCTGGTATTCGTCATATGCATCGGACTATGGTTATTGGTGAACAACCATATTAATTATTTTACAATGTAGTGCAGTTGCTACCATCATTTTGAACTAAGTGCGTTATTTGATTTTTGAAGGAGAAATTCATGCCCGGAGGGAGCGACTTACTTGATATTATTTTTAATAAGGGGCGTACTTATGACGCATTTCTAGAAAAGCCCGTACCAGTATCCCTACTTCAAAAGGCTTATGATCTAGCCAAGATGCCTCCCACCAGTGCTAATTGTCAGCCAATGCGCATCTTATTTCTTACATCTCAAGAGGCTAAGAACCGTTTAGCGCCCGCACTTTCTTCAACAAATAAAGACAAGACATTGAAGGCTCCTGCAGTGGCCATTATCGCTCACGATTTAGAATTTTATGAAAACCTACCAAAGCTTTACCGTATTCCCGGTGCAGAAAAATGGTTTATGGGTCAAGAGGGTCTCATAGAGGAAACGGCTTTCCGCAATGGCACGTTGCAGGGAGCTTACTTTTTGTTAGCTGCGCGTGCAGTAGGTTTGGGAGTGGGCCCCATGTCGGGGTTTGACAATACAGTTGTTGATAAACAATTTTTTCCAAATTCAAACTGGCGATCCAATTTCATTTGTAATCTCGGCTACGGTGAAGATAGTGAAGTACCAGAAAGAGATCCCAGGCTCGAATTCGCCGAAGCGTGCGAGGTGATATAAAATATGGATGGCTCAGTGACAACAGGCAAAGTTGTTAGGAGTTTTGACCAACACAAACTTAAGCTTGGTTTGTTTGGACTTAACTGCTCGGGTGGTCTTTCAGCAACACTAGTACCAGAACGCTGGGAGGGAACCTGGGCAGAAAACCTTGCTATAGCGAAAATGGCTGATGATGCGGGTCTGGATTTTTTACTGCCGCTTGGTCGTTGGAAGGGATACGGTGGTGAAACTGATCATAATGGCGGGAGTTTAGAAACCCTGACTTGGGCTTGTGGGATACTCGCCGCTACAAAAAAAATTATGGCATTTGGGACAGTACACGTCCCGTTATTTAATCCAATTGTCGCAGCAAAACAAATGGTGACGGCTGATCAAATTGGTGGCGGTCGCTTTGGCCTTAATATTGTTTGTGGTTGGAACCTCGGTGAATTCAATATGGCGGGCGTGGAACTCAACGCACATGAGGCGCGCTACGAGCAAGGACAAGAGTGGGTAGATATAGTCTCCAAAGCGTGGACGTCAGACGAACCGTTTGATTACGTTGGTAACCATTACTCAGTTAAGGGCGCCTTGATGAAGCCGAAGCCAGTTTCGGGGGATAGACCTCTCGTGGTATCGGCAGGCAATTCGGAGCGTGGCCGGGAATTTGCGGCCCGTAATTCAGACATGATGTTTACCGGGATACAAGTCAATATTGAGGAGATTAGCAACGATATCGCGCCTTTAAAGTTGCAGGCAAAGGAATTTGGGCGTGATATTGGAATATTTACAAATTGTTATGTTGTTTGCCGCCCTACAAGAAAAGAAGCAGAAGAATACCACGACTACTATGCACTTGAGAAAGCAGATCATGGTGCAGTAGAAAATTTAATCGCTGGGAGAAGCGTACGAGGCCGATTTGATGGCCTTCCAGAGGAGATGTTGCGTAACCTCAAACAAAGGGCCGGGGGAGGAAATGGAGCCTATCCAATTATTGGTGATCCTGATGATGTCTCGAACCTGTTAATTAGACTCAATGGGGCCGGAATTGATGCTTTTGCCATGGGAATGGCTAATTATCTTGAGCATTTCCCCTTTTTTCGTGACGAGGTCTTACCAAGGTTAGAAAAAGCAGGTTTTCGCTAGGGAATTTTATTTTGTGATTGGGGCAGTTTTATGATCCCAACAGCAACTATCGTGTTTGCGATGGCTAATCCTAAGAAGATCTGCGGTATATTCCACCCTGAACCGAGAAGAACAGCGACAACCATGGCGCCAATGACCATAAACAGGGCATTTATAATGTTATTGGCAGCAATGGTACGAGATCTGAGTTTAGGCACACAATAGCTTTGAAGAATGGCGTAAAGTGGAACTGTGTAGAGACCACCGAATATTGAAATTGCGGTTAAGTCTAAAAGAATACGCCAGTTATAAAGATTAGAGACAAAATCTTTTACGTCTATCAAATTAGAATTGGAAGGATTAAGGCCCTTGCTCGCAAAGTAGAGATCAAAAGTAAAAATTGCGAGTCCTAACGCGCTAGCCGGTACATATTTGGCAGAAATTGAACCTTTTAATATTTTTGCACAAATTAGTGAGCCGATGGCAATGCCTAAAGAAAAAGTCACCATGAAGAGCGTTACAACAGTGGCATCACCTCCAATTTGACTTTTAGTGAAGTTAGGAAACTGTGTCAGAAATGTTGCTCCAACGGTCCAGAACCATGAGATTCCCAATATTGAAATTAAAACCGGGCGTCTTTCTTTCGCGATGCTTAGAAGCCTAACAGTTTCTTTTAAGATATTCGGGTTTAGTTTAATTTTTACATCGGCGGCTTCGGCCTCTGGAATTCCATGACTTGATAGCCATCCGAATGCAGCAACTAATACCAGGGTAATAGAGACAATTATCACGCCATGGTCAGTGACGATAAGTAAGCCCCCAGCAATAGTTCCTAGTAAGATTGCCATGAATGTCCCTCCCTCAATAAGGGCATTGCCGCCAATTAGTTCGTCCTTGGAGAGGTGATTGGGTAGGATCCCATATTTAAGGGGACCAAAAAAGGCCGACTGGCACCCCATCATAAAAAGGATGGCCATAAGAAAATATGTATTTTTGAAATAGAAGCCTAAAACCGCAGCGACCATGATTATGATCTCCGCTAACTTAATTAATTGTATGGTTTTTGACTTTTCGAACTTATCGGCGATTTGGCCAGCCGTCGCCGAGAATAAAAAAAATGGCAAGATAAAAATCCCCGCCGCGAGAGTTACGAGGATACTAGGATTATGTGAAACACTGCTCGTCATCCCAAAAGTAATCATTACAATGAGAGCCTGTTTCATTAGATTGTCATTCATTGCACCGAGAAACTGGGTAATAAATAGTGGTAAAAACCTTTTTGTTTTGAGAAGTTGGAATGTTTTATGATTCATAGGGTCTTACAAAGACCTTGCCTGCGCGTGGACAATAAAAAGAGGGTCCGTTTCCCCTGGGTTTGGAGAAATATTGCGTGTTGCGGGCTTATCGAAACCATTGGCCTCTTCAAAATAATATTCAACGAGTTTCCCGTGATCCGTGTCATCCAAGTGATGCCAAATCGCGACTGCTTTTGTAGGAAAACACCTGTTGGAGAATGAAACGACACAGGAGCTCCCAGGCCTTAAAACCCTTGCAATTTCGGAGAAGACTTCTATTGGGTGAATCAAGTATTGCACCGAAACTGTGATCATGCAGCCATCAAAAGATTGATTGGCGAAGGGTAGGGTAGGGTCGTTTGAGAGATTGTGTACGACACGTTTGGTGAGCTGAGGGTTTTCATCTAACTCTACCTGGTTCATGCCAAGACCTGTGACACTTTTATACGTGATATCCCAGGGGAGGTGGGAGACACAGCTAGACATTAAATCTAGAATCTCACTGTTTGCCGGAAACTGCATTCGGAAATAATCGTTTAAAGCGGCACACGCAGGGTCATCAATATGTGTGACAAGCCGCGGCTGATCATAAAAATCTCCGTCATCACTTTCGTCCATTCGACGAAAATATTCGGGTCGTAACTCTTTTATTTTTCCTGACAAGGTCTATGGGGCCGCTGTCTCAGGTGTTGGTGGTTCTCCGGCAAGGACAGGATGCTCATCTTCAAGGGTAATCCGGCGGAGCATCCGGCGCTCGTCACTAGGAAAGTCAGTACGCGCGTGGACCGAGCAGCGGTTGTCCCACATTATTATGTCTCCAGGGCGCCATTTATGTTCGTAAACGAATTCCTGTTTTCTCTGATGTTCAAATAACATTTGTAACAGCTCCTTGCTCTCTTTCGGGCTTACTCCCAGAATTTCCTCTGTCATTAACTCGCTGACAAAAAGAGCAGAGCGGCCTGTTTCGGGGTGTCTGCGAAAAACAGGGTGGGCAAAGTGGGGGTGGATACTCTTATCGTAGCTATCATCGGTTTTATTTTGATTACCGTAATCATAGATGTGCAGCGCTTTCCTATTTCCAATGCGGGCCTTTAAGTCTTCAGGTAAAGTTTCTGCAGCTCTGTAGCTATTGGAAAATAGGGTATTGCCACCTTGGGATGGAACGTCGATGGCATAAAGTAAAGTCGCCTTAAGAGGGCTCTCGTAATAGGGTGTGTCAGAGTGAAACATCATTTCGCCATCAGGGAGTGTGCCGATAGGTTTTCCGTTCTCACGAACGTTGGTAATGAGCATCAGTGTATTACTGGTTTTTTTTTCATGCTCTGTCGCGGATGATTGGCTCCGAACGGCGACTTTTCCAAAGTTAGCGGCGTAAGCATGCTGCTGATCGAGGTTAAGATCTTGATCGCGCACGAGGACCACGACATGTTCATACCAAGCCTGTTCTATCGCGTTTGCAACATCTGGCTTTAATGGCTTACGTAAATCAATGCCAATTACCTCGACGCCAATTGCATCAGATATCGGCCGCAACTCAAAATTTGCCATAGTCAGCTCTCCCATTCTAACCGGTACCAATTGAACGCTATTGGTGAATGAAACTCAACTGGTACGACGATATTTGACGCTAGATGAGACCGGGCGTAGAATTAATAAAAAATGTTCCGGAACGGGGCAAACAGGCCTTACAGTGGAGGGTGTCATGGAAATCAGCCATCTCTCAGACGCATTGGGAGCGGAGGTATCAGGCGTAAATCTTGGTAATGTTGACCCCCATGCTGCCGAACGAATAAAAGAGGCTTTTCACCAGCATCAGATCCTTTTGTTTAGAGATCAAGAAATCTCTATCGAGGAGCATATCAGTTTCAGTAAACATTTTGGGCCCCTTGAGGTTCATATTTCCAAGGATAGTCTTCACAAAAATCATGAGGAAATCCTGCTCGTCTCAAACGTCAAGGAAAATGGCAAGTATATAGGTGTTGAGAATGCCGGAGACTCTTGGCATTCAGATCTATCCTATATGCCGGAACCGAGCCTCGGCTCACTACTTTATGCCCTTGAGGTTTCTGAAATTGGTGGCGATACCGAATGGCTTAGTATGTATGATGCGTATGACACCTTGCCTGAAGATACCAAAAACCGTATCGATGGATTGAAGGCTCGTCATAGTTTTAACCGTTATAAAAACAAGCGCATAGACGTTCCTAAACAACGCCAAAATGGCGGACGTGAACGCTATGAGAAGATCAGCCCGCCAGACGTATTTCATCCCGTTGTAAGAACACATCCCGAGACAGGGAAAAAGGCGCTCTACGTTTCTCCCCGTTTTACAATTGGTATTTTGGATGGCTCGGATGATGAGGGGCAGGATCTGCTGGATGAGTTAATTGAACATTCAATTCAGCGTCAATTTATATACCACCATGAATGGAAAGTTGGTGATTTAATAATGTGGGATAATCGATGTACCTTGCACCTTGCGTGCAGAGGGATTCCCGAAGGCCAAATCCGTCACATGCACCGTACGACAATTAGCGGCGATATTCCGTTTTGATAAAAGGAAAAGGTACAATGCAGATCAATCCTTTGTCAGATATATTGGGTGCAGAAATTGTTGGAATTGATGTAGGTAATCTTGATAAGGGCAGCTTAAAAGAGATTCACGAAGCATTCTTGACATATCACGTGCTAGTTTTTCGACAACAGGAGCTGCCGCCTGAACACCAAATCAACTTTGCTCGTAATTTTGGTGAATTGGATATTCATATACAGAAAGACAACCAGTTTTCAGGACACGAGGAGCTGCAGATCCTGTCGAACAAAAAGGTGGATGGTAAATATATAGGTTCTCCTTCCGCCGGAGAGGCTTGGCATTCTGATTTATCTTACACTGACATTCCGACGCTTTGTACCATGCTCTACGCTGTTGAGATCCCGGAGATTGGTGGTGATACCGAATGGTCAAATATGTATCGTGCGTATGACGCCCTGAATTCGGATATGAAAAAACGGTTAGCGGGGTTGCATGCCAGACATACGTTCAACCGTTTTCGTAATCCTCGAGTTGAAGTTCCGGATGTGTACAAGGGAAAGGGAAAAGAAAGATATGTTGATGTGGCTCCACCGGACGCAATCCACCCGGTGGTTCGTACACACCCGGAGACCGGGCGCAAGGCTCTATATATTTCAGAGAGATTTACAATAGGGATAGAAGAGCTTGAAGAGGAGGAAGGTCAAAACTTACTTGACGAACTTATTGCTCACCAAAAAAAACGGGAATTTATTTATCGTCACAAGTGGAGTGAACATGACCTCACGATTTGGGACAATCGATGTCTCATACACATAGCGTGTGGCGGAGTTCCGAAGGAACAAATTCGACATATGCATCGAGTTATCGTGCGTGGAGATAAACCTTTTTGAATATAACTAGGAGAACGTTGAATGTCTGAAATATCGCCTGCCGTTACAAAACCTCGTATCCGGCACACCATGGTAAGGGTAAAAGATCTGGAGAATTCCGTCAGGTTTTACTCGGAGGTTCTTGGAATGAAGGAATTCAGGCGTAATGAAAACGAGGGTGGAAAATACACTGTCGTATTTATGGGCTTTGGTGAGGAAGACACCGATCCGGCTATTGAACTTACCTACAATTGGGGTCGAGACGATGGGTATGAACTAGGTACCGGCTATGGTCATATCGCAATCGGATACCCTAATATTTATGATATCTGTGCGAAGGTTGAGAAATTTGGGATGGAGGTGCCAAGGCCTCCAGGACCTTTAAAGCATTCCGGCCCCAATGGCCCCGTGATCGCTTTTATCCGTGATCCGGATGGTTATTCGATAGAACTCACTGAGCCTAGAATTAAGGATAAGACCTGGGGGGCAGGTCAAGATAAGTAACTGGGGGAGAAGTACAAAATGGCGGAGTCTAAACCGGCTGAGATTTTAAGGTCCAATAACGAACATAATTTCGCATACCAGGATTTGCGTGATTGGCTTGCCGAAGCTGAAAAACTTGGAGAGCTGGAAACAATAACGGGTGCAAGCTGGGAGCAAGATATTGGTTTGGCAGCCACTGTCGCTAAATATCGAGACGGTTCCCCGGCTCTTCTCTTTGATGAGGTCCCCGGGTGTGCAAAGGGTTTTAGGGTTCTTTGTAATTTTTTCGGTGGCAAACGTAAAAACCTAACGTTGGGGTTTCCAGAAAATCTTGATAAAGTAGAGCTTTCAGAAGCCTGGGCCGGGGTTTATTCCCACGAGCAAGGTGCGTTGATTCCACCCGTTTACATAGAAGATGGTCCAGTTTTTGAAAACATCATGACCGGAGATGATATCGATGTACTTTCTTTTCCCTCACCAATGTGGCACGAGGACGATGGAGGCAGGTATATAGGGACCGGCACTTACAATGTCACCCAGGACCCTGACACAGGGTGGTATAATATGGGTTGCTATCGGGTGATGGTTATCGATGAAAAGACTGTCGCCTACAATTCCGCACCTGGTAAACACGGACGCATTCATCACGAAAAGTACGTGGCTAAGGGAGAAAAAATGCCTGTCGTCATGGTTGTCGGTGGGGAACCTCTCGCATTTTTGCTGGGCGGGTATGAGGTGCCATCAGGCGTCAGTGAATTTGATGTAATGGGTGGCCTTCGTGGCAAGCCTATTGAACTGGTTCGAGGTAAAGAAACTGGATTACCATTCCCAGCCGATGCGGAGATTGTGATTGAGGGTTGGGTTGACCCTAATGAGGTTGTCCCGGAGGGACCATTTGGTGATTGGTGCGGCAGCTACACCGAAAAAGGACGGGTGAGACCAAAATGCGATGTAGCCGCCATTTATCATCGTAATGACCCCATAATTCTTGGCTTTCCACCACAGCATTTACCCGATGAATTTTCACGATTTAGAGCGATTACCAGGTCAGCGTTGATGAAAAGAAATATAGAAGCCGCCGGCGTTCCAGATATCCATCAGGTATGGTGCCACGAAGTGGGTGGGTCAAGGATGCTGACAGGGGTATCCATAAAGGCGCGTTATCCCGGGCATGCAACCCAAGCCGGCCATATTGCTAGTCAATGCCACGCGGGCGCTTATGCTGGTAAGTGGGTCATTGTGACAGATGACGACATTGACGTCACAGACCTAGAGGAATTGATTTGGGCCGCCTTAATGTGTTGTGATCCAGCGACTGAGATGGATATTATTAAAAATGCTTGGACTTCAAATGCTGATCCGAGACTTCACCCTGATGAAAAAGCTAAAGGAAATATTACAAACTCTCGCCTTATAATTGATGCAACAAAGCCATTTCACTGGGCGGACAGATTTCCACAGTCGACCAAACCAAAACCGGAGGTGCTGGAGGAGGCACGCAAAAAGTTTGGGCATTTAGCATAGGATTTTTCAATGCCGAATACTTCCCTTAAACCAGAAAACCGGCAAGATAATTTACGTCACCTGCTAGTTTATGAAGACCTTCGTGATTGGATTTCGGAAGCGGATCGGTTGGGAGAATTACGGGAGGTTAACGGAGCCACATGGGAGCAGGACATCGGCTTGGCTTGTACAGTAGTTAAATATGACGAAAATTCCCCGGTCTTGTTGTTTGACAATATTCCCGGAATAGAACCGGGATTTAGGGTGCTTGCCAACTTTTTTGGGGGAACCCGAAAGAATATGACGTTGGGTTTTCCCGAAAACCTATCAAAGGTGGAGCTATCCGATGCCTGGGCAGAAGTTTATTCACATGAGCCCAGTTCATTAATTCCCCCAGTCTTTGTCGAAGAAGGTCCCATATTTGAAAATATACAGACAGGGGAAGATGTTGATGTTGAGAAGTTTCCTTCGCCGGTTTGGCATGAAGGTGACGGCGGTCGTTATATCGGGACTGGAAGTTATAATGTTACGGTCGACCCGGATAATGGCTGGTTGAATCTAGGTTGCTACAGGATCATGCTTAAAGATTCCAAAACCGTCGCGTTTAACACCGGATTTGGAAAGCATGGGCGCCTGCACTTTGATAAAAATACGGCAAAAGGTGAAAAGACACCCGTTGTAATGGTGATAGGTGGTGATCCGATGGCCTTTATTATGGGGGGCTACGAGGTTCCATCAGGCATTAGTGAATACGACGTACTCGGTGGCTTGCGTGGAAAACCGGTTGAGCTTGTGCGAGGAAAAGTTACGGGTTTACCGTTTCCAGCTAATGCAGAAATCGTTCTGGAGGGATATGTTGATCCCGAGGTGGAAGTTCCGGAGGGGCCTTTTGGTGATTGGTGTGGAAGTTACACCGAGAGTGGTCGTTTAAGGCCAAAGTGTGATGTGGTAGCGGTTTATCACCGGAATAATCCAATAATACTGGGATTTCCTCCACAGCATTTGCCGGATGAGTACTCACGGTTTCGATCAATTACGAGGTCTTCCTTATTGAGGAGATCAGTAGAAGCGAGTGGCGTGCCTGATATACATGCTGTTTGGTGCCATGAGGTTGGTGGTTCTCACATGTTAACAGGAATTTCTATTACCCAGCGGTATCCTGGTCACTCAACGCAGGCAGGACAAATCGCTTCACAATGTCAGTCCGGTGCTTACGCAGGTAAATGGGTAATCGTCACCGATGAAGATGTGGATGTAGCGGATTTAGAAGAACTAATTTGGGCTGCTTTGATGCGTTGTGATCCGGTGAAGGATATAGATTTCATTAAATATGGTTGGACGTCATTTGCGGATCCGAGGGTAGAACCGGAGGAACGAGCCAAGGGTAACCAGACTAACTCGCGAATGATTATCGATGCCTGTCGTCCTTTTCACTGGAAGGATTCCTTCAACAAATCAACCAAGCCCTCGGATGCTTTATTAAATAAAGCCAGAGCAAAGTTCGGATATCTTTTGGAGTAGTGAGTTCGTTTAAATAATAGAACTAAAATAACCAACAGGGAGAAAGTTATGATTTTTAACACTAAATTAGCATGTATTGGGGCTGTGGGTATCGCGGCTTTAATGTTTACAGCTTGTGAAACTTCGGCCCAATTTTACAAGGGTAAAAAGCTCGACATGTATTCAGCAGGAGGATCAAAAGGTTCTTATAACAGGCACCTTCGGTTGATGGAAAAATTCCTTACAAAACATATTCCGGGTAACCCCGAGATTGCCATTAACCCAATGCCGGGGGCCGGGGGCCTGAAAGCAGCGAACTATCTTTACAATGCCGCGGCCAAAGATGGGACAGCTGCAGGTACGTTATTAAAAACGATAGGCTTGAACGAAGCTATTGGGCGTCGTGGGGTGAAGTATAAGACAGCAAAATTTACATGGCTGGTGAGTTCCGGTCCAATTGACTCTGTTCTCGCACTTTGGAAGTCTACTTCTCCGGCTAAGACCGTTGAAGATGTCTTCAAGAAAAAAGTTATTCTTGGGTCAACAGGTAAGGGATCGCCAACCTTTATCGAGCCAACTATTATGAACGCTACAATTGGAACCAAATTTAAGATCATTACGGGTTACAAGGGGCTTGGAAAGGTGCACCTCGCAGTCGAGCGAGGAGAGGTGCAAGGTCGATTTGCCTCATGGGAGGCCATTAAATGCTGTAAGAAAGCATGGCTGAAAGAAAATAAGGTTGCCATTCTCATGCAGTCAGGGTTGGTTCGCAACAAGGATCTTCCGAAGGTAAAAAGTGTTTGGGAATTTGCGAAAAACGAGTCTGATCGCGATTTTCTTAAATTTATTGCGGCCGGATCCACCTTGGGACGTATTTACCTCGCGCCTCCCGGGATACCAAAAGCAGCAGCAAAGGCTTTGCGTAAGGGTTTCTGGGATGCATTACACGACCCTGAGTATGTAGCACTCACGAAAAAACGTGGCATGGGTTTAACTCCCATGAGCTATAAAAAAGCCAAGGATTTGGCGTTATCAATAATGAAGGCTAAACCAGCTGTTATAAAGCGGGCTAAAAAGTATTTGCTCCGCAAGAAGAAAAAGAAATAGGCCCTAAAAAGTCTGGCTATCGAGGCGGTTGGTTGTAAACCTGCCGCCTCGATTTTTAGCCAAAAGGTTTTTCCATTGGACATACATATGTTTGATATGGCGTTGAGTGCCCTGGATCAGATATTTGATCCTACGAGAATGATGTTTTTGGTCTTGGGAACTCTCATGGGTTTGGTGGTTGGTGCTATTCCTGGCGTGGGTGGACTGGTTGGCCTGACCCTTTTGCTGCCGTTCACCTTTACTATGGATCCATATTCGGCAATCGCGGTAATGATGGGTTTGCTAGCCGTCACTACAACATCGGATACTATTCCTGCAGTGCTTTTTGGTGTTCCGGGAACGGTGGGTTCTGCAGCAACCATACTTGATGGTTATCCTCTCGCCCGCAATGGTCAGGCGGGTCGCGCACTAGGCGCTGGTTTTGCTGCGTCGATGCTTGGCGGATTAATAGGAGCCTGTTTGCTGGCTTTCAGCATGCCGGTTCTTAAACCCCTAGTTTTGGCGGTTGGATCACCTGAGCTTTTAGCCGTCTGCGTTTTTGGTTTATCTTTGGTCGCAGTTTTGTCGGGAGGTGCGGTTTTAAAAGGTTTGGGGGCAGCCTGTATTGGCCTGTTAGTTGCTACAACGGGGGATGATCCCCAGACTTCCCAGTTAAGGTGGACCTTTGGTACCCTGTATCTATATGACGGTTTACCAATTGTTCCTCTGGCATTGGGAATGTTTGCTATCCCTGAGTTAGCTGATCTCGCAATTTCCAGAAAAACCATTTCTGAAGATGCAAAAAAAGAAAATTTTTCTGGACAATGGGATGGAATTAAAGACGTTTTTTCCAATAAATTTCTTGTATTACGATGTGCTTTTATTGGTGCTGGTCTTGGATCTATTCCGGGTATAGGAGCCTCAGTCATCGACTGGATAGCCTATGGACATGCGGCACGTACCGAAAAAGGGGCGGCGGATACATTTGGTAGTGGTGATATCAGGGGAGTGATAGCATCGGAAAGCTCCAATAACGCAAAAGAGGGTGGGGCGCTCGTTCCGACTATAGCTTTTGGGGTTCCCGGAAGCGCTTCAATGGCCCTTCTTCTAAGTGCATTTTTAATTTTGGATATTCCACCCGGAGAGGAAATGCTGACATCCAAACTAGATTTGTCTTATTCTTTAGTTTGGTCAGTTGCTATAGCTAATGTTATTGGCGCGGGTGTTTGTCTTGCCGGCGCTAACTATCTGGCAAAAATTTCTATGATCCGGATTGGGATACTGGTTCCGATCGTTCTTTCTGTCGTTTTTATAGGGGTTTACCAGGCTTCCCGTGTTTGGGGCGATTTTGCCGCGATGTTTTTATTTGGATTACTAGGCTGGTTGATGAAGCGGTTTGGGTGGCCGCGTCCGCCACTGGTTCTAGGATTTGTCCTTGGCGGTTTAATAGAAAATTATATGTTCATTTCAGTTGAACGGTACGAATGGGATTGGGTAACACGTTGGCCTGTAATGTTAATTTTTGGCTTGACGCTTTATGGCATTTTGGGCCCGGTAATCCGTGGGTTTCTGGGGTCGGGGGAAAAGAAAGGTGTCATCCTACGCTCTCGTTTCGGGTCTCCAGAATTTTCACCAGCATCGATGTTTTCCGTGGCAATAATATTGACATTTGGAACATTCTTTTACAAGGCAGGTGAGTTTGAGTTTGGCGCTCAACTTGTTCCGAGAATTGTTACTGGTTTTGGAATTTTGTTTATAACAGCAGATTTATTTAGCCAGATATTCTTCAAAATTGAAAACGTTAGTGGAACGCCAGTAAAAAAAGTACAAATTTTCGATTTTGCTGAATCCTTTGATCATTTAACCGGTAAAGAAATCATTCGACGCGTCTGCGTCTTTATCGGATGGGCCTTGAGCGTTGTGGGTGTTGGTTATGTTGTCGGGTTGTTGCCTGCAGTTTTAGTATTTTTACTGTGTTATATGCGATTTCACGGTAAAGAGAGTTGGCAGCTTGTGCTTATTATAGGGATAAGCGTGTGGTTGTTTTATTTATTGTTGTTTCAGTTCGTTTTAGATGTGCATTGGCCTCATAGTTTGATCGGCTTGCAATTTCCAGTCTTGCGTTCAAAATTTGAAATATTCTGATAGGAGAATGTTATGGGACAGTTAGAAGGTAAGGTTGCCGTGGTGACTGGCGGAGCACTTGGAATTGGGGCTGCATATTGCAAGCGCCTGGCTGAAGAGGGTGCAAAAGTTGTTGTTGCTGACATTGAAGATGGTAGTAGCGTGGTTGGCGTTATCGAACAGGCGGCTGGCAAGGCAATTTATATTGAGACTGATGTTACCAGTGAAAAAGCTAATATGACTATGGCTGCCAGAGCGGTCGAGGCTTTTGGACGTCTTGATATTTTGGTTGCCAATGCCGGGCTTTATACTCACCTTAAACGTCACCCCTCTTTAGAGGAAACTGTTGACGAGTGGGATGCCGTTTACAACGTCAACGTAAAGGGTGTTTGGCTTGGCGCTAAAGCCTGTATTCCGGAGATGAAAAAAAATGGGTACGGAAAAATAGTTAATATTGCGTCGACAGCAGCATTTCAGGGAACACCCGGGATTACACGTTATGCGGCATCTAAAGCAGCTGTGGTTGGTATCACCCGATCAATGGCGCGGGAATATGGCGACGATGGTATATGTATCAACGCAATTGCACCGGGCCCCATTGAGACTGAAACGGGCAAACAATATGAAACGGAAGAAAGTATCCAGCGTCGGCGGACTAGTGGAAAAAAAAGGGCTCTGGGTCGGAACGGGATGCCGGCTGATGTCGTTGGCTTATGCGTATTTTTATCTTCAGATAAGAGTGATTTTATGAGTGGCCAAACAGTCGTTGTCGATGGAGGGGGTACTCTATGGTAAAAAGGTATAAATGATGAGCAGATTGAGTGGAAAGGTTGCAATTGTCACGGGTGGCGCCAGGAGTATCGGTGCGGCTTTCGCCAAGGGGCTGGCCGCCGAGGGGGCAAGTGTTGTCGTTGCCGATCTAGATCCCGCTGATGAAATCGTTGGTATTATTAAACAGGCTGGGGGGGAGGCCTCTGCCATTAAAACGGACGTTACAGAAGAGAGTGATTGCGAGGCATTGGTTGCCCGGGCTGTTAGTATTTACGGAAAGCTGGATATCTTGGTTGCCAATGCCGGGCTTTGGGTAAATCTTGAGCGCCAATCGGCTACGGAAATAGATATAGATACCTGGGAAAAAGTAATGTCGGTAAATGTTAAGGGTGTCTGGTTATCTGCCAAGGCCGCAATTCCTGAAATGATAAAGAATAAATATGGAAAAATTATTACCGTTGCATCCACACGCGCTATGAAGGGTGGTGCCGGGATGTTGCATTATGACGCGAGTAAGGGTGCGGTAATAGGCATGACCCGTTCACTGGCCCGTGAATATGGTCCCCAAGGTATTTGCGCTAATATTATTGCCCCGGGGGCAACAGATACCGAGATAAGTCAGGCTTTAGCGGATGACACTCAGAAAAAACGTCGGGTTGCAAGCGCACAAGCCAGGGCTATCAAACGGGCAGAAGAGCCTGACGACTTAGTTGGGGCTTGTGTTCATCTGGCATCGCCTGAAAGCGATTTTATGAGTGGTCAAACTTTAGTTGTTGATGGGGGAGCGATCGTTTGGTGAGTTTATGAGAGCAACTTTTCTCCGCTTACCTTGCTTCGTCGTAGGCGACGGTCGTCTCCAAGTTCAAAATGTGTGCGAGCATGCGTGACAGCCAAGTTGTCCCAAATAACAAGGTCACCAACTTTCCAGCGGTGTTCATAGATAAATTGTTTTTGCTCAGCATGGTCAAAGATCGGGTCGAGAATTGTTAGGCTCTCCTTAACAGACAACCCTTCAATTTGGCAGGTCATCAGTCGGTTAACAAAGAGTGCATTACGACCGGTAACAGGATGAGTGATAACGGCAGGTTGCCATGCTTTTTCAAGTTTGTCTAAATTCTGGAGATTTGGTTTTTCGATAGTCGCGTAGTCGTAGACGTTAAGAGCTTTTTTTCCCCTGATACTCAATTTTAAAGCTTCCGGCATTGTCTCCCAAGCTTCATACATATTACACCACATGGTATTGCCCCCGGCTTTGGGTATTGAAATTGCGCAAAGCATGGTGAATTTATCTGGTTCATCTGTATAACAAGTGTCGTGATGGAACCACATTTCACCATCGGGTATAACGCCTGTCGGAATGCCATTTTCATCACGAATGTTACTGACATAAGCAATGCCGGGGGTATCATAGGAACTTGCGGGGACAACATAATTTTCGGGCAGCTGACGTTTTCGAATTGGGCCAAGGGCCTTGGTAAACGACAGCTGTTGTTTCGCGCTAAAGGTTTGTTTTGGAAAAATAACGACTTGGTGTTCATGAATTGAATTTCGGATTTTGCCTATAACGGAAAGATCCGGTGTTTGGCTAAGGTCTACCCCAGTAATAACAGCGCCAAGTGGCGCATTCAACGGTGTGACTTTCATTAGAAATCCTCCGATCGATCTAAATATAACAGATTTTTGGGGTGTTTGTTCAAGAGGAGTTGAAACACTAGCTTGGAGGGGCCACACTGGCTGGAATTAATCTGCGTTTTGGAGAAGGAAATGGGAAGAGTAGATGGACGGGTTGCAATAGTGACGGGTGCTGCGCAGGGGCTGGGCGCCACCTACGCTAGGGCTCTGGCGGCCGAAGGTGCAAAAATAATTATTGCTGACCGAGATAATGGTGGCGCTGTTGTCGAGGAGATTAGGGCGTTGGGAGGAGAAGCGATTGACGTACCAACGGATGTTTCCCAAGAAGACGCAACACTCGAAATGGTCGCCAAGACAGTGGAGGCTTTTGGAAAGCTGGATATTTTAATCAATAACGCAGCCATATTTACGGCGGTGGAGAGAAAAAACTTTGATGAAATTCCTGTAGAGGAATGGGATTTGCTGCATTCCGTTAATGTGAAAGGTACGTGGTTATGTTGCCGTGCAGCTGTTGCCGAGATGCGGAAGCAGAAATACGGTAAAATAATAAATATTGCTACCAGTCGGATTTTTCAGGGTGTCCCATATTTTCTTCATTATGACTCTACTAAGGGAGCTGTTTTGGCCATTACGCGATCTCTTTGTAGGGAGGTCGGGGATGACGGAATTAGAGTAAACTGTATTGCTCCTGGCTCAACAATGAGTGAAAACGTTCTCAAGAGAACCAATTGGAAGGGCAGCGGGGCGGCAGTTCAATTAGAAAATCGTATGATCAAGCGAGAAGAGATTCCAGAAGATTTGGTAGGAGCGGTAATCTATTTATCTTCAGCAGAAAGTGATTTTGTTACCGGACAAACCATGCTCATTGATGGTGGTGTAAGCACTCATTAGTGATCGGACGAAGCCAACTGTGCTCGGACCGGGTTGGACCCATCGACTCGTTGAGCTATAGCTTCGCGATCTAAATGTATTAAGAGGATTGTAAAAGTGGCGATTAAGAAAAATGAAATTGTGAAACGTTCTCCCCCGCGTAGTTACCCAGATTTACATGATCACCTAAAAGCCCTTGATGATGCGGGACTTTTAGTCAAGGTTGATCGCGAGATAAACAAGGATACTGAGATGCATCCACTTGTGCGTTGGCAGTTCCGGGGCGGAATAGAAGAAAAAGATCGAAAAGCCTTTTTATTTACCAACGTCGTTGATTCTAAAGGAAATAAGTTTGATATGCCCGTCGCTGTTGGTGTCCTGGCGGCAAATCGAGCAATATATGCAATGGGGATGGGGTGTGCAGTAGAAGAGGTTCAGGATCGTTGGGCGCATGCTATAGCTAACCCAATTGAGCCGAAGGAAATTTCAAGTGATGAGGCGCCTTGCCATGAAATTATTATCGAAGGCGAAGAGCTAGATAAAAGGGGCAATGCTCTTGATGCCATTCCAGTTCCTATTTCAACGCCGGGATGGGATGTTGGGCCGGTTGCTACCTTAACACAATATGTGACTAAGGATCCCGACACTGGATTAACCAATATGGGAAATTATCGTGCACAGGTAAAGGCACCACGGCGCATGGGAATGAACCCATCACTCGAACTTCGACCGGGTATCTATATTCACTGGGAGAAAATGAAAGAGCGGGGTGAAAAACTACCTGCAGCCGTAGTTTTGGGTGCTCCTTCATGCGTCACCTTTACAGCAGCTCAGAAGCTACCTGAGAATACGGAAGAAATTACGGTTGCCGGTGGCCTGGTGGGTTCTCCCATAAATATCGTCAAGGCGCGTACTGTCGATTTAATGGTTCCCGCTGAAGCTGAGATTGTAGTTGAAGGTTATATTAACACAGAGATGCTCGAGCCTGAGGCGCCCTTTGGGGAGAGCCACGGGCATGTGAATTTGCAAGAATTTAATGCGTATATGGATGTCACCTGCATTACGCGTCGGTCAAATGCGACAATGACATCAATTATTTCCCAGGTAACGCCATCCGAAAGTTCGTGTATCAAGCAGGTCGCTTACGAGACCATTTTCATGAACCACCTCCGCGATGCATTAGGGGTTAAAGGTGTTCAGCGGGTAGCCTTGCATGAGCCTTTGACCAATATTCGAAAACTCGTTGTTGTTGTGTGTGATCGTGATATGCCAACGACGGAAGTCTGGCGAGCTCTCTATGGCGCTGCAACGCTATTGCGCGCAGGCGGTAAGTTCGTAATTGCGGTGAATGATGATATTGATCCAAGCAATGCCGATGCATTGTTCTGGGCGATGGCTTATCGCTGTAACCCAATCCTTGATATGCAGGTGCTGCCTCACCGGGACCAGGGTCACGGCCCTAGGTCAAAGCGCAATAACGGCGAGGATGGTTCGGTTTTATATGACGCAACGCTTAAAGAAGACTTCCCACCAATTTCCCTACCTAAACGGGAATTCATGGAAAATGCTGCAAAAATCTGGGATGAAATTGAGTTACCCAAGTTGAAGCCTCAAGAACCCTGGTATGGTTATTCTTTAGGCGAATGGGGAGACGATTTTGATGAGGCAGCAAAAATGGCAACAGAAAGTGACTATTGGGCCTACGGTGAACGCATTGCACAGCGCCGTCGTTCGGATGTTGAAATGAATACCGAAGTTCGTGACGTTGACGAAACCAAATAAATCAGGTTTACGAATAGATGAAACCTTAAATAGTTTGGATTAGCTGGGAGTATGCTTACAGCTGAGCATCAAAAACAAGATTAGAAGAAATGTTGTCCCGGAAATTCCCGTAACAATCGTGAAACGCCACGCTAATCTACATCCCAATTCGTCAAAATAGAGATCTGGCTTCATTAAATAGGAAGGCTTAATAAAATTTCTTTTCCGAAACCATAAATTTTTTGGCGGGTCTGGAGGGACCAGGAGGTGGTCATTGAGCATCCGTGAAATGACTGCCATCGCTGCTGCTCCAGCAAGAAATATCCAAACCAAGATATTTGAATGTTCCCAGAGAGCACACATGACTAGTCACGAATATCCTGAAGTAGCCACTCCGTTGGTATTTCGTGTCCAAGACCCGCGTCTCTTGCCATTTCATATGTTTTTCCGGCGACGGCATGAAATTGATTGCCTTGCAGGTTGCCGCGTTCAGAGTATGTAATTTGATCTTCAGATATTCTGCCCTTGCCTTCGCCTTCAAGTATGTCAGAAAAGTAAAGCACCTTGTCGGGCATAGCCACTCCATGTGCACGTGTCCCCAGCGGCTTTTGTCTGAGCCCATTGTCAACTTCGGGTCTGGCTGCATACGTGATCCATTCATCGGCGAGTGCCATTTCGGGAAGGCCAGCGGGTGAAGGTGCATTACCGAAACGAAAATAAACATCAACTTTTTCTTGAGCCTCTTGGGCAATCATTCCAGTCCCGCCACCCACATTGACTATATGCATACCCGGCTTCAAAAGGTCGGCTCGGACGATCGGCACTGAAGCGTTGGTGCAGCCCGCAACAATATCTGCTCCATCATATGCTTCTTCTTCATTTTCACAGGCGACAACTTCAATGCCCCATTTCGCTCGCATTTCTTCAGCGTAGGCTTCGCGATTTGCTCTGGTGGGGCTGTAGACCTGTATTTTCTTTATATTACGAACACACATGAAGGCATCGATGTGGCTTCGTGCCATTCCACCTGAGCCCAGCATACAGACAACTTCTGAATTTTCTCGGCTCATATATTTTACACCTATGCCTCCATCAGCTCCCACGCGCATATGCTGTAAAACGCCGTCGTTGATAAATGCCAGAGGTTCTCCCGTCTCGGTGTTCGTCAAAAATATTAGGCCGCAAAATAGGCCTGGTTCACTACAATATTTTTGATGAGTTCGGTTTCCGTCTACAACCGTCTCAAAGGTTACGTCTGACTTCATCCGAATTGCGAAGTAACCCCTCGTGGAGCCGCCTTCCATTGTTCCCCATTGGTAAACCTTTCCGTCTGACGTAGGGATTTGGATATCAATTCTCGGTCGGCATGTTGCCTCTTGTTCCACAAGGTCTGCGTATGCTTGTTCCAACACGTCAATGGTGTCTTGCATGGTTAAAACCTGTGCGACCATATCGTTATTTATTAAAAGGGTCACAATTAGTTCCTCATATTTCTAATTTCTTATATCCTGCAGGAACCACTCCGTTGGGACTTCGTTACCAAGCCCGGCTTCTCGGGCCTTCTCATATGCACGTCCTGCTACGGCATGGAACTGATTGCCCTGAAG
>JAYZFG010000018.1:0-69243 GCA_036336885.1 Pseudomonadota bacterium
ACCATCGATAATTGTTCTATACCGCTTCATCTAAAAAAAACTCTGTTAATCATTTATTTTTAGGTGATAAAAGATTCTCTCAAGATGTAAGTTATTGTTTTTATGGATAATTTTGGAATTAATTTTTAACTTTATAATTTAATCGTTTTTAAATTGTCTGCAAATTGAGTGAAAAGGAGTACTTTTGTTATGCTTTACATGTGTTATGGGGTTGATGGACCAAATGGTGCAAAAAGGCGTGAATTAGCGAGGGATGAGCATTTTGTGTATCTTGAAAGGCATAAGGATATATTAGTGCTGGGTGGCGCAACATTGGAAGATGAGACTGACGCAAGGGTTGGGAGTTGCTTGATTATCAATGTTCCGAGTCGTGCCGCAGCGGATGAATTTGCGGATGGTGAGCCATTACGAAACGCGGGTGTATTTGAGTCATATACGGTAGTTAGAATGCGCCGGGGGCAATGGAACCCTGATGCAGCGCCATTGACACCAGAAGGGGATTAACGCCTTCGACCTCCGACGAGACAATATACCTTGGCAATCGTTAGACGTTGACGGAGTAAGCTCCCGATCTTTGAAAAATCGGTCTTATCAACTAAGATACGATGGCCGGCCTTACCAATATTATTGTTGTTGAGACCAGCTCGGTGGAGAATGTGTATAAGGCTTTGCGGTGTAGAGGAGTATGATCGGCCACGGCGTGGAGCTCCTGCTACATGTACTCCGATAATCCTGCCATCACTGTTAACCCATGGCCCTCCACTAATGCCACCCAGATGAGTTCCTCTGTCTGGGGTACGCCGGATTTGGGTCCAAGCAACCACAGGTTCTCGCGTTGCATAACGGCCTCTGACTGCCATAGTCCGCCGACCAATTACTCTCGCGTAAACATCCCCTGGTTCTCCCTTTGGAAACCCGAACGAGTAGCCATCTTGCCCGCGGACAATCCGTGTTTCGATGCCGGGCAAAGCCTGAGCCCCGAAGTTGGTTTTCAAAATACTTATATCTGCATTCGGGTGATGCACGACGCGCCTTACTCTTATGAAACTGCGACTCCCTTTTTGAAGTCCGATTTCTTCACAGCCATCGGCGACATGACGTGCCGTGACCCAAGTCCCATTGTCGTTCACAGAAAAAGCAGTTCCAGTTGATGATTGTTTCTTATCATCAAGGGTAATGGATAAAGTAGGCCCACCAATGGGGTGTTGTGGGTCGGTGATTGTTTTTGGTGGCTTGACAATCTCTATAGGCAAGCGACGTCCTTCATTCGATCTTTTACCATCGGACGGGAAGTATTTTCCTAATAAAGCTATAAGGATGAGGGTAACAACAGCAAGAGTATCCCAAATACGCATGACTTTTAGGGAAATTTAGCCGGTAATGGAGGCCGCATTGATAAATGCGACGGATAACTTGACCGCGACTACAAGGATTGCAGCACCCATTTCACCCCCTTCAATTCTACGTGGAAGATCTTTGAGTAAGATATCAGCGAGGCGGAAAGCCAGGAGTTGAATCAGCAATGCGACGACTCCCCATATGATAATGTCTAAAATACCTACACTTGTAGCCATGCAGATTGTCAGTGGAATAGCTAACCCAAGAATAGCGCCAGCAAATGAAGTCGCAGCGGCGGTATTCCCCTGCCGGATCAAGTCCATTTCATTCCATGGGGTAATTAGTTGATATATCCAAACGCCTGCTCCCAGCATGGTTAAGGTAACAGAAAAGTGGAGAAGTAGTGTTGGAAAACCGTTTAAGAAGCTATGTAAAATGGGGTCCATAATTTTTGGTCCTATTTTTTATTAAAAGGATTTTAATGGCATAATTTAAAAGCGGGTTAACATTTAATTCGATGAAAGTGTCGATTTCTGCCTTTAGGATACTGCTTCAATAGATGAATCCAGACATTATTCTGCATCTTCCATGGCGTCCACCAAACAAGCACGTTAAATTAAATAAAATTTTGGAGAAAATGATATGGCACTCGATGGTGTTCGGTTTGTTCCTTATAAAGATACTTTAAATCTTTTAAGCGTTGAAGAGGCAATGCAAATATGTGAAGACGTTTATAGAATGCATGCCGCAGGCACGGTTCAGTGGTCTGAACCTTCTTCCTGGAAACTTGATGCTGACGAACCGTATCACAATCATTGGCATGTTAAGGGAGTACTCCTCAAGGACATCCCAACCACCGGCGTACGTATGTATAACTATTATGATGATGGTATTCGTAATACGGTAGGTCAGCTCGAATGCGCACGTTACATAATGTTAGCTGATCCCATGACGGGTCACGCGAAGGCGATTGTTGAGGAACACTGGTCTTATGCAATCCGGAGTACCGCAGCGGCAATTCTACCCCTGAAATGGATGGCCCCAACTAACCCCAAGGTACTTGGTTTGGTCGGTATTGGAACAATGGGAGTCAATTGTCTAGCATGCCTTAGGACTATGTTTGATTTTGAAAGAATCATTTGTACGTCGCGTCGTTCTGAAACACGTGAAGTATTCGCAAAAAAATGGTCGGCAGAATTGGGTATTCCGGTCGAGCCGGTGGATACAATCGAGGAGGTTGTAAGGGAAGCAGATATTGGTGTTGGGGGTACAACATCAACGAATATCATTGCCCGAGAGGAGTGGGTAAAGCCAGGAGCAACCTATATTTCTTTGGCACGACGAGAAATGGACCCGGCGGGTTGGGCCGCATTCGATAAAGTTGTCATTGATGGTTGGGACGTAAATTTTGTAACTAAAGAATTTCGTGACATGATCGAATGTGGCCAGTTTTCTCGCGAAAAACTACATGGAGAAATTTGTGATGTTGTCACCGGTAAGGTCCCGGGTCGTGAACATGAGAAAGAAAGAATTTTAATACATACAACCGGACTCGTTTCACAAGATATTGCAGTTTGCCATCATATTTTCGAACGAGCCAAAGAACGTAATGTGGGTATTGTCTTGCCACCTACTGATGCATGAGTTGAACTGGGCACTTATTCAGTTTTGAACTTTTTAAGTATTTGAAACACGCTCGGTAGAAAGGACTGGGTGTCCCAGTGCTTCAGCCCGGGCTAGCTTACGACAATAGTATTCCCAAAATACTGGAACATTCCGTTCTTGGCCCTTAATTTTTTTTGCTTGCTCATCATCGCTAGGGTAAGACCACTCGAAACGGGTACTACTAGTTTTTACGAACTCTTCACACGCGGCCTCCTGAGCGGTAGCTATTACCAAGGCGTGTTCAACAGAGGTACCACAGGCCACCACGCCGTGGTTTCGTAAAAACATACAATATCCCTTGCCCATGACAGCAGCAGCGTCACGACCGGTCTCCAGTTTTACGATGAGTTCAGACGAGCCTTCGTAGCGTGGTGGCGGAGTCGGAAAGAAAATCTGTTGATATCCCGCTGGGCGCATTGGTTCAACACTGGAAGAAACAACGCAGCCATATAATGGATGGGTGTGAATTGCTGCGTTTATATCATCGCGGACTTCATAAATAGCAGCATGGATAGGCCACTCCCCGTGACACCTGCCCTCGCCAGATTGAATAGTTCCGTCTAAACCGATGTGAAAAAAATCTCGATAGTCAAAGACTTCTCCCAGCGCAATGTACGATCTCTTTATCCACATCCCATTGCCATGCGGATCGCGGACACTCGCGAACCCAAGAGTGCGGTCACCATGCCCCTCAATTTCTAGGATACGGCACAATTTGATTAGCTTATCCAGCTCATTTTCTATTTCTTTTGTCAAAGCTTGGTTGGACGAAATATTACTCATTATTATTCCCCTACGGACCAATTTTAATATTAATTAATTATTGCTAATAATGGTTAGAATACTTTTAACATATTCGTTATTTTAGGTTCTATCGTTAAAATGATCTATTATCGTAAAAAAAGAGACAATTGAAACGATGGCAGTAGCTTCTGTCATCTTGTATTGGGGTAATGTCGAAAATAAACTAAATTTTGTTAAAATAGGGAGCAAGGAATGGGAAAACTGAACCTTAGTATGGCATGCTGTAACTATGATCGCACACGGGCTCTTTTCGATGGGACCGTTGGCGTAGATGGGTGCGAAATTGTTGCTAGTGCGATGTCTCCGGAAGAGGCGTTCCATAGAGCTTTCAAGTATGAGGAATTCGATATTACCGAATTATCTATGTCGAGCTATATGAATGTGCAATCAAGAGACGGAAGTCCTTATGTTGGTATTCCTGCTTTTGTCTCCCGTCTTTTTAGACATTCTTCAATTTATATCCGAAATGATCGGGGTATCGATAAGCCCGAGGATTTAGCTGGTAAGACAATAGGCGTCCCGGAATACCAAATGACAGCTGCCCTATGGGTTAGAGGCATTCTAGAAGATGAGTATGGTGTGATGGCCTCATCCATCAACTGGCGGAATGGTGGCCTTGAAGAAGGTGGTCGTGAAGAAAGGGCTCCACTGCATCTGCCTCCAGAAATTGATCTTCAGAGTATTCCGGTTAATGAAACGCTAGCCGATCAACTTGATGAGGGTAAGTTAGATGCTTTAATTTCCGCTAGGGCGCCTTCAAGCTACTACAAGAACGAAAAAATTGGCCGGTTGTTTCCTGATTATAAGTCGGCTGAACAGAAATATTTCTCAAAGACAGGGATGTTTCCAATAATGCACATGATTGGTATTAGACGAACGATTGTTGAAAAACATCCATGGCTGCCAGTTAACGTATATGTAGCCTTTTTAAAGGCAAAACAGCATTGCTACGAAGAAATGGAACAAGTGGGTCACTTGGCACACACAATGCCATGGCCGGTTTACGAACTTGAACAGGTCCGCAACTTGATGGGAGCGGATCATTGGAAATATGGAGCTTTAGAGAATGAAAAAGAAATTTCCGCGATGACTCGCTACTCATTTGACCAAGGAATCTCAGCGCGTAAGTTGGAGGCAGAAGATATATTTGCGGAATCTACTTTTGAGTTGTTTAAGCTTTGAGGTTTTGATGGGAGATTTATATGTCAGGTAAGGTGGAAATAGCACATTTTCAACCGTGGATAAACGGGAAGCCGATTCCCGCAAGCGGCGGGAAGACGGAGGAATTGCTGTCGCCCTGGGATGGGAGTCATGTATCGACAGTAGAAATGGCAGATGAGGCAACTATTGATGCAGCGATTGAAAGTGCTCGTGCCGCCTTTGTTGCAAATCGCAATGTTACGCCAGCTCAAAGAGCGAGTTGGCTTCGAGATGCAGCGGATGAGGTTGAGTTAGTCAAGGGCAAGATTGCTGATATAACAATGAAGGCTCTGGGTAAACCTAAACGTGCATGCGGGTTTGAAGCAGGCCGAGTATCACAGTTGTTACGCCTTTGTGCTGAAGAACTTTTGCGTATGGAAGGTGAAGTTTTGCCCCTTGATGCTCTGCCTATGGGCGCTGGAAGGTTCGGGTTTACGCGTCACCATCCCCATGGCGTGATTGCCGCATTTACCCCCTTTAATGCTCCATCAAACCTTTTAATGCAGAAGGTTGCGCCGGCGATAGCAATGGGAAACGCGGTAGTAATAAAGCCTGCCTTTGAGGGAGTTGGAGAGGCTTCTCTTATCGCCGAAGCTTTTACAAGTGCTGGGGTTCCAGATGGTTTAATCAATGTTGTGGCATGTCGTCGCGATGTAACAGGGTACCTAGTTGGCCATAAAGACATCGCTGTTGTTACCTTAACCGGTGGCACTGCTGCAGGCGAAGCTCTTGCAAAAGCAGCGGGTGCTAAGCCGTTTATTGGCGAGTTGGGCGGAAATTCAGCGAATATTGTTTGTGAAGATGCTGACATAAAAGATGCTGCCACTCGAATAGCGCCATCTGCTTTTGAGGCGAGTGGTCAACAATGTATTTCTGCTCAACGGATTATTGTTGAAGAGTCAGTTTTGGATGAATTTCTCAAACATTTTGTAGCGGCTGCTGAATCTATGGAGGTTGGAGACCCGACTTTAGACACGACCGATGTAGGTCCAATGGTTAACGCCGCAGCGGCGGATCGGGTAGAGGAAATGGTCAATGACGCGCTCGAGAGTGGGGCAAGCGCTGCGCTCCCACTTAAGCGGGACCGTGCAATCATTTATCCGACCATATTGGTTAGGCCACCATCAGATGCCCGTGTAGTCTGCGAAGAAATTTTTGGTCCTGTAGCGGTAATAATCCCTGCCTCAGACGTTGATGATGCCATTAGAATTGCTAATAACTCCGAATTCGGACTGCAGTCTTCCTGTTTTACATCGAGCCTCGAAACTGCTTTCAAAGTCTCAGAAGAGCTGCATGTTGGTTCTGTCTGGATTAATGAAGGTAGTAGATTCCGAATGGATACAACGCCTTTTGGCGGAGTGGGGTCTTCCGGTTATGGCCGAGAAGGTATCAAATATGCGATGCAGGAACTTTCTTATCTTAAGTTTACTGGGATCCGCTTCCCTGGAAAAGAATTGTGAGGTTAAGATATTCTTTGATGGTATGCTTGCAATTTTTGCTAGTTCAAGCCAGTCTAGTGTTGCAATAAATGGAATTTCAAATGAGCCAAAGAGTATCGCAACCTGATGAATCCGTACTCATGGAGGGTCGAAAATTTTTACCGGCCGTCTGTGCAATTTTGCTTGGTATATTTCTCATTATGGGTGTTGGATTTTCGCACTCCGACACGGTGCATGGTGCCGCCCACGATAGCCGTCATTCCTTAGCATTTCCTTGTCATTAAGTATTAGTTCCCGATAAATGTTTCGGCGCATATTTTTGACCGCACTCCTTGCCGGCTTTCTCAGCGGATCATGCATATCAATCATTCATGAATTTACAACGACGCCTATAATACTTCTTGCCGAAAAATTTGAAAAAAAGGGGATTTCCGAGGAGCGAAAAGTTGGTATTGACAAAAGTATTCCACTAAGACTTTCACATAATCATATAAAAATGCGTGAAATTAAGCCCGTGGTCACCCAACCTGTTCCGTATGACTGGGAACGAGCGTTTTTAAGTTCAATTTCTAATATCATCACAGGAGTTGGATTTTCCCTAATTCTTGTGGCTTGTTTTTCTTTGCGTCGGACTAAAATTGGTGGCCGACAGGGTGTGGTATGGGGTATAGCGGGATTTGGTGTAATTTCTTTGGCCCCTGCACTGGGCTTGCCGCCTGAGATACCGGGGGTATTCACAGCGGACCTTGGTACTCGACAAATGTGGTGGTTTATTTGCGTGGGAGCGACAGCGTCGGGTCTTTGGGTGTTGATATTTAGGTCAGGTAAATTTTGGGTACCTTTTGGAATTATTTTGATTGCGTTACCTCATCTGATTGGGGCGCCGCAGCCAATCCAAATTGGCGGCTTTGCACCTCCAGAGATAGCGAGTAAGTTCGTGTCTGCTTCACTTGTGACGTCAGCGATTTTTTGGTTGGTTCTGGGCTGGATATCAGGCGCTTTCTGGAAAAAGTTTGAAAGTCGGGCGTGATGATTTTGGCAAAATAGTTTAGTCGATTTTATATTTGTTTTTGATCTCCTCAAAAAAACCACTATCGCGTAGCTCTTCATGGATTGTTTCGTCAATGTATTCCCCGATGTCTTTTCTTTTATTTTTTTCTAAGACGAAATTTAAAATATTTTTTCCACCCTCAACAGTTACTTCGGCATTTAGGGGCGTGTATGTTTTGAAGTTTTGATACGTTAATTCAAGATTTTTTGGATCCTTAATGTCAAGGACTTTAGACATTACTCTTTTGGCTTCATCCGGTTCACTTACCGCCAAGTAGTTACCTTCTATTGTTGCACGCATAAAACGTAAAATTATCTCTCGATTTTTCATCAGATAGTCTTTGTCGACGACCAGGCCGCTATATAACCAGGGCATTCTCTCAGTCAGTAAATCACAAAGTGATAACATATCTTCCGCTAATGCCACGCTGCGTAGAGGTTCTCCCAACATAGTTGCCTTAACCGTTCCACTTTTTAGATGAGAGAGTCTCTCCACTCCAATTTCCTTGAATTGAATATCATCACGAGCCAAACCAAGTTTTTTAAGTGCAACAATAGTTGAAAGCTCACTCTCTGAACCTGCGCTACTGATGCCAACTTCCTTACCCTTAAGATCTTCGATACTATTTATGTCTGGTGACCCGAATAATGTGCTTCGTATAACATTGCTCAATGAACCGATGGTTGTAACATTAAAGCCTGATGAATTGGCACGGACGACGGAGGACATTCCGATATGCATAAGGTGGATGCGTTCGGATGAGAGGGCAGGACCAGTTTCGCTGCCGCCCACCATTTTTACGATGGCAAAGTCAAGACCATGTTGCTTATACAATCCGGCAGCTTCCGCCATCCAAATGGCAAAAAATGTGTTTGCAGGTGATGCTTCACCAACTCTAAATTCTATCATATTATAATTTTACCTAAAGTTTATCGGCCGATTAAGCCTCTGACCGCACGTGACAATTCGCTTTCCGGATTTAGGTATTGGTTGATCGTTGTGAAATGGTGTTTTCCTTCCATTATCCAACAATTAACATCCATACCCTTTGAACCCCAAGCTTCCATGAGTTCTGTCGTTTGGCGAACAAACTCTGGGCCTTCTATGCCTCCTGCAACCCCAAGTAGAGGGCCAGGATGTTTCGGGTCCATGTACAGAGTACTAAATTCTGCGGCCTCCGTTGAATCAAATTGAAGCTCATCGTTCTGAAAAGAGAGCCTTACAGGCTCTAGATCGCTGACACCACTAATACTGCAGCCTGCCTTGATCAAATTTTCAGGGAGGTCACTGGCAAAATCGGGCCAATCAGTTTGCATCATCATAGCGGTAATATGACCGCCAGCAGAATGACCCGATATAGTTATATTTTTCCTATCGCCACCAAAGTTTTCTGCGTTTCTCCAAGTCCAATCCAAAGAAGCACGGCAGCGATCTATTAGTTTTTCCATGCGCACTGAGGGGATAAGAGGGTATTCGACTACTATTGTTGTTATTCCATATGGGACAAATGGCTTTGCCACAAAACCAAAATCATTCTTTGTATTAGATTTCCAATATCCACCATGGAAAAATACATGAATGGGATTAGGGCCTTTTTCTTTAGAAAGGTAGATATCAAGCAGGTCGGTGTCTTCAGTACCAAAACGGACATCTAAACGGCACTCATATTCAATTTTTGCTTCGTCAGACCCTGCAACTTGAGCTGCCTTGCAATCGGCGGTGTCGGGAAATCTTCCACGATTATCATACTCATAATTTAATCCTTTTTGGTCATAATCGCGAAAAACTACGTTATCCATGTTATTCCTCTCAAACTAAACAGCTTTACCAAGAATATAAAAGCGTCTAGCTCTTTGGTCAAAGGACGAGTTCTGTTGACGATTGGGCCCAATATGAGAATATACTAACTATCAAGATGGAGATAAATCATGGCGGATAAAGAAGATCCTCGACGGGGATATCACGATATTGGAGGAAAAGACTTTGGGAGAATTGACCCCGAGGTCACCGAAATGAAGCCCTGGGAACGTCTATCTACTGCGATCAGTAATGCGTTGGGTGCCGCGGGTCGACATATTTATGTCACCGATGAATCTAGACGGGCACGGGAGCAAATGGGTGAGCCTCTATATAGTGATCTGGATTATTATGAACGTTCTACGGAATCAATGAAAATGATATTTGTAGAAAAGGGACTTTTCACTGAAAAAGAGCTTGATGAGCGGATGAAGTTAATAGCTGAGCGCATGGCGGAGATAAGAAATTGAGTAATAATTTTGCCCCCGGTGACAGCGTTAAAGTCCGGCAAACCCACCCACCAGGTCATCGTCGGACACCGTATTATATTCGCGGAAAAGTTGGCCAAATTGAAAGGGTTTGTGGAGATTTTCCAAATCCTGAAGAGTTGGCCTATGGGTTTGACGGGTTGCCAAAAAAAACACTCTATAGAGTACGCTTTAGACAAAAAGATGTGTGGGAAAATTACTCAGGTGCTGAAACAGATACAGTTGATGTCGATATTTACGAACATTGGTTATTGCCCGCCTAAGGCGGACGGATAGGAGAGATAATATGGCTGAAGAACGCGGGGCACATGAACACAACCATGATCATGACCATGACCTTACCTTTCAACCGAATATCGAGGACTCAGAGCCGGGGCTATATGAGTTGATGACCTATGCTATTCGGGAATTATTAATAGAAAAGGATCATTTAACACCTGAAGAATTACGCTTAGCCCAAGAAAAAGTAGAATCGCTTGAGAGGTCAGATGGGTCAAAAGTTATTGCCAAGGCATGGTCTGATCCCGATTACAAACAGAGACTGCTAGACGATGGTAATGCGGCATTAGCGGAGCTTGGTATAGATGCTGGCGCAGCTAAAATGACTGTCGTCGAAAATACCGAGAAGGTTCAAAACGTTGTTGTTTGTACTCTTTGTTCCTGCTATCCGCGGGCCGTACTCGGAATGCCGCCGGACTGGTACCGCAGTAAGAGTTATCGTTCCCGGGTTGTTATAGAACCTCGCGAGGTTCTTAAGGAATTCGGTACCGTCCTACCTGAGGGCAAGACTGTACGTGTACACGATAGTCTCGCTGATTTAAGGTATCTAGTAATACCCCAGCGCCCGGAAGGGACTGACGATTGGAACGAAGAACAATTGGCTGCGATTGTAACACGGGACACGATGGTCGGTGTTACAAATCCCTCAGTTTCTTGATTTGTCTTTAAATTAAAAGAATAACGCAGGAGTATATTCTATGCCCGACACTTTCGTCGGTCAAAAAATTACGCGCCTAGAAGACGATATCCTGTTGACTGGGGAAGCGAACTTTATCGACGATATTAAGCTTGATGGGATGTTGTATCTCGCAGTCGTTAGGAGTCAACTTGCCCATGCGCGAATTAAATCAATAGATTTATCTGCCGCCAAAAATTTGCCGGGAGTCGCGGCCGTTTTTGTTATTGACGATTTGCTGCAGGTATTATCCCAGGAGCGGATCCCAGAAAATTTTCCAACGCCAGGCGAAAGAGTCGATGTTGGTCCTTACATACTTGCTCGGGATGAGGTTTGCTATGTGGGTGAACCCATTGTTGCAGTCCTGGCAGAGAACCGTTATCTCGCTGAGGATGCCGCTCAGCTTGTCGTTGTCGACTACGACCCTCTGCCAGTTTTACCTGATCCGCGCGCTTCCGCTCAGCCGGGTGCCCCCCCGGTTAATTCACGGCAGATGGAACCAGGAAATATTGTGCATGACTTAACCTTTGGACACGGTGATGTTGAAAAGGCGTTCGGTGACGCCGCACACGTTGTATCATCAGAGTTTTACCAACATCGTGGTGTCTCTAACTCAATGGAATGTCGTGGTAGTATCGCGCGCTATGATGATGTTAGAGGTACAATGACGATGTGGAGTTCCTGTCAGGCTCCACATTCTCATCGCAGTATCCTTGTATATTTATTTGGCCTCAATGAGTCACAGGTCCGAGTCATCGTACCCAACGTTGGAGGAGGCTTTGGACCCAAACTCCTATTCTATCCAGAAGATGCAATTATAAGTGCGTCAGCCATTTTGCTAGAGCGGCCCATCAAATGGGTTGAAGATCGGCGTGAACATTTAGTGACTACAACACAGGAGCGCGACCAAATTTGGGAGGTCGAAATGGCTGCTGATCCTGAGGGTAAAATCCTAGGGCTGCGCGGTAAAATGTATCACGATCAGGGAGCATACACCGCAAGAGGGTTCAATATTCCCTTTAGCGCGGCCACTACTATTCTGGGTCCCTACGTAATTCCAAACTACGAACTTAATGTTGTGACCGCCCATACTAATAAGGTTCCAGCAACCTCAATGCGGGGTGCTGGCCATCCGCAAGGTTGTTTTACGATGGAAAGGATGATTGACCGTATGGCAGACGCCGTGGGGTTAGAGCGCACACTGGTACGTGAAAGGAATATGATACAGTTGGAGGATATGCCCTACGCTCACCCCTTAAAAACACAGGCAGGCCAACAAATAATCTATGACAGTGGGAACTATTTGAAATGTCAACGGGATTTGCTGGAAGTCATGGGGTTTAGTGAGTTCCCTGCAAGAAGAGATAAGGCACGTTCAGATGGTCGTTATATCGGTTTTGGAATGGCTAACTATGTGAAGCCGACCGGTCGAGGTCCCTTTGAGACAGGAATCGTACGAATTGGGACATCAGGAAAAATTTCGGTTTATACCGGCGGAATTGCTATGGGACAGGGGTTCCAGACGGCAATGTCTCAGCTGGTGGCTGACCAATTGGGCGTAAGGCCAAACGAAGTAACAGTGATCCACGGAGACACTCAGAATGTCACGCAGGGCTTTGGGGGGTTTGCCAGTCGACAAACTGTTTGCGCTGGTTCATCGATCCATTTAGCTGCCAGCAATGTAAGAAAAAAGGTTTTAGCAATCGCAGCCCATTTATTGGAGGCTTCGGTTGAAGACCTAGAACTGACAGATGGTCGAGTACTCGTAAAAGGTGTGCCTGATATGGCGGTAACCTTCCGAGAAATTGCTGGTGCTGTCGCTGGTGTTCCCGGTTATGCTCTTCCGGAGGGAATTACCCCTGGACTTGAGGCAGAATCTAGCTTCATGCCTGATAATGTTGTTTATGCGAACGGTGCCCATGGTGTGGAGGTTGAGGTTGACGCAGGAACCGGCCACGTAAAGTTAAGGCGATACGTAATTGTTCATGATAGCGGGAGACTTATTAACCCCTTTATTGTTGATGGGCAGGTGCAGGGAGGAGTGACGCTTGGACTAGGACATGCCTTATTTGAAAACATGATATATGATGATCAAGCGATGCCTCAATCAACTAATTTAGCAGAATATTTGATCCCTACCGCCACAGAAGTGCCAAATTTTGAAATTATTCATCAAGAGTCATCTACAGATCGTAACCCTCTCGGCGTTAAGGGCGTTGGCGAGTGTGGTGTGATGACGGCAGCGCCTGCGATTTTGTCAGCAATAGAGAATGCCTTAGGACCTTTTAATATCAAATTAAACAAATACCCAGTAACCCCCTCAGAATTAATTTCGCAAATGACAAATAGTAGATAGGGAAAGTTATGGCACGTTCTCCAGAAATTTCACTGGATCAGATGAATGTTAAACAAAAGAAAGTATTTGAAGATATTACTTCGGGCCCAAGGGGCAGTGTCAGAGGCCCCTTCATTCCGCTTTTAAATAGTCCGGATCTGGCTGATAAGGTCCAAAAACTGGGGCAATTTGTACGATATGAATGTTCAATTCCATGGAAATTGAGAGAAATCGCGATTTTGGTCACCGCATATCACTGGAAAGCTCAGTATGAATGGTTTGCACACGACGCTGAGGCTCGCAGAGCCGGAGTTTCTGAAAGCATGATCGAAGCGATACGTATTGGCGAAAAACCAGACTTTAAATCCTCTGACGAAGAAGAAATTTATGACTTCTGTAAGGAGTTGTATGAAACTAAAGGGGTGTCAGACCCTACCTTTGAAAAAATTATAAAAAGACATGGCTTACAGGGAGCAACTGATCTTTCCGGTTTACTGGGACACTACAATCTTATCGCTATAACCCTAAATATTTTTGATATTGAAGTACCGGGAGGGGCAAAACCTCTTTCCACTTAGAAGGTTGCGTCCGACACAAGCCAGGCATCTACTATTTCTTCAGCCGTAGCAAACCAAACTCTGTCATGACTTTGTATATAGTCGAGTGCAGACTTTAACACTCCTATTCGATGAGAAACCCCTATTACAAACGGGTGTAAACAAATTGCCATTACACGGGCAGAATTCTCTCCTTCTTCGTATAGGGTATCAAATTGGCTCCGTATCATCTTTTCAAATTCTTCATTAGACCGCCCAGCACGAAACTGCGGAAGGTCATTGATTTCCGTAGAGTAAGGTAAAGAAACAAGTTTTTTATCACCGACGGTCATAAAATATGGCTGATCGTCATTGGTCCAATCACACACATAATCCAGGCCTTCTTCAGTTAGGTAATCCAAAGTATCCCATGTTTCTTGCAGACCAGAGCCCAACCAACCACGCGGTTTTATTCCCGTAGATCTCTCGATACGGGACAAGACATTTTTGATCAACTGTTGATCATCTTCGGGAGGAGTGGAATGAAAGGGGCGCGAATTACTTTGATTGTGACCCATAAAATTCCACCCAAGGGCAACAGCATCTTCTATCATTTCTGGGTATGCGTCGCACACTTCTGAATTTAACGTGCAGGTCGCGCGAATATCTCGTTGTGAAAGAACGTCCATAATCCTAAAAATTCCAATTCGGGCGCCGTAATCGCGTTGTGACCAAGATGATACTTCTGGCGTATAGCTGTACCTTGACCCTGGGACAGGTTCATTTAATGGAAAGAATTCAAGATTAGGTGCTATCCACACCGCAACACGGGCACCGTTAGGCCATCTAAGGTTTGGGCGCCGATTGATTGGCGTATAGGGAAAGGGTCCGTACCGGCTAGGCTTCATTGGCTGTCTTCTTTCAAACCCGCTCCGGCATACAAGTCGGTGATGACTTCATCCACATGCATGACGTCGGCGTATTTATGATGTAGATCAAATAAATTTACCTTGTGAGAAAGTATATGGCGGTCGAAAACACATTCTTCTGCAATGGTTACGTGGATACCATTGGAATAACCATCAACAACGCTTGCCCTCACACAACCACTGGTGCTTTCACCGCAAACGATAAGACTTTCAACTCCTAACTGGTTTAACTGTGAGACTAACGGCGTCCCCGCAAAGGCACTAGCTCTCTGTTTGTATATGATAAGGTCTCCTTCTTGTGCGGCAAATTCTTCTTTAATATCCCAGACATCAGGCGCAACTTGTATCCTTTGGCGATTAGTAGCGTGGGCATGGGTAATATTGGCCTCCACCCGGTTTTCCGTCGTTGAGTAAATGATTGGAATTCCGGCAGCACGGGCAGCCTTGAATAACCGCTCAGTTGGCGCAATAGCATTCCAGGCATTTTCACCACAAGAACTGGGGTAAGTGTCGATTATTTCTTCAACTGGTTTGGCCCCACCTTGGTATGCTAAATTGTAAAGGTCGATTGCTAAAAGGGCGGGCTTGGAACCCACATAGGTTTTTCTTTCATAGTGGCTATAGATTTTTAGCGCACTTTCAGAAACGACATCTTGCCAGCAGTGGTTCTCGAAATCTGATACCATTTTTATCCTCCCCTAAATTTTTTCCAATCTATTACAGCGCAGGACTAGCAGCAACGGCCAGGTTAATAAAATAGATTTTTGGGATTGTGGTGCTTAATTTAAAGTAACTACTAAGGTCGATATTTATATTTTATCTATTCGATCAGGTACATGCAGAAAATCTTTCATTACGTGCCATAAACGAGACCGGTTTGCACCTAGGAACGTTACATGTGCCAGACCAGGAATAATGACAAATTGTTTGTCGCGTGTCTGCAACTTATTAAAATAATTTAATAAATCTTCCTCAGTCGCAATGCCATCATGTTCGCCTCGAATTATTAGAACAGGGCATTTGATCTTTGTCGGGTCACAAATCGGGAGTAGAGAGCACATATCAACATATGTCCCAGTCGGGACGGAATTACATATAGCTAGTTCGCGTTCAGCCAACGCTTCCGCTACACCTTCTTCAGAGGTGCCTGGTTTATCTCTGGTAAAGATAGATAGAAAGAAGTCTTGATCTACCGAACGAAAATTGCTTGAGGTCCATTGGTCCATTTTTTTTGTGCGTTCGATCAAAGTTGGGGAACCTTCTCCGGTCCATACAAATGCATCTAGGATGAGCTTATTAACAGAATTTGGGAAAGCCTCCGCGAATGCTGCGGCCCGCAGAGCTCCAGAAGAGGAGCCATAAAATGCAGCAGACGTTGTATCGGTTTCACGTCTAATGAGTTCCATCCCTGCGGCAATATCATTTACTCCTTCTAGAATTCCGGAATTGCCAGAGGTTTTATCAGACCGACCATAGCCTTCGTGATCGAGAGTCCAAACATCAAACCCATAAGATGCAAACTTTTCCATCAAAGAGTAGTTTTGTTTTCCAGGAACTTGAAGATCGAACCCAGTTGGGCCACTAAATGATGACCCATGAACTAGGAATAGCACTGGTTTTGGTGCAAGGCATTTAGATGGATCTTCTAATCTCTTCCGCCACATAAAAAGGGAGATATCCCCTTTCTGAGTATAATATTCATGGCTCCAAATTGTCGCCTCCACTTCCTAAAGGTCAACACGTTTAGGCATGCTTAAAAAACTATCCAGTGAATGCCAAAATCGTGCCCTGTTAATGCCGATAGTCGTATTATGTGCTTGACCAGAAACCATAACCAATTGTTTGTCTTTGTTGGGCAGGTTAATAAAGAAGTTAAGAACATCATCATCCGTCGCTATGCCGTCATGGTCACCGCGGAATATCATCACGGGGCATTTCACCTGTTTTGGGTCAACAACGGGCAAATTTATACACATATCAATATAGGTCCCATTTGGAACACTGCCGCCACCATTTTTTATCTCAGCTGCTGCAGCGACTGACGGTAGTTCTGGTATAGTAAGTCCTTCAACATCACGGGTAAAAATTGCTTTATAAGCCGCCTCATCTACAGTGCGCCGGTTTGTTTCCCGCCATTCATCAATTTTTTCAGCACGTTTTAATAACGTGGGCGACCCAACACCAGTCCAGACTAAAGCTGCGAGGGCTAGTTTTTTGACCCTTTCAGGGTAGTTGTTAGCATAGGCGCCAGCACGTAGGGCTCCTGAAGAAGAGCCAAAAAAACAAAAAGAGCTTTTACCCGTTTCGTTTTCAATAATTCGAGTAGCAGCTTTTATATCTTCAACCCCATCAGCAATGTAGGAAAACCCATCTGTATGGCTAGATTTTCCATAACCCTCATGATCCATCGTCCAAACATCATAACCAAGGCCGGCAAAGGTTTTCATTAACGAGTAATCCCCCTGACCTGGAATATCTAAATCGTATGCCGTACGGGCAGAGAACGATGAGCCGTGTACAAGAAAGAGCACAGGTTTTTGTGGATTTGCAGCACGCGCGGCTGGGGAATAACGACGAAATAGGAATAAATTAATTTTTCCGCGCTTGGCCCAATATTCTTCACCTATTATGTCACCGGGGTCTTTGGGCATGTTAGTGATAGGATTTGTCATAAACCTTTACTCCAATGGATGGTTATCTTCTATTACTCGATAAAGTTGAAAATTAAATTTTAATTCTTTTGTTTCCGCCGCCGGTCCAAAATTAGCGGAACAAACAAAGAGACGATAAGCAAAACCCACATTATATTCCCAAGGGTGGATGAGAAAATAACCATAATGTCTCCCTGTGAAATACGGAGAGCCCGAAGAAAATAGTTTTCCAATAACGGACCCAGAATAACGCCAATTAAAATTGCCGCGACGTGGTAACCGGTCTTTCGAGCGACATAACCAATTACACCAAAAGCTAAGGCAAGATACATATCGAAGACGTATGCACGGGGTACGAACGAACCAACTAGTGTAAATGAAATGATTATGGGAGCCATATACACCGTTGAAACGACTGTAATTCGAGACATGTATCGGGCAAGAGGTAAAATTGTGAATATCATGATTGCGTATGTGACAGCCATTGCAGTGAAAGCGCCGTATGCTAATTCTGGCTGGCTGTCGAACAGATCCGGACCAACAGTCACCCCATGATATTGAAGAACAACCGCCATAATTGCTGCAGTCGCTCCTCCCGGAACACCAATTACGAGGAGAGGAATTAGTGTGCCGGATGTTACACCATTATTAGCTGATTCAGGGGCAACGAGGCCGTCCAGGTGACCTGTACCGTATAGTTCCGGTGTTTTTGAAAATGTTTTGGACTGTTGATAGGCAACAAAAGATGCAATCGCCGCACCCGCACCCGGAACAACACCAATTATTAAACCGATAATACTTGTCCAAATAATGTGCCACCACCGACTTACAGCTTGTTTCATCCCTTCCCAGGTTTCTTTCCAACCCGCTTTTTGCATGGCTTCCAATCCACGCTTGGTGAGGATCGATTCACCCTCGATAACAGCGAAAGCTTCGGATACAGCAAATAACCCTACTAATGCTGGAATTAATGGTACCTTGTCATAGAGTTCGAGGAAGCCGAACGTACCGCGTGGTGTTTCGTAGACGACATCAGCTCCTATGTAGCCAATCATAAGGCCAAAAAACCCTGCTATCAGACCCTTGAGCGTATCTTTTGCTGCAATAGTCGCTATTAGTGATATACCAAAAAGCATAATCACGATCATCTCCACGCTATGGAGATGGTATGCAACTTGTGAAAGCCATGGCATGGCCAGTAAAGCTAAGATTGTTGTCAAAAGCCCCCCCGATACAGAGGAAACGAATGATATTGAAAGTGCTTGTTGTGCACGCCCCTGCTTGGTCATTGGGTATCCATCAAGCGGCGTTGCTGCTGCGCCTGCTGTCCCCGGTATGTTCACTAAAATCGCTGGGATACCAGCACCCATTCGGGAGGAGGCATAGAGTGCGACCATAAAGATGAGACCAATCTCTGGTTCCATGGCAAGCGTCATTGGAAGTAAAATGATAATAGTGTTCGCGGCGCTAAATCCGGGAATAGCACCTACAATAAGCCCTAACAAGATAGCCGGCAGAATTACCCACCAGAACGTAAACGTTCGGCCAAATAACTCCGAAAATAGTCCCCAGTCGACTTCCATTTCAGAAAACCCCGTGTAGCAATGTTTCAACGGGACCCCTAGGAAATCTGGTGTTGAAGGCAACTATAAACAGGAAATAGCCTCCTACAGATAATGTAAAGGACAGCGCCAGGATAAGACTTTTTTTCTTTCCATTACTAAGGAGCAGCATTGCCAAAAGTAAAAAAAAGAAGGTTGTGATCGTAAAACCGCCCCACTGAATAAGGAATACATAAGCGAGTGTTAGGCCAAACAACGCTAACCTTTTGGGAACATAATTTTTGGGAGCAAAGAGTGGCCCCATGCCTAATGTTGCTTCTCCGCGCTTAACCTTAATGAGTACACGTGTAACTAGCGCTATAATCAGGCCAATGAGGATAGTCCCGACAAAAAAAGCGCTTACCTGGGCTGTCCAGGGAACATTAATAATTGTGGTAAAATAATATATCGTGAATAACAGTGCTGCCACAGGTAAGACTAATTCTGCGCCCGCAGCAGGCTTTGCAGGCTTGCCGGATTTTTGCCCGTTCTCATCACTCATATTATGGCCTTTAGAATTAAATCGTAATTACTCTTGTGATAGCTGGCGTAAAACCAAAGCCCACGCCAGCTATCTTGTCTATATCCTACGATTTACCAGTTAGAAGTGATTTATACTGCTCTCCTATTGCGGTGATATACTGAACGTATTTCTCACAATCTGAAGGTGATCCATATCGGATATACTTCCATGGAGCCTTGGTTTTCTTGACTGCTTTCTTGTATGCGGGGTCTGTATAAACCTTTTTCAATGTGTCAGAGAGCACTTTGTAACGGTCAGGGTGTTTCTCTATCGCCTCGCGTTTAATGCCAAAAGCACGAGCGCCCGCATAAAGTGGTGGAAGTTTCATACCGAAATGGTCATTGACGACAACAGCTTTTTTCATTCGTTTCGGTAATGGGTTTTCTTTGTCAAAGACAGCAACAATATCGAATTGTTTCTGTTTACGCACGACACTACCCGAAGGCAAAGCTCCCAGGTCCATTTCCCCTGTACCAACACCAGCACGGGTATTGCGCCCTCCAGAAAGTGGTACCAAATTAAATTTGGCACCGGTATGACGACCGAGTGCAAGGACTCCTAAAGAAGCCGGATGTGCGAGGCGACTAACGCCAACGTTCAGCGTGCGCTTTTTACCCTCTTTAACAATGTCATCAATTGTTTTTAGTTTTTTGTTTTTCTTGCTGACAAATACTATCCCAGGATCTTGATCGACCTGTGCAATATAGAGAAAGCTTTTGAGATCAAAAGTTGGTTTTTTGACCACCCAGTTTAAAACCTCTGGGCCCATGTTGCCAAATATCAGGTTGTAACAATCGGCTTTTGCCTTTCCCATGTAAGTTTCATAGCCAACCCGACCTGCAGCGCCAGGGTAAAATCCAGCTTCAAAATTTGTTTTGAGGTAATTTTTCCAGACACTAGTGAAAGCACGCATATTTCTGTCCGCACCACCCCCAGCGCGGGTTGGTACAAAAATTTGAATATTTCGTTCAGGGAATGCTGCTGCAAACGCCATCTGAATAGGGAGCATATTTAGAGCGGCCGCCCCTGCTGTCGCACTTGCGCCCTTTAAGAAAAGGCGACGCGACAAATCATTTTTATCATTAGTCATTAAAATCTCCGTTATACTTAATCTCTACTGTTCCAGTAGGATTTCTTGAGGCCATCGTCAGAGATTTAGTTATACAGGTCAAGCTACTGTATTTAATATTTTCCAGAATTTATTTATTTTTATTCTCAGAAAATTTGTAATTTCAATTAATGATAAATTTCCCACAATTTTATTGTGATTCGTTTAGGATAAAATCATTCAAGTTAACTGGGGAGAAACTTATGAGTGAAGTTCCCGGTGTTGATGAAAAGAAATTGAAAAAAGTTCTCCTCGCACGACAAAGCGAGCTGTTAACTTTAATCTCAGTCGGTGAGGGGACGAAGACAGAGACTGAATTGGACCAGCAACGTGTCGGTCGACTGTCTCGTATGGATTCAATCCAACAGCAGGCAATGGAGGAAGAAACCGGTCGTCGGCGAGCAATGGAGTTGCAACGGATAACGTCTGCTTTACAAAGAATTACTAATAAAGATTACGGGTATTGCACAGCATGCGATGAACCAATTGCCGCTAAGCGTATAATAAATGATCCTGCAACACCCCTTTGTATCAAATGTGCTGAAGTTGCCAGTTGAATTCATTTACTAAACTTATAACTCCTTTAACGAAGATTGATTGAAATATAAATCGAAATCCCTAGTGTTTTGCCGTTACACGGCGTGTTTCTCGTTTGCGATCATTTGGATCTAAGAATTTTTTCCTGAGCCTGATGGATTGGGGGGTGACCTCCACTAATTCATCGTCAGCGATATAGGCAATTGCTCGTTCAAGAGTTAATTTAATTGGAGGGGTCAGCATGATGGCGTCGTCTGATCCCGATGCCCTAACATTTGTAAGTTGTTTGGTCTTTAAAGGGTTTGCCTCGATATCTTGGCCCTTGTTATGCTCGCCAATCAACATACCACAATATACTTTTTCACCGGGTTCAACGAATAGGGGTCCCCTCTCTTCTAGGTTCCATAAAGCATACGCGACGGCATTTCCTTTTGATGTTGAAATAATAACACCTTGGCGACGTCCGGCTATGGGGCCTCGATCGGCTTCATACCTATGGAAAACTCGGTGCATAACCCCGGTGCCACGGGTGTCCGTCAGAAACTCTCCATGATACCCAATGAGAGCACGCGAGGGCGCATAAAACAAAAGTCTCTGTTTTCCACCACCAGAAGGGCGCATTTCAACTAATTCACTTCGCCGCGCCGATAGTTTTTCTACAACTATACCAGAATAATCTTCATCAACATCAATAACGACCTCCTCTATGGGTTCTATTAGGTCTCCGGTATCGGGGTCCTCACGGTAAACGACCCGTGGTCTACTGATAGACACCTCATATCCTTCACGCCTCATTGTTTCTATCAGTACACCTAATTGAAGTTCTCCTCGCCCAGCCACTTCATAGCCGCTTCCATCTGTTGTTTCGGTTACTTGAATGGCTACATTACCTTCTGCCTCGCGTGTTAATCGATCACGGATCATACGGGAAGTCACTTTGTCACCCTCCTGTCCGGCATAGGGCGAGTTATTGACTGAAAATGTTACCGCTAAAGTAGGAGGATCAATTGGTTTAGCTGAAAGCCCTTCTGAGACCCCCAGGTCGCAAATGGTATTTGCGACCGTCGCATTCTGAAATCCTGCGAGGGCAACAATATCTCCGGCTTCTGCCCTGTCGAGTGGTAAGCGCTCTAAACCCCGATAGGCTAAAATCTTTGTAATACGGGTTTGTTCAATTATTTTCCCGTCGTAAGTTATGGCTTTTGCAGTTCCATTTGAGACAATCGAGCCGGATAAAATTCGACCAGACAATATGGGCCCAAGGTAAGGGTTTGCTTCAAGAGTTGTAACAAGCATACGGAATGGTCCCGTGGGCTCGACTGCGGGTGAGGCAACATGTTTAAAAATCAGTTTGAATAGAGGTTCTAGGGAGTTTTTGGGGCCTTCAGGTTCTTCCGCAAGCCAGCCTTCTTTTGATGAACCGTAGAGGATTGGAAAATCGAGTTGATTTTCGTCAGCGTCTAATGCCGCGAATAAATCAAACACTTCGTCTAGAACTTCCTCGGGACGAGAGTCTGAACGGTCTACCTTGTTGATGATTACGATTGGTCGGAGCCCCTGGGCGAGGACCTTTGACAGAACAAATTTCGTTTGTGGCATCGGACCCTCAGCTGCATCGACCAGTAATAAGCAACCATCGACCATTGATAGGATCCGTTCAACTTCACCACCAAAATCTGCATGGCCGGGGGTATCGACAATATTTATACGCTTAGATTTCCATTCCACCGAGGTGCATTTTGCCAGTATCGTTATACCGCGTTCACGCTCCAGGTCGCCGGTATCGAGAGCTTGCTCCTGAACTGCCTGATTTTCACGATAAACACCGGTTTGATGAAGCATGCAATCGACCATGGTGGTCTTCCCGTGGTCAACGTGAGCAACTATCGCGATGTTACGGAGATTTTCAATTTTAATATCCATAATCTAGGCCACTTGTTCCTTTGTGGCTAAAAACTCAATATCCGGCCAATCTTCGCCGGTGCGTTCAAGGTGCCAAGCATTACGGGCAAGGAAAACCGGGTCACCTCTATGATCATCGGCTAATGCTGTTTCATTTGAGCGGACAAAGTTTTTCATCAGATTGTCATCTGGGGAATTGACCCAGCGGGCAGTAATAAGGCTGGTTGGCTCAAATCTTACGGGTACGTCATATTCGGTTCTTATACGGTCGGCCAAGACCTCAAATTGAAGCACGCCTACAACACCGACAATCCAATCTGCTCCCACTCTTGGCTTGAAGACGGATGCGGCTCCCTCCTCAGCAAGTTGCTGTAAGGCTCGGCCAAGATGCTTAGCTCTCATTGGGTCGGCCGGTCGCGCTGCCTGAAGGTGCTCAGGTGCAAAGCTCGGAATACCCTTGAAGTTGAGTGTCTCTCCTTCGGTGAGGGCATCACCAATATGCAAGTTTCCGTGATTAGGTATCCCTATAATATCTCCGGCCCAGGCTTCTTCCGCGAGTTCCCGGTCACGAGCAAGAAAAAGTACGGCATTGTTTAATGCCAATTGTTTGTCAGTCCGAACGTGGCGCAATTTCATCCCACGTTTAAAATGACCAGAACAAAGGCGAAGAAAAGCAATCCGGTCCCGGTGTTTAGGGTCCATATTTGCCTGTATTTTAAATACAAATCCTGAAACTTTTTCTTCGTTCGGCGCAATTTCACGCTGAACCGAAGGTTGTGAACGTGGGGCTGGTGCTTGATTGACTAAACCTTGTAATAATTCACTTACACCAAAGGAATTAATGGCGCTACCAAAGAAGACTGGCGTTAGATTTCCTTCTAAGAAGGCATCAGGGTTAAATTCAGGGCAAAGTCCACGGACCATTTCAACTTGTTCACGCAATTCTGTGACAGCATGTTTTGGAAGTAAGTCGTCTAATTTACGGTCAAGAAGACCATTGCATGTCTCTGTTTGATGAGGTTTTTTTCCACGCCCTACTTTGTCCATCAACACAAGTTGGTCGCTTAAAAGGTCATAACAGCCAAGAAATTGTGATCCCATTCCTATTGGCCATGTTGCGGGTGTCACCTCAATTTGGAGGGTCTGTTCAATTTCATCTAAAAGTTCGAAAGGGTCACGGGCTTCGCGATCCATCTTGTTGATGAAAGTTGTGATTGGCATATCCCTTAATCGACAGACTTCAAATAATTTTCGGGTTTGGACCTGGATACCGCGCGCTGCGTCAATCACCATTACAGCGGAGTCAACCGCTGTTAGTACCCTGTAGGTATCCTCTGAAAAATCTTCATGTCCTGGGGTGTCCAGTAAATTGAAGGTTTTCTCTTCATATTCAAAGGTCATTACTGAGGCAGTGACAGAGATGCCCCGTTCTCTCTCCACCTTCATCCAATCCGAATGGGCTCTTCGTTGCTCTCCACGCGATTTAACCGCCCCTGCAAGCTGAATTGCACCGCCAAATAACAACAGTTTTTCAGTCAGGGTCGTCTTGCCGGCGTCGGGATGCGAAATTATAGCGAAAGTACGCCGACGGGCGACTGGGGAATGTAACGTCGTCATTGTAACTTTAAATCCAAAATGCGTCGCGCTATGTCGCACCGCAAGGCACGAAGGTCAAGCAAGAAGAGAGCGTTTCACTATAAATGTTTAAAGATTAATCTAATAAAAATTTTACCAATTAAACTAAATTTGAAACTCTTCGCCTCTTTTACGACCCTGACTTACATCAATAAACAAGTTCTCAATCGTTGGTTTATTTTTAACCAAACCCTGCTCATAGCTATAGTTAGCCATATTTTCGAGCGTTTTCCTGTTTTGCTCTCCCAGTCCATATTCCCATGGGTCATTTCCCAAGAGTTGTTCTTGTTCTTCCCAAGCTTCTCGATACCATGCCAACGGAACGATACGTGGATTAACCATCTGCTCCATTGCGATGGCTTTGGCCTTCTTGAATGCCTGGTACATATTGACCGGTACCCAAGGGTATTTCTCGACAACTTCTTTTTTGATACCGGTAATATGCATGATTGGAAACATTCCTGTTTTATTGAAGAAGTTGACCTCCTCCCGCTTAAAATCAGGAAATAGACGTGCTACCCGCGGGTCACCATTGATAAAGGGTCTTATAAGGGAGGAATGAATACAAGCATCCAACTCACCCTCAGCAACCATTGTCTCCACCGATTTGTTATTCGGCAAGGTTTGTAGCTTTATATCATCTGGTAAATCGACAGGGATGTCTTGGTCTAGCTCCTGGTACCAATCAATAGATCGATGTGGCACGCCATATTCATGCTCAAGAATACCTTTCATCCACAAAATTGCAGTGACCTGCCAGTGCTTTATACCCACCTTTTTACCAATCAGGTCTTTGGGTTCTCGTATATTCGCCTTTTTATTTATGAACACGAAGCCGTGCCGGAACCGACGGTGGAGGAAAACCGGGATTGCATCGAATGGCTTGTCTTGATCTTTGGCAACGAGGTATGTAGAGCAAGAAGCCTCCGCCATATCAAAAACCTTACTATTGTAAAACCGCCAGTGTCTGGTAGTTGAATCCATATCGGTGAGTACCGTCAAATCGATACCGTCAGGTTTCACAATACCATCAATCAATGGACGAGTGATTGCATAGTCACCGCAAGCCAGGGTTAGAGCAATATTCTTGGACATAGTTTATCTGCTTCCTTTAATCAATCGGACCTGGGCTGCCGCTACCTGTAAAGGGCAGTCTCATGCCTACACCCTTTTTAAGGGCCTTTTCATATACGTAATGACACATAGCTATATCATGAGCCACTAGGCCAGTAGTATGGATAAGGTTACGCTCCGTATCGCTCTCTCGACCATTGATCTCCCCACGGATAAGTTGGTGAATTTCTCCGTGAAGCTGTTCCTGGCTAAAAATGCCAGCTTCCGCCGTGGCACGAAAATGTTTCATTAACATGTTCATTTCCCAACTATCAACGACCACCTTATCCATTAAAGGCCAACCAGCGGGGTCAAATTCCCGGCGCGAAAAAGAGACATACGTTGCCCCAGGCTTAAGCCAAGGTTCTCGGCACATTATTTCATCACTGGTGGTCCCTCCGACCCCAATGTCGGCGTCGGTTACAACCTCTTCAATTGAGTTTTTGGCAATAACGTTTATGCCAAGCTTTTTAGACCATTTGTCCGCAAATGCATTGCGTGTTTCTGGACTTCTCGACGTACAACGGATTTCCTCAATGCCATCATAGAGTTCTACCAAGCACCGTAGAGCGTTGGTTGCCATCGTTCCTACACCAACTATACCAATGACTTTAGGATTTTTAGTGCCTAACCATTTTAGAGGGAGTGTCGTCGCAGCTGCGCTGCGAATAGCGTAAGTCCAGTGTTCTTCAATAATGGCTTTGTTCGTACCAGTATTTGGATCCGCTAGGATTATGTAGCGTCCACATTCCAGCTGGCCGACTGTATTTCGTTTGCCGTCATCAAAGTAGTTGTATAGGCGAACGCCTGTGATTGGTATTTCTTTCAGTAATGCACACTTTACATGCCAGTGATTATGAAACGGCTCGCCTACATCAAGTTTAAAACTTGGTGGTGTTGATGCCATAATTGTGCCATCGCCCTGCATTCGATATGTATTTTCAGCAATTTCGAGAGCCTCTTTAGCGGTGAGCAGCTCGACGGTATCGGCATAGGGAATAAAAAGTACACCTTCATTAACGGACATAAACTTTTCCTTGGAGTTCAGATTAATCGAGTATTGCGATAGCTTCGATTTCCATAATTAAATCTCGCTTCACCATGGAATCAACAACTAAACACGTTGCAGCAGGATAAGGTTCCCTAAAAAACTTTGGTCGCCATTCAAGGATTGCTGGGAACTGGGAAAGGTCTGTCAAAAAGATATTTATTTTTACAATGTCTGAGATATTTCCACCGGCGGCTTCAATAGCACTTTTAAGATAACCAAAAACCCGCTGCGCATGGGCTTCTGGTTCAAGGTTACCTGCCTCAGCTTCCTCGTTGGCGGTTTGACCCGAAATAAAGACCATCTTACCCTTTTTTACAACATGGGTGAATTGCCCGGGTGGTGGTAAATCAGGTACTTCAATCACCTCAAATCCCATGTTTTTCTCCTTGTAGACTTTAATATTTCCCGAATTAAATTGGGCGATGATGGGACGTGTGTCAATATTAAGGCACTGTCTATGAGTATTTAGATTGTTTCCAAACTTGATTGGCGGAGTAAGAATAATGAAACATAAAATCAAATTCTATAAACTAAAGATACTTGACGCCCCAACGCGCAAATTACCTCATGATCGCGGCACGGTCTTCGGCTGCGTTGATCCCGCAGTAGGTTCAAGTAATGTAGATGTCCACGTCAATGTTATTAAGGCCGGCGCTAGCCGGGGCGAAATTCATTATCACGAAAAAGCAGAAAATGTGTATATCGTGATGGATGGGCAGCTAGAAGTTTGTATTGAGGGTGGGGAACGTCACGTGTTGGATATAGGTGAAATTGGGTTTATTCCGCCTAAAATTGTTCATACGGCCACCAATGCGCGTAAGGATATAGCTTGTAAAATTATCGAAATTTACGCACCGGCTGGAAAGGATTTTCATGAAGTTGATGGCTGGCCAAATGGTGCAGAACCACCTTTGGCAGATTAATCGTCAATAACAAAATCAAATTCTTTGCCCGCCGGTGAATAGATTTCAAAAATTTCGAAGGGTGAATTGCTGACATTTGTCAGCGAATGTTTTTGTCCGGCAGGTATATATATTATATCATCCTCTTTGATCGTGTATGTCGTGCCTTCTACGACTAATTGGCCCTCGCCTTTTTTGACGATATAAACGTTATCAGCGTTGCTATGGTGGTGATAACGGCCGCCCGGTTCCCGTGGGTCAAGACAATTTAAATGTACGTCAACTTTTTCTGCTCCTATATCGGAGTTAATCAATCTTTTCTGTGTCCCGCGATCACCTTTCATTGGGGTAATAGGCGCATCAGCAAGGTTTAGAATTTGAAATTGAGGCATCATATTTCTCTACAGGTTAGTAAGTAATTCTTTTACATCATTAAATGAGTGGGATATGACCAAGGTACCAACAAAAGCAGTAAACACTCCGATGAATAAATTAAATTTTTTAAATATATTTATTCCCCTGCAAGCACTGGCCATAATTGGCCAGGCTATTATTGCTGATAAAATTCCCATCCCAATTATTGAGCCGGCTCCGAATAAAACAACATAAATAATCGCCTCTGAAATTGAGGTTTTCTGAGTTGTGGACAAGAGAATCAAGGCGGCAGAGCCCGCAAGTCCATGCATAGTACCAATTAACACTGCGCGGGATGATAGGTTTGAGTGATGCTCGTGATCGTGGATTGATTTGGTATGATCGGGCTCATTTAAGTGACTGTGAAAATGAATATGGCTGCCGGTATCAACATGGCTATGCACATGCACATGAATACGTTTGCGTATAACTCTCAAAATAACATCTAATCCAAGCCAAATCAGAATTAAACCCACAAGAAATTCAAGTGCGCCGGCGATTTTTTCCGGAAAAGGAATTTGAAGAATTATTATGATTAGACATACCGTTAACAGTGTTGCCGAATGGCCAAAACCCCATGCTATACCCGTCTTAACTGTTTCTTTAATAGAACGGGATCGCGTGGCAAGGGCTGCAACAGCTGCAATATGGTCCGCATCAAGCGCATGCCGGAGTCCTAAAATAAACCCGATAAATAGAGCAGATAAAGCAGTCATACCAACCCTGTTACGCCTGGTCTGGTCCGGTGAATAGAAGAGATTTGATGATTAAGGGGACCACCTGCGTATCAGGCATAAATTCGCCAATGTCTACAAAATCGAAGTCCCGTAATTGAACGTTATCTACTGAGATTACTTCCCCTTCAACATTCAATTCTTTAACGAGAATATTTCCGATGGTCCGGCCTGCGTCACCATCCATCATGATGACGACTGGCAACTCAGGGTCCTCCACAGTCTTCGGAAGCCCCTGATGAATGCCTTGAGCAAGCGCATAAAGTCTTGCATGTAATGGGTCTCCACCCCACCTAAAGGCAATTGCAACTCTGTCTTCGCCTTCTATCATATCGAGACGCTTCAATGCTTCAGAAATTTTTGTTGAAACATCATTGGCAGTAAAATCCCCCGATAAGTCGATATCTAGGCTAGCAACGGGTACGTTTCGTACAGGAAGTTTTTCTTTTTGGGACAAGAAAATCGTATTTCCACTCACCTGCACCGTAAATTGGGAAGCACCAACGACTGTCGCTCTTATCCCATGGCCGGGGTCATATACTGTCTCAGGGATCCGTTTGTCCGCTAAAGCGTGGCGCAGATCGTGAGCAATGGACTTACCCAGGTCGCCGCGATCCTCTTCTTCGCGCCGATAAATATATTCAGAAACGCCCCCAGAAAATGTTATCCCATCAATGCTTGGTTTTGTAGGCAAGGTCTCGGTAAGTAGGAGTGCTTTACACAGGTCATCAGTGGGGTTGCGGGTGGCATAGGAGACAATGACATCTACCATGCGACTGACAATTTTTTTCCTATTTTCCTTAGTTAGCGTATCCCCAAGTTTTAAGGAAACACCGACGTCATCAGCCACTTGTTCTGCTGGCCCTTCAATACGGGTCATCTTTCCGTCGTCATCGAACGCAATGAGTCGTCCACCAACCGCGAAGGCCGATGTGGCCATCAAGCGGCCACCATGACAAAGTCCTAATTTCACCGTACCACCGCCGACATCAATATTGAGGATAGTTTGATGATTCTGTCTGGAAAGAGCCACTGCACCTGAGCCGTTGGCTGCCATTAAAGCTTCGAGGTTATGTCCCGCTGATGCACAGACAAATTTACCAGATTCTTCTGCGAATAAGTCTGCTATTGCGCGGGCATTATTTCGTTTAAGCGCTTCACCCGTGAGGATGACCGCACCTGTGTCAATATCCTCTGGCGTTAGGTCTGCATCTTTATAGGCATTGCCAAAAAAGTCTTTGAGTTCCTCTGCGTCAATCGTGTAGTCAGAGCGATAGGGTGTTAATAGAATTGGCGATCGCCATAATACTTGTCGATTTACTACAACGAAACGGCTTGAAAGGCCTTCTGCAAGGCGTTGAAGATGTACCTTAGAAAACATCAAGTGCGATGTTGAAGACCCAACATCGACGCCAACAGTTGTCAGCTCAACATTGTCTTGTTTCCAAATTGTATCTGCAAGATCCTGCTCTTGCTCTGGTGTCATACTGATATGTTCAAAACCTAAATCGTGCACGTCCATAGCCTCTTTCTCAAATTTTAATTATTCGCTTAAACGTATAGTTATTTAACTAAAAAACACTTTGTCCTTCTATTCTTGAGGGAAGGGAAGGTGGTTGAATTTTTCTTTTATTCTTTTTCGCAACTCGTCGCTTACATCGACCACTTGGGGGAAAGTACCCTTCAAATATTGGTCGTAAGGAATACAGGCATCAATTAGGATACGACTATTGAAATTTCCAGGCTGGACAAGTGGGTCTCGACCGGAGGCCCAAGCCTTTTGAATTGTGTCAATATCAACGATAGGGTCAAAACGGGTGCTCATGGCCCAAAGAACCTGATCGAGGTCTCCCGCATCAATGTCATCATCAACCACTACTGTCCATTTGCCTGCATAAGCACCACCCTGACAGTTTGATGCGACATGCAGAACGTTTCTTGCGTGACCAGGATAGCGTTGCCTTATCTGGATTGCAGTGAACCTTGTTGCGGGTCCACCCTCATGGTTCCAAACACCTTTAATATCAGGGAGACCACAAGCCTCCAGCGCTCTCCAAATTTCTGCAGCACCTGCGATACCTTTAAGCAACCCAGTTTCGTCGACTGGTTTATGCTGTGGCGCGCAGCAGATAATCGGATTATTTCGGTGTAAAATTGTTTTAATTTCGACATAGGCCCGCGGCACTGAATCATCAGAGTAATAGCCCATCCATTCCCCAAATGGACCTTCTTGCTTTACCTTTCCTGGTCGTGCCACTCCCTCTATGGCAATCTCTGCGTCTGCAGGGATAGGGAACCCGGTGTAAGGACCTTCTATACATTCGATGGCTTCTCCACGAATGCCGCCCGCGAAGTCGAATTCACAAATACCCTCGGGCAAAGGACTTGCTGAGAGCATGTATAGTAACGGGTCTTCACCAACTAAAATGACAAATTTGCATTCCTCATTACGTTCAAAATACTTATCTCGATGAATTCTTCCGTGCTTTCCCTCAGTGATCTGACAGCCGATAGTTTTTGCATCGTAAACTTGGTTGCGATATGTGCCAACGTTATATGATCCGTTGTCCGGATCCTTTGAGATTACACAGTTAGCGGTTCCGATATAGCGCGCCTGATCCTTCTCGTGATGCCGGGGCACAGGAAATTTTAGGATATCGATGTCGTCACCCGTCAAAATATTGTCCATGACAGGCCCGGTTTCTACAATTTTAGGAGGGATCAGCTGCATATTCCGCATGCGGTTGTAGTAGCGTTGAACGATGTCAACTTTACGGTCAAATGCCTGAGGTAAACCGAGTGTTAAGGCTACTCGTCGGACTGATGATAATGAGCCATATAGCGTACGATATCCAGGTTCGTAATCGGGTATATTGTCGAATAGTAGAGCAGGGGCATTCCCACGACTTTTCTCTGTCATCATCTGAGTAATGCTTCCCATTTCAGCATCCCAACTGGCATTGTCTATGCGGAGCAGTTCGCCGAACCCATCCACTTTTTCAATCCAATCCCGCAATCCACGGTAGCTTGCATGGTCATTTGTCAATCCTGAACCTGATGTGTCGTCCATCTTTTTCTCCGTTAGCTTCCTAAATCGTTCCCGTAATAACCACGGGTCAGGCTTCGAAGAAGCACTTGTTTTCTAATTAGTAGCACTGGTTTTACACCACCAATCGATACGGCGCTAGAGGACAAGGAAAACTATGAGTCGGTGGGCGTTAGTAAATGACCTCAGTCCATTGACTTTGGGTGAGGTGATCTATTCAATCCGCGCCATGAACTAAAATTAAACTGCGAATAAGGGAGGAGGCCCATGAGACATCAGGACAAAGTCGTAATTGTTACCGGCGCGGGAAGAAATATTGGGGAGGAAACAGCTAAACTTTTTGTTAAAGAGGGGGCCAAGGTTGCGGTTGTCGATCTCGACGACCGAGGCGAAGGCGTTGCAGATGCGATCAATGCTTCAAATCCTGATTGCGCGATCTTTATTAGAGCGAATGTTGCAGAAGAAGATTCTGTTAAGAATATGATCTCTAAAACTGTAAATGCCTTTGGTCGTATAGATACATTGATTAATAACGTTGCGATATCCGATAATTTGACTATACGGGAATGCACCTTGGCCGACTTTCAGAAAACAATTGACGTCACGCTAACTAGCCAATTTCTGACATGCAAATATGCTGGGGAGCAGATGATTGAACAGGGAGACGGCGGGGTCATTGTTAATATTGGTTCTACGTCTGGGTTTAAAGGCCGCGATAGCGCTGTAGCATATTGTGCGGCAAAAGGTGGGGTCGCAAACCTTGTTCGGGCAATTGCTTCGCAATACGCCCAATATGGGATACGCGTAAATTCAGTTGTGCCAAATCGTATTGGGTCTCCAGTCGGAAAGCAGGAGTTTGATCCGGATCGTTATGTAACGAATATGCTACACAGGCCCGGCCTACCCCAAGAGCTCGCAGCAGCAGTTAATTTTATGGCAAGCGATGAGGCTTCATTTATATATGGAGAAAACTTATTTGTTGACGGCGGCTATAGCGCGATGATGGATGGGTCTTAGGACGTAAATAATCTTGCAGAACAATGAGGCCATAAATTTATAGTCGGTGTGCTTGTTGAGTATTATAGCCTCATTTTTCAATAATCTTCCGGGTACAGCACGGGGCGCGGTGTGGATGTGCCTGGCCTGTATTTCTTTTGCCCTAATGGCCTTGTGCGTCAGAATTCTAGCCACTGATATACCGCCTCTTGAAATAGGATTTTTTCGGGCTTTGTTCGCGTTTTTTTTAATGGTGCCCTATGCGATAAAAACGGGCCCTAGTATTTGGCAATCTAAAAATCATAAGGCCTTTATTGCCAGGGGTACGACCGGGGCAGGGTTCGTAATGTTTTTTTTCCCGGGAGTTGCATTGATGGAGATTGCTGATGCTCAGGCCCTGACATTTACGACCCCGTTATTTGGAATGATGCTGGCGATGTTATTTCTCGGTGAAAACTTCCGAGTAAATCGAATTCTGGCACTTGCCGTGGGGTTTGCGGGAGCCTTGATAATTATCAGACCAGGCTTCGAAAACATTAGTATTGGCGCGATCTTGGTCCTTTGTTCTGCTCTGTGTGCCTCTGGGAGTGGGACGTTACTGAAGTACGCAACCCGTTCAGACCCCCCTGATAAAGTGGTGTTTTTTCATGCAATTTATATGACACCTATAATTCTGGTCGGTGCACTTTTTGATTGGCATTGGCCAAATCTTTGGGAATTTTTCATGATGGCTATCATTGCTTTGTTCGCTACATTGAATCAGAGGTGTTTAGGTAGAGCGTTTGCTTCCACTGACGCCACAGCGGTATTTCCATTTCTATTCATGCGTCTTCCATTTGGCGCAGCACTCGGGTTTGCTTTCTTCAAGGAGGTTCCGTCCCTATGGGTTTGGCTTGGAGGTGCGGTTATTTTTGGAGCCGCTTTCTACCTTGCCAGTTCCGATAGCTCGGCTACAAAAACAGCACTTTAATGAATCTTTACAAGAATAATGACGGCAAATGTGATGGCTCGTACCACATAACCGGTACAATCTCATTGAACATAATTAATAGGAATGCAACCGCGCAGGCCGTGTAGATTGAAATAAGCTTCCAGCCGAATTTACCCCAAAATTTCAAATAGAGAATTACGAAGAGGAGGAGCGTCGGGAACTGACCAATGATGAGCGTTACTACAAAAATACCTAAAAGCCACAACAAGAAATAAAGGCTTTTTAGGACATACGCCCTATCTACCCCAACCACATCAGAAGCGGCGGTCCCCGTTTTGATTGCTGATAGGCCTTTGAGATCATAAACCAACGCCCCAATTGCTAATAAAAAGCCCACGGTTGCTACCGTTTGTGGAAATACTTTGGGTGAAAATGACCAGGGAATTGCTTCGTAAAAACAATAAGAAAAAACAACCACAAGGAGACCAGCTATAGGCCACGATGCGGGTGGGCAGTCTTTTCCGCCTTCTTCTACCACCATAGATTCCTCTTCTGCTGCCGCGTCTCCAGACTCACTTCTGCGGGCTTCTTGTTGAGCTTTTTTCTTCCGTTGATTTCGAACTGCGTAAATGATTGTGATTACAGTCAAAGCTATGATTATGAGGACGATGGGTCGGGTAAATGACCCCCAGCCATGCACCTGCATAGATAGGTTCATCGCTTCTTCCATGATTTTCCCTAAAACAAACCCGAGAACGATTGGCGGTCGGGGCCAACCGCCGAGTTTCATAAAATATCCAATGAAGCCAAAGACCAGGAGTACAATCCAGTTTCCAAGAGTACCGTTACCTACCCAGGCACCCATAAAGACTACCAACATTATAGCCGGCAAAATGATATGGCCCTGCAAATAAGTTATTTTTGACGCCTGGCTGCCCCAGAGAAGCAATGCGACCGCTCCTGCAACGTTAGCGAGTACGAGCGTCCAGACAAGTGTGAAGGTTATATTGAGTTTGTCTGTGAGCATTTGAGGGCCGGGTTCCAACCCTTGGATAAAAAAGGCACTCAACAGTATTGCCATTGACGCACTACCCGGTATGGCAAATGCGATTGTTGGTAGCAAGGCACCACCCTTCATGGCGTTGTTGGCCGCTTCTGGTGCTATAACTCCGCGGACATCGCCCTTACCAAAATTTCCATTCTTTTCACTCTGCGCGGCGTGACCGTAGGCTACCCAGTCCACGATCGAGCCTCCCAGCCCCGGTAACATGCCAACGTATACCCCGATCACCGTACAGCGAAGGCCGAGCCACCAGTTCTTGGCGGCGTCTTTCATGCCATTGACAATACCACCCGTAGCCACTTCTTCGCGTTGGACACGCGATATTGATGTGTTACGAACAGCAAGTTCGAGTACTTCTGGGATTGCAAACAGGCCAAGCACATAAGGAACGATAGGTAGGCCCTCGAGAAGGAAGTTTTGTTCAAACCAGTAACGTCGAACCCCACCAAATTCTGCGAAACCAATACAAGCCAGCATCAACCCAAAACAGGCAGCAGCCGTCCCTTTAAATATAGACTTCCCGCTGAGTGAGGCGACCATTGTTAAACCTAGGACGGCCATAGCGAAAAGCTCGGGTTCAGAAAATGCCAAAATTATAGGGCGGACGATGGGAATAGATATCGCAAGAAACACGGCGCCGATTACGCCGCCAATCATCGATACTGTGTAAGCGGCCCCTAGGGCTCGCGACGCTTCACCTCGCTGTGCCATTGGATAGCCGTCGAGGATGGTCGCTTGAGAAGCTGCCGTACCCGGTATTCCTAAGAGGACAGACGATAGGGTATCCGCTGTCGTTGTGACAGCGTACATACCCAGAATAAATGCGAAGGCAACGCTTGGCTCCATGCCAAAGGTAAATGGCAGAATGATTGCCATGCCGACCAAGCCACCAAGACCTGGCACCGCACCAAAGAACATACCAATGGCTACACCCAACAGCATATAGCCAGGAGCTGGCCATATGAGAACAAGCCTCAATCCATCTAATACTGCTTCGGTAAAGGTCATGGAGCTACCCTAAACAACTCTCCAAGAATGGGAGCACTCAATAGAGTGCCCCCATAAGACTGCTTTATTGATAAATACAGATTATTTTCTTGCCTTGTCAGCATAGTCCAAAAGGAATTTTTGGAGCTTAGGATTAACGTTGACGATTGACTTTACATACTTTTGAGCATCGACACCGCTTTTACCTACGTAAACACTACCGTTAACCTTTTTATATTCCTTTAAGAAGCCTTTATCCTTGGTTGTCTTATCCCAGGCTGCTCGCATAATTTTAACTGCCTTTGGATTTGTTCCCTTGCGGAATACTATAATTCGGAGCATTTCTCGTGTTGCTGCTATGGTTCTGATTGAGTTCCAGATATTCGCAGAGGGTCGCTTTCCTTTACCAAATTTAGCTTCGTAAACGGTTTGGAAACTTGGAATATTTTTCGCAATCGATGGCGAATGCAAGATAGTGTTATTAGGTCCAGGTGTTCCGACATGCCAGATAGGCACAGAAATACCAGGTTTAATTAACTGCGCAACTACCCGGCCAAAATAACCAGCAAGAGAGTCAGCAGTCATATCCAACTCATTTTTCAAGATTGCTGCCCGGATTTTACCACCAGATTTGTATCCCGTGACGTGTTTGAGTGGGATTTCCAATGCTTCAAAAAATAGCCTCGTCCGCAAATCCTTACTACTACTCGGGCCATGCCCACCGGTTCGGATTTTGTGATCGGTATTTATGAGGTCTTTCCAGTTCTTAATAGTCTTACCCGGAATTGCATCTTTACGGATATGTGAAATTGTTTGTTGTCCTATTGCCCCGACATAGTGGAATGCAGCAAGGTCTGCACGTAGCTCGGGTGCTTTCATTACCTGAGACATGATTGGAATAGTAAACACACCCATCATGTACCCGTTTGTTCGGCCCGCTTCGGCCAGGAAGTTTGCTCCTACAGTACCGCCGGCACCGGACACATGTCGGAAAACCAATCGTGGATTACCGGGTATATATTTTTTCATATGACGCATCACCATGCGCCCCTGAATGTCAGTGTTACCACCCGCGCTGTAATTAATAATAATATTTACACGCTTGCCCTTATAAAATTGGGCATCTGCCGCTCCGTTTAGGCCGAAAGCCGCGACTGTAGCGGCCATAATGCCCAACGCAGAATGCTTTAAAATATTCATGTCGTTAAACCTCCCTTAAAACCTATTAATTTAACTACCGTTTGATACCGATTACGACATCATTGGGGATGGGATAAAAAAATCAACTATCTTACTTCCCCATGCATATGAGGCTACGCGAAGCTAAATGGGCATGCAAGGGGTGAAGCTATTAGTTTTAACCTCTAATTTGTATAATTTTGTTAGCTCCTCAAAAGTTTTTGACCTCAGGAGCCTGTGGATCTCCACCCATACATTGCCTTAGAAGAGGAGAGGGCGGGTCTGCAAAGCCCCAACGATCGGGTCCTTGGACTCGCCTAGCCCAGTCTGCAGGGGTTCCTGTTTGATAAGTTTCTTCGTCAACCTGCTCAACTTCGGCGGTGTATTCAATGACCATTCCATTTGGTTCAAAGAAATAACCGAAGACATTATTACCTGGGCCGTGTCGGCCAACACCCCACTGTACCGGAAAGCCCTTTTGTTTCATCCGTCCTGATCCACACATTAATGCATCAAAAGTTGGGACTTCAAAGGCTGCGTGATTAAGAGAGGGACCCTCTGAGTGAGCAAAGGCAACGCTGTGATGATCGGGACTACAACGGATAAAGTTCATACGCTCAGTCCGGTCACTCACACGAAAACCCAAAACGTCCCGGTAAAATTCGGTCTGGTCTTCAACTTTATTAGAGTTGAGAACAACGTGGCTGAGTTTAAATGGCCTGTCACCTTCCATAGTCGTATCCGAATGTGTAGCAACGCCAGAGGCTATTGTGTAGTGGATACCGTCGCGGTCTGCAAATCCAAACCCATATCCTCCTCCTGGACCGTTTATATGATCTGGCTTGTCGTCTGTTTTAATTCCAAGACCGGATAATTTGTTGTGAAGGCCATCTATCGTTTCCGTATCAGGTGCCGCAAAATTGATACGGTTTACGCTAGCCTTGCCACCTTCATGTAACACCACAATGTGGTGTTCGGGTCCCGTTGCTCGCAAATAGTGTTTGCCGTCAATTTCTTCTATTTTCTTGAGACCCCAACATTCTTCATAAAATCTACTCGTTGTAGCGAGATTGGGCACATTATATTCAATGCTTCGTAGTCCTGTAACTTGTGGTTCTGTCATTTTGTCCTCGACTTCTAATGCTCGTCATACAGCAAATTTCGATAAGGCTAATACGGTAGTGGTAAACTGCCAAGTCTGTTTACCCGATTTGAGAACCTTGGGATTATTTATTTTTGCCAAAGGCATTTTCTTTTGTATTAACGACTGTTTAAATGGTAACGAAAATTTCGAAGAAAATATTGCTTAAAAATTTTTGAATGGGGAAACGGAAATGAAGCTTTGCCGGTTTAATGAGGATAGGCTTGGGGTGGTAGTTGAAGAAACAATCCGAGATATCACAGACATCCAAACTGAAATTCGTAACAATGCTGCTTATGATATGAAGGGAGATGCGGTTATTGCTGCTCTGCCAGACTATCGCGAGAGAATGGAGGCTGCTGCTGAAGATGCGCCGGCTATTGCTGTTTCAGATGTAAAATTGTTGGCACCTATAGCACGCCAGTGCAAAACAATGGCAGCGCCCGTGAATTATGAAGCCCACGTGGCGGAGATGGCTGCACAGCCCCATATTACAGGTGAGGATAAAGGGCCACGGCGTCCCTCCGGTATTCAAAATCAAGGTATTTTTCTTAAAGCAAATTCCGCTGTGGTCGGGCCTGCCGAGGGTGTGGCAATACGGTTCCCGGATCGACGCAATGACCACGAGGTTGAATTCGTGATCATTATTGGAAAGACGGGAAGCCGTATCAAACGTGAAGATGCAATGGAGTATGTGGCGGGTTACACTCTTGGTCTTGATATGACTGTGCGAGGTGTTGAAGACCGCAGTTTTCGTAAATCTTGTGATGGCTACGCACCGGTTGGGCCGTGGATGGTCACCGCCGATGAAATTCCTGACCCCAGTAATGTACCTTTCACCGTTCACCTGAATGGAAAGTTGCAACAAGATGCGCACACGAGTGACTTAATATTTGATGTTCCAAGATTGATCGAATTTGCCTCAGAATTCTACACAATCCATCCCGGCGACTATCTGTTCACAGGATCTCCTCCCGGAGTAAGTGAGGTGCATCCGGGTGATGTAATGCATTGCGCATGCGATCTGATTGGTGAGATGTCGGTAACAGTCCGCGCTGCAGAATGAAAGCTGCCCTCTATAAAGAGTTTGGGCCACCAGGGGTGCTCCGATATGAAGATGTCGAAGATCCAATTTCGGGGCCGCAGGAAATAATTGTCCAAGTTTATGCCGTCACGGTGAATAGGGTGCTCGATTGTGCGGTGCGGGCGGGCAAGCAACCACAGCGTGGTGTCGCGTTACCGCATATCGGGGGTGTTGATCCCGCGGGTGTCGTAATTGATGTCGGTGTTGGTGTTTCTAATGTTAGGACAGGTGATCGTGTCGCTTTGTTGTCTCGGGTACCCTGCTTGGGGTGCAAATGTTGTCAGGCTGGTGATTTCAAGCAATGTGAAAAAAGTACCATGCTCGGTGTTGGTTGTTGGGGTGGTGCCGCAGAGCTCGTGAAAGTCCCGGCCTCTGTTGCCGTAAAGCTTCCTGAAAATCTTCAATTTTCTGAAGCCGCCGCAGTTTTGCGACATGGTCCAATGGCACACCATTTGTTGTTTGATATTGGCAATTTACAAAAAGGTGAGACAGTTCTGGTGATGGGAGCGGCAGGCGGCTTAGGTCTGACAGGAATACAGATTGCCAAAGCGGCTGGTGCGACAGTCATAGCAGCTGCGGGATCAGACGAGAGAGTATCAGTAGGGTGTGATTACGGTGCGGATTTTGGCATTAATTATTCCAAGCAGGATCTAACAGAGGCTGTCAGAGATTATATGGGAGGGGAAGGTGTTCACCTCGTATTCGAAAATATCTCCAACCCGGACACGTGGCCGAAGGCATTAAAATGTTTACGTAAACTTGGGCGCCTGGTGACAGCCGGGGCCCATGGTGGTGGTAAGGTAGAGCTCGATTGTGCCTTTTTATACCACCAAAATATTCGTATTTTTGGAAGTACTGGGAGCACAGATCAAAATGTCGAGGACACGGTTACGTTGGCTAGTGAAGGTAGATTAAAGGCAAGGGTTGAAAAAATATTTCCTCTGAGTGAAGCACCTGCTGCACACGAGATGATGGAAGGAGAAATCCTGTCAGGTAAAATTATCCTAGATCCATCTGTCGGCTGACAGTTAATTTTTTCCGTATGACATTTCCTTTGCCCGGCTGTCAAAAGCGGCGGGATCTGCATTCAGACCATGGCCTAGTGACAGGCGATTCATCATGCTGAAGCGCGCGCAAATCCATATGGCGTCCGCTAGGGCTTCTTCATCCCATCCAGCTTTGAATACCGCGTCGGCATCCGCCTGGACCATTTTATAGGGGGTCAATGTTAGCTTACGAACAAAATGTAATACGGGTTTGAACTTTTCCTCGATTGGGGCAGAGTCAATATCCTTTATCAGTGTTTCAAAGACGTACTCTTCAATACCATGTTGGCGGGCGATGGCTGAGTGACCGCCATAGCAATAGTCGCAGGAATTTAGCGATGAGGTGAAAGCGGCAATGAGTTCGCGCTCGGCTATGGAAAAAATAGAATTTCCACGCATTACAGCCTCAGAAAATTTTCCAAACCCCTCGCGGTGCCCAGGTTTGATATTAAAAAGTTCTCCTATGCCGGCGCTTGCCGGAAGCGAAGGGAAAAATGGCATATGAATATCCTTTCAATTTACCTTGGTAGTTGTTGCGGATAGGCTAATTCGAATTAATTTTTAGTCCTAAAATTCTAATGACCAGATTACTTATTATCTCATTTATCTTTTTTATAACTAATTCGATGGTTGTTAAAAGTGAAGGAATAAAAATTGATGCCCCGATAGCGTTTAAAGAGGCGCAATCGGGAACGCGGACCCTGATTGATGTTAGACATGTCAATGAATGGCGGATGACGGGTATTCCAAGCGGGGGTATTGAAATATCAATTCACGATAAAGGGGGGTTAACGGTTTTTATTTCTAGGGTGAGAAAAGCGGTAGGTGAGGATAAAGGTACACCGATCTCGTTGATTTGTGCGTCGGGTAATAGGTCATCGAAGGCTGCAAAAATTTTGATTGGTTCGGGATTTACGGATATCCGGGATGTCGCCGAAGGAATGATGGGTAACCATAATGATGGTCCAGGGTGGCTCGCGCACGGGCTTCCGGTCAGACCATGCACAAGATGTTAAAAGGAGAGTGATTATGAGTGGTCAGCTAGAAAATAGGGTTGCGGTGATTACAGGTGCCGGGCGAGGTCTTGGAGCGGCCTATGCAATGGCGTTTGCCAAAGAGGGTGCAAAGGTTTGTGTGTCTGATGTCCTAGAAACGACGGATACAGTGAAAGCGATTACCAGCATAGGTGGCGAGGCACTTGGTTTACCCTGTGATGTCACTGATTTGGCTGCTTGCGAAGCTATGGCGAAGGAGGCTGAGGAAGAGTTTGGTGGCCTGGATATACTCGTCAATAATGCGGCAATGTTTGTTGATTTACCAAGGCGTACCTTCTTGGATATCGGATCCGAGGAATGGGACAACGTGATGGCCGTTAATGTTCGAGGTAGTTTCAATTGTAGTAAGGCTGTGGTTCCAGCACTACGACGACGCAAAGGTGGAACGATTGTGAATATTTCTTCAAGTACGGCGTTAAAGGGTATCCCGTTTACGTTGCATTATGTTACCTCAAAAGGAGCAATTATAGCTATGACCCGCGCGATGGCTCGCGAACTTGGTGAAGATCAAATTCGCGTAAATTCGCTGGCACCTGGTTTGACAATGAGCGAAGCTGTAGCGGCAGCAGATAACACCTTTGCACCATATAACGAAGCGTCTATTCGTGGCCGGGCCTTAAAACGGGAGCAAGTACCAGACGATCTGATAGGAGCGGCAATTTTTTTGGCATCTGATGCCAGTAATTTTATGACAGGACAAACCATCGTTGTGGATGGCGGGGACGTCACCAACTAACGTAAAAATCATCGGGAGAATTAAAATGAGTAGATGGGATGAGGTTGTTGTCGGAGATAGCAACATGCCAATTTATGTTGGTGAGCCGGCGGGTTCGGGTCCACATCCAATTATTATCTTAACCTTTCATCGTGGGGGCATGGATAGGTTCACGATCGAAAGTACGGATCGACTTGCTTCAGAAGGTTTCTTCACGCTGGCCCCCGATTTCTACCATCGTTATAAAGATTTGGAGGCGGAGGAAGCCGTTAAGTTTCGATTGGACGTAGAAGTGATCGCTGATATTAAGGCTGCTGTGGGGCATGCTAGTTCGTTGGATTCGGCTAATGTGTCACAGATGGCTATTATGGGGCACTGTATGGGCGGTCGAACCGCTTATCTTGGAGCCTGTGCACTGCCGGACACCTTTAAACTATGTATACCCTTTTATAGTGGTGGTGTGTTCTCATCGTGGGGCGATGGTCCGAGTGTTTTTGATCGATTCAATTGTTTAAAATGTCGCGTTCATGGATTTTATGGTAACGAAGACAAGAATCCTTCGCCTGATGATGTGAATAGGTTTGATAAACGACTGACAGAACTCGGCGTTGAACACACTTTCTATCGCTATGATGGAGCAGGCCACGCTTTTCAGAACACAGTTAATGCCGCTAACTTCCGTCCTGACCAATCGGAGGATGCTTGGGGCAAGGTTTTAAAAATTCTTAACGCCCAACTAATGGGATAGTTTAAAAAAACGCATACAAGGAGATATTTGTTATGGTTGCTTATTTTATTGCCGATCAACAAGAAGTCACTAATCCGGAGGTTATGAAAACCTATTCTGCCGGCGTCGCGGCGACTATAGAACAATATGGTGGAAAGTTCGTTTGTCGTGGTGGTGATCCGGAGGTCGTTGAAGGCGAATGGCCGGTGAGACGGATAATTATTTTAGAATTTTCTGACCGAGCAGCACTTAAATCTTGGTATGACTCGCCTGAATATGCAGATCTAAAGGCGATGAGGTTTTCCAGTTCGCGTTCTAACGCGATTATTGTCGATGGTACTTGATAGGAAGTAAAGAATGACAGCCTATTATATTACGCACAGAACGTCGGATGGAGACCCAAAGGTTATGAGCGTCTATTCATCCAAAGTAAATAAAACGATAGAGAAATTTGGTGGGACTAAAATTGTCCGGTCAGGTAACATTAAAATTGTTGAGGGCAATTGGGATCCTGATCGAATGACCATTATTGCATTTCCCGACATGGCATCTTTGGAGAGTTGGTACAATAGCCCGGAATACGCGAAGTTAAAGACTATGCGCCATTCGGTGATGACATCTAATGCAATAGCTGTTGAAGGATTATGAATAGCGGCGGTTGCGACCAAACCACCAGCGGACGAAAAACCCAAAAGCGGAGCCCATAGCCATTACCAGAAATGCAAATGTCCAAGCGTCCGTGGATTCCTTTCCACCAGTTGCTTGCAAGGTAACCCCAATTGCGAGTGAACCAAGGACGCCGCCAAGAAAGCCAACACTAGCATGGACAGCCATTGTCGCTCCCCGGACCTCGGGTTCGGCGGCAACTACAGTTCCCGTATTAATTGTGCCTGTATCTGAGTAACTGGTCATACCATAGGCAAGGGCGAGGATCGCAATTACATACAGCGGGGCATCAGTAGTGAAGGCAACTGCGACGCCGACAACAACAGCTATAATCATACTTCCCCTGATGACTACTTCGCGGCCATACCTGATAGCTAGTTCGCCGCAAAACATTGATGCTGGAACCCCAATTAATGCAACTAAAGTGGCAAGCCATGTAACGGAGATCAAGAAACTGCCTGGTTGGGAGGCTTCAACAAAGACAAGGAAGGTGACGATCCATACCCGATTGGAAAACACTTCCCATAAATGGCCAAAATAAGAAGCTATATTGATCATAACCGGACGATTACGAAATACGCGTTTAAAGTCGTCTACCTGACTTTGTGTTCGTTCGGTAATTTTACCACTAGGTAGTGCTATGATACCGATTATTAAAGCAAAACAAATACCGATCCCTGCGACAAAAAACGCAAGCTCCCAACCCCAAAATTCTGTGACATATCCGGCAGTGAGGATTGAGACCGCAGTACCTATTGCATAGACCGAGGTGTAATAACTTGATGCTTTGCTCCTTTCCGGTTCGTTCAGGCTGTCAACGAGAGCCTTGAGGGCCGGCATATAAGTGCCAGCAACACCCAGACCCGTTAACATTCTGAATATGACGCCTGTCCATAGGTCATGCGCAATATAGGCAAAACCAAAACATGACAAAGCACCAACAACCCCGGAAAACATGTATATTTTTTTTGGAATGATTCGATCCGTCAATGTCACTAGAATGGGTACTGATGTCACATATCCAATAAAAAAAGCGCCACCGAGCAGGCCACCTTCTGTCTCCGTGAGGCTCCATTCGTTAAATAGTATGGGTAATACGGGTGTAATGGTCATAAATGCCATGGTGTTTAGGACCAGACAGGTACAACTCAAAAAAACGAGGAGGCGAAAGGACATTGATTATCCGATTGGAATTAGGAAATGTAGGTATACATTGGAGTGCATCACCAGTCATCCGATATGTGTTGATTTAATTAAGGTCGATTTTTTAGTGAAATTGTTTTATTCGTTGTCAATCTGAGTTTAAGAAATTACGTATAAAGCAAATGTCCTTTAATATTCCTACTCCCCGAGAAGAAATTGAATTGACCATGGGTGACGGTGCCATCATTCGAGTCAGAATGCATGGTAACGCGGACGGTCCTCGAATATTTATAGGAAACGGTAATGGGTTTGCCGCGGATGGATACTTTCCATTCTGGCGTTTATTCCAAGAAGATTTTGATCTCGCTATATTCGATTTTAGAAACCACGGACAAAATCCCACTGCAAATTCAGGTCTTCCAGGACATAATTATGCTCAAATGACACTTGATCTTGAGAGAATTTACCAATCGGTCAACGAGCGATTTGGTATGAAAACTAATATCGGTATTTTTCATTCCATGTCGGGTCGTACTGCGATGAAACATTGCTGTGAACTGGGGTTCAAATGGGATGCGCTTATTCTTTTTGACCCGCCTAATGTCCCACCGGCTGGTCACCGAGAATATGATCGAATGGACGTCTTCGAACAAAGATTGCATGAATGGGCGATGGGCAGGCCTGACCGCTTTTCGAACCCCGGTGAATTGGCGGATCACTATAAAGAAACGCGCGCTCACGTAACATGGGTGGAAGGGGCCCACGAACTGATGGCGCATTCGGTTTTGAGAAAAGATGAAACAAACGGAGGGTGGAAACTATCCTGCCCTAGAGAATTTGAGGCCTCGATTTATATACAGGCAATGACTTTAAATTTATGGCCGAGTGCAGCAGATATTGGAGGCCCAGTGAAACTTTTCGGTTGTGACCCAGAGGCAAAGGGAGCCCCAGGGCCGGCTTTTGCTAATAAGTCGCTGGCAGAAGATGGGGGGTATGACTATGACACAGTCCGTGGAACAGGTCATCTGATGCAAATTCAAGAGCCCGAACAATGTCGAGATGGCGTCATAGACTTTTTAAGTAAAACAGGCATCCTTCAGTCTTGCTAATTTTAATGATACCTCGGGGGTAGTTTAGGTGGCGCAATCAGTAGAAGTTGAAACTTATGTTGGTAAGAGCGTTGAACGGGTTGAAGATAGCCGTCTCCTAACCGGACGCGCCAGGTTTGCCGACCATTACCCGGTTGCCCGAGGGACACTGCATGCTGCAATTCTGAGGTCTCCTCACGCTAGTGCTGATATTGTCTCAATCGACGTTTCCAAGGCATCTGCATTAACAGGGGTCAGCGCCATTTATACTGGCGAAGATATAAAAGCCATCTCTGACCCTTTTTTAGTTATTGTTAAGCAGCCACTTAACGAGTGGGCTCTGGCTGTCAAACGTGTTCGTTTTGTTGGGGAGGCCGTCGCTGTGGTCTTAGCAAGCGACCGATATATTGCTGAAGATGCACTCGATCTGATTGACGTTACCTACAATATTTTGGCTCCTGTTATTGATGCAGAGGAAGCAACAACAGCCGCCGCGCCATTGGTGCATCAGGATGCCGGGTCCAATGTTATGTCTGAGCGCAATTTTACTTATGGCGATCCCGAGAAAGCATTCCAGGAAGCCGACCACACAGTTTCGCTTAAGTTGGAATACCCACGCAATTCGTTGACGCCAATTGAGGGGTTTGTTTCGATTGTCGAGTATCTACCCGACGATAACGTTTATGATGTGCTGTCTAACTTCCAAGGTCCTTATACCGGTCATCCTGTAATGGCGCGTTCTTTTCGCGTGCCAGAAAGCAATGTTCGCCTTCGAACCCCAGCAAATTCCGGTGGTAGTTTTGGTGTCAAACAGGCTGTATTGCCCTACATTGTGTTGATGGGTTTGTGTTCTAAGTTAACCGGAAAACCTGTTAAGTGGGTTGAAGATCGATTAGAGCATCTAACGGCAGCTTCGTCTGCACCAAATCGCGTTGTCACAATAGCAGCAGCCGTTAAAAATGATGGTGAAATGATTGGCATGCGTATCGACCAGTTGGACGATTACGGCGCTTATTTGCGCTCACCTATGCCCGGACCCCTTTACAGAATGCACGGTGCCCTAAGTGGGGCCTATAAAGTAAGAAATCTTGATGTCACCAATAGGTTGGTGATGACTAATAAAATACCCGGAGGTTTAGTGCGTGGCTTTGGTGGCCCGCAAATGTATTTTGCTATTGAAAGGTTAATGCACAAAATTGCTGTGACACTGAAACTTAATCCTTTGGATGTCATTCGGACAAATTTGTTAGAGGCAGGTATCTTTCCATACCAGACACCTGCGGGAGCTTTGTACGATTCTGGCGATTATCCCAAAGCTATAGAGACAGCAGTCAAGGATGGCGGTCTTGAAGAATTAATTAGTCGTCGGGATCAAGCACGAGCAGCAGGAAAAATTTATGGAATAGGATACGCGACCGTGGTGGAGCCCGGGATGTCAAATATGGGCTACCTCAGTACGATTGTTCCGGTGGAGGAACGCCAAAAACGTGGGTCGCAAGATGGTGCTATTTCAATGGCAACTGTAAATGTCGATCCACTCGGATCTGTGAGTGTAACAAGTGACACTACGCCACAAGGACAGGGGCATGGAACAGTTTTATCTCAAATCGTCGCGGATCAGCTAGGGCTTAGGCCGTCTGATATTCGGGTCAACGTTGAACACGACACCCATAAAGACCCTTGGTCAATCGCTTCTGGAACTTATTCCTGTAGATTTTCTCCTGGAACGGCGGTGGCTGCTCAAATGGCAGGAAAAAAAGTTCGTGATAAATTATCAAGGATAGCCGCTCAGCTTCTCAACGTTCCCTCAGATCAGGTTGAGTTTGCTGGTGGACAAATATTTGATCGAGAGAATGCGGATAACACATTAAGTTTCCGGCGTGTGGCGGGTGGAACGCATTGGTCACCGGGTATGTTGCCAGATGAAATGGATGCTGCTTTAAGGGAAACCGCTACCTGGTCGCCACAGGAGTTGACGACGCCGGATGAACAAGATCGGGTCAACACATCTCTCACTTACGGATTTGTTTTTGACTTTTGTGGAATCGAAATTGATCCAGATACAGCCGAAATTCGGATAGATAAATATGTAACAATGCATGATGCGGGCAATCTAATGAACCCCATGATTGTTGAAGGTCAGATTTATGGTTCTTTTGGCCAGAGTGTCGGGGCTGCTATGTATGAAGAGTTTGTCACGGCGGATGATGGCAGTTTCCTGTCAGGTACCTTTGCTGATTACTTGGTGCCAACAGCTTTTGAGGTTCCAGAACCACTGCTCCTGCATATGGTGTCACCCTCCCCGTTTACTCCACTTGGGGCCAAAGGTGCTGCTGAAGGAAATTGTATGTCGACACCCGTCTGCATTGCGAATGCTGTTTGTGATGCATTAAATATCGAAAACATTGTTGTGCCGCTGACGCCAGCTAAAATAAGTGAATTTCTTCATGGTGATGAGCCCAAGGCTCCAAGTGGTGGAGCAGAATTGGAAGAAGCCAGTTCTGGAATGGCTCTTGGGGGAGCTGGTGATACATTTGTACCAGCAGACATCCAGAAGGTTTGGGATACTTTGTTGGATCCGATTGCATTGGCTGCTGTCATTCCTGGATGTCACAAACTTGATTTGGTGAACGAAAATGATTACCGGGCCGAGGTCTCTCTCGGGGTGGGGCCCGTGCGTGGCAGATTCTTGGCTTCTGTCGCACTTTCTGACCTAGATGCTCCTAAGGCGGCGACCGTTTCTGGTGGGCTTGAGGGTCCCTTGGGAGCTTCGTCGGGTTCTGGAAAAGTTAGTTTAGCACCCAGGGGTGACGGTACAGTAATTCGGTATACTTATAATGTTGAGATAAGTGGCAAGGTGGCGGCAATTGGTGGCCGAATGTTAGAGGGTGCAGCAAAAATTGTTGTTGCCCAGTTTTTCGAGCGATTAACTGCACAAGTTGGGGGGAGTCCTCTAAGTTCTACTCAAGAGAGTTGGTGGCGTAAGCTGGTTAAATCACTTGGACTGTCCAATTGAAACGTAATGGCCTTACCAGTTTCCGAAATTCTTAAGGTCGGGGAATATAGTATCTCTTATCGTCAACGGGGAGAGGGCGACGTCCTGTTTTTTGTCCATGGCATGGGGTGCGGATCCGCCAACTGGGAATCCCAATATGATTATTTTTCGGAGCGATACCGCGTGGTTGGCTGGGACGCCCCTGGCTACGGTCAATCTAGTCAATTTGATACAGATCTGCCGTCTGTAGCCGATTATGCGATGCTTATGGCAGACTTTTTAGACGAACTTGGTGTTCAACGTATCCATCTTGTCGGTCATTCTTATGGCGGAATTATGGTCGCAGCCTTCCATAGAGCGTTTACCGACCGTGTTTTATCTCTGACGTTAGCCCAACCTGTTATTGGAGGCGGTATCAATAATCCTAAAGATCGAGAAAAAGAAATAAGAGAGCGAGTTGCGCAAATTAAAGAAATAGGTATGAAAAATTATGCTGCTAAACACGTGCCGCATTCTTGTGCCCCAAATGCACTACCGGAGGCCTTGTCCAAGGGAATTGAGCTGACTTCAGGGATGTCACAGGAAGGTTATCTTCGTCAGTTCCGTTCTTTAAAACATGCCAATATTTTTGAGTGGACGAGCGAAATCAAAATTCCGTCTCTGATAGTTTCGGGGGAATTCGATAAAACAGCCTCGAGAGAAATGGTTGGCGAAATTTCGAAGGAGATGCCGGGTATAAGGCATGAGACAATTAAGGGGATTGGTCATATGATTTACTTGGAATACCCGGAAAGGTTTAACGCTCTTCTAGAGGATCTACTTGAGGAGTCATCTTAAAATTTCGTTATACGTTAAATTTCAAAGCTTGATTTTTAACTCTGTTTGGAGATCTAATTGGGCCAGGATGTTTGGAGGAGGAAAAGGAATGGCTTATACGCTCGAACAACTCTCTGCCGATTGTCACGCAGCAATAGCAGAAGACAATGGCTCTGCCGGTCGTGAGAAAGTCCGTGATTTTATCTCTAGGGCGTGCGGGGATGCGGCTTTTGTTGCGGAGCATTTTGAAAACCCTGGGCAAGAAGAGCGACACATACTCTACGAAGACCCTGATTTTAAATTTTGTATTTTGGCACACAGTTATAATGGTGCGAAGGGAAGTAATCCTCACGATCACGGTCCGAGCTGGGCGATCTATGGCCAGGCCGTTGGTGAAACAATTATGACTGACTGGGAATGTGTCGAAAAACCGTCCGACGATAAACCCGGTAAAGTTAAAAAAGTTAGGGAATACAGCTTGAAACCTGGGGATGCCTATGTCTACCATGAGGGGAATTTGCATTCCCCTAGGCGTGAAAATGATACGAGACTCATTCGTGTTGAGGGGCAAAATCTCATAGGTGTTAAGCGCGACAAATATGAGGTAGCGGCTTAATATTTATTTAGGCGTAAAGGGCCGGTTAAACCGGCCCTTTTTTATTTTGCGGTTTATACCCCCGGGCAAGTTTGAGTCACCCCCCCGTCAACCGGAAAGTGGGTTCCCGTAACGTGAGTTGATTCATCCGAGGCTAAAAACAATGCGGCATATGCCACATCAAATCCTGTCCCCATTCGGCCGGAAGGAATGATCGCGTTTCGTGCCTCAGCGTATTCCTCAGCGGAGGTGTAACCTTTATAGGTGTATGATGGTTTTCCATTCACCAGGCGGCGAATAAAGGGTGTATCTATATATCCGGGACAAATACAATTAGCTCGTATACCAGAACCCGCATGCTGAATTGCGATATTTTTGGTAAACTCAATCATCGCTCCTTTAGTTGAGGAATAAACTGCGGTATTTGCGTTCAGGTGTCGCAGAGCTGCAATCGATGAGATATTAATTATCGAGCCGTCCCGTTGCTCTTCCATGATTGGGACAACAGCTCGGCAGGTCAGCATCGCTGATGTAACATTTCGGGCAAACGTTTCATCCCAGTCCCCTACTGTAATGGTATCGAGACTACGACCAACACCTTGACCTCCAACATTGTTATGCAAAATATCAATTTGTCCCCACGCTCCCATGCACGCGTCAACCATTGTTTGCACGGCATTTTCATCTGTTACATCGGCGGAGAATGCCATGGCTGTGCCGCCAGCATTTTCGATCAACTTGACGGTTTCTTCCGCTGCTTCAAGGCGAAAGTCTACACAAAATGTTTTGGCTCCCTCTTTTCCATAAACATATGCGGCGGCCTTACCATTGCCCCAACCGTCCCCAATAGATCCAGCACCAGTTACAATGGCGACTTTTCCGTCAAGGCGATTACGACTGGGTGTGTTTTCGTTTGGTCCTATAGGCATAATTCCTCCCCTCAATTTGTTGCTGTAAAGGTCTTTTTTTCGCGTTTCCGTGGCATTCGGTCAAGGGTTGGCAATTATTATCGTCTACCTCTGGCGTGACTCGTTTTAAAAGAGCACACTGAGGCTAACTTAAATTTCAATCAAAATCTTAGGCATTTATGTACGAAACTGATACCAAGTTGGTGCATCGCAGGACCCTTGTTCTGATCGGGTCGGTGTCGATGTTGTTTATAACTGGCGGCGGTATGTTCATGATCGTGGTCGCATTAAAAGAAATGGCTATGGATTTTGGATGGCCGCGGGAAGTCCCATCCCTCGCTTTTTCTCTCCAATTCATAGGCTCAGGTTTCGGCGGTTTGATCATGGGCAGAATTGTTGACCGGCTTGGCTTCGGTGCTCCGGCTCTTCTAGCCTCCATTATGGTGAGCTCGGGAGGGATGTTAGTTAGTGCGATTGAATCGGCTTGGCAGCTCTACGCCATTTATCTCGTAATGTTTGGTCTTTCCGGTCAAGGGGCACTGGCCGCTCCAGCTCTCGCCAATATCGCACGCTGGTACAGTAAACACCGTGGGCGGGCAGTTGGTATTGTAGCCAGTGGGCAAGCTTTGGCGGGAATAGTCTGGTTACCCGTATTTGGGTATGTAATGCCCGAAATTGGTTGGCGTGCCATGTTTTTTTGGTATGGGGTATTTTCACTCTGCGTGATGCTACCCTTGTGCTTTCTGGTTTATCATAAGCCGCCGAAAACCGAAGAAGGCAGCCCCAATGGAAATTTCGAGGGTTTTCTGAGTGAAAAGGGTGTCAGACCAATTTCAGACAGTACATTGCAAAAGGGGTTATGCTTTGCAATTTTTGGCTGTTGCGTGGCGATGGCGTTACCCCTTGGTCATCTGGTTTCTTTCGTCACGGACCGTGGTCATCCAATTCAGAACGCGGTGGAGGTTCAATCAACGATGCTACTCTGCGCCTTTGTAAGTCGTGCGTTACTTCTAGGATTGTTAGCCGATCGCTGGGGCGGTATGCGGGCCCTTCTTATATTTGCTGTCGTTCAGGCTATTATGCTTACCGTCTTTACGTTTACCCACCAACTCTGGGTATTATATGTCGTAGCAGCTTTGTTTGGCCTAGGCTATGGGGGGTTATTTCCTGTCTATGCCGTGGCAATACGCGATCATTTGCCTGTTGCTGAGGTTGGACGTAGGACCGGGGTGGTTTTTTTCGTCGGAGCAGTCGCAATGGGGTTTGGTGGTTGGCTAGGTGGCTATTTATTTGACCAGACTGGTTCCTATTCATCACCATTCTTAATCGGTGCCTTATTTAACGTTGGAACGGTCATTCTGGTTCTTTACTTGATGCACAGGCTTAAGGGCTTTTTACCTGGCAGGCTGGTCAACTCTTAATTTAAAGAGGCCTCCTGGATGGAACGCCACACTCGCTCGGGTGTTGCTGGCATCCCTAAATTGTGAACACCAAGTGGCTCTAGGGCATCGTTTATTGCATTCATTACGGCGGCCAAAGCGCCGACCGTGCCCCCCTCACCGGCTCCTTTAACACCTAGTGGGTTGGTTGCCGTTGGAACCGGGTGTCTATCAAGTTTAAATTCACAAAAGTCGGAGGCGCGTGGCATGCAATAGTCCATGAAGGAACCCGTGAGGACCTGACCATTAGAGTCATAAATCATTTGTTCCATTAAGGCCTGTCCCGCACCTTGTGCGATACCACCAATAACCTGTCCATCAACTAAAATCGGATTTAGTTCAACGCCGACATCATGAACTGCGGCGTAGCGAACAATCTGAGTCGTACCAGTATCAGGATCTATTTCAATTTCGCAGACATGGTAAGTGTTGGGAATGTTGGTTGTCTCTGGCGACCAGCTCGCAGTCTCGTATAGTCCAAATTCCATTTCCGGAGGGACTTTGGATGGTTCAAATGCTACTTCCACGACGTCTCCCAATGTGACCTCACGGTCGGTACCGGCTACCTTAAATATTCCATCATCAAATTCGACATCGTCATCCGCTGCTTCCAACATATATGCCGCTATCTTTTTGGCCTTGTCGCGTGTTTTTCTTGCAGCTAGCAATACCACGCTTCCACAAATGGTCGCGGTTCTTGCGGCCCCGGTTCCAGATCCAAAACTATGCTGGCTCGTGTCGCCTTCAACCACCCGAATTTTTTCTGCGTCTATGCCCAGGGTTTCAGAGACAATTTGAGTATAAATTGTGGCGTGGCTTTGTCCTCCTGCCGTTGATGCGGTCATAACTGTCACAGTCCCGCCTGGGTCAAATCGTAGCTCAGCTGCTTCAGGAGCTGGGCTACCAGAAGGGTCGACGCTCGAAGAGACACCTACTCCATACAACTTACCTCTATTTTCAGCATCGGTTCGGCGACTAGCGACATTTTCGTAGTCGGAAAGCTCCAAGCATTTATCCATGACAATTTCAAATTCGCCACAATCATAGGTTTGTCCATTGGGCAGCTTGACGGGCATGGCGTCTGGAGAAATGTAATTTCTTCGTCGGATTTCGGAATGGTCAAGACCAAGTTTTTCAGCTGCAAGGTTTATTAAACGTTCTAAGACATAGCTACCAGGTGTTCCTGAAGGCCCACGATAATTGGCCATGGGTACGGTATTGGTAAAGGTTGCCGTCGAGTGACCATGTACGGATGGCATATCGTAAGTGCTGCAAAGATAGCTTGCGGCTCCGTTCGGTGTGCCAAATCCATTCATTGATAGGAATGCACCAACATTCGCGAAGGCACGCACACGATACCCGAGGAATTTCCCTTCATCGTCGAAGCCCAGCTCGCCTGTAAACTTTACATCACGGGCTTGGTCATCCGAGATGTGTCCCTCGCTACGTTCGCAAACCCATTTTACAGGGCGTCCAACCCGCTTGGCAGCCCAAGCGGCGAGTGGTACCTCCGGAGTTAGGCCACCCTTCATCCCGAAGGACCCCCCGACGTCACCCGCAATAACAGTCATTTGATTTTCTTCAATATTGAACATCTTCTTTGTCATCATGTTTCGCCAGACAAAGGGCCGTTGTTGGCAGGCGTAAACGGTATAATGTTCCCTTCCCGAATCATAATTTGCAACGACAGCACGGGGTTCCATGGTGTTAGCTGCAACACGCGTTACTACCATGGTTTCTTTAACTACATGGGGAGCATTTGTTATAGCTTTAGCGGTCTTCTCTTGGTCACCTTTTTGAGAAGTGAATGCTTCATTATTTTCTCCGCCTTCATATAGTTGGGTTGCTTCCGGTTGACTATTTGTGATTGGGTCGACGGTTGATGGTAGAATTTCATATTCAACGTCAATCAATTCAATAGCATCTTTACCTTGGTTTATGGACTCGCAGATAACCATGGCAATTAATTGTCCGACATGCACAACTTTGTCACGCGGCATGACTTCGCGATTTGGCCTAAACCCTGGTCTACCATCATTTCGCTTTGGTGGTGAATTTCCAGCTACTGGTCCTATATTATCATCGGCACAGTCATGCCCAGTAAAAATATCAATGATTCCCGGTAGCTGTTTGGCGGGTTGCGTATCGATAGACTTTATTTTCGCATGGGCGTGGGGCGACCGTAAAAATACTGCTTGGCATTCAAATGGAAGTTTTACGTCGTCTGTGTATTGGCCTTGTCCTGTTAACAGTCTGGGGGCTTCAACCTGCGTAACCGGTTGGCTAATTGAATAACGGGTCACTATTTTATCTCCAAAGAACTGATTTATTCGTAGTTTATCGAAAGTTTCCAGAACGGCAATTAAAGCGAAGCCCTAATATCAAAAAAATTATCACGTCATAATGCTACAAAAAATTCGGGAACTTTAATTTTAAAATATATTTTGTCTTCGGATTGTTTCTCTTCCTGAAATTGCGGACAATATCGCTAATTTAAATCGGAAACGGTGGAGAAAAAAATGGCGGTAAAAAAAGTAGCAAAAAAAACGACCAAAAAATCAGTACGACGGAAGGTTTTGCCAAAGGTCAAGGATCCGATCTTTGAGACGGTGAAAATTGAGCGCAACAAGGGCGTAACGTTTCTGATTATGAATAGGCCCGAAAAACGCAACGCAATGAGCCCACAGCTTCACTTGGATATGAATGATGCAATAGATCACCTATCGATTGATCCGCATACTGATGTGTTAGTATTGACCGGGGCGGGGAAGGCGTTTTGTGCTGGTCAGGATATCCGACTTTACTTTCGTGGAACTGCAGATGATCCGGCCGCACGTGCCAAGGCGAGACGAGCGTCAAATGACTGGCGCTGGCAAAAGTTGTCGCGTTTTCCTAAACCAACCATCGCCATGGTGAACGGTTTTTGTTTTGGTGGGGCTTTCACTCAGGTGAGTGCCTGTGATTTTGCCATTGCGTCGAATACGGCGACATTTGGATTGTCAGAAGTCAACTGGGGAATAATACCGGGCGGCATTGTTAGCTGGAATATTGGTCAGGTAATGAACCTCAGAAATGCAATTTATTATGGAACCACCGGTGAGCCGTTTAATGGAAAACGGGCAATGGAAATCGGTATGGTTAATAAATCTGTTCCAGCCAGTAAGCTCAAGTCAGAAGTGATGAAGCTCGCCCGGTTAATGCAGCAGAAAAGTCCTGCTGCCGTAAAGTATACCAAGGAGGCTATACGTTCTGTACGGTTTATGAACGAGCCAGAAGCTGCGGACTATCTCAATGCCAAGAGTGATGCTTTAAAATATATGGATAAGGAAGATAGCCGCGAACAAGGTATGGCACAGTTCTTGGATGAAAAGAGTTACCGTCCTGGACTGGGTCACTTTGAACGACGGAACAAGCCAAAATAAATCCGAATTTAAAAAATCTGATTTTAAACTGGATCTCTAAATATGTAAAAACTTGGGGGGTGGAAATGACAATCTTGATTACGGGTGCGGGGCTCATTGCGACCCATGCGGCGGCCGCCCTGGCGGCGAGAAAAGAAAAGATTTTGTTTTATGACGTATCCCCTAATGCGGACTACATCGATTTAGTGATGGAGGGTAAACCCTATTCTGTTGAGGTTGGTGATATTCTAGATTTGCCGAATATCATGCGGGTAATTGATAAATATGCCGTCAGGGGGATTGTCCATACTGCAGCCTTTTTGCCCGAACGGGCCCGCGCCAACCCATCTCTTTGTGCCCGTGTAAATGTTATTGGGGCTGTAAATATGTTCGAAGCCCATCGCCTCGCCAAGCTGCGCCGGACAGTCTTTGTAAGCACGATTGGTGTTTTTGATTCAAGAGTGAAGGATGGCAAGCCCTGGACCGAAAATCATCGGTGGGGACCCGATTCCTATTACGGGTCGACCAAACTTTCTGCTGAAATGTTAGGAATGATTTATGCCCGTGATTACGGTGTTGACTTGACCGCTGTACGTTTTTCATCTGTTTATGGAATTAGCCAATATTATACCTCGCGGGCATCTGCATTTATGCGTGATGCTGTAGAACCCGCTGTTTTATCTGGTAAAGCGAGCATCCGTCGTCCTGTCACCGATATCAATCAATATCTTTATGCTTTGGATGCTGGTGAATCCATAGCCCTTGCTTACAAATTGAAACGAAATCCATCCCAACGCGTATTTAATATCAGTGACGGTAAACTGTTAGGTGTTAAGGAAGTTATAAAAATAATAGAGGGTAAAATTCCCGGCGCATCAATTACGATAACTAGAGGTGCTTGGGAAAAATCTAAAGGGACAAAATTCGTCCCCGAACCTTTTAACTTAAGCATGGCTAGAAAGCACCTAGGTTACAAACCCACATGGCCGATGGCTAAGGCTATAGGCCACTATGCAGAGAAAGTAAGGGAACGGGATGCGGCATCGCGATGAGGCCGCAATCTCATATTCAAATCAATAGTTAAAAAATTCATTTATAGAAAAGTGGTGCCGGTTAGAAGACTCGAACTTCTGACCCCCTGATTACAAATCAGGTGCTCTACCAACTGAGCTAAACCGGCAATTCATCAAAGATCAATGAAGTTGAAATTTTCAGTCAGGGTTTTATACCACATTAAACAAAATACAAGAATATTTGGTGTTATATTAATTGTCGGTTTAGACTATCAGTCAGCTTTATTTTAAGGATTGTATGCCATGGAACAGATTGGGCTTGGAAAACGTCACGATTGTATTGAGGCTGGTATAAATTTTTTGGTTGATACAGGTATAAAACCTGTAAATGTCCCTTCAACTCCCGGTGGCGGTAAATCTGAGCATATTGGTGAGTATGAAAATAAGGTTGTCTCAATTTTTAATGCGCGACCGCTGGCAGAAGAGCTTTCATTGGACATAGAGGGATTTGCTCTCGTGTCGTTGGAAACCGCGGTAGAAAACTTTTATGATTCAAAGCAAATTGAAAAGATATACAACTCAGAACTCGAGGTTTTTGTAAAACAAGAGCTTGCAGCTAAAGATGTCGTGGTTTTCGATCATACGCTGCGAGCTGGAGATGAAAGCATTCGTCAGGCTCAAAAAGTCCGTGAGCCAGTGCAACGTGCTCATAATGATTACACTGTTAGGTCTGGGCCTATTCGGGTGCAAGACTGGTTTGGTAAGGAAAAAGCAGCGCCATTGCTGGAACGTCGTTTCGCGATTATTAATGTTTGGCGTTCTATTGTGGGCTCCGTCGAGCAAACCCCACTTGCAATTTGTGATGCTCGTTCCGTTTCGTTGGAGGATATGGTGGCAACAGAACGCCGAGCGGCGGAAAGAATTGGAGAGACCTACCGCTTGACCCACAATCCAAAACAGAAATGGTTTTATTTTCCGTTAATGAAACGGAATGAAGCTATGTTGATAAAATCTTATGACTCTGAGTCCGATGGACGAGCACGTTTTGCACCTCATACAGCTATTATGGACCCAAAGACGCTCGCTGATGCGGCTCCACGCCAGAGTATAGAATCAAGATTGTTCGTATTCTTTTAGTACCTTTATTTACGGACCCGATGAATTTCGTAAATTTCATAGGTTTTAAGTATTAGTCCAAACAACGGGATACTGATCACTATCCAATGGCCCACCAGGAACAAGGTTGGGGCTATCAGGTACTGAAGGAATGTAAGGACGAGGTTGCCAGGTGACGTCATCGCCGGCAAATCGGATAGAGATGGCACGGCGACGCGTGCTCTTAGTGGTGTTGGGGGATGCGTAATGGAGAACGGCTGCCTGAAAAGCGAGACAGTCGCCCGGTTTTAGGTTATCGAAAGTCACGATGTCGTACTTATCAGGTTCACCCTCGATATCTGGTGCTGGTCCGTCAAAAGTTTCTGCTTCTTCCACAAGGTCACCGATACCAATGCGAATAGGTTGATAAACTTTTCCCCATTTATGGGAACCCCTAACAAAGCTGACGGCGCCGGATTCAGGACTGGTTGGATCCATCGGGATCCAGAGGGAGATAATCTGTGTACCTGATAATTCGTAGTATGGTAGGTCTTGGTGCCAATAAGTTGGATTCTCGGTTCCTGGTTCTTTAACAAGAAGGTGTTCATCAAACAAATTAAGTTTTTGTGATTGCATCAAACCTGCCCCAATTTCCCTGACCACAGAATTTTCAAGAAAATCTTGGAATTCTGGAATTCGGCGCCTCATGTGATGGTCTGTAAAAAATCTCCCCTTGCCTTCTTCGGCATACTCCTTTGATGTAGGGCCGGGGTTTGCCATAGCTTTCTCAGTTCCTAATCGAAGCAAACCCATCATTTCTTCAGGAAAAACATCACGGACAAGAACAAAACCATCATCGAGCCAGGATTGTGAAAGTTTTTCTGTAATCATTTCTTTCCAAAGCCTCTTTATCCAGCCAGCGCCTTTATTGCGTCTTCAAACCCATCCGGGTCAAACAGATGTGGTCCCAAACCACATTTCCATGTTACCAGCCCATTCGCATCGAGCACATAAAGTCGTTCCGGCCAGGCTTGGTACTTTTCTTCAATTTCGTTGGTCATATTGTCTAGGACCATCGGAAAAGAGAAGTTGAACCTCAGCATGCAGGCCGCTGCAACTTTGGCACGTTCGTCCTCTGTCGTGGGCTGCATGTAGAGTACTTTATCGTCGATATTAGGTGGTGATTGCGAACCATCGGTGGGATGCGCTTCCTTGATATAAACACAGAGAAATTTAACTCTATCGCTAAACTTTCTCGCAATGTTCTCGAGGCGCACGGCCTCGTGACGAAAAGGAGGTCAGGTGTACGACCCGAAGATCATCCCGACTGGTTTCCCCCGCAGAGATGACAAAGTCATCTGTTTTCCAATACGTTCGCCGGCAGTTCCGAGCCGTTCTAATTGGAAATCTGGCGCCTGGTCTCCAACTTGGGGTGAGTTCACATCATCAGCGAGTCGTTTTCGGTAGCTTTCACGCATGCTGTCGCGGGTCCAGCCACGGAACTCAAGTTCTTCGTCGCTGATCCCGGCGATCCGCTCTTCCATTTTCTGGGGCAGTCTAATGTCCATCTTTTAATCCTTTGGATCAATCGTTTGCTGGTTTCACGTCTTTAACAGCACCACGCCAGCCACCGGCGGTAATGTCAAACATTTCGCCGGTCGGCATTCGGTATTTGATTTCATAAAAGCTATTAGGGTCACCGCTTTTATTTCCCATAACGTGTTTGGCGCCGGCAGCCTCAACCTGTTTACAGGCTAGTTCGATGTCGTCGACCCAAATTCCGAAATGATCAATGCCGAAAAAAGGCTCTTCACCCTCATAGCCAAGTGGTTTCCCTTTTCTATTAAGGAGGGCGATATTGACAGTCCCGTCGGTAAGATACTTGGTTCCCGTCCCGGAATGGCCGACTTCTTCCATGTCGAAGGCCTTTATAAAAAATTCGCAGCTCGCCTGAGGATCATCTACCGAAAGCGCGATGTGTCTTAATTTTCCCAAATTGCCCTCCCCATCTACATGGCATTTATTTATGCCCTTAAATGTTCGTTGAGTGCCATGTCGCCGTCAATAGAAATCGATCAATTGGCGAATTAAGGCTTGATACGTTAAAAGGGGTATCTGCAAGATGCGTGAGAGGTGGAATGATACGGCAGCTGATAGTCTTACGCCACGGTGAGGCGGAAAACGGCTCGGGTATTGAAGATTTTGATCGCGCACTAGCCTTGCGTGGTTATGCGGAAGTTGAGCTGGTCGCCAACTGGCTGCTGAGGGAAAAATATGTGCCAGATTTAATTTTGGGTTCTTCTGCAGAACGGGCAGTGGCAACCGCCTTTCATGCCGGTCGGATTTTTGAGCTCGATGAAACGGAGATCACCGTCGATCAATCTCTGTATCTTGCTACTAAAACGATCCTTCTCGATTTGATCTCCAAGCTACCTGAAGAAGCAAGCCGTGCAATGATAGTTGGTCACAATCCCGGCTTGGAAGACCTTGTTTCTTCGGTTGGTGGCTATGATAGTTTTGCCAATGCTGGAGGCAAGATGGCAACCGCAACTGTTGCTTGCCTGGAGTTTGAAGGTGAATGGGGTGAGATTATGCCGATGCTTCCGACGTTAAAATTTTTAAAACGACCGATAGACGTTTTGTAAAGTTTTTACTTAACAGCGATACACATAATTTCGACCAGGGTGCCGGGGGTTAAAGCAACGCCAACGCCCGCTCGTGCCGGAGGGCAAGCCGGATCCATCCAGGCCATCCACGCCTCATTCATCTCGTCCTTGAGATCCATGTCAGACATATAGACGATTGAGCTGACGATCTTGGTTTTGTGTGAGCCGGATTCTGAGAGAACCATATCAATTTTCGCCAATACCTGTTCAGTCTGTTCTTTCATCCCCGCTGTTTTGTCGTCGGCGACCATTCCAGACAAGTAAATCATATCACCATGGATAACGGCCTTACTGTTCCATGCACCGGGTCGAATTCGTTCAATGGTCATTTTGGTCTCCTAATTTGATTTGAGGCGATTGTTTCACCCTTCGGCGATACGGTCCAGTAGGTTCGTTGCTTGAAGGCTTTTAATAGCTAAGGTAACTTACGCCATTCTATTCAGATTGGAACAAGACATGGATGGTACAAAAGCCCCAGAAAATTCGGAAACTGATATTTGGTCAGAAATAGGAACAACACGGGTTCCGTTTCAGGTTTATCAAGACGCAAAAATATATGCTCAGGAGCTAGAGAAAATTTTTTATGGCGTATCCTGGAACTATGTTGGCCTCGAATGTGAGGTACCCAATGCAGGGGATTTTCGGCGTAACTTTATCGGCGAACGTGAAGTCTTGATGATACGCAAGGACGACGGTGCATTATCGGTAGTTGAAAATCGTTGTGCCCATCGCGGTGCTCAGCTCTGTCAGGCCCTCTCCGGAAATATAGGGAATGCCATTGTATGCCCATACCATCAATGGACTTACACTCTGGATGGTGAACTTACGGGTATGCCATTTAAGAAGGGTATAAATGGTAAAGGGGGACTCAATCCTGGTTTTGATATGAGGGCGCACGGTCTTGTGAACTTGAAGGTAGAGAATTTGAATGGCGTTGTATTCGCAAGTTTTGATCATAATGTGTCGGGGCTGAGAGAATACCTCGGGCCCGATATGGTAAAGTATTTCACGCGTATATTTGATGGTCGTGGCTTGCGGGTCGTCGGATATGAGCGGCAGGTAATTGATTGTAATTGGAAACTCCAGATGGAAAATCTGAAAGATCCCTATCATGCTGGTATCTTACACTTATTTTTAATTTCATTTGGTTTGTTTCGGCTTGATCAGGAATCAAAATGTTTGGTGGATGATAGCAAAGGACATTCTGTTTTAATGACTGCTAAGGGAACTGAAGAGGGAAAAGAAGATACCGGCGGTGTGCGTATAGCTGCTCCCGACTTTGCTCTTACCGATCATGATCTCATCCAGCCTCGTCTTGAATTTCCGGACAATGTTACTTTGTCGATCCAGACCTTGTTTCCCTCAATTATAATACAGGCCCAGTGCAACACGCTGGCGACTCGCCACGTTATCCCGAAAGGTCCCGGCAGCCATGAACTAGTTTGGACATTTTTTGGGTTTGAAGATGACGATGACGAAATGAAGAATTTGCGTCTACGCCAGGCTAATCTTATGGGCTCTGCCGGCTATGTAACCCTGGACGACGCCGAGGCCCTTGAGTTTAGTCAAGTGGGTCTTAGAGGGTCCCATGTTGGTGATGCAGCTGTACTTGAAATTGGCGGGACGGATTGTGAATCCAACGATCATCTGGTTACGGAATCGTTGATCCGAGGGTTTTATATGAGGTACCGCGACGCTATGGGCTACGGAAAGGCGGGCGTCTAATGGATCAAACCGAAATGAGCCAGCCTGTTACCGACGGGGTAATTCTTCGCCGGATTGAAAGGTTACAACTAAATTATATTTCATCTATCGATGAAGGACCGCTCGACGACTGGCCAAAGTTTTTCACGGATAAGTGCCTTTATACCGTTATTTCGCGGGATAATTTTGATCGTGGGATGGAGCTTGGTGCAATGCGGTTTGAATCGGTGGGTATGCTGGTTGATCGTGCCACCGCGACGCAACATGCGGCGGTCTTTGCTCCTAGGGTAATTCGGCATGTCTTAGGCCCTGCATTAGTTGACGATACCGGGGACGGCTATAGGTCACGCTGTAATGTCGTGATCTATCAAACGTCACCCGATGGCGATACCATTTTGTTGATGGCAGCAACTTATGATGATCTTATTGTGGAACAGAGTGGTGTCCTGAAATTCAAGAAAAAGCTTGTCATATACGATACTCACCGAATACCGGACTCGATCGTCTATCCACTTTAAACTAGGTAGGCTTAAGATCTGGCCAGACACTCTGTTGTCCTGCCCCTGGCCACCCAGTGGGTGCTGACGCTTTTTCTGCGGCCTGCTTTGCCGGCAAGCTATTATCCCAACCAGTTCCTGTAAGGCGATTGCCATTAAAATTATCCGAATTGTCTGACATTAACCAGCAGATTGGCGCTTTCATAACCTCTGGCTGAACCATTGCATTTCGGTCTGGGGAAGACGCTGGGGGCACCATTGGGGTATTTGCGGGCCCCCCCGGTACAAGCACGTTGACCGTAACACCGCTGCCTTCGCAGTCTTTGGCCCAGCAAGCAGATTGTGCTTCTAGGGCGCCTTTCGATGGCCCATACGGGGTCCAACCTCGTCGGATCATCGTATCCATACTTGTAGTGACATTTACAATTCGACCCCGGTTTTGTTTGAGAAAATACGGCATAGCAGATTTAGCAATGAGGAAGGGTGCTCTTGCGTTCACATAAAATATTGCCTCCCAGCGTTCATCGGGAACGTCCCAAAATTTGATATTGTCGACATAATAATTTTCTCGGATCGTTGATAAACCTATTCCCGCATTATTCACTAAACCGTGAAGACCATCAAAAGCATCGAAAGTTTGTTTTACAATACCGGTACATGCAGAGGAGTTTCTCAAATCTGCGGCTATAGGAAACACCCTTCCAGTGGGAAAATTATCTTTTAAAGCTTCAAGGCGTTCTCGGGAAATATCTACCGCTGCGATTTTCGCTCCAGCTTCAACTAGGGCTTTCACCATCGCTTCACCTAGACCCCCGGCAGCTCCAGTAACAATGATTATTTTGTTGTTAAGCTGTTTCTCCACTACCCAATCCTCTGCTATCATAATTTAAATGATCGAAGTTATGGGGCGTTTCTCAAATTGACAATAGTGATATTGAAGTAGGAGTATTGATAGGTGCAATATCTATCAACCGCAGCTCCGTTAAATGGGCAAAAAAAATGACAAAACATCTTACAGAAGAACAGATTGAAAGCTTTAAAGAAAATGGTTTTATTTCTCCAATGGACGCCCTGACCTCAGAAGAGGCTGAGGAATGTCTGGAATGTCTTGAAGATTATGAAAACCGTACGGGTAACTCAGCACAGGAAAGTCTGACACTCAAGTCCCATTTGCCATTTGGTCTTTTTAGTCGCGTAATAAGAAATGAACGTGTCCTTGATGCGGTTGAAGACCTAATTGGTCCAAATATATTGTGTTGGGGCTCGTCATTTTTCGTTAAAGAACCAAAATCGCCCACATTTGTCTCTTGGCATGCAGACACTTACTATTACGGGATCGAACCACAAGAAACTGTGACCGCATGGATAGCATTTTCGCCCAGTAATTTAGAATCTGGGTGTATTCGCTGTATACCCGGCAGTCATAAAGTAAAGACTGAATTTGACAATAACCCTGAGCAACATAATGTCCTTGCGCGAGGTCAAAATACTAAGAACGTAAATGAAAATGATGCGGTTTTTATGCCGCTGGAAGCTGGTCAATTTTCAATCCACCATGAATGTACCGTGCACTCTTCGCTGCCGAATAATTCTGACTATCGCCGTATTGGCTATTCGATACATTACTGCCCGACCCATGTACGTGAAACAATGTATGATCCAGTTGACGGTAAAAAGTCGGCAGCATTAGTGCGGGGTGTAGATGATTACAATTATTGGGATCCGGAGCCGATGACTGAAGTCGATTTCGATCCCGTAATGGCGGCTCACATGGTTGAAATCCGCCGCCAATTTATGGCTCGTAGTAAAGGAAGAGGATAAAATGCCCGACGGTATGGCTAGGCCTATGTTACCCGCTGTTGAAGCGTTTATTGGAAAGATGAGGCGTGTCTTTGAAGACAATATCCCTGAACCAGAAAACTGGGAAATGTGCCGAGATTTTCTAAAAGAGCTTATTGCTGATCCTCAGGTAAAGGAGCACGCAAAGAATTGGCCAGTAACTGGCTATAATCCGGAGACTGACCGAGTCCAAAACCTTTTGTTTTATGAAGACCCTGACTTTGGCTTTGTTATAAATGCTTTAATAAAAAATCCTGGTGGTTCTGCTATGGTTCATGACCATGGTTCAGCTTGGACTATTTATGGGGTCCTGTCAGGCCAAGAGCGCATAGTCCACTTTGATGCAGAAGAAAGCCCTGATGGTCGATTTCATACTGAGGAGAGTCATTCCGAATTTTGTGGTCCCGGCGATGTTGATATTGTGCAACCATGGCTTATCCATTCAGAATATGCTGGCGAGGATAAGTCTATTGCGGTCATTGTCCGTTCAAAAAAGTCTGGTACATTTAAACAATATCGATATCTCGCAGATGGTGAGCGGGTGATTATTAAAGGACCCGAGCAAGTGCCTTATGCTTTATCCTGATCAATAAGTATAAAAACTAGTTTTAAAAGCCTTTTATTTTTGAAATATAATAATATCAAAATCACCAAAGACACCTTCAGGAGACAATTTTGAAGTTTGGCTATTTCACTCTTTCCGATAACCATTACCCAGACAACCCTCGAACATCGTCACAATTTGTACTTGAAATCCGGGAGCAGGCTATCCTCGCTGATCGGCTTGGGTATCACTCTGCTTGGATTGGTGAGCATCATTTTGATCGACTGGGCGTAAACTCACGACCTGATATTTTGCTAGCAAGCATAATTCCAGAAACAAACAATATACGTCTAGCCCCTGCAGTTAACGTGTTACCCATTCATCATCCTATCCACGTTGCGGAAATGTGGGCAACTCTAGACCTTATCTCAGGGGGGCGAGTTGATTACGCCTGTGGTCGCGGTTATGACCGAGCCGAATATATACCTTTTGGGGCAGATTTCATGACCTCTGCGGAAGTATTTGAAGAAGGCCTTACTGTTTTGAAAAAAGCTTGGACCGAACCCGGAGTATGGTCTCATCAAGGTGATCATTATCAAATAAAAGATATGGAGATTACTCCTAAACCTGTTCAAGACCCTATTCCAATTTATGTTGGGTCATTTTCAAGAACTTCAGTAGAAATGGCAGCGCGTCATGGTTTTAATATCATTTATGCCCCATTTGCAGCAGCAATGGTATTTGGTGGTTTAAAAGAGGCGGTTGACAGTTATCGAGAGGCAGTAGTCGCTCAGGGGAAAAAGCCTGGACGAGCAATGTGCAGTTACTTTATTTATATTGCCGATACGGAAGAGGAAGAAGATCGTGGAAGGCAATATCAAATAGATTATTTTCAGAATTGTGTGCTTCGCGCATTTCCAGACGACCCAAAAACAATGCCCCCTACAATGCACTATTTTCTTAAAATTAACGAAATTCTACGAAATACAAAAAAAGAAGATTTATCAGATCGTTCCATCCTTATTGGGTCGCCATCCAGGATCATCGAAAGTTTAAAGAAAATACAAGAGGCAGGAATTGACGAGGTGATTTTGTATTTCAATGTTGGGAGGAAGCCGCATCAATTGGTAAAAGACCAAATGCACTGGTTTGCAGAAGAAATAGCACCGGCATTTGCAAGTTGATGGATTATTTAGGTTTCTAAACTAAGAGTGATCTTTGATTGGTTGTGGGAGGCATGGAGTTTTATTACTTCGTTTTGCTTAACCTCTAATGGCTCCGTTAGAGTGTATATAGATTGTTTCCAATGGGTCTCTTTGGCTGCTGGGGAGGTGGACAGCGAGATATTTTCACTAAGTTGAAGGTCAAACCAAAATACAATTCCGTGCGCTGTGCCATCACTGTTAGGATAAACGTTATACTTTTTCGACCTATCCGCCGATTTAAGGTAAGGGAATTCGAATTCAAAAACCTGAATTGGCTCACTAAGCATACGCCATTTATATTGAGATAAACTAGTTTGCAAATAGATGTTTGGTCGTAATTGATTGAAATTTCGAATATCAAATCCAGCGGCGTTTTCAACGCGGGATTCCCAGTAAATTTCTTCACTTTCTATCGGCATTGCGTAAACTTTCGCACCATTGGGAATGACTGTGACATCAGGTTTGCAAAGTCTTTGGGTTGCATCATTAATCGTGGGAATAACATTCTCTCCTAATAACCCCGTGTCGAACAATTCAGCAATTAAAATATCTGCTTTGTCATTAATGTCCCTTCCAACTTTCAAATTATTTGAGTGTTTATGGATAATGGAAATTTTATTTTCAAACCCATTTTGGTTTATAATTTTGGTAGCTATTTCTGCTAAAATGCCTACAGATTCACAGCCTAAAACATGTTTTGCTCCAGCGCGACTTGCCATCATTGCAAGAAGCCCGGTCCCTGTTCCGATATCAAGAACCAATGATCCTGGTTTAACTGCAGCACTAATCGCATCATCAAAGGCATTATTGCGTTCTTTATCGTTTAACATTGAGGCATGCCAATGCGGCAATACTAATGCGAGAGTTTGGTCCATTCCTGATAGTGCGGCGGAATTTTTAGGATCTAATTTTAGGGCTGTCCGATAACACATTAAAGCAGAATCAGTCATGTTTGCGGTACGATATTCGTCGCCGAGAGCGATGTGTGCCTTGTCAGATTCAGGGTTTAAAACAGTAGCACGCAAAAGGTTATCTATTGCGCCGGTGACGTCCCCGGCTTTTGAATATGTGAGGCCCCGCCCTAAAAATGCCTTACTATTCAGTGGGGAAACTTCGATTGACCTATTGTATGATTTGATCGCGATTTCTAAAAAGTCAGCAGAATAAGAAAAATCCCCATTTAAACAAAGTATTTCAGCGGTTGCTTCCGTGGCGTTAATTGCCATTCTAAAATTATATTTGCTTGAACTATCGTCATCTTGCAGCTTCCCTAAAACTCCCTTTAGTACGTAAATTGGAGAAGGAATTTCGCCAGAAGGCTGGTCCAAAAGTGACTGGGCATCCTTTATCTTGTTGTTCTCGATCAACTTTAACGTCTTTAAAATTTTTTCACCGGCCGTAAGTCGCGCCAACCCGTGTTCCTTAGCAATAACTTCAAAATCAATTAGGAGTTCTCCAAATTTAGTTTTTGGGTCCATTGGAATTATAATTACTTTGTAATTTTCTTTGTGAGGGCAAATAATGCGACGGCAGCGGCGTTGGATACATTCAAACTCGAAATTGGACCATTCCCTTTTATTTTTATTAGCTCGTCACAATTTTCTTTAACTAAACGTCTCAAGCCTGCCCCTTCTCCACCTAATGCAATTGCAGTTAAATTTTGAGGCATAAAATAGTCAATTTCATTAGCTCCCTGAGATTCTAATCCTACACACCAAAACCCGTTTAATTTTAGTTTTTCGATAGCACGCGTTATATTTGTTACTCTAACCACGGAGACTTTTTCAACACCGCCCGAAGCCGCTTTCGCGATAACCCCGTTAATCTTTGGTGAATTGCGTTCTTGGACTATTACCGCGAGGGCTCCAAAAACAGCAGCAGACCTAATGATGGAACCTAAATTGCGTGGATCTGTCACTTGATCGAGAATTACGACCACTCCTCGGCGTTTAGTTCGCGCCTGAGTGCAGATCTCATCAAGGGTTACCGATGGGAGCTCCTTAACTAAAGTTGCTATACCTTGATGAACGGCACCCGACGGTAATATAGATTCCAGTTGATTTGATGAGACGACTTCAATTTTTACGTTAGCGATTGAGTTATATAGTGTTCCATCGAATTGGCTGCTGGTAGCTTGGAGGACACGTTTAGTCTCTCGATTTGGATTATTTATTGCTGCTAATACCGCATGGTGGCCGTAGATCCAAATATCCGCAGATTTTTGTCTTGATAATGTTTTTTTACGGTTTCGTGAGCGCCCTCCTGCCATGGCTTAGTTCTCCTTGCACTTCCCATTTGGCCCTTCTATATTGCGCCGTAATTGAACAGTAATGCAAATCTTCCGATTGTGGTTTGGTCTTGTTGAGGTCTAGAGAGTTTTATTTTAGCTGATATAGGACATTGACAAGTAGGCCTAATTTCCCGTATTTGCTCGCTGATTCTTCTATTTGGCTGGGTTAGAACTAGGAGGGGTGCCCGAGTGGCTAAAGGGGACGGGCTGTAAACCCGTTGGCTTACGCCTACGTTGGTTCGAATCCAACCCCCTCCACCATCCAATAGGATTTGGAGGGGTGTTAAGGTATAAAGTGGAATTTAAATTTATTTGTTTGAAAGGGTTTTCACAGACATTGATTAAACAATACTAGCTTCATGCGGGCGTAGCTCAATGGTAGAGCCCCAGCCTTCCAAGCTGGTTATGAGGGTTCGATTCCCTTCGCCCGCTCCATCAGCGGAGTAAATAAGTTCTTAAAAAATGTTTGTTGTAATGGTTTAATGAATATATGACGACCCAAAATTAAAAGGATATTATTATGGCGAAGGAGAAGTTTGAGCGTACGAAGCCGCATTGCAATATTGGCACGATTGGACACGTTGATCATGGTAAGACGACCTTGACGGCGGCGATTACGAAGGTTCTTGCCGAGAGTGGTGGGGCAGATTTTACGGCGTAC
>JAYZFG010000019.1:0-26179 GCA_036336885.1 Pseudomonadota bacterium
AGCTGATCCAATCGTAGTTCTTCAGGATCTCATAAAGCGTACACAGTGGTTGACACGCATAAAGCTCTCTCCTGCTGCGGCCGAAGGACCAGGTGTTGCTCAAATAGATCGTGATAGGGGACTTAAACTCTCCGAATCAATATCAGTTCCAATACTTGGCCGTACTTGGCAACTTTTGTTAAAGGGAATTGATGAATTACAGAGCCTCTCTAATTCATCACAGGCAGCAGAAATGGTTCTAATCAGACTTACTTATATGGCAGATTTACCAACGCCAGCCGATTTGATCCGGAAATTAGAAGACAAAGATAAAAATGAACCTTCTGTTGGTGTGCGAATGGAAGGAGTAAACAGAAGTGTACTCGATACACCCTCACAAAGTCTTGGAGTATCTGACAACTCCGGGGTCCTGAAAGTTGCAACCATAACGCAGCCCGATTCAATTTCTCGACAAGTTGAAGACGAAAATGATTTAGATACACAAGATAAGTTAGAATTGGCAGTGCCGATTAAGGAAAAGCCGTTACCGACAGCCAGTCAGACCTTTGAAGATATTGTCGCAATGTTTGCGGAACGACGAGAAGCATTTTTACATTCTATTCTATTAAATCAGGTTCATCTGGTGCGGTTTGAAGTTGGCCATATAGCTATACGGACGGAGCCACAGGCGCCACCTGATTTGGCAACGCGCGTGAGCAGTCTTCTCACCGAATGGACCAGCACTCAATGGCTGGTGAGCTTGTCAGATAAACAAGGCGACCCAACACTTCAAGAACAAAATCGGATATCAAAAGCGGCTAAGCTAGACAGGGCAACTAAGCATCCTCTAGTTCAAGCGGTCATAAAAACGTTTCCTGGGGCAACCGTTGAGGCTGTTATCGAACAAGGAACGGAAGACCATTTGGAAAATGATACTAAAGAACCGGAAGATTAAATTAATAAAACCATAAAATTTAAAAAGGCAATGTTATGAAAAACCTCGGCCAAATGATGAAACAGGCACAGGAAGTCCAGACGAAAATGCAAGAGATGCAAGAAAAAATGGTTGATCTCCAAATTTCGGGTACTTCCGGCGCCGGAATGGTATCTGTAACGCTCAATGGTAAGGGCGAAATGCTTGGTCTGCATATTGATGCTTCACTATTCAACGCCGATGATTCGGAAATCGTTGAGGATCTTATCGTCGCAGCATTTTCCGATGCTAAAGCAAAGGTTGAAGTCCGTGTATCTGAGGAAATGTCCAAAATAACTGGTGGTCTTAACCTGCCCCCTGGTTTTAATTTACCAATTTGATTTTATTCCATTGTTGTTTTATAGGGGTTTTTTTTAATGGCAGTTGGTGGAATTGATGACCTTGTTAAATTGGTGGCCCGTCTGCCGGGATTAGGACCGAGGTCTGCGAGACGGGCTGTATTATTTTTAATTAAGCGACGAGAAAGTTTGATGGTGCCTCTGACTAAGTCTCTATACGACGTCGCCAGTGAAATCAAAACCTGTAATATTTGTTCCAATATTGATGTTCTTGATCCCTGTTCAATTTGCCTAAACTCTAAACGCGATTTTTCTGTCATATGTGTGGTAGAAGATGTTGCTGATCTTTGGGCCCTTGAAAGAACATCGTCCTACAAGGGGCTTTATCATGTCCTGGGGGGAACACTGTCCGCATTGGATGGGGTCGGGCCTGAAGATTTATCTATCGCGAGCCTGTTGACTCGCGCAAGTTCTAAAGATGTTGATGAAATAATTCTGGCCACATCCGCTACTGTTGATGGGCAGACGACAGCCAATTATGTAGCCGAACGGTTATTGAGTAGTAAAGTAAAAATCTCAAAATTAGCTCATGGGGTACCGGTGGGAGGTGAACTAGATTATCTTGATGACGGCACTCTGTCGGCAGCGTTGAAGGCTCGCCGTGTGATTTAAGTGATTAACGTTTATTAACTGTGGGACGGAGTAATTTATTCGTACGCTTGATCAATGAGGGTAATACCATCCGTCTTTCTTTGCCCAAGATTGTTGTCATCAGAGGTATTTTCGCCGAATTCTAACTCAGTTATACGTTCACCACTCCTGGAGACTTTCTCCGTGGAGGTACGAATTTCTTTCAAATCCTTTTCAGCCTGTCCAAAATGTTTTTCTAAGTTGTCGACACGTTGATCAAGCCTCGCTAGATCCTTAAGCATTTTCATTACTTCAGTCTGAATGAGGCCTGCTTGCTCCTGCATTTTCGCGTCCTTGAGAATAGCCCGGACAGTATTAAGGGTTGCCATTAGGGTTGTGGGCGAGACGATCCATACCTTTTTCGAATATGATAATTCGACTGTCTTGGTAAAATTAGCGTGCAGCTCGGCATAGACCGCTTCCGACGGTAAAAACATAAGAGCAGATTCTGCTGTCTCCCCTGGGATGATATAGCGTTCAGCAATATCATTTATATGTTTTCCTACATCCAAGATGAACTGTCGGCTCGCAACAGTACGACCTAGTTCATCTTTTGCCCCAAGTAGTGCTCGATAGCTTTCCAGTGGGAACTTCGCATCTATGACTATTGCACCTGGAGGATTAGGTAAGTGGATGAGACAATCCGCACGTCTACTATTTTTTAATGTGAACTGAAATTCAAATGAAGACGGTGGTAGTGCACTTCTTACAAGGTCTTGTAGTTGTATCTCGCCGAAAGCACCGCGAGCCTGTTTGTTTGATAATATATCTTGCAGGCCTACGACTTGGCTTGATAGTTCAGTTATGTTTTTTTGTGCAGCGTCAATGACGGCTAGACGCTCTTGCAATTTTATCATCGTTTCCCCAGTTTTTGTCGAACTTTCCTGTAAATTGTCGTTTACGCGTTTTGACAGCGCGGTTAGGCGATCCTCTAAAGTTTTACTTAAGGCACGTTCTTGCGCTTGTAATCTCTCGGACAGCTGAGCTTGTTGTGCTGCATTAGCCTCAGCCATTTGCGCAAGACGACCAATTAATTCTATTTGATGGTTAGACGTATTTTGGGGTTTACGTAATAATAAAACGGTCAGGCCTGTTACAAGTATACCGCCGACCACAATGACAAAAATTGATATTAAGTCCATATGAAAACCTTCCACTACTCTTTTGGAATAAGTGGCGTCAATGGTCAAAATATACCATGGCAAATGCGAATCAACTGATTGTCTAATACCGTGCTCTGTTCTTGACCTGTAGTGTGGTTCGTCATACCTAATCTTTTCTTACGCTATATGGAGGTGAGGTTGGCGAGATGGCAATTCTTACAATTATAAAAGCTCCTGATCCGATACTTAAGAAGCGTTGTTTGCCGGTTAGTGAGGTTGACGATCAAATAAGGAGCTTGATGGATGATATGCTGGAGACTATGTACGACGCCCCTGGTATTGGTCTTGCTGCACCACAAGTCTCTGTTCACAAGCGCGTTATAGTGGTTGATGTCTCTGACCCAAACGTTGAAAGGGCACCTGTGCAATTGGCAAATCCCGAAATAATTCAGCGATCAGATGAATTAGTTAAATTTGATGAAGGCTGTTTGTCATTTCCGGGGCAATATGCAGAAGTAGAAAGGCCTTCTAGGACCTGTATTCGATATCTTGATTACAATAACGAAACAAAGGAAATTGATGCTGAAGGCCTTTTGTCCACGTGCATCCAACATGAGATGGACCATCTTGATGGCAAGTTATTTGTTGATCGGATTTCAGTATTGAAACGAAACATAATCTTGCGAAAAATGAAAAAACTCAAAAAAGCGGGGCGTTGAATTTAACCTCATGACTAATAAACGTGTTGTTTTTATGGGGACCCCAGAAATAGCTGTACCTTCACTTGCTGCTCTCCTTGAAGTGGGACATCAAATCGTTTGTGTGTACAGTCAGCCGCCCAGACCCTCCGGACGTGGCCAACGCCTGAAACAGTCTCCCGTTCATTCCTTCGCATTGGAAAATGGGATCGATGTAGTAACACCGGAAAATTTTGATACTTTGAAGTCAAAAAAAGTATTTTCCGACCTTAATCCTGATATTGCCGTCGTAATGGCCTATGGAGTTATTTTACCTAAAGCAATATTAGCTGCCCCCAAATTTGGTTGCGTTAATATACACTTATCATTACTCCCCCGTTGGCGCGGGGCGGCCCCCATCCAGCGGGCTATTATAGCTGGTGATACAGAAACCGGTGTATCTATTATGCAGATGGATGAAGGTTTAGATACAGGTCCCATTTTTAAAAAAGAACGTATTCCGATCAATCCTGATACCACAGCCGAGATATTGCATAATCAACTTGGACAATTAGGGGCTCATACAATTTGTACGTTTCTTAAAGAAATTGAGGCAGGAAATATCAAATCAACGCCCCAGCCCGATGAAGGAGCATCTTACGCTAAAAAGATCAGGCGGGATGAAGGGCTTATTAATTGGCAGCATTCGTCCACCGACATAAAACGTCGGATCCGCGCTTTAAACCCTTGGCCCGGAACCTGGTTTGAACATAATGGCGAACGAATTATGATTTTATCAGCAGAGACTTCAAAAATATCCGGTGAAGCAGGAACAGTCTTAGATAAATCACCATTAATAGCTTGTGGTGTTGGTTCTCTTCGTCCTCTGATGATGCAAAGACCCGGGAAATCAGCAATTGATGCACAATCCTTCCTACGCGGATACGATCTTCCGGTAGGTCAGGTTTTGGGCCTAACAAATTAAGGTCTCTATGACTCGCTACTGTTTAACTATCGAATATGAGGGGACTAATTATGTAGGATGGCAGCGCCAAAAGACGGGGGCATCCATTCAACAGGAATTGGAAGAAGCTGTTGAAGCATTCTGCGGGGAAAAAACTTTAGTCCAAGGTGGTGGTCGCACCGATTCTGGCGTCCATGCATTGGGGCAGGTTGCACATGTTGACATAATACGCGAAACGGTCGGTAGTACAGTGAGAGATGCGCTGAATGCTCACTTGCGGCCTAGTCCCATTTCGGTTTTAAAAGCTCAAGCCGTTTCTAACCGGTTTCATGCTCGATTTTCAGCTCAAGCACGGTCATACATTTACCGTATTATAAATAGAAGAGCCCCTCTCACTACTGAGAGGCATTTGGCGTGGCATGTCTCCACTCCTCTTGATACAGGTTCGATGCAATTAGCAGCACAAAGGTTAATTGGCAAACATGATTTTTCTACCTTTCGTGCGAGCCATTGTCAGGCAAAATCACCAGTAAAAACTTTAACCACAATCAATGTAAACCGCGTTGGTGAGCTAATAGAAATTGCCGCTAGTGCCCCGTCATTTTTGTATCATCAAGTCAGAAATTTTGTAGGGACTTTAAGATTAGTCGGGGAAGGTAAATGGACCGCAGACGATATTAGTGACGCTCTTGAAGCTTGTGATCGTAAACAAGGTGGTCCAACAGCACCGCCTGAAGGTCTATTTTTAACTCAAATAACCTACCCGCCGAATATATTTTGACCTAACAATAGGTTTGCGGCCCAACTTTCGATCATCACCCCAATCGTGAGGTCTAATAAAATGACACCGCATGCTCCAAATCTGCTGATCATCAAAGCTATGCGAGCAATATAGCCCTGATAGAGTAAAATTATAGAGATGGTTATGAAGATAAAAATTCCGCCTGACTCTTTGGGAAAGATTCCCGATTGGATGCCAATTATAATTAGAACCATAAATCCTATTTGTATCAATGTGGCCCAATTATACGCCACAAAATACTGAAAAAATCTGTCTTCACGATCTATGACGCGGCATACATAAAACATCGCGAATGGCATAGTGAACCAACCTAAAACATAGCTCGTCCCGTAAATTATCACCGTACTTAAATACCCCACCAAGATCACAGAATCTGGTGTTCGCATTAGAACAAGAGCGATATAAAGCGGAAGAGCAAAAATTGCTGACCAATATGATCGCCAAAAAGCTTTTACGTTATTATCGAAATGGGTAAGGCCTTGCGGGTTAAAACGAGCTAGTAAAACAACACCAGAGATGGCTTGGCGTAATTCACCAAAACTTATCATTCGTTAAAGTAACTATCTAATACCCTATTATATATATCGGTAAGCTTTTCAATATCTGCTAAATACACGCACTCATCTACTTTATGCATGGTTTGGCTTATCAGGCCAAATTCTGCGATAGGACAAAAATCTTTTATAAAACGTGCATCAGAGGTACCACCAGTCGTACTTAGGTCCGGTTTAATACCTGTTTCTTCTTCTATAGCCTTTGAGAGTATGTCACTGAGTTTGCCCGGGGGTGTTAAAAAAGCTTCACCGGTAACCTGAAATTCGACATCATAATCACCACCAACCGCGTTAAATTTTTCCTTGAGCCAAGAAATAAGAAATTCACTGGTGTGGAGGTCGTTGAAACGGATATTAAATGCCGCTCGTGCTTCTCCCGGAATAATATTTGTGGCCGAATTACCTACATCAATAGTAGTAAGTTGAAGGTTAGAAGCTTGGAAATGATCCGTACCGTTGTCCAGGGGTTCACACGTAATCGATTCTAGCATAGAGATTAGACGTGGTAGCGGATTATCAGCCAAATGGGGGTACGCGGTATGTCCTTGCATTCCGCGTACCGTGAGCCAACCAGAAATTGATCCACGGCGACCTATCTTGACCATCTCCCCTAATTTTGTTGGGTTGGTTGGTTCTCCAACGATACAGACGTCTATAGTTTCGCCTCGATCAGCCATCCATTCTAAAACTTTTCGCGTTCCATTAATGGAAGGGCCTTCCTCATCTCCGGTTATCAGGAGACTGATTGAACCTTTAAATATACCCGCCCGTTTTTCTAAGAATTGGGACATCCCAGCAACAAAACATGCTATTCCGCCTTTCATGTCTGTTGCACCGCGCCCATAAAGAACATCTTCAATTACTTCACCACCAAAGGGGTCAACAGTCCAGTTAGCTTCATTACCCACGGGCACGACATCAGTATGACCTGCATAGCAAAAATTTGGCTGTTCAGAGCCTAACCGGGCATACAGGTTACTAACGTCCGGCGTGCCTTCTTCAGTGAAAGTCATGCGGTGGCAAGTAAAACCGAGAGTTTCGAGTGAAGACTGTAATACATCTAAAGCTCCTTCGTCGGCTGGAGTCACACTCGGGCAACGAATGAGTTCTTTTGCCAGGTCTAGGGCGTTTATTATATTACTCAATCGCGTAACAGTTCGTTGATCGATGTCCGCGAGCGGGTTTTTTCATCTACCCTCTTAACAATTACGGCACAGTATAAATTCGGTCCTGGAGTGCCATCAGGTAATTTACGGCCACCAGTCGAGCCTGGCACAACAACAGAGTATGAGGGGACAGTACCCATATGTACTTCACCGGTAGCGCGATCGATAATCTTTGTAGAAGCCCCTAAAAATACACCCATAGACAACACAGCCCCATCTTCAATGATAACACCTTCGGCGACTTCAGAGCGGGCTCCGATAAAACAATTATCACCTATAATTACTGGTTCAGCTTGCAGTGGCTCAAGCACACCGCCAATTCCAACACCACCCGAAATATGGCAATTTTTACCGATCTGTGCACACGATCCTATAGTCGCCCAGGTATCTACCATTGTGCCAGAATCTACATAAGCACCAATATTTATAAAACTCGGCATAAGGACAACACCAGGAGCTATATAAGATCCGCGGCGAACCGTACAATTAGGAACCGCCCGAAACCCGGCTTTTCGAAAACGATTGTCGTCCCACCCGGCGAATTTTGGAGCGACCTTGTCAAACCACGATGACTCACCGCGATCAGGGTCAGTTGGGCCACCGGGCATCGGTGCATTATCAAACAATCGAAATGAGAGTAACACGGCCTTCTTCAGCCATTGTTCTACCAGCCATTTTCCTTCCGAGTTATGTGCAACCCGGTATTCTCCCGAATCAAGGCCATCCAGAGCGGTTTCAATCGCACTTCGTACATCACCTGTAGTCTTAGGTGATATCTTTTCCCGTTCTTCCCAAGCTTTATCAATTATAGATTGCAGTTCAATGTTATTCATTTTCTCGTTACCTAATCTTGGCTCAAGACTTCTTAATTTTCGGTGCCAGCACCATAGTTGGACCTAATTTTCTGTCAACTCTAGTAAGCATCAAACTTTAAATTTTGTGATGTTCTTTAATCGACTGCAACCAGTCTTCTAGGTTTTCTACGACGTAATTGATATGGTTTTCAATCTCGATATTTTTTGCCCATTCAGCACCAGAATTTTTCCAAATAGTCAACATACCCATCTTTGCAGCAGGCACTAAATTTTGCGCAATATCATCAATCATGGCCGCTGAAGTTGGATCTATGGTATATTTCTCACAAAGTAACTGGTAGCTCTCAATTGCAGGTTTTGGAATATAATTTGCCGCCTCAATATCAAAAATTGCATCGAAAGTGTTTGGATCGAATTCCATTCGATCTAGCACTAATTTTGCATGCTGTGCCGACGCATTGGTATAAATAAACTTACGGCCTTCAAGGTCAGATATTTTAGCACCAAGTGCTGGATTCGGATGTACTTCATTTAAGTCCATCGGGGTCATTTCTTCGAAATATTTTTCTGGATCCAAACCGTCGTTTAGCATAAGGCCCCGAAGAGTTAGGCCATATTTCTTGAAATATGTTTTTTGTACTTTATGAGCCTCTTCTCGGCTAATTCCAAGATATTTTGCGACAAAATTACCCAAGTGTTGGTCTATATGTTCTAATAGCTGTTTTGTAACAGGGTAAAGGGTGTTATCTAGGTCAAAAATCCATGTTTGGACTTGTTGTGGTTGGATGATAACTGGCTGGTTCATATAGAATTGTCTCTTAAAATTTGAGAAGCATACCCGCGTAATAGAAAAAACGCTGTGTCTGAGATTTTTGTAATTATAATTCCTGCTCGGGCAACCTCTTATTTTTTCATGATTACGTATATAGCGTGGCGTGTTTAAATTTCAATGAAATCCCAGGGAAATAAGCGTAGACAGTAGCTCATCAAAATTCGAAATGACGCTGTCAGCATTTAATTCTTCTGGCTTTAGCTTTGTATAACCGAAGTTTACAACGATAATGGGTATCCCAGCGTTTCGGGCAACGCCAACGTCTGTCTCACTATCTCCTACCATAAAGGAGTTCTCTGGATCTCGTCCGACTTTCTCTATAACAGCAAGTAAATGCGCGGGGCTTGGTTTTTTTACGGGCAATGCGTCTCCACCGATAACAGCGTTACCAAAGAAGTGCCGGATTTGTAATTCCTCCAAGACTTGTTCCGCAAGGTCTTGAGGTTTATTTGTACAAACACCCAAACCGACCCCATTTTTAGCGAGATTGACCAGGTTATCTAAGACCCCAGGAAAGGTCTTTGATCGAACTGTTAGTTCCATACGATAATATTCAACAAAGCGATTGAAACCTTCGTCGATAACATTTTTGTCAGCGTCGATCCCTCGTTTAGTGAATGCAAGATCTATAAGGTTGCGCGCACCACCGCCGATCAATAAACGCGCTTCCTCGGGTTGCAGTCCTTCTAGCCCTTCCTCTTTTAACACACGGTTCAGGGCATGTTGGAGATCGGGTAAAGTATCGACCAAAGTGCCGTCGAGATCAAAGATCACAGCCTGATTAGATCGTATTAATGTATTTTTAGCCATTTGGCTCAGGTCTTTACTTTTCGCTTTCTATAGTGTTTAGACGTTTTCCGAATAAGCGTTCCAATGCCGTGTTCTGTAAAAATTTCCAGAATTAGAGCATGAGGTACGCGACCATCTAAAATTACGCCTGCTTCAACGCCACCTGTTACAGCGTGAAGACATGTCTCTGTTTTGGGAATCATACCCCCTGTTATTGTCCCATTTCGGATATTAGCACGTCCCTGGGCGGAAGACATTTCTGATATTAAAACACCCTTTTTGTTCAAGACACCCTTGACGTCCGTAAGCATTAATAACCGGGATGCACCCACAGCTGCTGCGATTGCCCCAGCGGCCGTGTCCGCATTGATGTTGAGTGTTTCTCCTTTTGGGCCAATTCCTAAGGGAGCAATTACAGGGATAACATTTGATGACGTCAGTTCTTCCAGAACCTTGGCATTGATAACAGAAGGCTCTCCTACAAAGCCCAAATCCACGACCTTCTCAATATTAGAGTCGGGATCTCGCTTATTACGTTTTAGTTTTTTTGCTTGAAGCAGGTTTCCATCCTTACCCGAAAGCCCAATAGCTGTGCCGCCGGCTTCATTAATTAGGCCAACAACTTGCTTGTTAATACTACCTGAAAGCACCATTTCAACGACTTCAACTGTAGCGGCATCCGTAACTCGAAGGCCGTCGATAAAAGAGCTTTTTATTTTGAGTCTTTCAAGCATTGCCCCAATCTGGGGGCCACCACCATGAACAACAATAGGGTTAATACCAACCTGTTTTAATAAAACAATATCTTGGGCAAAATTTTTGGCGAGCTCGACATTACCCATTGCGTGGCCGCCATATTTGACCACGAAGGTTTTGCCAGCATATGCGCGCATATAGGGCAAGGCTTGTGAAAGAGTTCTAGCTTTTTCAAGCTGGGTTTTGGCGGGGCCCTGCCCATTATATTTCTTTAGCTTTGATACTGTCATCGATTTATCACTTGTTAAACGGGCGGCACTTTATCTGAATTGACGAGGCGCGACCAGTACAGAGAGTGAAGTCCTAAGTTCCATAATACCAAGGTCTGTTCGAGAGCTCGTGGCAATTATTTCCGGGTGACTTGCTGGATGTTTTTTACGCATTGGTTCAAAGTTCCTCGAAATATTGGAAAGAACTGTCTTCGAAACTTTATCGGCTTTGGTCAAAACCAATTGATACACAACTGCCGCTTGATCGAGCTCGTTCATAAGCGCTTCGTCAGAGGCCTTGATACCCTGCCGTGAATCAATCAACAAGCATAAACGACATAACGTCACCCTTCCTTTTAAATAATCATGCATGAGGTCTGTCCAGGATTTGATCCGAGACTTCGAGGCTCGTGCATAGCCATAACCCGGCATGTCCACCAAGGTTGCACGATCACCCAAATTAAAAAAATTGAGTTGCTGCGTACGTCCCGGCGTTCGAGAGGTTCTCGCTAATGATTTTCGTCTTGTTAAGGCATTTATAAGGCTTGACTTTCCAACATTGGATCGTCCCGCAAACGCTATTTCAGGTAAATCAGGCGAGGGTAAATGTTCTATACTGGTTGCTGCCGCAAAAAACAGGCATTTCTCTGCAAAGAGCTTACGGCTGAACTCATGCAGCTTCTGTTCAGAATTATCCTTTGATCTCTGTTTCATACGCTTGTCTCAATTTGAGACGCTATATGGGTTAAGGGTTCACCTTAACTCCCATGCGTCGCATAATTACCCATTGTTGGGCAATTGACAGAATATTGTTCCAAGCCCAGTAAATCACGAGCCCAGCTGGGAAGCGCGCAAGCATAATGGTAAATATGAAAGGCAGAAACATAAAGATTTTAGCTTGCATGGGATCCGCTGGTGCCGGGTTGAGTTTTTGTTGCAGATACATTGTGACCCCCATAAGAATAGGCCAAATTCCAATTAGTAAGAATTCTGGCGGTGTCCATGGAATTAGTCCGAACAAGCTGAATATCGATGTTGGATCTGGTGCAGAAAGATCCTGTATCCAGCCATAGAAAGGAGCGTGCCTCATTTCTATAGAAACAAACAAAACTTTATAAAGTGCGAAAAATACAGGGATTTGTATCAACATAGGAAAACAACCCGCCGCTGGATTTACCTTCTCTGTTTTATACAACTGCATCATTGCTTCATTCATTTTTGCCCGGTCATTTTTATGTCGGTCACGGATTTTTGTCATTTTTGGTTGCAGTTGCTTGAGCTTGCTCATAGCTCGATATGATTTATTTGCTAACGGAAAGAAGAAGATTTTTATCAAAATGGTCAGTAAAAGAATTGCAAGGCCATAATTGCCAATGTGGTCAGCGAACCACATTAGAACGTAAAAAATCGGCTTAGTTAGGAAATAAAACCAACCAAAATCAATTGCAAGATCGAACCGCGATATTCCCAGTTTTTCTTCATAAGCGTCGAGGAGTTTAACTTCCTTGGCCCCTGCAAATAATCGATTATTCACTGACACTGAGCTTCCCGGTCCTATGGTTTTAGCGTCTCCGAGGTAGTCCACTTGGTATTTATCTGCTTTATCTTGCAAGTTGTGACGGAAATTAGTTTGAATGTTAGATTTTTGATTTGGGATTAATGCAGTAAGCCAGTATTTGTCGGTAATACCAATCCACCCGCCCGTACTTCGTTGGCTGATATTCTTTGATTCTTGAAGGTCGTCGTAATCAATTTCTTTAAGTTGCCCATTGAATACACCCAAAAGACCCTCATGTAAGATAAAAAATCCGAGGACTTCGGGTGTCCCAGTTCGTGAGACCAACCCATAAGGAAATAAAGTGACCGCCTTATTACTGTTATTTTCAACAGATTGTGTGATAGAGAACATGTAATTTTCGTCCAAAGTTATGGTACGAATAAATTTTAAACCTTGGCCATTGTCCCAGGATAAACGAATTGGTTTATTAGGAGATAGAGTTGATTGATCTGTATTCCAGTTGGTTTCTGAAGTTGGCAGCTTGATGCTGGAGTCACTTGCAACCCAACCGAACTGGGCATAATAGGGGTTTTCGGCCCCAGTTGGCGACAACAATGTAATTGTAGGACTATTGGGGTCGATAGTTTCGTAATATTTCGTAAAGACTAGGTCGTCGATTTGACCCCCCTTCAATTTTATCGAACCGATCAAACGTTTGGAATTAATTTGGACGCGTTTTGCCCCTTTAATAATAGAAGAGCGTGAGGGACCCTTTGGCTTTAAAGGTATTCCCACTACCGGGGCGGCGGGTATCATGGCTCCGCTTCCCGGAACGCTTGGCGTGGCCGATTGAGGTCCCGGTGCCGGTACCGTTGGTCCTTTTGTCATTTGGCTTGATTGAAGGTTTTGGCTGGTTTGTGGGTTATTTTTCCCAGCCTGTTGCTGAGCAGCTTTTCGGGCGGCCATTTCCTTATCGAGCCGGGGTTGTTCATAAAGGAATTGCCATCCCAATAAAATTGTAATTGAGGCTACAACGGCCATGATGAGATTGCGTTGTTCCATAACCTTTACTTTGCTTTCCTGTATATGTCTTTATTTGAGGTGATAACTGGGTCATATCCTGAGCCACCCCACGGATGACAGCGGCTAATGCGTTTAACTGCTAGCCAACTGCCACGCAATACGCCGAACTGTGTTATTGCGTCGGTGGCATAATGCGAGCAGGAGGGTAGATACCGACAGGAGTTAGGAAACAACGGAGAAATTATTAGCTGATATAAACGAATTATAAGACGAAGCATTGCCTTGAATAACAGTGATAGAAATTTCATGGTTCTAAACGTCCCTCGTCTTTGGCTCCAATTCGTTTTTGCCATTTACCTAGTTTTTGTAACGCTTTCTCTAAATCGCCAACCAATGCACCAAAATCACGTTTCGTCGTTAGCGCACGCCCGATCACCACATAATCATGTCCTTCAGCTGCATACTTTTGTATCACGATACTTGCAGCAGCGCGAAGTCTCCTTCGCGCTCGGTTACGAGTGACGGAATTACCTACCTTTCTAGTTACGGTAAACCCTAGCCGAATATTTTCCGGGCATTTTCTATGATTCGGTGATTGTTGTTCGTGTACTTGAAGCACGAGACCTGGCATTGCACATTTTTTTCCTCCGCGCGCCACGCGGAGGAATTCATGGCGATGTCTCAGGCGCTGTGGCGCCTTACCCATCACTTAAGCAGACAAACGTTTGCGGCCCCGGGCACGACGGGTAGCTAAAACCCGTCGACCGCCAACGGTGGCTTTACGGGCCCGAAACCCATGGCGACGTTTGCGTACGAGCACGCTTGGTTGATATGTACGCTTCACGTTAGAACTCCGCAAATAGGCGACTGTTTCAAAGGAGGGGGCTGTATAAGGTTTTGACGCTGCTAAGTCAATTCATTGCGTCAATATATTTTATTCTTGTGTTATTATTTTCTATCAAAGAATTCTTAAACAAACGACTTTATTGATGATGTTATGAGCAGTGACAATAGCTTTTTTTTACGAAAACCGAATAAAAGGTTTAAAAAGCAACTCATTAAAATATACAAAACACCAATCTCATCGGGTAAAAATCTTTTTAAGATTGTATAAACAAATGGATAACTAAATACCCAAAGATATTATGATAAACATTCCGAGCCTAAAAAAATTAACCCCTATCTTGTTTTTGATTTTGGTAATGGCCTTCTTTTTAATTTCCGACTACCAACAATTTTTTGAATTAAAGACACTTGAATTGTATCATGGAGAACTGAAGGCTTGGGCAACTGGTTTGGGTGTTAAAGCTTGGTTGATTTTTATCGTTGTTTACGCTGTTGTCGTTGCAGTCTCATTCCCTGGGGCGACATTAATGACTTTTATTAGTGGTTTGGTATTTGGCCCCATTCTTGGGGGCATTTTGGCAATAATCGGTGCAACAGTTGGTGCCGTAATTATATTTCTAGCTGCAAGATATGCATTTTCGGATTTTTTTCGTTTTAAGATAGGAAGTATTCCCAAAAAATTGGAGGAGGACATTAAGGAAAATGCGTTAATTTATCTCCTAATTTTACGCTTGATTCCTATATTTCCTTTCTGGCTCGTAAATCTGGCACCTGCTTTTTTGAATGTTTCAATCAGAGTTTATTCATTTGCGACGCTAGTTGGGATTATCCCGGGGGCTTTCATATATTCCATATTAGGGAATCGGTTTGGTCTTCTTCTGGAAAAGAACCAAGAGATATATCTTGATATAATCTTTGAGCCGAGGTTTTTGATCCCTTTGGTTGCCCTGGCGACGCTTATTCTCCTATCTCTTTTTTATAAAAAGTTGAAAACCCGGTCGGGTTCCTAAAGTAATCTTTTGAGGAATTTCCCATGAATGAACGAATAGATACCGATGTTTGCGTCATCGGTGCAGGTGCGGGTGGTCTTTCATTTGCCGCTGGAGCAGTTCAAATGGGAGCTGATGTCGTCCTTCTCGAGAAAGGTAAAATGGGTGGTGATTGTCTAAATTACGGCTGTGTCCCTTCAAAAGCTTTTATAGCTGCAGGTAATGCAGCATACGATGTGCGGGCTAGTGTAAAGTTTGGTATTGAGCCGTTAACCCCGGTGGTTAACTTTGAAAAGGTTCGTGATCACGTTCGGCGAGTGATTAAAGAGATTAGGCCAAAGGATTCACAAGAACGATTTGAAAAATTGGGAGTCAGAGTTATACGCGAGCGAGGGAGGTTTAGTGGTCGCCGTAGTATTGTTGCTGGGGATTATGAAATTTTCGCCAAGCGTATAGTAATATCGACCGGCTCTACGCCCTGTGTGCCAGTTATTAGTGGTCTTGATAAGGTTCCATTTTTTACGAATGAGACGATTTTTGATCATAAAGAATTAATACAACATTTGCTAGTTATTGGCGCTGGCCCAATAGGTATGGAGCTCGCGCAAGCCTATAGGCGACTGGGTACAAATGTAACAGTGATTGAACAGCGTAATGCCCTAAACCTCGAAGATCCGGAATTAAGTTCGATCGTTATAGAAAATCTGAGAACAGAGGGTATAGATATCCACGAAAATGTAATAATTCAAGAAATAACTAACAGCGATAATAAGATCAAAATTCAAGTGGACCAAGACGGTAATAAACTTAGTTTTGATGGCACCCACTTATTAATCGCGGCAGGGCGAAAACCTAATATTCATGATTTAAACCTTGAAGCAGCAGGCATTGAAATTGGGCCTGCGGGTATTCCCACTAATGCTCGAATGCAAACTTCTAATAAGCGTGTGTTTGTAGTAGGAGATGCTGCAGAGGGGTTTAATTTTACACATTTAGCTGGTTATCAGGCCGGCATAGTAATTCGCAACGTCTTATTCAGGCTCCCCGCCAAGGTAGATTATACTGCTATGCCTCGGGTTACTTTTACTTCGCCTGAGTTGGCACAGGTTGGTTTGACAGAAAAAACCGCCCGTGAAAAATTTGGTAATATAAAAGTTCTTGAGGCAAATTTTTCCGATAATGATAAAGCACGAACAGCCCACAAAATAGAGGGAAAATTGAAGGTTATCACTACAACCAGAGGAAGCATTATTGGTGCTACTATGGTTGGTGACAGAGCTGGTGAAATTATTCAAAGTTGGTGCTTACCAATTTCTAAGAAGTTAAAGATTAAAGATGTTTGTGGGCTTATACTGCCGTATCCCACTCTTGGTGAAATAAATAAGTCCGCTGCAGTTAAGTTTTTTTCGGTATCGTTATTTAGTAAACGTATCAAATATTTTGTGCGTTTACTTTTATCTCTTGGTTAATTTGTAATATACTCGGCAACATAATTTATCAATAATCTCAGCTGTTTCCATAACATTGTTTTGCTACTATGACATCCAACCAATATATCATTTCAGATTGTTCGGGTTTTGAATAGGTCATTTAACAGAATTGAATAATACGGTATACAGATATTGCTTTTGTTGTTTTTTGAGGTTTGAGAATGAAACAATTAGGAAATTGGATAATGGGTGCGGTGACAGCCATAATGGCGGTTGGAGGGCTATTTGTAGCGGCCAATGCGGGGCATGGCGTTGCTTATTATGGTGGTCTGTTTTTCTTTTTGTTTGCCGTTTTATTTGTATTCCATTTAATTCGGGTCAGTGGTGACACAAATATATGAGTAAAATTAAATCAACTTAAATTTTTGACTTCATGCAATCTAGCGCTGACAAACTTCGTATTCTTTTGGAAGGCCCAGAACTTTTAGTTACTCCGGCCTGTTATGATGCGCTTTCCGCGCGTCTAATTGAACGTGCGGGCTTCAATTTGAGCTTTATGAGTGGTTTTGCTGTATCTGCTGGCAGACTGGGACTACCTGATACAGGATTAATCTCTTATGGTGAGATGCTCGAGCAAGGCCGTAATATCTGTAATGCTGTTTCCATACCGGTTATAGGGGATGGTGATACCGGTTACGGTAATGCCCTTAATGTTAAACGGACAGTGATAGGATACGCCCAAGCAGGGTTTGGCTGTATTATGATTGAGGATCAGGTGGCACCCAAAAGATGTGGGCATACGCGGGGAAAACAGGTTGTCGATCGTGAAGAGGCAATTAGCCGTATCCGCGCGGCTGTTGATGCTCGCGAAGAAGGGGCGAATATCCTAATAATGGCGCGAACCGATGCGCGAGCTACTGATGGATTTGATGAAGCAATGTGGCGAATAAATGCATTTTCAGAACAGGGAGCTGATATCCTTTTTCTAGAAGCGCCAGAAAATGAATTAGAAATGCGGGGTTTTTGTGAAGGGGTGTCTGGGCATAAAATGGTGAATCTGGTGGAACAAGGTGATACACCATTATTGCCGCCGAGTGTGCTAAAAGAAATGGGATTTAAAATAGCTCTCTATCCCTTGACTATGATAGAAGCGGCCTTGGCTGCGATGGAAACTGCACTACAAGCACTTAAGTCAGGCCAAAAACCTGAATCTCTCGCAGACTTTGCTCATCTTAGAGAGGTCGTCGGTTTCGACTCCTATTACGAAGCTGAAAAGAAATATGCAGCAAGCAAATAAAATATTGATATTCGTATCGTTAATTTCATCCTAGACCAACCATTACAAACTTCTGAAATGCTGGGCGCATTTGTAAGTTTGCATACCAACGTTCTAAATTTGGTAGCTGCTTGTGTTTAATCGTTTCGAATTCATACCAGCGGTATGCATATATACCGACGGGTATGTCGCCCATCGTCAAATAGTCACCCGCGACAAATTCTGTATTTGCTAAATAATGGTCTAAAATCTCTAAATTGACCTGTGTTTTAGCAATTGAAGTGTTAATGGCTTTCCAATCTCTTTCTTCGGGTCTATCCCTAACCAATCCATGAAACAAGGCTGTAAAATCCGGCCCAAGCGTACCAAGCTGCCAATCCATCCATCGTGCTGCGCTTGCTTGCGCTTTAATATCTTTTGGATAGAGTGTTCCCTCACCAAACTTTGCAGCAAGCATACGCACAATTGCATTAGATTCCCATAAAACAAAATCTTTATCGATTAAAACCGGCACCTTCCTGTTAGGATTAATTTTAAAAAAATGATCAGTTTCTACGACACCAAACTCACGCCCGGCATCCTCTTGTTCATATTCGATTCCTAATTCTGCGCAACACCAGAGAACTTTTTGAACATTAGAGGAAGTTTTTCGACCAATAATCTTCATTCAATTATGCCATTGGGTTCATAACGTGTTCCTGAAATGCTGGTCGGTCACATAACAAGTCATACCATCGTTGAACGTTTATATATGGTTCGCGTTCAATCTCCATATTGAACCAACGATACGCGGTTATACCGAGCGGAACGTCTCCAACGGTAAAAGTATTACCAGCTAAATAAGTTGAATTGGATAATTGAGTGTCCATTATAGCGATATTTGCGGACAATTTTTTTCTAGCAACTTCGATGGCTTTTAGGTCCCGATCTTCCGGTGCGGTGCGAACCATGCCCCAAAATACGGGCACCAGTGTTGGACTTACTGTTGCTATTTGCCAGTCCATCCAGCGTTCAGCATCAGCGCGGGCTGTTAAATCGTCCGGATAAAGTGTGCCCGGTGCGTATTTTGCAGCAAGATAGCGGGTACATGAGTTAGACTCCCATAGTACAAATTCATCATCGATAATTGTTGGCACCTTACCGTTGGGGTTTAGGGCACGATATTCCGGTTTGTCATTTCCGCCAAAAGGGCCACCTAAATCTTCCCTATCAAAAGAAATTCCCATTTCACCACAAATCCAAAGTACTTTTTGCACATTAGATGATGTACTTCGTCCAATAATTTTTAACATTTCTACAGTCCTGATATATTAGCCCTAAGAGACATTTTCCGGAGGGCCTTTTAGTTCAACAAAATTCCCATCGGGGTCTTTAAAATATATAGAGGGGCCAAATCCCTCAGCTCCAAAACGACGCCCACTCCTTTCAACTTGAATACCATTATTTTCGAGATATTTGACTATGGTGTCTTCGTCAAATTCTGCCAGAGTGAGAGCAAAATGGTCCATGTTATCAAATTCTTTGTTCGAATTAAGACCGGTGTCTTTGACACCTGTACCTTTTGGGACTAAATCGATCATGGAGGCGCCTGCCTGATATTGATATAAATTCTTTGAGGTACGAGCTTCCGAACACCCTAAAATGTCACGATAAAAACGAATTGATCTTTCAATGTCGGTAACCCGCAATACAACGTGATCTAACTTTTTAATATTAATGGGGTTCATTTCGTCCTCTTTAACGATTTCTGCCCCCATATTGTAACACGGTCTATTAATTAACGAAGAGAATATCGATTAGCCTATGTTCTCGATCTTTTTATCATACCCTCGCGCCAGGTTATGTAATAGGTAGAAGCAAAAATTATACCACCACCGAGCCAAACCCAAATTTCGGGCCATTCCATATAAAGGAAAAAACCAAACACCGCAGCGATTGGCAAACGTAGGAAGTCAAATGGCATCACGTAGCTGGCATCTGCTGCGGCAAAGGCACGAATTATGCACGCGTGAGCAGTATATCCGAAAACGCCCAGTAGTATAATAGGAATGGTATCTGACCAGTCGGGTGTTACCCAAACATAAAATGCTGGGATGGCTGACACCGGAACAAATATCAGTGACATATAAAAGAGGATGGCATTTGGAGAATCTGTATTAGAAAGTGATTTAGTTGATGTCTGAGACGCCGCATAAAAAATTGCTGATAGAACGACTGCGATCGTTCCTGTACCAAGGTCAACGAAGCCAGGCCGGATTATTATAAGGGCTCCTAAAAACCCAATGAAAGTGGCTATCCAGCGGTGAACTCCTACCTTTTCTCTCAAAAATACCATTGCCATGAGGATGGTAAACAATGGGACGGTAAATTGCAGGGCCTGTAGGTCAGCTAAAGTGACAAGGGTCACTCCAATGAACCAGCCGACATTACCTAAATAATGGATTGTATTACGAAATATATGGAGCGGTAACCTTTTGGTACGAATTTCTTTCGGTTTTCGGCGTAAGGCCCATGGTAAGATGATTAATAAGCTTATAACGCTCCGAAGAAATATCATTTGAAGAACGTCAAACTTATCTTGGATACCCCTTATTACTATTGCTAGGAGAATTAAAGAAAGTCCTCCTAGAATCATCCATATCGCGCCTCGAATGGTCGCTGGCATCGCCTCAAATGCGGTTGAGAGAGATTTCATTTTATTAACTCAGCGTCCAATTTCATTCGCCGATAGCCAGACCCTCTCGACGTGGATCAGCGCCACCTTCATATCCATTTGGTCTAACTCGGATACCATGTAAACCACTTGTTTTGGTTCGGATTTTTATTTTATGGCCCATACGCTGGAGTTCTGGCGCTATCTCTTCTAAATTGGATCCTTTTTCTAACTCTGTTTTTCTATTCTTATTCACAAAGTTAGGAAGTGCGATAGCGTTTTGCATTGTCATATTCCAGTCGAGGGCGGCAATGATTGATTTTGTGACATAGCCTATAATACTTGAGCCCCCGGGCGATCCAATTGTCATTACTAGTTTGCGGTCTTTCGTTGTAATAATCGTTGGTGCCATCGAACTTCTTGGTCTTTTCCCCGGCTCCACTCGGTTAGCTATTAATTGTCCATTTAAATTTGGGAAAGGAGAAAAATCCGTAAGTTCGTCGTTTAGCATGAAACCCCGTACCATCAGGCGGGAACCAAATGCCGTTCCAATCGACGTGGTCATAGATACGGCATTCCCGCCATTGTCGACGACACTGATATGACTTGTGGAAATTGGACGATTCTCGCCATAGTCTGAGGCTAGTTTGGGTGCCGAGTAATCCGCTAGAATACCTGGTTTGGCTTTTCCGATTACTTTATAGGGCGAAATTAATTGAGACCGACTGACGAGATAATTCCGGTCGAGAAGTTTAGAAGCAGGTACATTTACAAAATCTGAATCTGCTACATAATGGTTTCGGTCCGCAAAGGCCAGCTTACTTGCCTCGGCAACTAAGTGAACCGCTTTGGCGGACCCTGCTGGGATTTGGCCCAAATCAAACCTTTCCAGCATAGTTAGTATTTGGCTAATGGCTATTCCCCCAGATGTCGGTGGGGGCATACCGAAGACCTTCCATTCTCGATAGTGTGTGCAAAGCGCCTTACGGACTTTGGCTTCGTAGCCACTTATATCTGCTAAAGTAATTGTGCCGGGAAGGTGTTGTGTGGAATTTACAGCGACCATAATGTCTTTAGCGATTGGCCCGGTATAAAATGCTATAGGCCCTTTCTCAGCTATTTCACGCAGAGTGTCGGCTAAAACTGGATTTTTCAATCTATGTCCAATTGGTAGTGCTAGACCTTCTTCTGAGTAAAAGAACTTACGAGTGTTCGGAAAATTCGCCAAATGACGATCCCGTTTTATCAGCGCGTTTAGACGTGGAGTTACCCTGAAGCCTTTTATAGCTAAGGATATCGCTGGCCCAAATAATCGCTTCCAAGGTAATTTGCCGTGCTTTTTATGAGCTAGTTCTAACATTCGCAGAACACCCGGAACACCTACTCCCTTGCCACCGGCTTTTCTCTGTCTCCAAGGTATCTTTTTCCCATTTTTATCGAGAAAGAGACTTGGGGTTACTGATTTTGGGGCTGTTTCACGACCATCATAAGCTTCAATAATGGGATCGCCTTTTGGAAGGGTTTTACTCGATTGATAATGTAATAGAAATGCTCCGCCGCCGATCCCTGAACTCTGAGGTTCAACTAAAGTTAGTACCATTTGAGCTGCAATTGTAGCATCTGTTGCGCTCCCACCCTCCTGTAAAATTTTTAGTCCTGCTGCAACGGCATGTGGATTGGCTGCAGCGACCATGTATCGCTTGGAAGTCGGTACACCTCCATGTGCAATCTCAATCGAAATAACGAGCGTTAAAATGGTTAAGCCCAAAGTATATAGAGAAGTTGATGAGTTTTTCATAAAATTGATATTATAGTAATAATTGTTATAAGGTAATTTTCTACCGTCATTTATGGATTATTAATATGTTTGCGCCAAGGAAATCCTTTCACCAGTGTTGATTTCCAGGTAAAAGCGTGCCCAGTTTGGGCACGAAATTTTGTTTATGCTAATTATTGTTAAGTTCTAGGGAGAAAAATGAGCGCGGTGGATCGACAAATGGGGCGCATGACGGTACCCCAGATTCAGAAATGTAAGGGCGGCGAACCTTTGGTGGCGTTGACTGCTTACAGTGCTCCTATGGCATCAATTCTTGATCCTTATGTCGATATATTTATCGTTGGAGATTCTGTTGGTATGGTTCTTTATGGAATGGAGTCTACATTAGATGTTTCCCTCGAAATGATGATCGGGCACGGCGCAGCAGTTGTCCGAGGTTCTCAAAAAGCCTGTGTTACTGTTGATATGCCCTTTGGAAGTTATCAAGAAAGTAGATCACAAGCGTTTCGGAATGCTGCTAAAGTAATGAAACGGACGGGATGCGATGCTATAAAACTCGAAGGTGGCGAGGAGATGGCAGAGACCATATCGTTTTTGACAACACGGGGTGTTCCTGTAATGGGGCATGTTGGCCTTATGCCCCAAAGCGTAAATAGTCTTGGCGGCTATCGAGCGCGTGGAAGGGGTAAAGCTGAGGCAACCAGGATAATTTCTGATGCTCGAGCTATTGCTGATGCAGGTGTTTTTTCCTTAGTTGTGGAAGGGGTTATGGAACCACTCGCCAAAGAAATTACTAATGCCGTAGCGGTGCCAACAATTGGGATTGGCGCCTCAGCCCTTTGTGACGGCCAAGTTCTAGTAACGGAAGATATGTTGGGTTTATTCAATGAATTCACGCCGAGCTTCGTTAAGCGATTTGCTGACTTAGGCCCTGCAGTCGCTAAAGCCGCTGAAGCATATAGTAAAGAGGTTAGGCAACGGCATTTTCCGGGAGCAGTGAACTGTTTTAACCCCAAAGCCAGTAAGAAATGAACGCTATTGCACAAGCATTCATTTGCCCATATTTCTGACTCTCATACTGTTAAATATCAATGTCTGAAATCGGTAACTCAAAATCAAAAGCTAAAATCATCGTCCGTAATGTAACCGATTTACGCGATATCATTTCTAATTGGCGACTCGGGGGATTGATTATCGGTCTCATTCCAACAATGGGAGCCATTCATAAAGGGCATACAAGTTTGGTGAAAGAGGCAAAGTCGCATTGTGACAAAGTCGTTGTTAGTATCTTTGTAAATCCTGCACAGTTTGGCGAAAACGAAGATCTTGACGCTTATCCGGCGGATGAAAGGGAAGATGTTAGAGCACTTACTTCCGTTGGAACAGATTTAGTGTTTTGTCCGAGCAGCCGTGAGGTCTACCCTGAGGATTTCACTACGGTGGTATCAGTCTCTCGTTTGGCAGCCGGTCTTTGTGGGCCCTTCCGTCCCGGCCATTTTGAAGGTGTAGCAACGGTGGTGACTAAATTACTTTTACAGTCCTTACCGGATATTGCTATTTTTGGAGAGAAAGACTACCAACAATTATTAGTAATTCGTCAACTTGTAAAAGATTTAAATATTCCAGTTAAAGTTATTGGTGCTAAAATCATTCGTGAAAATGATTTTTTAGCGATGTCTACTCGTAATAAATACCTATATCCCAGGGAGCGACTGATTGCGCCCGAATTGAATAGAATTTTACAATTGGTCGCCGAATGGGTGAAAGCTAAACCAGGGGACTGCGAGAGTATTTGTAGACTTGCGAGAACAAAGCTTTTAGAAAAGGGATTTGAGGCAGTAGATTACATTACCGTCTGTGACAGTGATACTCTAGAACCTCTAAAAACTTATTTGGGCAACGCCCGCGTGTTAGGCGCTGCTCGGCTCGGCTCGGCTAGATTGATAGATAATTTATCAATCCGGTAATGAATTTATTCAGCGAACAAAGAGGTGCACCTCATTCGTTTTAGCATCTTTACTTGTTATCGCTGATAGTCGAACCCTTTGTAATGGGAGCCCCATATCTGCAAGGGATCTTAACACTCTTTCTGCATTTCGTTTTGATTTGTTTCCAGCGACGGTCACCTGTCCGGCACTCCCTTTACCAGATGCAACAGCAATTAGGTCAAAGCCAGCTTGTGGGCGTCTCTGGAGGACACGATTGATTGCAGAATATAACGCCTGCTGGTATTTTACGTTGGGTCTGTCAAAGCGAATAATTACTAGTGGTTTTTGTCCTGAGGGTCCAATGCTGGCAACATTCGTGGAAGAGTTATTGGTAGCTGAGCTTGACATGGCGTAGGCCCGATTAGAAAGACTACTCCCCAAGGCTTCCCCATTTTTAATTGCAAGGGAGAGTGCAGTGAGATTACTGCGCTCTGCAGCAACATATGTTGTTTGACGGTTAATATCTTCACTTAATTCATTTAGAAGCCTGTCAATTAAAACGACGGTGCGATTCACCTCATCTTCTAAAATGGCTAGCTGGCGATGATCTGATTCTACCGCGCCACTTAAGCCATATGCAGCACGTGTTGTCTCTAAAAGATAGGCAGACATACTGCTGGTACTGGCTACTTCGTTGGCGAGCGAATTCATACTAGAAATATCACTGTCAATTTTAGACAATCCTGTTTGAGCGATATTCCACTGGTTAACCATAAAGGGGTTTCCGGGCGTTGTCCCGACTTGAAGACGCGAGTTAATTGATGCGATCGCGCTGTGATATGCGACAGAGTGTGCTGCGGCAAGCCGACGGATACTTTGAAGTTTATTATTTTGTACACTGATCTGCTGGCGCATACGTTTCAACTCGCTGCGAAGCATATCAACTTTTTGTCCTACAAACGTCCCTGTAGCCCTGCCCGGCGTTACTTTTGGAGGAATAAAATTCGTTTTACCCAAGGCAGGGGGTGCGGCGCCAATGAGTGGCTGATTGCGTTTCTCACCCTTAGAAGGCGCAATAGGAACTGTGGTTCGTGTTTGACTGACCGATGCTGACGAACTTGTATTGTCACCCAACCAAGATGACGGCCATATCGAATCCATAGATTCCATTGATAATGAACAAGCTGACAATGCGATTGTCGAACACACGACTATTATTCGGGGAAGTACTCGGGCCATGAAACGGGTCTCACCCATTGTGATAATTGAAAATCGTTAACGCATTATAAAACACGTCGAACTGGTTTTTGTAAATCCTACTAACACATTAAATTCAACAAATACTACTCAATGGGTTATGGCGAAACAAGGTGTATTACAAGATTTTCTGAAATGATTGATTCGAGATTTGTTAGATTTTTTTAATTCAATTGTCATTTACTAGAATGGAACCTGATTCATCATTTCGTTAATAATCCTCCAAACCAATTTTTAAGGGGTCGTTGTAAATTTAAACACTCTATAGAACAGCCTGAATGGACTCAGGAAACTCATGTCAGATGGGTATGGTGTGGGTTATGATGTGTGCTGTTTGAGTCTCAGTGACTCTGTCGTTCAAACCGATTTTAAATCGGGCCCACCAACGATATCTTTTGAACTTGAAGTATATGTTTCATGATAGCCCTAATTTCCATTAGGCAGCAGGTACGTTCCTTTGCAGAAAAGATTCTTTTCATCATCAACTGACATGGGTGTTAAGCCAAAAACAACCATAAGGATAAGAGGGGTACCGAGGAATAACACATGACGATAGACCCTAGTTTCTAGGTTACTTACCTCACTGCCTATTTCTATATATCAGAGGAAGGGTGTGTTTCTTTGGGTGGGGTGGTCAAAATTGCCCCACTCATGCTCCAGTGGAATGTCCAAGATGGGACCCAACTTTGGGTCACGGATTCACATTTGGTTTAATCTATGTTTCAATCTGAATCGGGGGTGATACATCCTCAAAGTATTGATAAGGCTTGAAAATAAGGGTTTAGAGCACTAAACAGTCTCGACTGGTAAAATAAATGCGCCCGTAGCTCAGCTGGATAGAGCACTAGACTACGAATCTAGGGGTCGGGAGTTCGAATCTTCCCGGGCGCGCCA
>JAYZFG010000020.1:0-44858 GCA_036336885.1 Pseudomonadota bacterium
TCAAGTTATTGAAGGTATTGTCAAAAATTTAACCGATTATGGCGCCTTTGTAGACCTTGGAGGTGTCGATGGACTATTACACGTGACAGATATGGCGTGGCGAAGAATCAATCACCCCAGCGAGGTACTAACCGTTGGGCAGACGGTCAATGTTCAGGTCATTCGATTCAATACAGAAACTCAGCGAATTTCACTTGGTATGAAACAGCTAGAGACCGATCCATGGGAAAGTATCGAGACTAAATATCCTCTTGAGGGAGTTTTTACTGGGCGGGTCAGCAACATTACGGATTATGGCGCCTTTGTTGAGCTCGAGCCAGGAGTGGAAGGCTTGGTACATGTTTCAGAAATGAGCTGGACCAAAAAAAATGTCCACCCAGGCAAAATAATTTCTACTAGCCAGGAAGTTGAGGTAATGATTCTCGATTTAGATCAAAGTAAACGGAGAATTTCATTAGGTATTAAACAAACCCAAGATAATCCATGGACTAATTTTGAATCAAGTTTCGTGGTTGGTGCTGAGATAGAAGGGGAAATCAAAAATATTACCGAGTTTGGTTTGTTCATCGGTCTGCCAGGAGAAATCGATGGAATGGTTCATCTATCCGACTTGTCCTGGGAAAAACCCGGAGAAGAAGTTGTTAGCGAATACACAAAAGGAGGTATTGTTAAAGCGAGGGTGCTGGATATTGATATTGAAAAAGAACGAATTTCCCTTGGTATTAAACAACTAACCGATGATCCGTTTGAAACGGCGGCTAATAAAGTTAAAAAGGGAGAGGTAGTTACCTGCACTGTAAGCGCCATTACAGATGGGGGCCTGGAGGTAACAATTTCTAACGGACTTCAAGGCTTTATTCGCCGTGCAGATTTATCCCGTGAGCGCAGTGAACAAAGACCAGACAGATTTGCTGTTGGTGACAGAGTTGATGCCCAGATAACAAATATAGATAAGCGGGAACATAAACTTACCTTATCGGTAAAAGCGCAGGAAATTAGTGAAGAAAAGGAAGCTATGGCACACTATGGTTCCTCTGATTCTGGAGCGAGCTTGGGAGATATACTCGGAGCAGCAATCCGAAAAGCAGGCGGAGAAGATTCAGAAAATGCTGAGATAACTGATGATACTGAAGAAAATAAAGTGTCTGAAAAAATTAAGGCCACAGGTGACACAGATGGCGAAGAAAGCCTGAAAGGAGAACCCACCGCAGAGACTGGGGATAACGATTCTAACAAAGCTACCAAAGAAGAAACATAATGATGGAATAAACCCTCAAACATTTGTTACGTCCTCCATTAAATGAGAAGACCAGGTAATAGACCATGGATGCAGACTATCTAATTGATCGTCAAAGATTAAAGAATCGGATTCTGCTCTGGCGAACATTAGCTATAGTCACATTATTAATGTTCATAGCCGCTCTAATAATCAAATTTGGGAGCTTCAGCTCTGAGGCCTATATAGCGCGCATCAAAATAGAAAACTTAATCCATAATGACCCAAAACGCCTCGCTATAATTGAAAAAGTTCTCAGAGATCAAGATGCCAAAGCCCTAATTGTTAGAATAAATTCTCCGGGTGGTACTATTGTAGGGGGGGAAGCGTTATACAAAGCACTTTATAGATTTCGTAGAGAGAAGCCCGTTGTCGCGATTATGGACGAGTTGGCAACCTCTGCAGGCTATTTAGTAGCAGTGGGAGCTAACCACATTATTGCCCACGAAGGAACAATTACGGGATCCATCGGGGTAATTTTTCAAACAGCTGAAATAACAGAACTTTTGAAAAAATTGGGGGTCAAATTTGAAGCTATAAAAAGCACGCCCCTCAAATCAGAGCCTTCGCCTTTTACCAAACTCACCCCTAAGACGAGAAAAGCGACCAAGCGCCTAGTAGACGACATATATAATATGTTCATTCAAATTATAGCCAAAAGTCGTAATTTAAAATTAGAAAAAGTCCGAATTCTAGCGGATGGCCGTTTATATACTGGTCGAATGGCCGTTAAAAATGGACTGGTTGACGAAATCGGTGATGAACTACAGGCAAAGATTTGGCTGGAAAAAGAAATCAAAATAAATAAATCAACTCCAATTCGCGATATTACTATCCATCGTGGGTTAGAAAACTGGCTGGATTATGCATCCTCTTTTCTACAAAAATCACAAATCTCTGACCGACTTATCCTTGACGGCCTAGTATCTGTCTGGCACGCTTATAATTAGTTTCGTAGTTGTCCACAGGGACGGGTACCCATGACTAAATCAGAATTAATTTTTCTATTAGCGGAAAAAAACCCGCATTTGTACCAGCGTGATATTGAAAGAATAGTGTCGACGGTATTTGATGAAGTGACTGCCGCACTATCTCGTGGTGATCGCGTTGAATTACGCGGTTTTGGGGCTTTTTCGGTTAAAAATAGGGAGTCCCGAATAGGGCGCAATCCTCGAACCGGAGAAACAGTGCATGTTGCCCAAAAATCGGTACCATCTTTCAAGGTCGGAAAAGACCTCAGAGTTCGTCTCAACTCACCCCAGCTGTAAATATCTTTAATATTGGAGAAAATTACAGTTCATCTTTGATAGGAACTATACTGCAGACTGCTTGATGCGAATTTTAATTAGACTTTTGCTCGCAATAATCATAGGGGTCGCTGCCATTTTTTCAGTTTCTAATAGGACGCTGACCATAATTGATTTTTACCCCCTACCATTTTCAACTGCTGCACCTTTGTACACGATTGTTTTAGGGGCGTTGGCTGTTGGATTATTACTCGGCGTGGGTGTTTCAACGCTATCGCGTTTACGTCTAAAATTGAAGGTTAGGAATAATCTAAAACGAGCGGAAGCGGCTGAAATGGTATTGAAAAACAAGCCCCGAGAGGTACCGCACTCTTTAACAAAATCAACATAGTAATGGCAATGAAACCTATCGAACGAATTTATTGTGCAATTGATACCCCTGATTTAAAGGAAGCAATAAAGCTTGCCCGGGAGCTAAAAGGGTCCGTTGGCGGTATTAAACTAGGTAAGGAATTTTTTACTGCGAATGGACCAACAGGTGTTTCGGAAATTTTAGAACTAGAACACAGGGTCTTTCTAGATTTAAAGTTTCATGACATCCCCAATACCGTCGCTGGTGCGATTAAGGCTGCGAAAGGATTAAAATGTCATATGTTAACTATCCACGCATCAGGCGGGATAGAGATGATTAAATCCGCTGTAAAAGCGAGAGGCAAAAGCAAAACCCCTATGATCTTAGCGGTTACTGTTCTCACCTCTCTCGTTAGCGATGATTTAGCGCGCCTTGGCCAAAATTCACATGTAGAAGAACAGGTTTTAAAACTCGGTAAACTCGCATATGAATCTGGTGTCGATGGTCTCGTGGCATCACCTAAAGAAGTGGTCTCCTTACGTTCAACGCTGGGCCCAGATTGTATGCTGGTAGTCCCTGGAATTCGACCAACTTGGTCATCAACCGATGACCAAAAAAGAATTATGACGCCAAAGAATGCCATAAGGTCTGGAGCTGATATCCTGGTAATAGGGCGCCCCATTACCCGAGCCAATGATCCAAAAACCGCTGCTAAACGAATTTCAGAAGAAATAGCAGTCTCCTAGAATTAACGATATGACAATTTGCGTCAAAATTTGTGGAATTAATACTGTTATCGCGATGCAAGCTGCGATAGAGGCAGGAGCTTCCTATGTTGGTTTAGTTTTTTACCCTCCCTCACCCCGATCAGTAACAATTTCTGAGGCAGCAATCCTTGCTAGGATAGTTCCAAATGAAATTAAAAAGGTGGGTTTGTTTGTTGATATTTCTAATGACCCTCTCAAAGACATCGTTGATCAAGTTCCCTTAGATATATTGCAGCTGCACGGGAACGAAACACCAGAGAGAGTGGTTAAAATTAAGGATTTTACCGGGTTGCCGGTAATGAAAGCGATTCATATTGAAACTAGTAGTGATTTTTCAGCAATCGATAAGTATGCCGGAATCGCCGATCAAATCTTGTTTGACGCCAAAGCACCAAAAAATCTTAAGAACTCACTTCCGGGAGGTAACGCTCTTTCTTTTGATTGGAAATTATTTGCAAACCAACCATGGAAAAATAATTGGATGCTCTCCGGTGGACTTAATGAAGAAAATATTGCAGAGGCCGTTAATACGACGGGGGCCCGTGCGGTCGATGTTTCTTCAGGTGTTGAGGGAAGACCCGGTCAGAAAGATCCCAAACTTATTAACGCATTTATCGAAACGGTTCTTGCCTTGTCGTAACCGCAGGGTATAACCCGTTAGTAGGGGCAAACCACCATAACTAATATTTGAATATGAAGACTTACATAAACGAAAAACTCAACGCCTTAAGTGGACAACCAGATGCAGAGGGGCATTTTGGAAAGTTTGGTGGCCGCTATGTGGCAGAAACCCTGATGCCTCTCATATTAACTGTAGAAAAAGCTTATAACACTGCGAAACAAGACCCCGCTTTTCAGGATGAACTGGACCACTACCTTAAACACTACGTTGGAAGACCCAGTCCATTGTATCATGCCAAACGATTAAGTGAGGTCCTAGGTGGTGCAAAAATTTATTTCAAGCGGGATGAACTGAATCACACAGGTGCTCACAAAATCAACAATACAATGGGTCAAATTCTTCTGGCGAGAAGGATGGGGAAAGAAAGAATTATTGCAGAGACTGGGGCAGGGCAACATGGGGTAGCAACAGCTACGGTATGTGCTTTGTTTGGTATGAAATGCATCGTGTATATGGGAAAAACTGATATTGAACGACAAGCCCCCAACGTTTTTCGTATGAAGCTTCTCGGCGCGGAAGTTGTTCCAGTGACGTCCGGATCCGCGACATTGAAAGATGCAATGAATGAAGCTTTACGCGACTGGGTAACAAATGTAGATGATACATATTACATAATAGGCACAGTTGCTGGGCCACACCCTTATCCCACTATGGTTAGAGATTTCCAAAGAATTATTGGTAAAGAAGTCAAAAACCAAATGATGGACGCAGAAGGACGGCTACCCGATACCCTTGTTGCATGCATTGGAGGTGGGTCTAATGCGATGGGACTATTTTATGAATTTCTCGATGAAGAAGATGTAATGATCTATGCGGTAGAAGCTGCCGGAGAAGGTCTAAGTTCTAACAAGCATGCAGCTTCGCTAAGTGCAGGGGTTCCAGGGGTTTTACATGGAAATCGGACATATCTATTACAAGATGAAGACGGCCAAATTACAGAGGCGCATTCAATTTCTGCTGGATTAGATTACCCAGGAATTGGTCCGGAACATGCGTGGCTTCATGATGTAGGCAGGGTAAATTATGTTGGGGCAACGGATGAAGAAGCCCTAGACGCATTTCAATTATGTACAAAGCTGGAAGGAATAATACCCGCTCTAGAACCCGCTCACGCACTGGCCTTTGTCAGAAATTTGGCACCAAAACTACCTAGCGATCATTTGCTAGTAATGAATATGTGCGGCCGAGGCGATAAAGATGTATTTACTGTCGCCGACGCATTAGGGGTGTCCTTATGATACAAAAATCGCGACGCCTTAAAGAACGGTACAAAAAACTTACAAAGGAAAATAGAGCGGGTCTTATTACTTTTATTACCGCAGGGGATCCCAATCAAAGCATATCTAATGAAATTCTTAACGGACTTCCTAGCGCCGGTGCGGATATCATTGAGCTGGGCATGCCATTTACAGACCCGATGGCAGATGGTCCCGCAATTCAGGAATCATCATTACGGGCGCTTAATTCCGGTCAAAATATGAATACTACGTTAGATATGGTTGCCCGGTTTCGAAAAACAAATGATCATACTCCAATCATACTGATGGGTTACTTTAATCCGGTTTTTAGGTACGGAGTAGAACGTTTTGCAGCGGATGCGGCAAATGCAGGTGTAGATGGCTTGATAATCGTGGACGTCCCGCCAGAAGAAGACTCTGAACTCAGAATCCCTGCTAACACAGCCGGCATAGATTATATTCGACTCGCAACACCTACCAGTGACGAAGCTCGCCTCCCAACACTTATGGAGGAAGCAACAGGCTTTGTATATTATGTCTCAATTGCTGGGATTACCGGGACAAAGTCTGCCACCATCGTCAATGTTGCCGCAGCTGTTGACCGTTTAAAAAAGTTTACAGATCTCCCCGTTGCAATTGGGTTTGGTATAAAAAATGCCAATCAAGCCGCAGAAATTGCCCGAGTGGCAGACGCCGTTGTCGTGGGATCTGCAATAGTCCAACTAATTGGCAAATTTGCAGAACCGACCACTGAGATAAAGAACTCTCCCGATTTGCTCAATTCTGTGTTAAGGTTTGTAGGAAATCTCTCAGAAGGCGTTAGAAAAGCGCGACTATGAACTGGCTAACCAATTACGTTCGTCCAAAAATTCGAGCCCTCGTAGAAAAAAAAGAGGTGCCAGATAATTTGTGGCACCACTGCCCAAGCTGCGAGCAAATGATATTCCACCGAGACCTGGAAGCCGCGTTAAGAGTATGTAGCCATTGTGGATATCACATGAGGCTACCTGCCAAAAAGCGCTTAGACATTTTGTTTGATGATTCAAAATACCAAACAATCGATCTACCAAAATTAACCTCCGACCCATTAAAATTCAAAGACCTCAAACGCTATACTGATCGTCTTAAAGACAATAGGAGCACAACGAAAGAAGAGGATGCCATAATTGTAGCGCATGGTCTCATGGGCGGGCGTAAAGTTGTCGTAGCAATAATGAATTTTGCCTTTATGGGCGGATCAATGGGACTCGTACTAGGCAAAGCACTTCTTACTGCAGCTCGATTTGCCATCCTCCACGACGCACCGTTAATTTGTTTTACTTCATCAGGAGGTGCACGGATGCAGGAGGGTATTCTGTCACTTATGCAAATGCCGAGGACGGTAATAGCTGTAGATGAAGTTAAACAAGCAAAACTACCATATATTGCCGTGCTAACTGACCCAACAACAGGCGGCGTAACTGCATCCTTCGCAATGCTAGGCGATATCGCTATCGCTGAACCTGGCGCAGTAATAGGATTTGCTGGAGCAAGGGTAATTGAAGAAACCATACATGAAAAATTACCTGAAGGTTTCCAACGGGCGGAATACCTTCTAGAACACGGAATGATTGATCGTGTGGTGCATCGGTGTCAAATCCGTGATGAGCTTATTAACATTACTAATCTTCTAATGACCAAACGCATCGATGATAACGTTGTGCCAATAGATGCGACTACAAAATTTATGTTAGATACAAAGCCTGTTAAATATGGTTCGAGTAGCGAAAAAGAAGGCTCAACCGAAGAGCGGCCCGCTGCAGAGTGACATCTTACTCGCCCGCCTAAACGCGCTGCACCCCAAAGCCATTGATTTATCTCTCGGCCGTACAAAAAATCTTTTGAGAAAGCTCAACAATCCGGAAAAATTATTAAAATCCATTGTCCATATCGCGGGAACCAATGGAAAAGGTTCAACTCTCGCATTCATAAAATCAATTTGCGAGAATGCAGGACTGAAGGTTAACTGTTATACATCACCGCACCTTATTCGTTTTGCTGAACGTATTTACCTTTCTGGTCAAAATATTGCGGAAACTACGTTAAGCCTCATTCTTGAAGAATGCGAAGAAGCTAACGCCGGGAGCGCTGTTACATTATTTGAGATTACAACTGCTGCTGCTTTTTTAGCTTTTTCACGCAGCCCTGCCGACATTACCTTAATAGAAACAGGATTAGGCGGCAGGTTTGATGCTACAAACGTTATTGAAGATCCCCTTCTAACAATTATCACACCCATCTCGAAAGATCATACCGACTGGCTCGGTAACACAATCACAAAAATTACATTTGAGAAAGCTGGTATTTTAAAGCCTGGCAGTTGCGCCTTAATAGGCCCACAAATTCCGGAAGCAAACGTCGTGATTGAGAACCAAGCCAAAAAATTAGGGATTGAAACTATAAGGTATGGGAAAGACTGGAGTTTTTCATCCTCAATGGACGGTTTTACCTTAAGCACAAAAGATTTTCACACAGATTTTCCACGTCCCTCTCTACTCGGTGAACATCAAGTCACAAATAGTGCAACAGCCGTGATGGCATCAAAATTACTAACCAAACCTGTAATAACCAATGATGTTATTAGTGAAGGTTTAATATCTACTTCCTGGGAAGGACGGTTACAAAAACTCCAAGGACCGTCGACAAAATTTCTCCCTAAAGGAGGGTCTTTATGGCTTGATGGTGGACACAACCCAAGTGCTGCCAAAGCAATCGCAAAGGTCATATCTCAATGGCAGGATCAGCCGGTCCACCTCATTTTTGGTTATATGAAAAGTAGGGACCCAAAGGAATTTTTAAAACCATTGGCAAAATATATTGGAACACTTCATGCCATTGATATTCCTGGGGAGCAATCCAGCCTGACAGCAGGCGAATGTAAATTAGCAGCCCGGGATTTGGGAATTTCAGCAACCAAATCCAATAGCTTTCTCGAAGCTATAGAAAAAATCACAGCGAGATCTAAAAAACCCAGTCGCATACTGATATGCGGTTCACTATATCTCGTCGGCAACGTACTTAATTATGAAAAAACAAGATCAGATAAGTAACCAAGCCCGACTTTGACCTACAAAAGTTTAAATTAGATTGTTTCATTTATCCATTCAACAAGCTTGCTCTTTGGTAAGGCTCCAACCTTAGTAGCAGCGACCTCCCCATCCTTAAAAATCATCAGCGTAGGAATACCTCTAACCCCTAGTTTAGTGGGTGTTTCTGGATTTTCGTCTATATTGATTTTTGCCACAGTAATCTTACCACCCATTTCTTGTGCTATTTCTTCCAAGGATGGGCCGATTTGTTTGCAAGGGCCGCACCATTCCGCCCAAAAATCGACAAGAACAGGAACTTCTGCTTTTAAAACATCAGCGTCGAAGGTTTCATCCGAAATCGGTTGGGTCGCCATAATCTTTCCTTTCAAAATATCATAAATGAAAAAGTTACCATTCATATTCAAAGTATGAATGCGTGAGGGTACCGTCAAGCATCCAAATGGTCGGCATGTTTAGTAAGTAGCTCATCTGATAATGGCATTAAGCTGGGAGTATCAGTCCAAAGGAGTGCACAATCAATTGCCCGACTGGGAAAAGCGGAGCTTAAAACCGCGCGATAAGCGGCCATTTGCTTCAAATATACTGGAGACACATCCGCTGCATCACTAGGCGGTAGTCGGCCCGACTTGTAATCAACAATCATTACATTATCAGGCTTGACCAAAAGACGATCCACCTGACCCACCACAACGTGCTTCCCCAACCGGCCTGTGATTGGTACCTCAGAGCGCGAATTAGGGCCAAAAATTTCTGCAAAAACCTTATTTGTTACAATATCTATTACTTTGGATTTAATTGCCCCTTGCTCTTCAACCTTTAAGTTATGAAAAGGATGCGCCAAAAATCGTTCCGTGTTTTTGTCTCGCTCCTCCTCTGGAATCCCTGGTAAAAATTGTAACAAACGATGGATGATCAAACCTCGACGAAAACTATCAATCTTTCCAACTCCTAGGGGAGACCTAATTGCCAGCTCCGGCCCAACGGAACGAGATGGAGATAACGGTTTGGCGGGAATAGGCTCGGGATCTGGGGAGGTGTTTACCCAACCGGGTAACGGTTTTGGCGAAATCACGGTTTGACTTTGATTTTCTGGAACCTCTCGCAATTGCGGATTCTCAAAACGCCATCCCGTGCCCTTCCAACCTTGTGAACTAATATTGGTCAAATCGAATTGGAAGGAGACACCAACCTTCTTCAATGCAGATTCAACCAACTCATACCAGTTTCCCTTAGATGCTTGGCGTCGTGTATGCCAACCACATACATAAAGTCGATCCTCAGAACGTGTCATGGCAACATATAGAAGACGTCGATATTCACTATCTCGTGTTTCACGGGCCATCGACAATGCTGCCTCGCCTAGCTTTTCCATATAACATCGACGTGGGGGCCATAGAATAATTCCATCCTCTGTCCACAATAGACGGGGGACCTCGCTGGGTACCTGTAGACTATCTGGCAACAAAACTATAGGAGCTTGCAAACCCTTCGAACCATGAACCGTCATCACACGAACTTCTTTGCGTATGGCATGTTCGAGATCACGCTTCACCTCAATGTCATCAGTGTCGAGCCAATACAGGAAACCTTGCAGGGAGGGTGGCTGGCTCCGTTCATAATCGAAGGCAAGAGTCAAAAACTCATCTATTGGGTCATTAGCTTCAGCTCCCAGCCTCGCTAAAATTTTCTTCCGGCCCCCTCGACTACCAAGAATTTCTGAAAACAACTCAAATGGTGGGGTGAAGTCAACTATATTTAATAAAGTCGAGAGCTCTTTGAAAGCAAAATTAAAAATAGGGTTTTCATCACGACGCCTACGCAATGAAACCCATAAGTTAGATTGACCGCGATTGTATGCAAGCTCAAATAATTCTTCCTCTGAAAATCCTATTAATGGACTTTTAAGGACAGTCGCGAGATTCAAGTCATCTTCTGGCAATAAAAGAAAATTCCCTATAGCAATAAGATCCCGCACCGCTAATTGCTCGCTCAACACCATTCGGTCAACACCTGCCACCGGTACATTTTCTCGCTTTAGCGCACGAACCAATTTTTCAACAAACGTACCCCTGCGACGTACTAAAATCATAATGTCCCCCGCATGAAGAGGACGATTTTTACTCTCCAGTACTTCGCCGTTTTTTATCCAATCCGCGATTTGTGTCGCTAAACCATCAGCCAGTTGGGTTTGTGGATCTTGATCCCATCGAGCCGTTATTGGAGGAGACCATGGGCTCAATTCTTGTAGATCAACCGGTCCTACCGAAGGCCACAACTCCACCAGACCCGCTTGGCCATCACGCAGCGGTTCGTGATGTAATTTCTTATCAGCCTCGACTACCCCGAGTGCCGCGCGATCTTGTGTAAAAACTTCATCGACGATTTTCAGAACAGATGGCGTCGAACGAAATGAAACGTCAAGATTAATATTTTCCCACGGTTTGGACGCGTCATTAGCTTTTTTTTGAAAATAACTGCACATTTCCCCAAAAGCTTTAGGGTCGGCACGTTGAAAACTATAAATTGACTGCTTGGCGTCACCGACCGCAAACAATGTCCGTTCAATTTCGGATGCGCTTTCACCCACAAAAAACTCTTCCGCTAGAGCAGAAATAATGGCCCATTGATCTGGGTTGGTGTCTTGGGCTTCATCAATCAGGATATGATCAATACCACCATCAAGTTTGAACATAACCCATGAAACATTTCCTTCTGCCTCAAGTAATGATCGAGTTTTTAGAATTAGGTCATCATAATCAAGCCGCGCTCTTTCTTTCTTACATGTTTCATAAACATTTAGTAGCGACTGGCCAAGAATGAGTATCGCACAGGTCGCCTGAGCAGTTATAATCCCCCGAATTTTTAACAAAACATCCCCTAGCCGTTCTGCTTCTTTTTCCAAAATTAAAGGGGCGGTTGGGCATAGTGCCTCTGCTTCCTTAAAGATTAACTTTGCCCGCTTGGACCCTCCCAAGGTAAAATATGCTGACAAATATAATGGAAAAGTTCCCAATCTTTCGGATTCACTCATTTCAATCCATTGGGCTATAATAGTACCATTTTTTTTATCGGTTTTACTCCCCAGTGCCATTGCAGCAGAAGCTTTTTTAAGAGATTCAAAATCAAAAACTAGGTCTTTACAAGCGGCTTTCCTTATCGAATGCTCTGTTTCCCTTCGGGAAACACGGAGAATTTTAAACACATGGTCCGTTAGTCTTTCTAATCCACCGAAACGTTCAATTAATCGCCGTATCCTGCCCCGCTCTGAGAATAACTCACCCAAAAGTTTGTCAAAGTCACTTTCTTGGATGTACTTTGTTACATCAGCCAAAGCACCGGCTAAGGGTGTCCTCTCAGTGTAACGAGCTTGAGTTAGGATAATGGCCTGTGCCTCACTCTGGATTTCATTAGCCTCCCGTTCATCCATTACCTGAAAATATGGTGCCAACCCTGCTTCTAGGGGAAATCTCCCAAGTAGAGACTCGCAAAACGCGTGAACAGTCTGGATTTTCATACCCCCAGGAACATCTAGAACCTGAGCAAAAAGCGTACGAGCCCTTCGAAGGGTTACCTTATCGGCAGGCTTATCTGTGAGGAATTTTATTCTTTTTTTGAGTTCACTCTCATCTGTAATCGCCCACTGGGAAAGCACTTGATTTAGGCGATTTGCCATTTCAGCTGCTGCTGCTTTAGTAAAGGTTAAGCAAAGCAATCTATGGGGGGGGGAGCCAGAAAGAAGCAAGGCGAGAACCCGATCTGTTAGGACTTTTGTTTTACCGGTTCCCGCGGATGCGGACACCCAAATTGATCTCCTTGGATCAGCCGCCCGCTTTTGTTTAATACTTGGGTCAAAATCGGTTTTCATATTCATTCGTCCCCCCCTTCAACTGAGGACCATTCAAGTACTCGTGCAAGATGAGTATAGTCTGACCAACCGGGTGCATGAATCGGGTTGGGGTGGGACAAGTAAGGGGTCTTAGGGTCATCAAATTCTTTGACGAGATCAGTCAATCCCTCGAGGGCAACCTTGGACAACTCGTCTATATTCTTCCCCGCGGGACGTCGTTCCCCGGCTGGATCCCCGCCATTTATACGCCAAACTTCTAGAAGGGAAACAGGCGCCCCGGATATATCCTTAAAACCCCCAGCCCTCGCAATCGCTGCCTCGAGGGGCAACTGCGGCGCAAAACCATGCAAAATATCGGAGGAGGTAGGGGGGGTACCCGTCTTGTAATCAACTATACTGATTGTACCATCCAGCAATTCATCTACTCGATCGGCCTTTGCGGTAAGCTTGAACTTTCCATAATCTGTAAGAATATTAAGTTCGCCGGTCACTTCAGTATGGGTTGCTTTAATCCTCTTCCTATAATTAGTCTCGTTGGAAACAAACCAGTCGACTATCCTTTCATAACGCGGCCACCAGAAAGCCCAAACACTCGGATAAGCAAGGGCGTCGCCAAAAGCATCAATACCAATTTCTTGGAACACCTTTAATACATTCGTTGGCATTTTATTAGGATGGTCATTCACAAATCGTTCTAATGCCTCGTGAATCATTGTCCCTCGATCCGCCATACTCGGATTAGCATCGATTTTGTCTAAGGGTCGCAAATTTAATATATAACGGGCATAAATCGAATACGGATCACGCATCCAGGTTTCAATCTGAGTTGCGGAGAGTTGTCTCGGCCGTGCTGACACTGGAGGACAAGGGGTAGGGGCCTTGCAAGGCCGTATATTGTGGGGTCGATCAAGTGACGCTTGCCAAGCCAAAAATTTTTCACCGCCAATTGAAGGTTTATTTAAGAATTTCTCAGCGTTATTCTCACTCTTCAGCACATTATCGAGGCGCAAGAGCCAGCGAGCTGGAACCGTTGGTGTTCCTTCAATACACTCTGCTCTAGTTATCAAAACCTGCTCTGAACAAAAACCTTGGACGAAATCATGCGCACTGAGCCCAATGCGACGATCCCTCGATGGAAGGCCAAACGCCTGCCGCATTGGACGGCTCATCCATGGGTCAGCACCGTATTCACTTGGCCACACTGTTTCGTTAAGGCCTCCTAAGCACATAAGGTCTGCACTTTGAAGTCGCGCCTCTAACAAACCCCAAATATGTAACCGAGGGTGTATTCCAAAACGCGGCCTAACAGGCTTTGATTTCATTAACGCTTCTAGCAAGATGGGGTAATCTTTGGGGCCAACCTCGGGAAAAGATTTAGCAGCATCCCTCAGTTCGGAAATAAACGAGGCCGCAGCCTCCCCATCGTCACCAACCCATAATATTTCTGGCCCCGACTTCCCAGGCGTTGCCGAAAACTGTTCAACAAAATTTATATGGCTATCAATCAAGGTAATAAGAGGAATTTTCTTGCTAGACAAAAATAGTTCCTCTAACCCAGCGGCAACCAAGCTCAAGCGATCAAACCATTCATTGAAACCGCTCAATTCTTGGGTGACCTTGTTATCCTTCTCTATTAATCCCCGCAGAACCGCTCTAATACCCGCAAACCCTGGCGCAGGCCTCGGACCCCTAAACACCTTTACTTCTAACATCCTCACATACTTTCGAAAGGACGCGCGATCAAAGCCATTGGTAGACAGAGGGTGTTTGAAAAAGGAGAGTAGGTGGACGGGAGCTAACTGGTTGGCGAAACAAGCCGCTGAAAGATAGAGGTACGTCCCTATCGGTGTTGTAGAAAGCGGCTGACCAGCCGAATCATCTATAACGACGCCCCAACGACGCAATTCAGAAGCAACTCGACGTGCTAATGTTCGGTCCGGCGTTACAAGGGCTCCTGTCCTACCTGGTGTTTCAAGAACCTCACGTAATGCCAGGGCAATTACCCCTGCCTCCTCGTGTGGGGAGGGGCATGTAATAAAATTCACATTAGACAAAGCTTTAGTTAAATCAATGGAAGTCTTTTTATCGGTCCCAAAATCTGGGGTCGCTGTAGCAGCACGAATTAAGAGTAATCGATCCAAACTGCAAACAGCGGATTCAGCCGTCGACCACCGCTTTATTTTGTTAGCTTTAACCCCTATACGATCAATAAGGCGAGTCATTCCAAATTGTGGATGAGTTATTGGTAAATTAGCCCGCTCATGCTTATTCATTGCTGAGTCAAATCCTGGTAAAATTACCGCCCCGCGGGGCAAATGGGCAATAGCTACCAAGATAGAAGATGTGGCCGGAATACTTCCGGTGGAACCCGCGGCATAAACTGGACCAAACGGTGGCATATTTTTCCAATTTCCTACTAATTCTGCAGCGAGCATATTTCTGCGATTTGCGGGATCTTCACAACCCAATATAGTAAGAATTTGGGGCCATTCCTCGCTTAAAATTTCTAAAAACTTTAGAGTAATTTGCCAATGAACAGCATAATCAGATTCAACTAAGTCCGCTAAATTTGAAAGATCCAATTGCTCTGTTTGTACTTCGTCAAGGAGCAAAATCAGGGACGAAGCTAATCGAACCGCGCTTGATAGTGGTAACACCTCTCCATGGTGCTTCCTCTCTGCCTCAACGATTAAGCGGCTTAACGAAAATAACCGTTGAAACCCTGATATTGGTGGCAAAATATCTAATGAACCATGTAACTCCGTTTCATCTTCTGAAATAAATGCCCCTTCCGATTGTTCAATTTCACCGAGTGGCACGAGGTTGGGTAATAATAATGCCCTTCCATCACTTTGGCGCAAGAAAGCCTCCATTAACCCTCTGCAAGCTCGGCGATTAGGCAAAAATACCTGAACATCACTCAATCCTAATTCTTGATCACCATGACGTTCCAAGAGACCAGTCGCTAATGCGTCTAGGAAGGGAACATTTGGTTCGATAGAATAGACAACGGGCTTATCAGCCATCTGACATTTCATTCAAAGAATTACTACCACAGAACACTTCCTCAGCTTCTGCCAAACCCAAGGGAGTTCCTATATGATGCCAAGCCCCATCATGTATTAAACCGAATAAACGCCTATTCGCTTCAGCGCGATCATATAGAAAAGTAAGTGGAAAAGGGCAATCTGGAGTATCTTTGAAAAGTCGTGGGTGTAACAACTGCACGCCAGTAAAAACATAGGGTGCACGATTCATATCTCGACGACGCATTAAACCATTATCGCCTGTGCTGTAATAATCACCGAGGCCATCATAACCAGTAGCAAGCACCGTCGGGTGGAGTAATAATAACGCATCCATTATTTCGTCTTGCCAGAATTGAGCCAACCGAGATAAAGCGGGACGGGACCCATCCTGCCAAGCTATATCGGCATTAACTACATAAAACGGATTAATGCCAAGGGTAGAAAGTGCAACTTTCACCCCTCCTCCAGTGTCTAAAAGTTTATCTGTTTCATCGGAAAAAACTATATTTGGTTGAATACGTGACGTTAAATGATTCTTTATCATGTAACCCAGATAATGAAGATTGACGGTAACTGAGCTAACATCGGTGTTGACTAAGTGATCAAGGGCTCGATCAAGTAGCGTCTTACCCATAAGAGAAATTAGCGGTTTTGGTTTGTTTTTGGTAATTGGTCGCATACGCAAACCCAAGCCTGCAGCCAGGACCATTGCGTGCGTTGGTTGTTTTTTTAACATTAAACAGAAAGCCCCTCCGGAATCCGTCTATTTTTCGCTGGGACATAATGATCTAGCCATTCTCTCATAGAAGCGAGGTCAGGGTGGTCGCATGCTTTTTCGAGCAAACTCCACACTCGGGGAATATGCTGCAGATATAGTGATTTCTGATCTCTAATACAAAGACGAGTAAAAATCCCGATAACCTTGGCATGCCGCTGTGCCCCAAGCACGGCCATCGACCTATTGAATTGATCGGGACATATTTCAGGAAAAGCTGAGAGGTAATGTTTTTGAACTGCCTTTGCTGTTTTCCGCGAAACATCTCGCCTCGCATCTTCTATTAACGAAATAAGATCATATGTTACCGGACCCGAAACCGCATCCTGAAAGTCTAATAAACCACAAGCGCTGAGACCTGAGCGATCATCCAAGCGCATCAAATTATCGACATGATAATCCCGCAAGACCAGAGTTTGGGGGATTTCCAACGCGGACTCTAGAAGTTTGCGCCACTGATGGCGATATTCCAGTCGTGCTTGTTTAGATAGCATCCCCTCATTTAAAGCGGGCACAAACCAATCGGTAAGCAATACTGCTTCAGTAATAAACTTATCAAAACTGTAACTAGCTAAGTTGGTTGGAATGGCTTTGCTTGGTGATTTCAGATGCAAATCGATAAGAAGGTCCGTTGCCAGTAGATATAGTTTTTTTTCATCTTCCCCAGCTGCTAAAAGCCGGCTGAAGGTATTGTCACCAAAATCCTCAATAAGAGCTAACCCCATTTTTTTATCAGCAGCAAATATCGCAGGGGTGCTGTAGCCCAACGCCTTTAGATGTCTAGCGATTTTAAGAAATTGACCAATTTGTTCCAAATTAGGTGGAGCATCCATCAATATTGCACCACGTTCATGGTCCGTAAGTCGGTAATAGGTTCGGAATGACGCATCACTTGTTAATTTGACACGTCGGGCTTTGGGCCACCCATTAATATAAAGAAATTTTTCAATTATATTTTGTCTTTTAACCATTTAAAATTGAATCCAAATCTTGATGACTCCAGGAACCAGAATTTTCAACTTGTATAACACGGGACTTTTCATCTTCACCCGGAAATAGACGCAGGTCCAACATATTAGGGGGCCGAAGTTTCCCAAGCCGATCCGGCCACTCTATTAATGAAACACCAAAGTTAAATATTTCCTCAATACCTAACTCAAAAATATCTTCAACATCGTTAATCCGATAAAGATCGATATGGAAAATCGAAAATGGCGGCAAATCGTACTGTTCAACTAATGTAAAAGTTGGACTCGGGATTTCACATTGGGGTAAATTATACGTAGTCATTAATGTTTTTATAATTGAACGCGCGATAGCGGTTTTCCCGATTCCGAGATAGCCTGACAGACCAATCACATCGCCTGGATTTAATTTTCTTGCTATACGCTCAGCAAGTTTCTCTGACGCCTCAAAATCTGTGAGGTATAATGGAAAGGTAAAATTACGATCATTAGCCATTTCTATGGCCGCTTTTACCCCTCGTTGACGAATCTCGCAATAAGCAGTTAATATCTGTATAAATCAGACTTAAATGGTCCCTCTTGCGATAAACCAAGATATTCTGCCTGTTCTTTGGTTAACTCGGTTAGCTGTACACCAAGTTTTTCTAGGTGTAATTTTGCTACCTTTTCATCAAGAGATTTGGGAAGAACATAAACTTTATTCTCATATTTTTGACTATTATTCCAAAGCTCGATTTGTGCAAGCGTTTGGTTCGTAAATGATGCGCTCATTACAAAACTTGGATGGCCAGTGGCACAACCTAGATTGACTAAACGGCCTTCAGCTAGAAGAATCAAGCGTTTACCATCTGGAAATTCTACTTCATCAACCTGTGGTTTAACGTTATGCCACTTGTAATTTCTCAGTGCACTTACTTGGATTTCGCTATCGAAATGACCAATATTACACACAATTGCACGCTCTTTCATTTCCCGCATATGGTCGAGGGTAATCACGTCAATATTACCAGTAGTTGTAACAAAAATATCACCAGTTGGCGCCGCTTCATCCATAGTGGTTACCTCAAAACCTTCCATAGCAGCCTGCAACGCACAGATGGGGTCTATTTCCGTCACCAAAACTCTTGCACCACTTACTTTTAGTGATTCAGCAGAGCCCTTGCCAACATCTCCATACCCACAAACTACAGCTACCTTCCCAGCGAGCATTACATCAGTTGCACGTCGAATCCCATCGACTAAGCTCTCGCGACAACCATAAAGGTTGTCAAATTTCGATTTCGTTACTGAGTCATTGACATTCATAGCTGGCACACCGAGTGAGCCATTTTTTTCCATTTCGTATAACCTATGAACTCCAGTAGTTGTTTCTTCAGATAACCCACGAATTTCAGCGAGTAACTCCGGCCGTTTTTCGTGTATTACCGCTGTTACGTCACCGCCATCATCAAGTATCATATTTGGCTTCCAGCCATTGGGGCCTTCTAGTGTCTGTTCAATACACCACCAGAACTCCTCCTCTGTCTCCCCTTTCCAAGCAAAAACTGGGACCCCTTCCGCCGCAACCGCCGCTGCCGCCTGATCCTGCGTCGAAAAGATATTGCAGGAACTCCATCTTACTGATGCGCCAAGAGATGTAAGAGTCTCGATCAAAACTGCAGTTTGGATGGTCATATGCAGACAACCAACAATTTTTGCATCTTTAAGTGGCTGAGAATGAGCAAATTCCTGCCGAAGCGCCATGAGTCCGGGCATCTCCGTCTCGGCAATATCGATCTCTTTACGCCCCCAGTCGGCCAGGGAAATATCAGCAACTTGATAATCTTTCGCATTACCCATCTAAAACTCCCTTAACGATTAACTAGGTTATAAATGTATAAAAACTAAATACCTTAAACCCTTGATACCTTTAAAACACCGCCGTATAGCAACCAAACCCTCTTAATGGCAATGGTTGTAAAAAATAAATCCTTATTCTTCATCAAAACGATTTTTGATCAACTCTTCTAACGCTTTGAGGCTCTCCTTGGCATCCACTCCCTCGGCTGTGATCAAAATCTCAACACCCTTACCCGCTCCAAGCATCATTAACCCCATGATCGATTGTGCTGACACCTTTAAACCCGCCACTTCAACATTGATTTCCGAATCGAATTGCTCAGCTAATTGCGCGAAACGGGCTGCAGCGCGGGCGTGCAACCCTCGCTTATTTTCAATCGTAACGTGTTTCTCAAACACTTTCGTACTCGATTTTCATTTGTAATTTTTATAAAAGAATTAAACAATTTAATGTTTTTTACGATCTTCGAGTAATTTTGAAGCAATACTGATATATTTCTTACCCGCCGCCGCCGCCTCGTTTACCGCGTCCTCAAGTTTCTGCGTCTGGCGTGATTGTACCAACTGTATCAACATCGGTAAGTTGACCCCCGCAATGACCTCTACGGACTCTTCACTCATCAAGGAAATGGCTAGATTAGAGGGTGTACCACCGAACATATCCGTTAGTAAAATTACGCCATCTCCATCATCAAGATTTTCTACTGCTTCAAAAATTTCAGCACGACGCTTTTCCATATCATCTTCTGCTTGAATACAAATAGCGCCGATGTTTTTCTGCTCACCAACAATATGTTCCAACGCACGTAGGAATTCGTCAGCGAGTTGACCGTGGGTAACTAAAATTATTCCAATCATAAAACTTTCTGTTCTTCAGAGTTGTGAGAATCACCACCTAATAACTCACGATGCATAATATCAACAAAATTTCCAGTTTCCCGGAGCCATTTCACAAGTTTTTCCACAACGACAACTGATCGATGCTGTCCTCCGGTACACCCAACAGCTATTGTAAGATAACTTTTACCTCCGGCTTGAAACCGAGGTATCAGGAGCTTCAATAAAGAGGTAAATGATTCAAAAAACTCAGGAAAATTAGGATCTTTTGACACAAACCCAACGACCTGTTCATCTAGCCCTGTTAAACTCTTTAGAGCTTCCTCATAAAACGGATTAGATAAAAATCTCGCATCAAAGACAAGGTCAGCCTCTCTGGGTATTCCATGACGATAAGAAAATGATATCACAGAAATAACGAATGGGGCTTCAGTTTCAAGTGAAAAGTGACCCCTTAGAAGACGTTTCAAATCGTTGAGCGCTAATTCAGATGTATCCACCGTCAGATCAGCACGATTCTGAAGGTTTAATATAGACTGCCTCTCTCTTCTTATTCCAGCCATGACTGGGCGATCGGCTGCTAACGGATGACGACGACGAGTTTCCGTAAAACGACGCTGTAAAACATCATCATCACAGTCCAGGAAAATCAAACGAACTTCAAGATCTATCCGTTTTATTAAAGCATCTATTTCTCCTAAAAAATCGTCTATAAAAAAGCCCCGCGTCCGAATATCTATACCGATGGCTAGTGGGCGTAGCGCTCCGACTTCGGGGGCCACCAGGTTCGATAGAAGCGTTAGCGGCAAATTATCAACCGCTTCATAACCGAGATCTTCAAGGATTTTTAACGTTGTGGAACGACCAGCCCCAGAAACTCCCGTAACCAGAAGCACAGGTTTTCTCTGAACCCTCGAAGTAAGAGAAGATTCATCATTTCTTTGACAGAACCTATCATTTGGTAACGTCATATTCTCTGAATATTGATACCCTTTGATTGTAAAAACAAAACCAGTCTATGCCCATAATTTATCTTATACCAGCCGGTTCAATATTGTGCGTATTTTGATGGCGCAAGAAATATCGAAGCCATGCAGCCGATATACCGGCAGGCTGTGTCCGTAAAAATTACAGGCAATAATTTCTGGCAAACGGGGAATATCGTCTCTTTCCTCCAAATCAACCACTAACCCTATTGCAACGGTCTTTCGATAGGGAAGATCAATTATGCCACAACCTCTAATTTCTATCTTTCCAGCTAATGCATTATGTGGACTTGCAATCAATTTCCCCGACACACTTTTTAAATGAACCTGATCATCTGCCACAAGCATGGCACCGTCATTAATTAGCCTCAGGGCCAAGTCAGACTTACCGCTACCAGAAGCCCCACGGAGTATGACCCCGGTGTTACCTATTGCAACACAACTTGCGTGTAAAAACTTCATTTTCCAGTTCTAGGAAGCTGGTAGACGGACGACAAAACAAGCCCCTTTAATTATCCCATCCCGGTTTTTTAGATTCTCCGCGTCGAGAAACCCTTGATGTGCCGTTATAATTTGCCGTGAAATGCTTAGACCTAAACCTGAATGGGTACCAAACTGTTCTGTTTCAGGGCGCTCACTATAAAACCTATCAAAAATCTTCTCTAGGCTCCCCTGTGGTATACCGGGTCCTTCGTCCTCGACGGAAACAATGATCCAGTCTCCGTTACGTCTGATTTTAACTGTCACATGGCCGTCCAGTGGGCTAAAAGAAAATGAGTTGGTCATCAAATTTTGCAAAACCTGCACTATCCGTCCTTCGTTCCCCGTAACAGTAAAAGGCCCATTCCCTTCTTGCTCTAATTCAACACGCTTTGCACCGTAACCACCTGTTGTGGAATGCACATCCACTAGTGCCCGCAAGAGAAGGCCAAGATCAAATTTTTCACTTTCATCCCGGGACAACTCAGCGTCAAGCCGCGATGCATCCGATATATCGGTGATTAGTCTATCGAGACGTTTAACATCGTCTGTGATGATTTCCATCAGTTTTTTTTGCTGTTCAGTGTCCTCCAATCGGGCAGCCGTCTCGACAGCACTTCTTAAAGATGTTAACGGGTTTTTTAACTCATGCGAAACATCAGCAGCAAAGCTTTCTATGGCGTCAAGTCGCTGTGACAGCGCATCGGTCATTGCATTTAAATTTTCAGCAAGATCGCCTATTTCGTCATTTCGGCCTTGAAATTTTGGTAGTGACCTTACCTGCCCTGGCGCGACTCTTACTCGGTCTGCCGCAATTGCTAGATGACGGAGCGGACGAACGATCGTACTGCTTAGGTAAAACGATAATAAAACAGTGACGCAAAGTGCGACTGCAAAAATGGCCATAATATATATTCGGAAATCGCGCACCGTCTCATCAATGCTCGTACTGTCACGTGCGATGTAAACAACGCCGATAACCTGTTGAAAACGTTTAACAGGAGTTGCAACACTGATCACAAGCCTGCCAGCTTCATTTCTTCGAATTTCATAACCTGGGTCCCCTCCAAGGGCCCCTTCTACTTCGGAATAATCACTAGCCCGCTGATATGAGTGTTCCTTATAAAGAGGGAGATCACGACCAGGCAACCAATTTAGAAAAGTTTTATTCAGCCATTTTATGATATCACCAAATAGGTCGACGGTATCTGGTGGTGGCATTTTACTTACAATCACCGAGGTTCCAAGTGGCCCTGAAAGACTGTGGCTATCTGCCACTAAATAACCACTGCTATCAAATAATCTTGTCCTATCTTTGGTGGGTCCAACTAGAAGATTCAGCATCGTCGATGCACTTTTAGGCCGCAAAACCGTAGAACCGTTAGTCCGTGTTTCATAGGCTCCCTCGGCTAGAGCCAACGAAAATACTTCTCCTAGAGTACGTAGATCCTTTACCTGATTAGCAATTAAACTATTCTCATAACGAGGCAAATACAAAATTCCTGCTAGCAGGATAGCAAGGGCAACGACATTTACTACCAAAAGACGACATGTAAGAGGTGAAAAATAGGCGCGTTTTTTTCTATACGTGATTTTGGCTAACGATGAATTTGTCCCCTCACCAACATTGGATCTGCTTTCTCCCTTGCTGAGGTTTGGCCTCAGTGTTAACACAGTTCACTCTTCGCGGTAACGATAACCAATTCCGTAAAGGGTCTCAATAAGGTCAAAGTCAGGGTCAATAGCTTTAAATTTTTTACGGAGCCTTTTGATATGGCTGTCAATTGTGCGATCATCAACATAGATGTGCTCCCCATATGCTGCGTCCATTAATTGGTCACGATTTTTGACAAGACCAGGACGAGTGGCCAAAGCTTTTACTATAAGAAATTCGGTTAAAGTGAGCCTAACAGCTGTACCCTTCCAAGTACAAAGATGCCGGGCAGCATCCAAATTTATATTACCCCGAACAATCGGAGGCTCGATATCACCGTCGTCTTGATCTGGGTCAGAACGGCCCTGACGGCGTAACAATGTACGAATTCGTTCAAGAAGAAGTCGTTGTGAGAACGGCTTCTTAACATAGTCATCCGCTCCCATCCTCAGGCCCAAAATTTCATCGACTTCGTCGTCTTTAGAAGTAAGAAAAATGACCGGTAGATCACTTCGTTTGCGAAGAAGCCTCAAAAGTTCAATCCCATCTAATCGAGGCATTTTGATGTCGAGAATAGCAAGATCCACAGGCCTTGCGGACAGGCCGTGAAAAGCTGCATTACCATCTGTAAACGTTCTGACATCATAACCCTCTGCCTCTAGGGCCATTGTAACCGATGTCAAAATATTTCGATCATCATCAACTAATGCTATTTTATGGGCCACTGACAGCCTCTCCAATTTATACTCTCCCGACGCTAGATCCATTTTGCAACTCCCTAAATTTCGATCAATATTTATTATTTGCTCGAAAACAAGCGGAATTAGGGCAACAAAATGGCAAAATACCGTCTTTCACCAAATTTAGTACATAATTTGCCCAGCGCATAATGATTCCAAATTTTTTATTCACAATAAATGGTATAGAGAACTAGGAAATTGAAGGCATTTTACGTTTAAAATCTATATCTTAGAAAAAGTAATCAGGGGTTTAAACGATTCGATTATTGTATAAATGCTCACAGGTATAACCACATTTCGATTAGAACCCGCAGAATACCAATAAAAATTAAGTAATGACCATGGCGGGTGTAGAGTTGCAGTACCATGTTTGTAAGGTTATGTTTGATACCGAGGAGAGATTGCGGTATAGACGCGCAAATATAGTTAAAAACGCCGGCAAAACAGGCCGGCGACTAAAATTTTCAGGAGTGAGATGTGGGGAATATTGGACCGTATATAAGTAGCTTCGGTATCAACAATCACGGGCTGACAAACACCGCTTCGGTGCATTGGAACCAAACTGCCCCCCAACTTTATGAGGCCGGGCTAAGACGAAATGAGGGTGTTCTATCCATTGATGGAGCGTTTGTAACCAAAACCGGTGAATACACCGGGCGTTCCCCGAAAGATAAATTTATGATCGAAGACTCTTCTATCCAAGGAGACGTCTGGTGGGGTCCGGTAAATCAGCCATTGGGGGCCGATAAGTTTTCTATCGTTCATACTCGTATGATGGATTACCTACAGAACAAAGAAGTTTTCGTTCAGGACTGTTATTGTGGTGCAGACCCAAAGTACCGTCTGCCGGTCCGGATCATTACTGAAAATGCATGGCACAGCTTATTTGCCCGAAATATGTTCATTCAACCCGCCGATGATGAGCTCGCGGCATTTGCCCCGGAATGGACAGTAATCCAGGCCCCCGACTTTCATTCGAACCCTGAAACTGACGGTACCAACAGCGAAGTTTGTATCCTTGTTAACATTCCTAAGAAAATGGTTCTCGTGGGTGGAAGCCATTACACTGGTGAAATTAAAAAAAGCATATTCGGTGTAATGAATTGGATTTTACCGGCGTTGGGTGTCATGACGATGCACTGCTCTTCAAATATAGGGTCTAGGGGCGATGTTGCAATTTTCTTTGGACTGTCCGGGACCGGCAAGACAACATTGTCTTCAGACTCAACGCGCACAATGGTCGGCGACGATGAGCATGGCTGGTCAGATAATGGAGTTTTCAATTTTGAAGGGGGCTGCTACGCAAAAACCATCAATTTATCCGCTGAGGCTGAACCAGAGATTTATGCGGCATCCCGACGATTTGGAACTATTCTAGAGAACGTGGTTCTTGACCCGGTTACACGCACACCCGATTTCGACGACGGTTCTTTAGCGGAAAATGCTCGCTCTTCTTATCCTATTGAATATATGGAAAATATCAGTGACACGGGAATGGGGGGGCACCCCGATAATATCGTAATGTTAACAGCTGATGCTTTTGGGGTATTGCCGCCAATCAGCAAGATGACGGCCGAACAAGCCATGTATCACTTCTTATCTGGATACACCGCCAAAGTTGCGGGCACAGAACGTGGTATGACGTCTGGAGCAGAAGCAACCTTTTCAACCTGTTTTGGTGCCCCGTTCCTACCCCGTCACCCTACGGTCTACGCCAAAATACTTGGTGAACGAATTGCAAAACATAAATCCAATTGTTGGTTGGTTAATACAGGTTGGAGTGGTGGCGCATACGGCGTGGGCGAGCGTATGAAAATTTCACACACTCGCGCCATGGTAAGGGCTGCACTTGATGGAAAACTCACTTCAGTTGGGGTCGCGTCAGATCCAAACTTTGGCCTTCTAGTCCCCGAAGGCTGTCCTGACGTTCCGAGTGAAGTACTCGCTCCTCGCAATACTTGGGGTGACAAGAGTGAATACGACAGCACAGCACAGCACCTCGCTAAGCAATTCGAAGAAAACTTCAAACAGTTTGAATCTCATGTAGATGACGAGGTTAACAAGGCAGGCATACACGCTGCCGCGTAAAGTGTAGTAGTTTTTTCTAAGTCTTGCCGCGTTCCGAAGCGTTGATCAAAATAACTGGCCCAAGACCGGCAATAATAATAATCACCGCGGCCAATGCAGATTCTTCAAGCAATTCGTCTTTTGCAAACTGGTAAACGTAGGTAGACAAGGTCTCATAGTTGAAGGGACGTAATAAAAGTGTCATTGGCAACTCCTTCATAACGTCTACAAAAACAAGGATACCTCCAGCTAAAATAGATCGCTTTAGTAGAGGAGGCCCTAGTGTAGCCATACTGCTTGAAAAGCTTCGACCTAAGACAAAACTTGCGCTCATTAAATTTGGTGAGAGCCTGTTCACCCCAGCGGTTATTGCTCCATGCCCAACTGCCTGAAAGCGTACCACATAGGCCAGCACCAATAACCCAATACCGCCGATCAACAATCCATCAGATACCCCTAATTTTGTCCCCAAAGAATCGACACTCCCTGCGAAGGAAACTACACCAATTGCCAAAATTGCCCCTGGGAATGCGTAGCCAAGAACCGCAACTGTCGAAAGTCCTTTTAGAAATGGATGCCTTTGATAGGTCGTGGCCAACACCATAAAAATTGCAATTCCCATTACCAAAACAGCCGCAACCAAAGATAACATTAGAGAATTAAAAGTAGCCGAAAGCAGGGCGTCTAAATTGGTGATGGAGAGGCCTTTTATGATAAAACTCAGTAAAACCCCAACGGGTATAACAAACCCTAGAATGATAGGACAGCAACATAAAGAGATACAAAGAAATGCACGGCCTCCCCGTACATGTAAGGCTGATAAAGATTTTGCACGGGCACTAGTATCATTAAATCTTTGACGGCGCCTGGCAGTACGCTCGATCACCACTAATGCCAAAATAAAAATAAACGCCATCCCCGCAATCTGTGCGGCAGCCGTTAGGTTGTTCATTCCCAACCAGACGTTGAAAATACCCAGGGTCAAAGTCTCAATTGCAAAAAACTCTACCGTGCCAAAATCGGAGAGGACTTCCATAAGTACTAATGCCAAACCGGCAATGATAGCTGGGCGGGCCAATGGCAAATCAACACTCCCGAGCAGACCCCGGTCGGTTAGATGTGCAACCTCAAAATAAGAGGCGGGTGTCAATCGAAACGCTGTGCGCGCCATCAAATAGATATATGGGTAAAGGACCGATGCCATGACCAGCATCGCGCCGCCCATAGAACGAATTTCCGGGAACCAATAATCACGGGCCGAAGACCAACCAAAGAGATCACGCAACATTCCTTGCACAGGCCCGGCATATTCAAGAAAATCCGTATATGTGTAGGCTATGATGTAAGCCGGAACTGTCGCCGGTAATAGCAATGCCCACTCTAAAATTTTTGAGCCTGGAAAAGTAAATCTGGCCACTACCCACGCCGTCAAAATACCAAAGATGAGGCTAAGCACTCCGACACCAAGCATCAACCAAAGCGTGTTTGCAACATAGCGTGGAAAGACGGTCGCCATCAGATGAGGCCATAAACCAGCGCTGTCGCCAGTAGCCGTAATTAAAATTGATACAAAGGGACCGATGAGTACAAGGCTGAAAATCAGCGCAGTAACAGACCAGCCATCGAGGGGATCCCGAGCGAGGGGTCCTTTATTCAGTAGTTTAAAGTTCACTTAAAACCATCAAAAATATTTACCAGCCCACACGATCAATCATACGTTGCGCCTCTGGCGCTAACGCCGCTATTTTTTCTATAGGCAATTTATCTTCCACAAATTTTCCCCACGACCTTACTTCCTTACTCGATTCTATTTTTGGGTTAACAGGGTACTCGTAATTTATTGCCCCATAAAGCTTTTGTGCTGACTCTTTGGTTAAAAATTCTAGAAAGGAAATCGCCAGGGTTTTATTCTTTGAATATTTTGCAACACCACCCCCGGAAATATTCATATGGTTCCCGCGATCCTGCTGGTTGGTGTATGTCAGTCGAACTGCAGCACCCCATGCCCGCTGCTCAGCTATTTTAGAAGCCTTGAGCTTACCGTAATAATAACTGTTTATAATCGCCACGTCACAAACGCCCTGATAAATCGCCTTTACTTGCGCCCGATCATTACCTTGCGGACGGCGTGCCAGATTGGCAACCAGGCCCCTTGCCCATTTTTCAGCACCTTCCCTTCCATGGGCGGAAATTAATGAAGCCAATAAAGCGCGGTTGTAAACATGGCTCCCCGGTCGCGTACAGATACGGCCTTTCCATTTTGGGTCGGCCAGATCTTCAATTCTTTTAATTTCGTCCTTCCCTACCCTGCTTTTGGAGACGGCAACAATTCTTGCTCGCTTTGAAAATGCAAACCAGCGCCCCTTTAAGTCACGGAGATGAACCGGAATATTTTTTTGTAAAACGTCTGATTGTATCGGTGCCAGTAAACCCTTATCGTTATAGGCGTCTAGACGGCCGATATCGACTGTAAGAATAACATCTGCGGGGCTTCGTGGTCCCTCCGCAAGAAGCCTCTGCACCAGGCCTTTAGATGAAAAAACGACATTCACCCGAATACCTGTTTCCTTCTCAAAAGCCTTTACAAATGGATTAATTAAAAAGGGCTGCCTATGCGAATAAATATTAATCTCAGCGGAGTTTGCCAGATCGATCGGTAGCAATATTAGAAATATGAAAAAGAAAGAAGTTACTAGCTTTCGAAAATTATAAAATTTTGGCACAATTTTTTTCCTTATAAATACTAGAGATTTAACGAGGCAGTTAAATCAGACGAGAAAGTAAAGTGCGAACTTCAACAAAGGGATTAAGATACAATTCTTTCAGTGTGTGTTCACGAAATTTGTAGTCGTCTATTATTCCGAAACGTAAATTATGTGATTTTTGTGACAGCTTTAGGGATTTTCCAAAAAGGTCCCAAATAGCAAACGCCGCACCATAGTTGCAGTCGTGGTGCTGGGGGTCGATAGAATGATGGACCTGATGCTGCGCGGGTGAAATTAATATATGCTCTAAAATCCGGGGATAACGGATCGAAACATGCGAATGTCTCAAATTTGACCCGGTGACATTGAAGATGAATAGAAGAAAATTGACACCAAATATCTCTACCAAATCGATGTTTTTTCCAAAAAGCGAAACGAAAAGGCTAATCGAGACCGCCTGCACAAACGTTGCCCGAAGACCAAAAATAATGCCCTCGATAGGGTGAGTGCGATATACCGTGAAAGGGGTCAATGTCTCGGCCGTATGATGAATTTTATGAAATGCCCAGAGGAGGGGCCAACGGTGAAGACAACGATGGACGAAGAACCTGGAAAAATCATCGAAAAGAAAAAGGAAAACCGTATATAAAACGGGGGCCATCCAAAGGGGCCAGGTTTCTAATATTGCCGGTGTATTCTGAAAAACCTCTATAAAAAGGAAATAAAAGAATGTTGCAGCCGCTAATTTGGAAAGCATTGCTGGGCTAATTAGCATCATTATTGCCCGGTTTATAAACATCAACTTGTAATCACTTAAAGCTGACTTCGAGAACCAAATTTTGGGCGAGAATAATGATCGACACACCTTCTTAAGCCCTTTAAAACTACACTCGTTCCTTACCCAGACACTCCAACAGATAGCAATCAATAGGGCGATCAGCAGGTAGCCTATTGAGACCCTTTTCTGCGGATTAAAAAAAGAGTCCAGGAGCTGTGGCAGATATTCTTGAACTAGCCAGTCAAAGGGTTGCATCATCTTTAATCACTTAAAAATTTATTTTAAGTCAGACAACAAGAAAAGGAAGCGACCAAAATACTTACACCTTTGGTCGCCCCTTTATATGTCTTAGTCGTTCTCGGCGGAATTGCCTTTGCCGAGTTTTTTAACCATAGCACCTAAACCTGAAAGAGCATCCTTCATGCGTGCCTTCACACCAAACTCATCGACCATAAGTTTTTGAACTTTAAGCATATGCACCATGTATTCATCAATACCAGAAGACTGGCCTTTTACGTACTGGCCCTTGCTATTGATATCAACAACCTGGCTAGAATTCATGAGCACAGGACCAAATCCGATCAACCGATTTAATCTGGTACCTGTCTCACCCAATTTCTTCCGGCCAGTCTGGAGTGCAAGACTGAAGCCCTTTAACTCGCCCCAGTGCTTGATATACTTTTTAAGGTTTTTAGAACTCTGTGATTTTTTGAGTTTCTTTAAATCATTAAAGCATGAACCCGCGTACTTGAACGTGGCCTCAGCCAGGGTTTGTTCCCAATTTTTTTCAATGATTGCTGCATACTTCAGCAAAGCCGCGCGCTGGGCATTACTAAGTTTTGCACCTTTAGCTGAGGTGATTAACTTACGGCCATCAAGAAATGCCTTAGTGATGGTTTTGGCATAAGTTGTCTTGCCTTTTTTATCAGCACCGGCGGCATAGTAAGCCGGACCAAATACCATCTCTCTATAGAGATCAACCTTGCCGTCGCCATTGCGATCAGCGTACGTCATTGCCTTGTCTTTTCTTTTCGCAATCGAATAAAGTTGCTTGGGAGAAAGGGTCAGGCCGTGTGCGGGCATACCAAAATATCCGAAGGCCTCGTCCCAGCTGTGCTCCTTACCCGTATAATGCTTTCCCTTTTTGTATGGTTTATTGTTAGGCTTCTTCTTTGCGCTCATTTTTTCGTCGAGGTAGTTATCGACCGCCTGGTTGTAAAAGATTGCTCCCAACATAAATTTTGAAATTAACTGTGGGTAATTGTATCCGTTTGCCGTATCCACACCTTTTTTTGCTGAGGAAGCTTTATCTATCCAAAACTTGATTAATTCCGGTCCCGTCATGTTGTTAGGCATACCAGAAATGGTGCCCTTGTAGGTTTTGCCGGACAAATTTTTCTTTTTACTGATTTGATCAACATGTGTCTGTTTGATGACAAATTTACCCTTGGACTTAGGCGCCACAATTGCCCGACCTTTTGCCTTACTAGAGTAGTAGGACATCATTTCCGCCTTAAGAGCAGGATTTGGTTTACCGTTTCCCTTGCCTGCCAATTTCTTAATTGAGTCGTGGAGGACTTGCCGCGCCATCTGACCTGTATAAGAAACAGTGTTAGTTTTAGAGCCTTTGTAACCCTTCAACGTCACAGGAAATTTTCCATAAACGTCAGGGCCCGCAAGAGCGGGGCCGGATGTTTCGGAAACGGTGCAACCAATCACCAAAGCAGCGATAGCCGCCACACCGATTAGCTTGTTTTTAATCATTATCAATTCTCTCCGCATTCCATTTCATTAATTTGTAGTGGGGAAACTTTCATAATGCGATTGATTATCATTGTCAATGATATTAATAATGACTCGCATTCTCATAAAAATATGGCTCAAATACACCATTTACTCAACTCGAACTATATTAACTTCAGACTAACTAAGAGTTATTTACAATGTGATAACGGCGATTTAGGATGCGAATGATTTTCAATAGCGTTTATAGGAATGAGTTTCTTTGAAGTTAGTGATGCGCATTTTAGTCAGAAAGCGGTCACGAAATGAAAATATTGGATAATTTGAATGCTCAAGCTCACAAATATAAGTTTAAGGTTTGATGACGATCAAGTTATTCGCAACGTGTCATTCGACGTCGCAGAAGGGGAACTCGTTTGCCTGCTTGGACCAAGCGGTAGTGGCAAAACAACGATTTTAAGGTTAATCGCGGGGTTCGAAAGGCCAGAGACTGGTATAATTCAACTGAATGGGCAAACCGTGTCAAGCAAAGGACAGGCGCTGAGCCCACAAAAGAGGAATTTAGGTTTTTTATTTCAGGATTATGCTCTCTTCCCGCATCTCACGGTCGCAGAGAATATTTCATACGGGCTATCTGGACAAAATAAAAAACAGATCAAAGAACAAACGTGGGAAATGCTGGACCAAATCAGTTTAATAGACCATGCCGATAAATATCCGCATGAACTATCAGGCGGAGAACAACAGCGCGTTGCATTGGCGCGTGCGAGGGCGCCTCAGCCAAGCCTCCTTCTCCTGGACGAGCCTTTCTCTGGCCTTGATACATCGCTGCGGGGCAAGCTTCGCCTTGAAACACGTGAGATTTTAAAAACTCAGGGGGTAACGGCCATAATGGTTACTCATGACCCTGAAGAGGCAATGCTTATGGCTGACCGGATAGTACTTATGAAAAACGGCAATGTTGTTCAAACAGGTACACCAGAGGAACTCTATTCTAAACCTATTGACCCCTTTGCTGCTGGATTTTTTGGTGAGGTAAATCGGTTAAATGGGCGCGTGGAGGGAGATTGGATCAAGACTGACGCGGGACGACTGCCAAACAGAGGTTTTACTGACGGTACGGAAGTTGATGTCCTTATACGTCCAGAAGCATTTGAGTTCGGATCGAACGAAATAGACCACCCCTTTTCACAAGAGTTTAGAGTTTGCGCAGTTAACTATGCTGGGCCGTCTAGCCACGTCCGGCTGGGAATTGGTACCAACCCAGAGCCGTCAAAACATGTCCAAGCCCAATACCAGGGTCTGCTAGACGCCTCTATCGGTGACAACTTGCGTCTCAGTATCGACCCGACGCAAACATTTACCTTTCCAAAAACTTTTAATAAAATATAGACCTAGCTCTTAGACATCAGCCCCTACATCGTTTACTAAAGGGGATCCGCCCGGGCCTTTCAGGCGCTGATAACGCATCAACAGGCTAGAATTTCTGATGGCTTTCATGTCAACACTTTTTTCAAGACTTAAGACAATTCCGGCACCCGCCCTGGCAGCCTTCTGGATTACATTAGCCGGCTTCTTTTTCACAATTGCAATGATATCCGTCAGAAAAGTGTCAGTGGACATGCACGTCCTCGAGTCCGTTATGTTTCGCAGTTTATTTGGTATTGTGTTTATGGTCCCGTGGCTAATGCGCCGGGGAATCTCGGTTATTAAAACTAAGCGGCTCGGGCTCCTGGCAACCCGTGGAACACTCGCATATTTCGTTACTTATTTTTATTTCTCGGCAGCAGCGCTGATCCCATTAGCTGACCTCACTTCTATAACTTTCACTCGACCAATTTTAGGTACCGTTGCGGCCATAATCTTTCTCAACGAAGTTGCAGGTCGGCGGCGATGGTCAGCCATAGCCGTTGGATTTGTTGGCATGCTAATAATAGTTCGGCCCGGCTTCGTTGATGTAAATTTAGGTATTTTACTCGTACTTTGCGGAGTTATGGTTCAGACATGTAATACCATTATAGTTAAAAAACTTACACAGACCGAGGTACCGGATGCCATTGTGCTCTACCACACGTTGTTTATATTGCCCCTCTCTATCATTCCGGCAATCTACGTCTGGCAAACACCCACCTTAGAACAGTGGGGTTGGTTTGCTGTTATTGGTGCCGCCGGAGTTCTTACGCAAAGTTGTATGACTCGCGCATTTGTTGTCGCAGACGCGTCATTCGTATTGGCTCTCAGCTATCTTAGACTGCCGATTGCAGCATTTATGGGCTTCGCTATTTTTGGGGAAATTCCAATCATTTGGGTATGGATTGGCGCCAGTATAATCTGCGCTTCCTCGGCCTATATTGCCCACCGTGAATCAATCCTCGCCCATAACAATAAACGACAGGAAATATGAAAAAGATCACAAATTTGATTTCATCTTGGCCTGCGGTGATCCAGTGCGCCTTTTGGATCCTAATTTCAGGATCATTAATGGTCATACAATTATCAATCGTGAGAATGATTGCGAACGATATCAATGTTTTTGAGATTGTTTTCTTTCGTGCTTTATTCAGCTGCCTTTTTGTCCTACCGATAATCGCCAGCAACCCAGCCGTACTCAAAGTCAACCGCCCCTTCATTATGACCCTTTGCGCGGCACTCGCATTTGTAGCCGGCGTCTGTTTTTACTTTGCCGCAAAATACATGCCTCTAGCCGATATTACAGCAATCCATTTTTCCCGACCAATTTTTGCAGCCATTCTCGCCGCCATCGTCTTAAAGGAAGTAATAAGGGGCCCCAGAGCGATTGCAATCATTGGTGGATTTATTGGGGCGGCTATTATCATTCGTCCAGGCTTAGTGGACTTTAATGTTGGGATATTTTTTGTACTTGGAGTAATTGCGGTCCAAACATGGAACCCGATTAACCGACGTCTATTAGCAAAAAGCGAACATCCAGATAGTGTCGCTGTTTGGACACAACTGATCGTTTTACCACTCGCAGCAATACCTACCTTGATTTTATGGGTAACTCCCACATTGGAACTCCTTGGTTGGATGGCATTAATTGGACTCCTTGAGATGCTCAACCAGCGGGTATTGGCACGGGCATATATTCAGGGGGAAACCGTCATAGTGCTAGCGCTTCATTATACCCGGCTTCCGCTGGCAGCATTAGCAGGCTATCTGATGTTTAGCGAAGTCCCGGAAATTTGGATTTGGGTAGGCAGTGCCGTAATTGCTTGTGCCGCCCTATATCTTACCCACCATGAAAAATTAAGAGAGGTTCAAGCGACCAATACGGGCTCCGGAGATTAATCCAGTATAAGTGTTGAATTCCGGCTTCGGGCCTTGGCATACCCACCAAAATTAGGTAGGGCTAGTTCGCATCAAATTCCCGAAAAACGGGGGTAAATCGAAATATCAAACAAGCCGGCAGGCAACTGACTATATTGGAGACATCATGACACCGCTTAAACTCAGCATTGCTTCTACTGATTATGATCATTTTCGTGACTTCCGAACCGGAGATGTCCGCGCCGAGGGGATCGACCATAATTGGTCTACATTGCGACACCACGAAGTATTTGCCCGATTTACTGCTAATAGAGAATGGGATGTTGCCGAGTTAAGCTTCGCAAAATTCACTGCTCAGGTAACCCGGGATGATGCAGATATCATTGCCCTCCCGGTTGTTTGCTCACGCCTGTTTCGCTTTTCGTCTTTTTATATAAACAAAAATTCGGGAATTAAAACCGTTGAAGATCTGAAAGGAAAAAGGATTGGATCACCCGAGTGGGCCCACTCTGCTGCTGTCTATATGCGCGGATGGATGCATAATGATTGTGGTGTTAAATTACAGGACGTGCATTGGTATCAGGCCGGCGCAAATGCACCCGGCAGAGTAGAGAAAGTCGAGTTAAATCTACCAGAGGGAGTTGAAATTACTCGAATTTCAGACAAGTCCTTATCCGAACTAATCGCAACTGGTGAAATAGATTGTGCCATAATAGCCAGACCACCGACCTGCTTTCTTGAAGGCCACCCCGATGTTGTTCGACTTTATCCTGATTACCTGGAGATGGAGGAACAATATTACGAGAAAACCAAGGTTTGGCCGATCATGCATATCATGGTGATGCAAAATCACATTCTCCAAAAAAACCCATGGGTTGCTCGAAACTTATTAAACGCATTCAACGAATCAAAGGACCGCAGCCTAGAGCGACTACTTGACCCCGCGGTGTCGCGCTATCCACTAGCCTGGCTTCCTACCTATGCGCGCAAAATGCAGGCCACTTTTGGAAATGACCCTTACCCTTTCGGTATAGAGGAAAATCGCGCCACTTGGGAACAGATGCTTCTTTATACCTATCAACAGGGGATTGCCCATAAACACGTGAAGCCTGAAGACATATTCCCCAAAGGAATCATGACAGACGTTGTCGTTTAATATCACTTAAAAAGCAGACCTCTTATTCTTTAAATAATTTTAGGGAATATCCATCATCTTAATAAGGGGTCGCAAATCGGATACGTCGGCTAATGTACTCCACGCATTAATAACCTTGCTGCTGCTTTCTTCGCCAATTACTGGGACACTTTGGGCATAGAATTTTTTAGCAATATCCTCGTCTCCCATAGGATTGGCCGGGTGACCGAGAGGATTTATATTTTTTACCTCATGCAGCGCTCCATCCCTTAATTTGATGACGGCTCTAACCATCATTGTATCGGGCATAAGGGCCTCAATATTAGGATCCGCAATTACTTTTATTTTTTTTAAAAGAGGTCGAATTTTTGAATCACGAACCAAAGCTTCATCAAAAGTTTGCACTGTTATCGGACCATCAAGCAGTGCCCTAACAAATATATAAGGGAGGCTATGGTCCGCGGTCTCGCGGGTCTGTGGATCCCATTTTTCTGGTTCACTACCAATTTCATGTTTGGTAAACTCGTCACAGTATACTTCGATACCTTCAATTAACCCAATTTTTTCAGGTAAAATCTTATCTCGCATCTCGAGAGCAGCCCAAACGACCGCTTGACCGTTAGTTTCCAATGGCCAGTATTTGACTAGGACTTTGGAAAATTCGAAGTTTCCTCCCTCTGTTGGAAATGCGGATATTTCAAAGGGTCCAGTTACGTTATCAAATAAACCACAACGGCCTTCAAACGCATTTCCTGGCCCAACCATGCCTTCCGCTGCCAGCGTCGCCGCAAATACCCCGTTCCGCGCTGCAAAAGCTGTCGCAACGTTCTTCCACGGTGTAAGCTCTCCTGATCTCGTCACACGCAACGGAACTGTAGAAGTTGCAGTCATGCCAATCGCATGGGCTGTTTGCTCCATAGATAATCCAAGCAAATTACAAATACCCGCAGTAGCGGAAACGCCAACAGCAAAGCCCTGATCCCAACCTAAGTGGCGCATATTGGAATATTCACTCAGTCGAATAAATATTTCATAGGTTACCAGTACCGACGCGAGAAAATCCTTACCGTTGATTGGTATTGCACCGGCCATAGCGAGATGTGACCCAAGGCCATCGCTGGGGTGTCCACCAGGGTAGCGGTCATTAAAATCATAGTTACGGATCATGCAGGTATTAATAAATCCTGCCATTTCGACTGGGAGGATCTGTTCTTGCAAGAGTGTGCGCCCGGGAAACACCCCTGGCTTTTGCCCAATGGCTAAACGCCGACCGATATCGGCAGATTTACAGTCATGTGCTCCTATAGCGCAGCCCAAAGTGTCTATCATGTGCTGACTACCAAGGTGGGCGATATGACTGCCTAGATCATCGAAACTCAAGGTGGTCGCAAATTTTGCAAGCTGCTCAGTTAGGTGGTCGAACAAGTGCTTAATTACCTATTATTCAGAGTGAAAAATGCTCGGCACGAAAGGATGACAAGGGAAGTGGTGGCTCCTCGTTACTTCCATCTATCCACATATCGAAGACAATTTCTTTATCCGGTGTTACTTCAAGCAAACGCGCTTGGCACATATCTCCACGATTGTCGTTTGTAGGCACACCATCAATGGTACACACCCCTCCAAAGTTCATAAAAGTATTGCCTGTTTTTGGAAGTCTATAAGCGCCACCCTGATAACAACCATAGAGACCCTCCCCTTTACCGTTACCATCTCCAAAAGACCATATTTGCTTCACCGTCATGGCTTTCTCGTCAACAACGTATTCAACAACTCGACTATAGTTTTTCTCAGCGGGTAGTTTTTGAGAAAAGGGCAGAGCGCGGTGGTTACCATTATCGAAACACAAAATCGTCCCTGTGGGTGTCACAGAGCAATCATGTTGATGGTATTGCCACTCTAAATCTCCTACTGGCTTCAGCAATTTTTCCGACCACGGGCTTTGCCAGTTTCCAGGATCACCAAGGATCCACTTTAAATCGCCGGTGCTACGAGTAAACTTTAGGATACAGTCCTGGGTTCTGAGAGAGAGCATTATCGTGTCATCGCGCTTATCATAAAATATCGCATTTGTATGACACCAGTCATTGCTATTTGGAAAACCAAGCTTGTGCCAGTAATCAGAACAACTACCGTAACACAGCCGGTAAGGATCAATCATATCGAATAAATGCCATTTATCGATAATGTCCCCAGTCGGTGTTACCTCAAGAACAATATCACCAATAACTTCGGCAGAGCCTCGGGGAGCGTGTGGATCGTTATCGTTAACCGGCCAATTGGAAAAGGTTCGCATTTCAGCACTAAGGAGTAAAAAATTGCCATTGGGCAACACGTTCACTCGGTGATGAGTTAACGGAACATCAATTGCAATGGAATTAACGGGCGGCTTTTTATCAAGCCATTTTCCAACAATATGCCATTCACGAATGACCTGACCAGAATGTGATACCTCCTTTATCTGGCCGGCAGCTGTAAGTGAAAAAATTAAATTCCCGTTGGGATGGGCGCAGCTATCTTGAGCTGCAGTATCAAATTGTAAATTGAGAGGAAATTCTCCCTCCGCATTAACACCAATAATCCAACCAACTTTATTACGCCCCCTGTCATGCCCCCCAGGCCTCACGTTAAATACCATCAGGCCTGGTTCACGTCTCTCTGGAATACAGGTGTCAATACGATAAGGGGGCAAGCTGTTATTATTCATCTTAATTTATCCGTTTAGTAGGCCAGGCGGGGCGCGTAAGACCTAAATTTTCTCTTAACGTATTGCCGTTATATGCTGTTCTGTAAATACCTCGGCGCTGTAATTCCGGTATTACGAGGTCTATGAACTCGTGTAAACTTGAAGGGAAAACCGGTGGCATAATGTTAAATCCATCACAGGCTCCATCAGCAACCCATTCTTCCATCAAATCCGCAACTTCTGTGGGTGATCCTATTATTTCATAGTGGCCGCGGGCGCCAGCAACTCTGCGATAAAGATCTTTAATAGTAAGATTTTCACGACGAGCAATTTCAACAAACAACTCAACCCGAGTGGAACTCGTCTTATTCCGGGGAATCTCAGGTAGCGGGCCATCAATAGGGAACCCGGAAACATCATAGTCGAGACGCTTCGAGAGAAGCTGTAATCCAGTGATTGGGTCTATTAAGTCCTGCAAATTTTCATATTTCTTGACAGCCTCTTCATGAGTTGCTGCTACACAAACTAGTAATCCCGGCATTACTTTAAGATCTTCGGGTTTTCGACCATAAGCATGCATCCGTTGTTTTACATCAGCGTAAAATTCTTTAGCCCCGGAAATTGTTTGTTGCGCGCCAAAAATGACTTCCGCGGTTTCTGCAGCCAACTCCCGACCGTCATCAGAAGCCCCTGCCTGTACCATAACCGGCTCACCTTGGGGTGATGGCGGCACGTTTATCGGACCCTTAATTTTGAAAAATTCACCATCATGCTCAAGTATTTGAAGCTTGTCTTTATCAAAATAAACTCCGGACTCACGGTCTCTTATAAAGACGTCCTTGCCCCAACTATTCCATAATCCACGAACGACGTGGGCAAACTCTTTTGCTCTTTTATAACGTTGTGATTTTTCCATATGCTTTTCGAGCCCAAAACTTTCAGCTTCAGACCTATTTCCGGAGGTCACTAAATTCCAACCAGCCCGGCCATCGCTGACAAGGTCCAACGAGGCAAACCTCCTCGCCAAAGAAAAGGGCTGGTCGTAGGTAGTAGTTGCGGTGCACACAACGCCTAGATGTTTCGTATGTTGAGCTATTGCTCCCATTAGGGTAAACGGCTCAATCCAGGTTCCATAGGAATCATGTGACATGGCATCCAGCTCACCCCGCCAGAAGGATACTGAATCCGCCATAAAAAACATATCGAACAACCCTCGCTCAGCCATTTGGGCAAGTTCAATAATATGGGGCATATTAGATCCCGAATTTGGCACGCTATTAGGGTGTCTCCACGCGGCGATATGATGACCACATGGCCAGTAGAACATGCCAAGCTTCATTTCATTTGTACTGTCCGCCATTTACTACCTCCAGCTTTGTATCACTAGCCTGTAGTTTTATTTCTTAATGTGCCTCATCCCAGCTAGGACCATACCCTGTATCACAGATCAAGGGGACAGACAGAGCCGCCGCGGATTCCATAATTCTTTTAACCAATTTCTCAGTTTGCCCAAGCTCGCTGTTTGGCACCTCAAAGATCAGCTCATCGTGAACTTGCAACAACATTTGTGCTTTAAGGTTTGCTGACTTTAGAGCTTCCGGCATTAAGATCATGGCACGTTTAATTATATCAGCAGCCGAACCTTGCAACGGAGCATTTATAGCCGCGCGTTCCATAAAATTTCGCCGCGCGGGGTTTTTATCTTTAATCCCTGGCACATGCACCCGTCGACCATAGATTGTTTCAACATATCCGTTTGTTTGTGCGAATTTCTTTGCGTTATCCATATAACCCTTAACACCAGGATACCGATCAAAATAAGCCTCGATAAAGGACTTCGCATCACTTTGCGAAATACCAAGTTGACGGGCTAACCCGAAAGGACTAATGCCATAAATAATACCAAAGTTTATCGCTTTAGCACGATTGCGGGTCGGACCATCGAGATCGCTAATAGGAACGCCAAACACCTCGCTCGCTGTCAAAGCATGAATATCAACACCGTCCTTAAAGGCCTTTTTTAAAGTTTCAATTTCAGCCACGTGTGCAAGTAAGCGCAATTCGATTTGAGAATAATCTGCCGAAAGCAATACGTTTCCCTTGTCAGCAATAAAAGCTGTCCTGATCTTGCGGCCTTCTTCAGTGCGTATCGGTATATTCTGGAGATTGGGATCATTGGAAGAGAGCCGACCGGTGGAGGCGACAGCCTGTGCAAAAGACGTGTGCACCCGGCCAGTTCGCTCATCGATCTGGCCTAATAAGGCATCGGTATAAGTGCTTTTTAGTTTGCTCAATTGGCGCCATTCAAGGACTTTTTCTGGTAATACATGACCCTGAGCTGCAAGGCCCTCCAGAATATTAGCGCCAGTCGCATAGGCCCCTGTCTTCCCTTTCTTGCCACCCGGTAGGCTCAACTCATCAAACAGAACCTCCCCCAACTGTTTCGGAGAGCCAATATTAAAGGAATGTCCAGCTAACTCGTGTATCTCATCTCCAAGCAAAGCGATACGTTTTTCAAAATCGGCAGACAACGATTTTAAAACCTTAACATCGACCTTAATTCCAGCGCGTTCCATGACCTCAAGCACGCTAATGAGGGGTCTCTCTATCCGCTCATAGATCGTTGCCATATGCTCTGAAACAAGTCGTGGTTTAAGAATTTGGTGCAAACCGAGGGTCACATCTGCATCTTCTGCCGCGTAATCCAGGGCGGCATCAAGTTCCACTTCGGCGAATCCTATTTGTTTCTTCCCCGAACCTGTCACTTCATTATATTTAATATTAGTCCGGCCAAGATGGAGACGGGTCAAGTCATCCAAGCCATGACCATGCGAGCCACCATCAAGCACATAAGACAACAACATTGTGTCATCTACCGGTGCCATTTTAATTTTATAGTTCGCAAAAACCTCACTGTCATATTTTGCATTATGTGCAATCTTTAACGTACCCGGATCCTCCAACAATGGCTTAAGCATAGAGATTAACTTTTCCATAGAAATCTGTTTCAGTGGAGTGCCACTTTGAGGGTTTTCAATTCCTTCCCCCAAATCGAATGATTCTTGGTTCGCTCTTCGGACGTGACCCACTGGAATATAACATGCCCGCCCACCGGCAACTGATTTTGAAAGGGCCAAGGAAACACCAACGAGCTCAGCATTTAAAGAATCTAGCGAGTTGGTTTCCGTATCGACTGCAACAATACCTTGCTCGAGGGCTGCATCAACCCAAGCCCTTAGCGTAACTTCATCTTGAACTAAGACATAACCCCCCTTGTCTCCAGCTGTGGTTTCTCTTGGCGAAGGGATATTTGTAGATACGTCATACCCTGCGTCCCCAAGTCGGCTCACAACCTTTGCGAGCGTCGATTTAAAACCTTGCTCCTCTAAAAACCTTATTAGCTTTTTGGGATCTGGATCCTTAATAACAAAGTCTTCATACTTCTGTTCGACGGGAACGTCAGACTTAAGGGTAACAAGATCTCGGGAAATACGGGCTTGGTCGGCATACTCAATAAGATTCTCGCGGCGTTTAGGTTGTTTGATTTCATTAGCTCTGGACAGCAATGTGTCAAGGTCACCATATTCTTCAATTAATTGGGCCGCTGTTTTAACACCCACACCCGGCACCCCAGGCACATTATCGGCGGAATCACCGGCAAGCGCCTGAACATCAATGACTTTATTGGGTTTAACCCCAAACTTTTTTTCTACCTCTTCGTAACTTATAGCCGTGCCTTTCATCGGATCTTGCATCGAGACATTATCGTCGATGAGCTGCATTAAGTCCTTATCCGAGGAGACAATGGTCACTTTCAGACCCTTAGTTGCGGCCTCTTTGGCATAAGTTGCGATAAGATCATCCGCCTCATAGCCCTCCATTTCAGCTTGAGGGAGTCCATATGCTGTGACTGAATCACGGATCAACGAAAATTGGGGTACCAGGTCTTCGGGCGGAGGAGGCCGATGAGCCTTGTATTCTGGATAAATATCTGACCGAAAAGTTTTACGGGCGGTATCAAAGATCACCGCCAGATAATCCGCGTCCGAATCCTCAACCAACTTTGTCAGCATCGAAGTAAAACCATAAACGGCGTTAACCGGTGTGCCATCCGGTCGCGTCATGGGCGGCAAAGCATGATATGCTCGGAAAATATAGCCAGATCCATCGATAAGTAATAAATGTTTGGCCTTAATATTTTCTGCCATTCAAGATCCCCTTTTTACAATCCCTCAAACATGCCGCAAGGGGGCTAGGGAGTCGAGGGACCCTCTGCCAGTCACATAATGATTTAGGCTGATTTTTGGCTTATGAGGTTTTCAGTGTTCAGCCTTAACCTTCGCAGCAGGTTTCAGAATATACACTCGACCGCAATAACCACATTCTACTTTACCCTCCACCAAAGTGAGATAAACCTTAGGGTGACCAAGTGCACCCCCGCCACCATCACAGGCTACAGTAAGTTCTTCGACTTCGATAGTCTCCAGAGGATCCCGGGCTACAAGAGCCATATTTTATTCCTTTTTATTCACTCAATTCATTGACCTACAAGGGCACGTAATGATACCCAATGGCCGCCATTGTGAAAAGAAACTTAGATTACTTTTTCTCGCTCATATTATAAGATTATTTAATTTATGAATGCTGTCTCACCCCCAAGCTCTGACATTTTTCCCACTTTTGCCGTAGAAATCCAAGATCTTAATAAAATCTATAATACTTCCAAAACCAACCCCGTTCAGGCATTGAATAATATCAATCTCAAGGTTCCTCGGGGATCAATTTTTGGAATTCTGGGCCCAAATGGAGCAGGGAAGTCAACCCTCATTAATATACTCGCAGGATTGGTAAATAAAACTTCTGGTACTGTAAAGTTATGGAATTTCGATATTGTATCTCAGATGCGGCGCGCACGCTCGGCTATAGGCGTTGTACCCCAGGAGGTTAACTTGGACGCATTTTTTAGCCCAAGGGAAGCACTCGAACTCCAAGCGGGCTTATATGGGGTTCCAAGAAGTGAGCGTGAAACTGAGAAAATTCTTGAAGCGGTTGGATTGACTGCGAAAGCAAATGCTGATGCCAGGTCTCTATCTGGTGGGATGAAGCGGCGGCTTTTAATCGCAAAAGCACTTGTTCACAGACCCCCAGTTGTGGTTCTTGATGAGCCCACAGCCGGTGTGGACGTCGAGCTTCGTCGGCAACTTTGGAGCTATATGAGGGAGTTAAACAAATCTGGGACAACAATTTTGCTTACCACACATTATCTGCAAGAAGCCGAAGAAATGTGTGACACTGTTGCCATTATTGATCACGGAGAACTAATAGCCTGCGATGCCACGCCCGCGTTAATTGATCGCCTCGATAAACGAACATTAATTATTACAATTCGTGAACGGCTCGAGAGTATACCCACTGATCTAGATTTATTTTCCGCTACACTAACCTCACCTCAGGAACTCACCTTCGAATTTTCCCCAAGTAAAACTAGCGCTGGTGAAATACTCGAAGCCGTGCAAAAAGCAATGCTTACAATAACAGATCTAAAAACCCTAGATACGGACCTTGAAGACGTTTTCATAAGATTGACCGGCATTGACCCTTAAGATATTTGCAAACCTTAATTAAACTAGCGATTTGGTTTAACTCGGTATATGACATTGTTGGGAGCACCCGTAGCTCAGCTGGATAGAGCGCTGCCCTCCGAAGGCAGAGGTCACAGGTTCGAATCCTGTCGGGTGCGCCACTTTTCTTTCAATAAATTCAGATAGTTATCAGTTTGTGATTTCAGTCTGACCTCAGAGAAATGCAGTTTTGACACAGATTTGACACAGTGAGAGGTCAAATCGATGGGTTGTGTCCGTAAAAGAGGCAAATCTTGGAATGCTCAAGTGAGGATTTCTGGATGGAGGAATTTTACCAAATCATTTGCTAAAAAGTCTGATGCTATTGTCTGGATAAATGATCTAGAACAGAAACTTCGTTCTGCTCATATTCCAGATAGTCCAATCGATAAAAAGATAACTCTAAAAGACCTTCTTCTGAAATATGCAGAAGAAGTTTCTCCTTCTCACAAAGGTGTTATTGCAGAAATTTATCGATTGAAATCTATTGCACGACGGTGGATTGGTGATTTGGATATTAGATACCTCTCCAAACAACACTTCATTCAATATCGTGATGACAGACTGAAAGTCGTCACTGGTGGAAGTGTTGGTGCTGAACTTGCACTGATGAAAAGGGTCTTAGATACAGCAGTTAGAAAATGGGGGTATGGTATTCCCTATATTCCAATCTACGATATTGAATACCCAAAAGGTTCAGGTGCAAGAACCAGACGCTTATTAGGGAACGAAAAAGACCGTCTCCTCATCGCTGCAAAAACTCAGAAGAATATCTACATCGCATTTATTATTGAATTTGCAATCGAGACAGGTATGCGTCGTTCAGAGATATTGAAACTCAGATGGTGTGATCTGGATTTAGGAAATGGATTTGCATCTCTCTATGACACTAAGAATGGTGAGGATAGGAGAGTTCCCCTGACCAGAAGGTGCGTAGAAGTCCTCAGGACGGTGCCACAGGACCATGAGAAGGTGTTTCCTATCTCTGCCAACTGTCTACGTCTTGCATGGGTCAGAGCACGCAATAAAGCA
>JAYZFG010000021.1:0-41272 GCA_036336885.1 Pseudomonadota bacterium
AAGGAAACAAAATTTATCAATGGTATCTTTTTTGATTTATTCCTGTTTCCTTGACAGCATTTTGGCCAGCAAGTCGTCCGGAGGTGAATGCCCAACCAATATGATGTCCATGACCCTTGAGCATCAAGCCTCCTTGGCCCACGGATCCGGCAGCAAATAGACCCGGAATTGGGGCGTTATTTTCTCCTAACAATCGATGTTCTTGATCAACGGCCAGCCCTCCATCAGTGAGAACGACATAGCTTTTCGCGGGGCCGAGGACGTAGAATGGTGGCTTTGTTATTTTAATTTCATTGGATTGATTGTGTTCGTTTATCGAGGACTCCAGGTTGTCCAATGGCATTTGAAGGCCATTCGAGAGAGCTTTGATTGTATTAGCCTTTTTAAATATGTCCGGTCGAGTTCTTTGAAAATCCTTGATATAGGCATATGAGACCCCCGGTGCCGTTGCTATAAAATTTGGCCAGGAAGAATACTTGTCAGCTATCTTTTGATCCATGACAACAAAACCGACTTTGTCTGGTTGAGATGCTATTGCAAGGCCAAGTTTTGCAGGTTCTTCATTTATGCGTTGGCCGAGCTTGTTTACGAGGAGTGCTCCATCAGTAAATAGGTCGAGTTCCGGGGCCATAGATGTTGTAGTGAAACCTAATACAAATGGACGCAATAGTCTGTCGGGTAGGTACTTTAAAGAAAAACGCATTAATTTTGTTATGATCGGCCACGGTGGCAACATTCGGTCTATGCTCTCTTTCGGGGGAGGAATAAATCTGAGGGTCGGACCGGATAGCACGTCACCATTTAAAACTCTGGCACCAAGAGGGAACGCCATCTCGTGACCGTCTCCCGTTGCCGTCGGGTTCATCGCATCAACTTTGGCGATTTCTGGTGAAATAAATTTAGCTTTTAGTTTTGCATTAGCGGCATAGTCACCGCTAGCGAGGACAACTGCTTTTGCTTTAATATCTTTGGACCCTGCTGGCATTTCGCAGCGTGCACCGATTACGCGTCCATCTTCGATAAGGAATTGTTTTGCTCGGGTCTGGCATTTTATTGTCACGCCCAGTTTTTTTGCGTGGTTGCCAAGGTGATGTATGTAAGCACGAGAGTTGGGGAGTACGTTGTGCATGCGGGGCTTTCGGTGAGGAGGCTCAGGCATCGGGCCATAAAATTCGACACCCATCGACATCAACCAACGAAGGGTATCGTTGGCATTATTAACAAATATCCTCCTTAAGATAGGATTGTCGCGTTCAGCTAACGGCCCAGAGAATTTTGGCATATCTTCGAAATGCTCATCTGGAGTATCGATGATACCATTGGAGATTTGATGAGGTGTTTGTGTAGCGGAAAAAGATCCAATTGACCAAGCGGTGGTGCCTCCAAGTTCGGAGTTTTTTTCAATGAGGAAAACACTAGCGCCGAGGGTGCGTGCTTCAATAGCAGAAGCCAGTCCGGCACCACCACCGCCTATTACCAACACGTCACAGAGAGATTGTTGTATGGTCACTATGTACACCTATAAATTATGTTATTTTGTTCTTCAGTTTATTTGATGAGCAAGATAGTACCAAGTTTACAAAAATTTCTCTATCGCGTCCTGTTGGTCTGGGTTAGCGTATAAACCAGATATTATCTCGAATAGCAGAGGGTTACCCAATGAAGATTGACGTTTTTAACCATGTGTTTCCCAACGAATTTTTCGAAGCAGCTGAAAAGCTAATGCCTGCGCGTTCGGTCAAACGTTGGAAGGCGATGGAAGAACTCTATAATATGGATGCTCGGATGAGGGTCATCGATAAGTTCGACGATTATCAGCAGATCATTTCCATTTCTCAGCCACCATTGGATATGATTGCCGGCCCAGATGACACGCCGGAATTGGCTCGCGTTGCCAATGATGGCATGGCGCGTATCTGTAAGAAATACCCAGACCGTATGCCATGGTTTATCGCTGCGTTGCCCATGAATAATACTCAGGAATCTATAAATGAAGTTGATCGTGTTTTGGATGAACACGGAGCAGTTGGTTTTCAAATTCACTCAAATGTTAATGGGAAGCCACTAGATTCTCCTGAGTTCCGTGACATATTTGCGAAAATAGCGGAACGAGGTAAGTGTGTCTGGTTGCATCCGACCCGACCAGCCAGTCACGCGGACTATTTGACCGAAGATCAGTCGCACTATGAGATATTTTGGGGAATTGGGTGGGCATATGAAACCACCTCGGCGATGTGCCGTATGGTTTGCTCGGGCATGTTTGATGAAATACCAAATTTTCATGTTATGGCGCATCATTGGGGTGCATACATACCACATGCAGAGGGACGCATGCCTCTTTGGGAGGCTAGAAACGCTACATCGACTGCGGACGGCACCTCTTTTGCCGATAATCTTGAAAAACCAATGCTCGACTATTTTAAGATGTTTTACGGTGATACGGCGATGTTTGGAGCGAAAGCCCAAAGTCAAGCTGGCCTGGACTTCTTTGGCTCGGGCAGCTCGTTTTTTGCTACCGATGCACCTTATGATCTCAGCGGCGGTGAAGATAATATTCGTGATACAATCGATGTTATTGAGAGCCTGAACTGCACAAACAGTGACCGCCAGGCTATTTATGAAGATAATACGAGGAAACTTTTACTTTGTAATTAAATGAAAGACGTTACACCAATTAATCCTCGTGCCCGCCTGGGATTTATTATTCCTTCCTCAAACAGGATGGTGGAGCCACAACTACAACGATACTGCCCTCCTGATGTGATTCCACATTTTAATAGGATCGGAATGACTAACCGTCACAAGGCACCGCTCGAAGAGCTTTTGCCAAGAATTCTTTTGGCTGCGGAGTTACTCGGTGATTCAAAATGTGACGTTACCGTACTACAATGCACCGGTACCTCTATGTCTGGAGGGTTGGAAAAAGAGCGAGAGGTGATATCGGCTATTGCGAGAGTGACCGGAAAGCCCGCGGCTTCAACGGCTTCGTCTATATTGGATGCTTTTCATGCGTTAGATGTCAATCGTTTGGTTTTTGTGTCTGAAACACCGCAACAGGGTCATGAAAAAAAATTGGCATTTTTAAAAGAGGCTGGTTTGAACATTATTTCCGATAAGGCAATGGGTCTTGCGGGCAGTGATATTTATTGCAGTACGCCGGCCTCGTTCTGGTTTGAAAATGTAAAGGCATTACGTAACGATAAGGCCCATGCGTATTTCATTAGCTGCGCCAATATTCATAGTATAGATGTTATACAGGGCCTCGAGGAAGCACTGGACCGACCTGTCATTACAAGTAATCAGGCAGCCCTATGGTCTGCCCTTCGGCTCACGGGTTTAAACGATAATATTTCGTCCCTGGGTAGACTGTTTAATGTAGTCAGGGACAGTCTTCGCCAGGCATAACGCCGATGATTTCAAGTGCGTCATCTACAAAATTTTCTGCAATCAACTCGTGCCGGTTAACCTTATTCAAGGCTGGATTGAGTCTATAAAATAATGACATTTCGTCATTCCAGTGTTCTTGAGTAAGTTCGCCATTGATCGCAAAGCCGAAGGTGTCATGTTCTTGCTGCCAGATGTCACGCACATCTGCTTCAGGGACTGGAACCGTGACGTAATGATCATAAACATTTTTGAAGTTGGAAAAATCGTCGTGTAAGGCTCGCGATGCCCTAATCATACCGCGGGTTAATCTATGGAGTTCTTCTTGGTGCCTTTGTTCGTAAGCCTCGGTTGTTCCTAAAACACCATGAGGCTGGACTGGAACTAATTTTTTTAAATCAGCAAATCCTAGGAGTGTGTGGAGGCTGTTACTGGGGTCCTGATTCAGTGAAATTGCCTCTTCGACCCTAATGAGCGAAACGTCAATGGTATCTCCCAAAAGACGGTCAATACGTTCTGGAGGTGGACCGACGGCCTCCCACTTTATATCCCCTTCGTCAATATTAAGCGCAGCTACAAGTAACCTTGCCATATGATGGCTAAGAGCGCCGAAGCCATCTAGGGCCCATGAGCAACCCTTGAGCTCTTGCGGGTCTTTGATGCGACTTTGTGTAACAAGGTTTTGCGCCAAACCGCGGGCCATGGAGACGATGATACGAACTGGTTCCCCTTCTGACCGAAATTTAAGTACTGGCCCAAGCCCACCGTATGAAACATCGACGACATCATCGAGGACGGCTTGCATTGCGGCAACTCCACCATGCACAGGGGTCCATGTCACATCGAGACCCTCAGACTCCCAGCAGCCAAGAAATGTCGCAGCGGCGCAGGCAAGATCATCCACACCAAAAGTTGGGCCAGAACCCGCTGCAAGTCTTATTGGAAGTTTATCACTCATTGTTTATCCCTCACGGTGCTTTAGTTGTGTCTAGATGAATATGAATAGGTTCGTCCCCATCTTGTATTTCTCGGCCGAGTAGCTGAACAGCCTTTTCTGCCTCGTCAAGGGTGTAGTTGTGTGTACAAAGTTTACCAAGTTCCTGCCACTTGTCGGTTAGAATTTCGATTGCCCGAGCAGTATCTTCCCAGTCTGATGATAGTACACCCAGCATTGATATTTCATTGAAAAGTAATTTATCGCTGTAGAAATTATTAAGGGCATTGTGGGTTTTGACACCAGCTACGACCAAGGTTCCACCCTTTTTTAGCATCTCAACCCCTTGGATGAGTGGCTCTGTCGATCCCATTGAAACATCAAGCACAATATCGGCTTTTCGGCCGTTGGTAAGTTGATGAACGCGGTCAACCGGGTCTTCCTTTTCTACATTGATTGTAGCGTCTGCACCCAGCTCTTCTGCAATTTCCAGGCGGAATTTATCTGCCGCAGTACCTGTTACGATTATTTGGCCGGCGCCCATCTCTTTTGCCACTAAAGTAGCGAGCAAGCCACGCTGCCCGGGACCCTCAATGACTATGGTTTGTCCCTCTTTTAATTGCGGACGGGCCCAAGCCCAACGGACCGCATTTGATAGGGGGTTGTTGAGGCTCATAATATCAGTTGGAATGTGGTCTGGAATTTTGTGCATACGCGTTTTGGGGTGCAAGTAAAGGTGTGACGCATATCCACCCCAAAGGTGAGGCTCTGCATTATACCCCATTCTTAGTCCGTACCCCATATTCGCATCGCAAAAAATTGGCCTTCCATCATGGCAAGCTAAGCATTCGCCGCATGGGATAGAAGTTTCTACTACGACACGGTCCCCTTCCTTGACATTCCATTTCTTTGCAGCATTGCTCCCAACCTTATCAACCCAGCCAAAGATCTCGTGGCCGGGTGTTATAGGTAATGTACCATGGGGCGTTCCGATGAAGTGGCCATCATATTGTTCGTAATCAGTGCCGCATAAGCCAGCAGCTTCGATACGCAAAATTCCTTCATCCGTACCAATATCAGGAATGGGAACTTCGCGAGTTTCGAATTTCCGTTTCTCGACAAGCACTGCCGCATAAGCTGTTTCAGTCATGACTTTAGCTCCGTCCGCCTGAGGCGATTTTGTTGGCTGTGGAATTTGTAAATTTGGCTCTTGTCTTTTCCATAAACTCTATACATTCAGGGTCGTAATCAAAACGGGGTTCAGGATCTAAGCCCCAATTGTCCCCATGATTTTTGCCTCGAACTAGCATTGCTGTTGCGCCTTCGAAGCGGGTCTCTTTTACATGTGGCGCGACGTAATGAATTGAAAATCCTACACGTGGGTGGTTGGCGTTATTTGGTCCGGAACCGTGAACCACACTTTCGTGGTGCAGTACAACCTGTCCAGCCTTCACTTCTGCAGAGACCGCCTCGTCTTCTGGAACGTCGATGACAGTCTGGCCCTGCTGAACTAAATTATCCTTATGCATTCTAATTTCGTGCACAGCGGGCGGACCTTTATGCGTGCCGGGGATATACTGAACACAACCCGACTCAATTGTGGCGTCGTTAAAGGCCAGCCATGCCGTCAAGGTTTCAGCTGGTTTTAACCCATAGTAAAAACTGTCCGTATGCCAAGAGACAAATCGGGGGTCGTTAGCTTTTTTTGTAAAAAATGAAGCACCCCAGCAAAGAATATTCGGGCCCAGTATATCCTCTACGGCATCCAGTAATTTTTCATTTTTTACGACCTCGCACAGCCAAGGAAACGGCAAATGAGCTTTGATCCGAAATTTTACCTGAGGTTCATGGCCTAACTTTTCTTCCATTGCCGCAAATTTATTATGTAGCTGGCTCGCTTCATCCTGTGAGTAAACTTCAACAGGGTATAAAAACCCGTTTCGATTAAAATCTTGAACCTGTTTCTCCGTAAGAGCTTTTGACATCTTAGTATCCCGGCTTTTATTTAATTACACTCATTTTGACCCGAAATGGCAACAATACCAATAGCTCGACCACGAAAGGTGTTTTCGGGTTATAATAGACTAAATAAAGGAGAGGGTAATGGCGAATAAAAAAGCGAAAGCCTTAGGAATTAATCATATTGTCCTTGAAGTAGAAGACCTTGATCAAGCGCTTGAATTTTATGGAAAGCTATTTGAATTCGGTTTAAGAGGTAGAAATGAACATAATGCTTTTATTGACCTCGGTGATCAGTTTATTCAACTGAGGCTTGGTAGGACCCAAGAGCCTGATGGCGCTAGACATTTCGGTTTTGTTGTTGATGACCGTGGACCTGTTAAGCAGGCTTTAGAAGAATTGGGTGTGGAGATGCTCGAACGCGGTATGAATTTCCGAGACCCCTGGGGAAACCGTGTAGAGATAGTCCCTTATGATGACATACAATATACCAAGGCGCCTAATATTTTACGGGGAATGGGTATTAAATCTTTGGAGAAAAGTTCATCTGCGATGGAAGAGCTCGCCAAGAAGAACATGGCGCCAGAGTAAATATTTTATTAAGTGCCTCTATTGGCAAATAGATAGTGGCAGCCCATATTCGGACTTAATAAACAGGCCCTGTGAGGAGCTACTTTAATGGGTATGCAAGATATCGTTAATTTTATCCAGGCAGCCAATTCGGTTCTCATTTCACTGATAACTTTTGCTTTGGGTGTCGGCATAATTGTCGTTTTAGCTCTTTATTTTGTTGATATCACTCAATCAAAACACGCCTTGAGGCGTAACTTTCCCGTTATTGGTCGTTTTCGATATTTGTTTGAGTATATGGGTGAGTTTTTCAGGCAATATTTCTTTGCAATGGATCGTGAGGAAATGCCTTTTAATCGAGCGCAAAGGTCTTGGGTCTATCGCGCCGCAAAGAATGTCAGCACTCAGCTATCGTTTGGGTCAACGAGGGATATCACACCGAGTGGCACTATATTTTTTGCCAACTGTCCCTTTCCAATGTTGGAATCTGATACTGCTAGATCTAGCCCAGTGACTATTGGTCCTTTTTGCACGAAGCCTTATACCGCAGGTTCATATTTTAATATTTCCGGTATGAGCTTTGGTGCCATTTCCAAACCAGCAATTCGTGCTCTGTCAAATGGGGCTGCATCTTCCGGGTGTTGGCTCAATACCGGTGAGGGTGGTTTATCATCCTATCATTTGGAAGGTGGCTGTGACATCGTTTTTCAAATCGGCTCGGCCAACTATGGTGTAAGAGATGAGAATGGAGCCCTTTCCGATAAAAAGTTGGAAGAGATAGCTGCGAATAACCAGGTCCGCATGGTTGAAATTAAACTTAGCCAAGGCGCAAAGCCTGGAAAGGGCGGGATATTGCCCGGCGAAAAAGTGAATTCCGAAATTGCCGAAATTCGGGGTATTCCCGAAGGAAAGGATTCAATCAGCCCTAATAGGCATCCCGATATTAATAATGTTGGTGAATTGCTAGGGGTAATTGATAGGGTCAGAGTGGTTACCGGAAGACCGGTCGGAATAAAATGCGTTATTGGAGCCTATGATTGGCTTGATGGTTTATTAAATAAAATTAAAGAGCTAGGAGTGAAGAGCGCTCCAGATTTTATAACCGTTGACTCTGGGGACGGTGGCACTGGGGCGGCCCCTATGGCTTTGCTTGATTACGTTGGTTTGCCCATTAAAGAAAGTTTGCCAATGGTGGTTGATGCACTAAATCGGCACGGTTTAAAGGAGCGTATTAAAGTAATTGCTTCTGGAAAACTCGTAACTCCAGAAGAGGTTGCCTGGGCATTATGTTGCGGTGCAGATTTTGTCGTGTCTGCAAGAGGTTTTATGTTTGCTCTGGGGTGTATTCAAGCTATGCAATGTGACAAGAACACCTGCCCAACTGGAATTACCACTCATGATAAACGTTTACAGAAAGGCCTCAACTTAGAAGATAAAGTAGAACGAGTAACAAACTATGTAAAAACAATGCGGAAAGAAGTCGGAATCATCGCCCATTCCTGTGGTGTTGAGGAACCCCGTCTTTTGCGCCGGGGTCACTGCCGTGTGGTTATGCCAAATGGGAAGTCTAAGGCATTGGATGAAGTATTTCCCGAAAATCGTGGCCAGCGTCACGTATAAAAGCAGAGGCGGCTATGAGTTTTTCAGTAACACACGATGAGATGGTTGGTCGGGCACGGGCCCTCGTGCCATTTCTGAGAGAAAAAGCTGTAGCGACAGAACTAAATCGTTCAATGCTACCAGAAGTGTATGACAAGTTGGATGAAGCTGGTTTGTTGAGAGTTATGCTAGCCCCACATTTAGGGGGCTTTGGGATGTATCTGCCAACCCATTTAGAAGCAGTCATGGAAACAGCTAGGGGGTGTGGGTCAACGGCCTGGCTACATAGTCTTATTGGCAATCAGAATTACTTAGTGGGGTGGTATCCAGAGGAAGCACAAGACGATGTAAGAAAAAATGGTTTACCACTTTTCACCTGTTTAGTAATGGGGGCAACAACTACTGCCGTTAGGACTGAAAATGGAATTGTCCTGACGGGTAAATGGCCATACGTATCAGGTGTTGACCAGGCTAACTGGCTTATGCTCAGTGCTCATGATCCGGATGATCGAAAGCGCAACCTCACCTGCCTAATCCCTAAATGCTCAGTACAAACTATTGATGACTGGGACTGTTTTGGTATGAGAGGGACGGGGAGCAAAACAGTGACCCTTGAAAACGAGTTTGTCCCAAACCATCGAGTGCTTTGTTTCCGAGAGGCTGAAGCCAATGGAATCCCTGGCTCATTGGTTAATGATGGGCTTTTATATCAAAACAACCCCACGTCAACAGTATTTGCATTTGTTGTTGCCGCTCCAGCAGTTGGTCTAGCGGAAGCAGCTGTTCAAGCCTATCGGAATAGATTAGAAGTTCGTAATAATGCGAGAATGTCGTCGTCCCAATCTTCGTGGGGGTCTTCACAAGCACGCCTCGGTCGTGCAAGCATTCAATGTGATATGGCAAGAAATACGGTCCTTGACGGGGCCAGCCAGTTAATGGATCAGCTTCATAGTAAGCAGCAGATTTCTACGGAAGATCGAGTGCGATACAGGATGTCCATGGTAGAAATTGTGCGGATTTGTAGCGAACTTATTTATGATTTGTTTTGTGATGCTGGGACTGGAGTGATGATGGAAGGTAGTGAACTCCAACGTGCTTTTCGTGATATTCATGTCTTGCGGAGCCACTTTGTAATCCTTCCGGAATTTGCGGCAGAAAATTCGGGTAGGATACAACTTGGTTTACCACCCAAAGGTCCGTTTATATAGAGACTTGTAACTATTTTTCCATAAGGCCTTGCCGGCTAAATTGTGTATGAATTTTATACATTTGTGTTTTATGGTCGACTTGTTAACCCTTTTCCATAAACTTATGGAAATAAGAAACTTGGATTGATTATGCCTGATTCCGGACAAAGCGTTGAAGTTGTACGTGAAGAATTGACCGAGAGAGCACGCTCCATGGTGTCTGTTCTGCGTGAACGGGCACCGCAATCTGAGAAAAATAGGCGGTTGCCTGACATCACCCATAAAGAATTTTTAGAGGCCGGGTTTTATAAAATGTTTCAGCCGATTCGTTACGGCGGATATGAGTTGTCTTGGGATAGTCTTTTGGATGTTGCTGCTGAGTTAGGGCGAGGCTGCGGGTCGAGTTGTTGGGTATTTACTAACCTAACCGGTCAGGCATGGATCAATGGGATGAAATGCGAACAGGCCCAGGACGATGTTTGGGCTGACAACCCGGACGCAGTGATTGCCTCATCGTTTCCCGGTATTGGTGCTACCGTAAAAGCAGTTAACGGTGGTTGGGTCGCAAATGGAACTTGGGGGTTTTCCAGTGGTATAGATTTTGCCGATTGGAGTAACGTCCAGCTGTTTGTTCCCCAAGATAATGCAGCCCCACAACATCAATTTGCTTTGGTTCCTAAAACTGATTTTTCTGAAATGGTTGACGACTGGAACCCGAGCGGATTAGCGGCGACTGGTAGCCGGTCTTTTGTTCTAGAAGAAGTATTTATTCCGGAACATCGGGCAATTTCGGCAGCACAAGTTCAGGGCGGTGCTACACCCGGCAGCGAAGTAAACCCTAATCCTTTATATAAAATTCCTCTGTTTGCATTAGGTACAAAACAGTTTGCATCAACAGCTGTTGGGATTGCACTTGGTGCATTGGATGCTATGTGGGCTGACTTGTCCACCCGGAAATCAGTAGCTGGAATAAAGCTTAGTGAACAGGGTACAGTTCAAGCGCGTATAGCCGAGGCAAGTACAGAAATTGATGCTGCGCGGGCACTACTACTGGAGGATTTTCGGGAAGGCAACCAGGTGGCTGCTGGCGACAAACCACCGACACAAGAACAGAGGGCTCGGTGGCGCAGAAACAATTCCTTTGCTGGAAAATTATGCGTACAAGCTGTTGAACGATTGTTTCCACTCGCTGGTGGTCGAGGTTTGGGGTTCGATAGTCTTTACCAAAGGTCCGTGCGGGATGTTCATGCGGCGACCTCTCAGAATAGTATGGCTTGGGATGTCGCAGCAGTAATGTACGCGCAGCAAAGATTCGGAGCAGTTATTTCTGATCCCAGATATTTTCCTGATGCTAAGAAGGATTGAACAGAGATAATTTTATTTTTCTACAAAGGAGACTTTTATGGCAAAACTGAGACACATAGCGATGTCGGTTGATGACCCCGAAAAAACAGCTGACTTTTATTGTGAAGCATTTGATATGGAAAGAGTAGGGACCACTGACTCTCCTCTTGCTAAGGGGTGCTATGTATCAGATGGGGTCATTACCGTCGCTCTCCTAAAATATAAAACTGATCATTGGGCTGGTTACGTGGAAGGCGAAGACGAGCGCGGTAAAGATTATGTTGGCCTTCATCATATTGGCTTTTGGGTTGATGATGCGGAGGAAGCGGATAAAAAGATCGAAAAGGCAGGTGGAAAATACTTTATGGGACGACCAGACCAGAAGGCGCCAACTACCTTCTACGAGATTAAGTATCGTGATCCCAATGGGGTAATATTTGATGTAACGCATTTAGGTTGGGGAGGGGCTACCAAGGATGTCGTTCCTGCCGCAGGGACACCGGAACCCCCATCTCGAGGTCACCCTAAAGATAATTGATTATGGTTCGGTAATGTCGGCCTCAGCCTTTTCTAGGTTGACCTGTATCTCTATCCAGGCCTCTTCTGCATCGGCAAGCGACTTAGCGGCATAGCCGGCCTTTATCTGTAATGATTTAATTGTGTCATTATCTTTTTGTTCATAAAGATCAGGGTCAGCTAGGGCTGCTTGTAATGTTTTTACTTCTGCCGCTAGTTTCGTGACGGTGTCCTCGGCATGTTTTAAGCTTTTTCTCAGGGGTGCTAGCTGATTGCGTTTTTCAGCAGCGAGGCGGCGCCGTTCTTTTTTTACAGTTTCCCGTATGGCTGGTGATTGTTCTGGGTCTGTTACTTTCCTTTCAGCGCCATTGGTTAAAAAAACACGATATTCATTTAGATCGCCGTCAAACGGTAATACAGTTCCTTGATCGACGAGCCAAAGTCTGTCAGCGGTGAGTTCAATCACATGGTGGTCGTGGCTGACAATTATGACAGCGCCTTCGAAGGTATTGATCGCTTGAATGAGAGCCTCGCGGGCGATTACATCAAGATGGTTGGTGGGTTCATCAAGTAAAAGAATATGAGGATCGTCACAACTCATCATCGCAAATAACAATCGTGCTTTTTCTCCACCTGAAAGGTTTCTAATTCGAGTGTCAGCACGTTCTTGGGTGAATCCAAAACGTCCGAGGTGAGCACGCAGCTTTACTTCGAGATCCTTGGGACGCTTACGAGAAATTTCAATGAGTGGTGTGGCTTCAAAATCTAACTCGTCTGTTTGATGCTGTGCAAAATAACCCACACGGAGCTTCTTGGAGTGAACAATATGTCCAGAAATTGCTTCAAGGCGTCCCGCAAGAAGCTTTATCAGGGTTGACTTTCCATTACCATTTGCGCCGATTAGCGCAATTCTATCCTCAATATCGAGGCGAAATGAAACTTGGTTAAGTACAGCCTTGCCATCATATCCGATCGAGGCATTATCTATACTGTAAAGGGGCGGTGCTAGTGGTTTCGGATTTGGGAAGTCGAAAGAAACCAGACCATCTTGTTGCCGTTCCGGTAGAGGTTCCATACGTTCGAGCATTTTTAGACGGGATTGCGCTTGTCTTGCTTTGGTCGCTTTATATCGGAAACGATCTATAAACTTTTGTATGTGAACACGTTGTTTTTCTTGCCTTGCCCGTTCTGATTCTATTCGCTGAATTTGTCCACGAAAGTTAGTTTCGAAACGGTCATAGCCTCCTGTATAAAGCCTGAGCTTGGTATTATCGAGATGTAAAATTTGATTAACAACGCGGTTTAATAAACCACGGTCATGGCTTACAACAAGGATTGTTCCTTGGTAACGCCTTAAATAGTTCTCAAGCCATAAGCTAGCTTCAAGGTCGAGGTGATTGGTAGGTTCGTCAAGGAGTAATAAATCTGGTTTGGTGAATAATAGTCCAGCAAGTGCGACGCGCATTCTCCAGCCGCCTGAAAACTCTTTGCATGGCCGTTGCATTTCTGATTCTGAAAATCCAAGGCCTGCTAGAATACGAGCAGCTCGTGAATGAGCGCGGTGTGCCCCCTTCTCATTCAGTCTGGAGTGAATTTCTGCTATCCGGTTCGGATCAGTGGAGGTCTCAGACTCTCTGTTTAGTTTGATCAACTCCTTATCAGTAGCCTTTACGGTATCAATAAGGTTTAGGGAACTTTCCGGAGCTTCCTGCTTTGTAACACCTATTTTCCAGCGTTGCGGATAGCTAATGGTACCAGTGTCAGGAATCAAATTTCCTATAATCAAATTTAGGAGTGTTGTTTTTCCGGTGCCATTGCGACCAACAAATCCTACGCGATGACCTTCATTGATAGCCGCCTCAGCATTTTCAAAGAGTGTCCGGGGTCCAATTCGGTGTGTAAGCCCTTCAATACGAAGCATTTTACATAGAATTTAATCTGTTAGGTACAAGACATGATAGTAAAAACAGCCTATTTTTCAGGCGGCAAAATCTCGATTGTACAGACCTCTTCTACCAGGTGCCCCCGTCCGATATCCTCAAGGTGCATTCGCTTTTGTGCATTCGAAAGGACTTTTCCTAGTCCCATATTCATCATAAGGACAATAGACCTATCGCCCATGTCCAGCCAATAGCTTCGTCTTACCAACTTACCATCAGCATCCCGGGCAAATGGATTATCCGGTTCTGTTCCCATATCGGGTTCATAGAACTTAGCCATATTATTTTTTTCAATAAATTACAGAGAGTGCTAAATTGCCCAGCTTTTTAAAGATTCGCAAGGGTTCTATTTCCCTGGCCATAAATATTCAGTTAACTTCTCTCCAAATAGCTTTTAAAGGATTTATTTATGAATTGGTTAGGTAGGCGGAAACACTTCCGAGAAATTATTGAAGGGGATCGTTGTGTATACCCCGGTTCTGTATTTGACCCTATTTCAGCCCGGATAGCCGAAGAACTGGGGTTCGAGGTAGGAATGTTTGCGGGATCTGTTGCTTCTATGACAGTCCTTGGTTCACCGGATCTGATTGTCCTCACCTTATCTGAATTTGCAGATCAAGCATATCGAATTTGCCGAGCTGGTAATCTAGCTCTTCTCGTTGATGCGGATAATGGTTATGGCAACGCCCTTAACGTTCGAAGGACAGTTGAAGAACTTGAAACAGCTGGAGTCGCAGCATTAACCATAGAAGACACCGAACTACCGCAAGGTTTTGGAACGGTAGGTGGTGCCAACCTGATATCTATAGAAGAGGGTGTTGGGAAAATGAAGGCCGCGCTTGATGGAAGACAAGACGCCAACCTAGTTGTTGCAGGGCGGACCAGTGCAATGAGTATTAGTGGGCCAGAGGATACCGTGGCGAGAATTAAAGCTTATGAGGCGGTTGGAGTTGATGCTATTTTTCTTTCAGGTTTATCGAGTCCTGAGCAACTCAAAGTCGTTGCAGATGCTGTTAAGATTCCAATCTTTTTGGGTGGTGCCGGGTCGGGACTAGGTGATATTGACGCTCTCAGTGATGCAGGAGTGAGGATATGCCTGCAAGGTCATCAACCGTTTCAGGCATCTGTCAAAGCGACCTACCAGACTCTTAAAGCCCTTCGTGAGGGGACAAATCCTTCCGAACTGACCATGCTCGCAAAGAAGGATATGCTCGATAGACTTACTCTCGCTGATGATCACAAGCGGTACATGCAGGAATGGCTTGGTGGAGAAATGGATGAACGAGATTAAAAGTAGAATAAATTTCACGCGTTAAGTTTTATTCGATGAATTATTAAAAAAATTTACAATTTAATGCAAACATTGCTTATTTCTGTGTAAAATTCCAAAGAATAGTTTCCTCCTTCGCGTCCTATGCCTGACTGTTTTGATCCTCCAAATGGTGTTCTTAGGTCCCTTAGAAACCAACTATTAATCCAGCAAATTCCTACTTCCATTTGCGGCGCTACCCGATGAGCGCGTGTAAGGTCTTCGGTCCATATTGAGCAGGCTAAGCCGTAGGGTGTATCATTTGCCATCACGATTACTTCATCTTCATGCTCAAATGGAGCTATGTGGCAGCAGGGCCCAAATATTTCTTCCCGAACGACTGCTGATTTTTCTGGTAGTCCCGTCCAAATTGTTGGCTCAATCCATGCTCCATCACTCAATCCATCTATCTCTGGAACGCCACCACCTGTTATTATTTTAGCCCCTTCCTTAGCGGCCATTTTGTAGTAAGTGAGAACTTTTTCTTGGTGTTCTTTACTGATAAGGGGTCCAAGGGAAGTATCTTCATCTTGGGGAGGGCCACAGACTAAACTTTCTGCTCCTTCTTTTAGGAGATTTACGAATTTATCAAAGATTGGTCTTTCTACGTAAACTCTTTCCGTGCCGAGACATACTTGGCCACAATTTGCAAACGCGGACCGAATTGTGCCTTCGATGGCTTTGTCTATATTGCAATCTGCAAAAACAATCGCGGGGTTTTTTCCACCCAGCTCAAATGATACGTCCCTTACCCCAACGGCAGCATTTTGGAGGATAGTTTCGCCAGTACGAGTTTCTCCTGTAAATGTAATGGCATCCACATCTGGATGTTTCGTTAAAAATTCGCCGGTTGAACCTGGTCCCGTCCCTTGAACGACGTTGTATACCCCATTTGGTACTCCAACATTGTTCATTACCTCTCCCAGTAAGGCAGCTGTAGATGGTGTTTCCTCGGATGGCTTAACTACCACAGTATTTCCACAAGCGAGCGCAGGCCCGGCTTTCCATGTCATCAATAGCAGCGGGAGGTTCCAAGGACAAATTATGCCAATGACCCCCTTAGGCTTACTTATTGTATAGTTTAGTGCCCCGGTTCCATCGGGTGTCGGCATTCTGAAACATTCATCGTGATGATTACGCATAATGTCTGCAAAAATTTCAAAGTTTGCGGCGCCCCTCGGAATGTCTAGGTGTGACGCGAGACTGACAGGCTTTCCGGTATCCGCAACTTCTGCTTCTAGAAAGTCATTAAAACGCTCTTGTATTCCCCCAACAATCGCAGTTACTAGATCGAGCCTTTCTGTCAATGGCATGGTACCCCACGAGCCATTAAGTGCGGCCTTGGCTGCTTTAACGGCATCATCGACATCGGATTCACTAGCCTCATTTACCACCGATATTACGGCCCCGTTTACAGGGCTAATATTCTGGAATGAATTTTGTGAACGTCCAATTCGATATTCGCCATTTATGAAATTCATCGAGATATGATTGTTGGACATATCAGTCGTCACCACCTTGTTTCTCCATTTTTATTAAGTTGCTCTCGGAACTTAGACTAAAAGGAATTGCTTTATTTCACTTCAATAAAATAAGCTCCCGCATCATCACGTTTTAAAATATCAGCTTCCCGTAACTCTCCCCAGGCACGCAAAAACTCCTGCCATGGTATGTTCATGTGTTTATCGACCACGTCATGAAATTGTTGAGCGTCTACTTCCAATGCTGATTTAATGGTTTGAGCTAAAGGGCTCATTCAAAATCCTCCACTTTAAAACGGTCCCTCCCGTAGCTTTTAATACGACGATAAAGAATTTTGGGGACGCCCTCAGGGATAGTTGCATCGATACCGAGTTTGGCGGTTGTCGGTAGACCGCCCTTGCCCAGTAACCAAGACTTCACGCTTGGGTCGATGTGTTTTGCTCGAGCCCCTTTAAGGATGATGGCATCCTGATCTGCTTGTACGCGGAATGCAATTGCCCAATCAAGCTCGTCGGGGTCATAGATATCAATATCGTCATCGGTTACAACGACAAATTTTACTTCAGCAACAGATAGAAGCGCTGTTACAGCATTTTTGCCTTCACCGGGGCGTTTTTTAATTGAAGCAATAAGCGACCAGTACCCACAGCTACCGACTGGCGCTCTGATATCCACCGGTTGAACGCTTGCGATTCTTAAGGCTTGAAGTCCTGCTGCTTCCGTTACAGGGGCGGCGAGCCAATCGTTTTCCCATGGCATTTGTAGCATATAGAAAATTGGGTTTCGGCGATGTGTGATGCACTTAATACGGAATATCGGATTCCATTTTACGTCGCCTGAAATTTGGCTGAATTCTCCAAATGGTCCTTCGTCGGCTGTCCAACCAATGGGCAAGAGTTCGCCTTCCAAGACAATTTCTGCATCTGCGGGTACTTCGAGGTCTAGTGTTTTACATTTGACCATTTCAAGTGCTTGTCCACGCAGGCCACCAGCGAGTGCAAGTTCGTCTGCGTCAATGGGCGCTTTATAGGATGCCGCTAACATATCGAGGGGATGGACACCCACGGCGATAGCAATTGGTAAAGGTTCCCCTTTATCCAAGGCTCTTTGATAATAAAACCGCATATCAGAGGGAGAAACCAAATCAATCCCGGTTTCTTTTGGTGTTCGGTACATAAGTCGATAGCAGCCGACGTTCGATCCATGCTCAGGATCTTTAGAAATAGCAAAAGTACCAGAAATATATGGGCCGCCATCAAATAGATGCATCATCGGGAGAGGAATGGTGGTTAAGTCAACGTCATCGCCTTCCATTACCACTTCCTGACATGCCGCTGATTTAACTGTAATAGGTTCGATGGGTTTTGTTGATTTAGCCTCAAATTCAAATGCAACACGATTTTCATTACAACCCATAGCGATAGCGAGGCGTTTCCGAGTTGAAACTAATGCAGTGGCAACCCGCCAACCAGGGTAGCCAATAATGTCTTCAAAAATTGTAGCTTCTTCGACTTGGTCACCAAGTGAGGATAATTGTCGGCAATCGACCGGCTTTCTAATGTGTTTTAATTGGCCTGCATCCTCTAAATCATCTAAGAAACTCCGAAAACCCTTTTCGCTCATGATATGTTCCTATGGAATTTGTTCATAAAACTATCTTAGAGATCTCATTGGAGTCTAGCGGCGGCACTATAAAAATATTATCTTATGTTATTTTTTAGTCAGGGAGATGTGTTATGTGGTTTTCTTCACAAAAATTGGAATTGCCATCTGTTGAAGACGCGCTTCCCGGCAGGGATAGAGGGATGGAGGTAGCAGATAAGCATTTTGTGAATGGAAACAGGCTGAAACCTCCGTTTCCCGATGAGATGCAGAAGATAATTTTCGCTCTGGGTTGCTTTTGGGGTGCTGAACGATTGTTTTGGCAACTAGGAGGCGTTTACACAACTGCTGTAGGATATATTGCTGGGCATACGAAAAATCCGACTTATGAAGAAGTTTGCTCTGGTCGAACAGGTCATACGGAAGCAGTACTGGTGGTTTTTGATCCAAAAGAAGTTGGCATAGAAGTTCTCCTTAAGACATTTTGGGAAGGGCACGATCCAACACAAGGGATGCGGCAAGGTAATGATGTAGGTACTCAGTACCGTTCGGGGATTTATATTTCTTCCGAATCCCAACGGCAACCAGTGGAAAAATCTTTTGAAGAATTTGGTGAGCTACTGATGGCGGCGGGTCATGGCGGCATAACGACAGAAATAAAGGATGGTTCAGTTTTTTATTATGCTGAAGACTACCACCAACAATATCTAGCAAAGAACCCTGGTGGGTATTGCGGTCTTGGGGGTACGGGCGTGGTTTACCCAAATTCAGTATCAGTAGACTAGCGTATAGTCCTATCTAATATGGACTCATAGACCTAAATTGTTTGTACGTCCCCTGTCTTGATCTTCAATATAATATTGCTTGAAACAAAAGCTTAAACCACATTGCTATTATGATGGCTACGACGCACCTGTTAAACCATTTCGGACTTATATAGGGAGTTGTCCACATCCCCAATTGGGTAAATACTATCGTTGGAATGAGAGCCCAAAATCCCTGTATTATACGTTCTTCGGTATAAAGTCCTAAACCACCAACTGCAAATACATGCGTACCTGAAATAACAAGAAACATCAGAGAAACGGCAAATACGTATGTTTTGCTGTGTAAGCGGTAGGAATGTATCCAACTTGCAATAACAGGACCTGCTATTCCTGTTGCCCCTTGGCACATCCCTGCAATTAAGGCCAAAGCTGGGGCGGTTTTTTTGGCCACTTCCCCCTTCAATTGAAAATCCGGCTTTAAAGCTAAAAGAATTAAATATAAACCCAGCCATGCGATAAGTAGCCAGAGTAATGCCAAGTCTGAAAGTGATGCTAACACAAGGGCGCCAGTGGCTGTCCCCAATCCCGCTGCAATTAAAGATACTTTCAAATGAGGGACTTCAGTTGTCATTTTACGATAGCGCCAGCAAATCCAGATATTACTTGCTGCTACTGGGATCGTTAATACGACAATTGCATGTTCGGCTCCAAGAAAAGCCGCTAGAGTTGGAACGGCGATCGTAGGTAATCCAATACCAACGGCACCCTTGAAGTATGACCCGAGGGCAATGGCAGTGAGGACGATGGTCAGCGCTTCGTAACTCATTGAAACATCTATAATTGTTTTGACAGGTTTATGGTAGGTTAATCAAATCAAGCAATCGATAGGCAAATAGAAGCAAGAGAATATGCCTAAGTTGTTTAAGACATCAAGTTAAGGTTGCGCTCGACAATTTACCGATCTTGTTAGACTTTAGGGACACTGATACCATTTTTTCTTAAAATGTTTGATAGAACAGGAAGATATACCAGAAAAATTATCCAAATAAACCGAGATACAGGAAGGCCGAAACGGATGACACTAATTTTGTCTAATGAGGATATCGAACAAGTGCTTGAAATGGATGAGCTCGTACCGGTGCTGGAAGAGGCATATATAGAGCTTGTGGAAGGACGCGGCGGCAATCGAAGGCGTTCAGATATTGTGACACCTACTACTCTCCGAGAAGATGGTTTATACGCCTTGAAATCAATGGATGGTGTCATTCCAAAACTAGGCGTTGGAGCAATAAGACTCAACTCCGATATACTTACCTTTCCGACGACCGGAAACGAGATGAGACGGGTGAAGGTCCCTGCGGCTCCAAATAATCGTTACGTGGGGTTAGTCTTATTATTTAGTACCCATAATGGTGAACCGCTTATGATCTGTCCGGACGGTGTGATGCAGCGAATGCGTGTCGGCGCCACTAATGGTATCGCAGCCAAATATATGGCCAGAGAGGATGCGGATACTTTGGCCGTACTTGGTTCGGGATGGCAAGCCGGCGCTGCAGTACTCGCCCATGCCGCAGTACGCAGCCTTAAGGATGTTCGAGTTTATAGTCCAAATTCCGAAAATCGAGAGGCATTTGCCCTTGAAATGTCAGAAGCTCTCGATATGGATGTAAGAACCTGTACAACTGGCGAAGAAGCTTGCAGGGGAGCTCAAATGGTTGCTTGTGCCACAAACGCTGTAATGCCGGTATTTCTTCATGATTGGTTAGAACCTGGTATGCATATTGGTACAGTTCGTCCCGGAGCGACTGAAGTAGAAAAGGCCGCATGGTCGGATATAGAGGTTTTTGTACTATTAGATCACGATGACAACGCGGAGATGATTTATACTCATGGAGTTCAGGTGGGAGAAGATAAGGTTGGGTCTTATGGTGTGGAACAAGATGAATGGCATAACTCGTTACCATCTTTGCCACAAATTATTAATGGCGACCGTGAAGGAAGGGTTAATAATGATCAATGTTCTTGTTTTCTCAACAATCTTGGCATGGGTTATCAATTCGCTGCTACAGGGTACATCGTTTATAATAAGGCTAAAGAATTGGGGCTCGGTACTGAATTGCCAACAGATATGTTTACAGAGACGGTCCACCCGTAATTCCTGACTTGGGCCCAGTAGATGACCCTTATCCTATCCAACGAAGATGTCGAACTCATTCTCAGCATGGAAGAGTTAATTCCCGTCCTTTCCGAAGCGTTTACAGAGTTGAGTGCTGGTAGAGGGGGGGACCGTGTTCGGACAGACATTGTGACCCCGACTACTTGGTCAGACGATAGCCTTTATGCGCTTAAGTCTATGGATGGAGTGGTACCTAAATTTGGTGTGGGAGCCATTCGTATTAACTCTGATATTCTAACATTTCCGGATACGGCGACCGGCATGCGTCGTGTTAAAATTCCCGCGGCCCCAGGTGAACGGTATGTAGGCCTTGTTCTTTTATTTTGTACTCACACCGGTGAACCTCTTGCTATATTCCCTGATGGCGTTGTTCAAAGTATGCGGGTAGGCGGTACAAGTGCGCTTGCTGCCGCTCATCTCAGTCGTAATAACGCAGATACTGTCACGATACTTGGTTCCGGCTGGCAGGCCCGCACACAACTAATTGGTCTCAATGTTGTCAGGGACCTTAAGGATATCCGTGTATACAGCCCTAACTCAGAGAATTGTAAAAAATTTTCCGAGGAAATGAGTTTAGTGCTAGGAAAAGACGTCAGGGCGTTTACCAGTGCAAAAAAGGCATGTAAGGGTGCGGATATCATTCATTGCGCAACGAATACCTCGGCGCCTGTGGTTTTAGAGTCGTGGTTAGAGCCAGGTATGCATATCGGAACGATTCGCCCTGGAGCAACGGAGTTGGAAAAGAAAGCTTGGTCATGCATCGATTTAATGACATTACTCCATTACAACGATCATGCGCGTCTGATTTATACGCATGATTCAAGGGTTGGCGAAGAAAAAGATAATACAAGTTATAGTATGGAAAGAGATAAAATTCACGCTTCGTTGCCTACTTTTCCTGACATTATGGCAGGGCGCAGGCAAGGGCGCATAAACGATGAACAGATTAGCAGTTTCTTTAATAATGGTATGGGGTATCAATTCGCTGCGGCGGGGTATCTCATTAATAAAAAAGCAAGAGAGGCGGGTATTGGACGCGAACTACCCACCGACTGGTTTACGGAGACCGTTCACCCATAATGATCTTTGACTGATACCAATAAAACTTTTAGCAGCTCTCGAATTTCAACCGGCATATCTGTTGATCTTCTTTTTGAGAGATCAAAGAAAACCTCAATTGCTTCTTGAATTGCAATATCTTCACCCGTTTCTGCGTTTTTCATAATCTGCGTGTAAGTTAAGCTTTTATTTCCTAAGCGGGTGAACCCGCTTTTAATAACCATAAGTTCCCCTGAATTTGCTTCTTGAATGAAGTCATTGGTCGTTTTGGCGACGACTACACCTATGCCATATTTTTTCATTATGGCTTGTGCGCCTTCTATGTGGTTCCAAATGTGAAAACCCGCGTCATCAAAAAAATGAGCATAAAATCTTACGTTCATATGCCCTAAGTGATCGCAATACCAGGGGTGGATGACGGCACGGTGAGTTTCCATCCATTGGGTCATTAGATATCCTCTTATGAGTTAAGTTGGTTACTAGCATAGGACAGCGTGACAATTGAGGAAATGGAGTTAACATTAATTAAATGAAAGCAGCAGTTATAGAGCAGCAGGGTGGGGTGGATAATATAGTCTACAGAGACTGGCCAGATCCAAAACCAGGACCACTTGATGTTATTGTAAACGTGAAGGCATGTGGACTGAACCATCTCGATATTTTTGTACGGAAGGGGATGCCAGGGTTTCCTGTTCCAATGCCGTTTATTTCTGGAGGTGATATTGCGGGAGTTATTTCCGAAATTGGTACAGAGGTCAGTGGTTGGACATTGGGGGACCGAGTTACCCTAAATCCTGATACTCATGAGGGGATGATTGGAGAGCAGTTGATCGGAGGACTTGCAGAACTAGTAAGAGTGCCCGCACAAAATCTCGTGAAACTTCCTGAACAACTATCCTTTGAAATAGGTGCCGCGGTTCCAATTGCCTATGGGACAGCAAATAGAATGTTGTTTAATCGTGGACGCCTTAAAGCAGGTGAAAAAATGCTTGTGTTAGGAGCGAGTGGCGGTGTCGGGATCGCTTGCGTTCAATTTGGCAAGATGGTGGGTGCCACAGTGATCGCTGCGGCAGGGAACGCGAAAAAATGTAGTGAGCTTAATAAGATTGGAGCAGATTATACCATAGATTACTCTGAAGAAGACTTTAGTAGGGAAACCTGGAAAATTTCAGATAAAAAAGGCGTCGACGTCGTTGTTAACTTTACGGGAGGGGATACATGGGCGCCCTGTCTCCGTACGGTAAAACCCGGCGGTCGGGTCTTGACGTGCGGTGCCACAGCAGGGCATTCACCCGAAACCGATTTACGATATATTTGGGTTCGGGAGCTTGATATATTGGGGTCGAATAGCTACAGCCAATTGGATGTAGAGCAATCGGTACAGTACGCATCTGAAGGAAAGATTGCACCAGTAGTTAGCAAAGTCTTGCCTTTGGCAAATACTGCCGAGGCAGAAAGTTTAATAGAAAGTAGAGACTTTTTTGGGAAAATTATTCTTTGTCCTTAAGCGTTAGTCTATGTCTATAGCATTATCGATATATAACTTAGCAGCCTGACGATCGACTTTGCCTGTTCCCCCTACTGGGAGTCTATCGGTAATAATAATGCGACGAGGATGGGCGTAAGCAGGTCCGTATTTTAGGGTAAACTCTTTTATAGAGTCTTCGTCAGCTTTTGCCTTGGGTCGCAAAGTTACCAATGCCGCTGGTGCTAGCCCCTTAATCTCATGTTTGATAGGCATAACAACAGCGTCAATAATATCTGGGTGTTGTACCAATAAAAGTTCGACTTCTTTAGGATAAATGTTTTCGCCACCACATGAAAACTGATCGTCTATTCTACCCATGAAATAAAAAAACCCATCCTCGTCTTTTCTAAAAATATCACCGGTATGAAGCCAACCTTCCGTTAACCTTTCCTTATTCATGTCCGGGCGATTGTTGTATGCATGAAGGACTGCAGGGGATTTTACCCATAACTCACCTTGATTTTCTCTTGCAAAATCATTGGTTTTAACAAGTTTTACGGAAACGCCGGGAGCTGGGACACCACAACTACCACGTGGACTAACCCTACCGTCTAACGGACTACGTAAAGGTCCCCCTCCCTCCGTTAGGCCGTAGGCCTCTTCTACATTTGAACCAAATGCTGTTTCAACCGCATTTAACAAATCTGCGCCCACTACAGCCGACCCCATCTCCAGGCATTGCAAACGTGGAAATTGAAGTTTTTTTAGTAGCTCCTTTTCAGCCAGCATCATTCGATACATGGCTGGGACTCCACCGGTCTCGGTACATTCATAATCAGCCAGTGCATTAAGCATCAATTTTGGTTCAAAATGCGGTAGAATAACAACGGATCCACCGACAAAAAGCTTTGGTTTTATTGAAACCCGCATCGCATTTTTGTGGAAAAGGGGACCGGCAACTAAAGATCGATCGGTGGATTTGGATGGCCAGTATTTCTGAGCACTTTTAATTCCCCACAACATACCTTCATGTGTAAGCAACACCCCTTTGGGAAGTCCGGTAGAGCCGGATGTGTATGGAAGAAAAGCAATTTGACCATGCTTATAAGAGACGGGATTAAATTCACCTTCATTGGAATTTTCTAACGCTTCTTCATAATTTTCCCAACCCGGTGGAGTGGGATTTAGCGATATCATAGTACCCAATCTCTTTTTTTCGATAACATCAACTAAGTTTTGATTGCAATCGGGGTCGATAATTGCGGCACTACAGCCCGAGTCTTCTATTATAAAATCGATTGTTTTTTCGCCTAATTTTATATTAAGCGGAATAGGGACGACGCTGGCTCTCATGGCTCCAAAGAATATCTCGATAAATTCGTGACGATTGCCCATGCCAAGTAACATCCTGTCACCCGGTTTTATGCCGTAATTTGAGAGCATTAGTGCCACATTGGACATACGCTTAGACAATTTTCCATGTGTTATTTTTGTGTTTTCTTTTCGTGAAAGATCGATGAGCGCTATGTTGTCTGGGTAGGATTTTGCAGCAGCAAGATTGAAATAACCAAGATTCGTTTGTCTAAAGTCCATGAGGAATTCCTAAAACGTAATGGATGTTTCTAGGTTCTCCTTTTGAGAAGAAAATGTTTTAGACATTTATATTGAACCAATCCGGAAGAGTTGGTCTAACCTTTGTTTGGTCCACTATGAGCTCTTCTTTACTTTTTAGAATTTGCAAAAGTTTTTCAATACGAAACATCACTACACCCTTATCATTCGCTGCTGCAAACACTTGGCCAACGGGCTTGTCCTGGATATAAATAGTAGTCCCTGCCTTAAGTGACGCTCCGTCAAACAAAACTGGGACAAGGCGTTTTTTTACCAGATTGCGTACTTTCATTCGTGCGGTCACTTCTTGCCCAACATAGCATCCTTTTTCAAAAGAAATGGCATTCAGCTCACTAAAACCAAGTTCCAGTGGAAAAGCGCCCCTGAGAAACTCTACATCTATACCTCCCGGTATTCCCATGGAGATTTGAAGCTCGTTGTAGTTCTCGTAATCTTTTTTGATAAATCCTTTATTAATTATAATATCGATAGCAGAATTTTTTTTAAGGACAGCTCTTGCGCCCAGTTGATTTAGACGGGGGTCGAAAAATATTATCCCTTTACCAGATAATTCGGAATTAATGAGCCCTTCTTCAGCTTGAGTTATATCTATGACACCCGGTCCGGTAAGAGAAAATACAGAATATGCGTCCCCAGGCTTGGTAATTTCCAAATTGGCTCGGAGGCGATACATATTTAGCTTTTTTTCTATGGAATCAATTTGATTCTTTGGGCAGTCAATATAAATATTGCCGTCTACTTCAAATATGAAGAAGTCATGTAGGTATTTTCCTTGGGGTGTTAAAATAGCAGAGTATAATGCAATTTTGTCATTTAGTTTTTCCAGATCATTCGTGACGATTCCCTGCAGGAAAGCCAAGCTGTCTGGGCCGGTAATTGACAGAATATCCCTGTCTATCAAAGTTGTGTAATAAACGTCATTCATTTCTGCATTTGCTGTGTTTAAATTGTTTAATTTTTAGACGATAAATTTAGATCTTATGGTGTTACTAGTGTAGTTACTTAGCAAGAGTCGAACAAACGCATTAGACCTTTATTTAGTTTTTATTATTAAAATAAATACTTTAGAGGCCAATAGTTTAATTTATGAAAATACTTTTTATCACATCCACTCGAATTGGAGATGCTGTTCTTTCAACAGGATTACTTCATCATTTAATTTCAAAGTACCCATCGGCTTTAATTACAGTTGCTTGTGGACCTCTCCCTTCCCCTTTATTTGCGTCTATACCGCGCGTGGAACGGGTCATAAAGATAAACAAAAAACCATTTTCAAGCCATTGGATTTCACTTTGGTTTGAAACAGTAACTACTTCTTGGGATTTAGTTGTGGATTTACGTTCCTCTGCGTTAGCTTTAGCCTTAAGATCTAAAAGTCGAAAAATTTTAAGATCAAAAAGAAATAGTCATAATTCTCACCGAGTAGTCGAACTAGGAAATTTGTTTGAACTCAATCCGCCACCGTCCCCTAAGCTTTGGGTTTCAGACTCATTAGACGACAAGGCAGAAAAATTATTATCTGCCGGCCCACCAATAATTGGTTTGGGTGTAACAGCCAATTGGATGCCAAAAGTATGGCCTTCCGAAAACTTTGTTTCTTTAATTTGTCGTTTGACAAAAAATCACCCAATATTTTCGGGTAAGCGCGTTGCTGTTTTTGGAACAAAGGAAGAGCGACATATTGCCGATCCAGTGCTAAGAGGTCTTAAAGGTATTGAATGTGTTGATTTGGTTGGCAAGGCTTCAATTTATACTGCGGCTGCTTGTCTTAAAAAGTGTAGTATTTTTATTGGTAACGACTCTGGGCTTATGCATATAGCTGCAGCTTTGGGTGTGCCTACGGTGGGTTTGTTTGGACCGAGCCGTGCTAAGCGCTACGGCCCTTGGGGAAAACATTGTATATCGGTGGTCTCCTCAGAGAGTTACGATTCTCTCGTTGGAAGAAAAGATTTTGATCATCGCAACTCGGTAAATTTAATGAAAGGGCTATCTGTAAATGCAGTCGCAAACGCAACTCTGAAACTTTACGAAGAAATAGTTGGTGACAGCTTTGGCTGACATTGTAATGGCGGATGATGGCATAAGCTTTGATGGAAACTCTCTCCAGCGAGGTCCTTTGGGGGGAGCAGAAACTGCATTTGTGTCCTTAGCTACATCTTTGGCAAAGCGCGGCAACAATGTTTCTGTCATTAATAATTGTCCCAGACCCATGAAAAAAGATGGCGTTAACTGGGCTCCGATAAGGAACGGTATCCCAGAACGTTGTGACCTATTTATTGCTAACAGAAGTGACAAATTATTGCCGCTAGCGGCTCAGGCACGTACCGTTATTTTCTGGATACATAATCCAGCAAAGTATTTACTAAAATTTCGCTATTTAAGTAAAATTTGGCGACGGAAGCCTATAATTATATTCTCTGGTAGTTACCACGCAAAAAGTTATCCAAAATGGGCTCCCGATGGTGGCCGTAAAATTATTCCTTACGGAATTTCCGATGACTTTGATAATGTCCATCAACAGAATGCTGCCCCAAAACCGGTAGCAATTTTTACCTCAAATCCATTAAGGGGTTTATCATGGTTACTTGACTTATGGACCGAGCATATCAGTACTAAAATGCCAGATGCCGAGCTACATATTTATTCAGGGGCCCTTACCTATGGTGAACTTGGCTCATCTCAGAAAGACCGAATGCAATTAGTATTAGATAAGGCGCTAGAACTCAGTTCTAATAATGTCCACTTGCATAATCCAGTTCCAAAAAAACGATTGGTAGAAGTTCTTAAACAATCACGGGTTTTGCTTTATCGAGGAGATCCCGGGGAAACATTTTGTCTGGCTGTTGGAGAGGCACAGGCAGCTGGAGTTCCAGCAGTTGTACAGGATATAGGCTGTGTGGCGGAACGAGTTATCGATGGTAAAACAGGTTTCGTAGCCAAGGATGATGTAGAATTTGCCGACGCAGCCTTAAAACTATTGAAAAATGACAACCTGTGGCTTCAAAATCATGTAGAGGCTTTGAATGTACAGGGAAGTTGGGGGTGGAATGAAGCAGCAGCAGAATTTGAAAGACTGATAAATTAATGCGGGTCCTTCATCTTATGGCGGGTGCAAAAGTGGGTGGTGCGGAAACATTTTTTAGCCGCCTTATTATCGGCTTAGAAAAATCCGATATAGAACAACGCGTGATTTTGAGGCCCTCAACACCTAGAGAGACAATGTTCAAAAAATCGTCAGTCGAGTTCTGTACTGCAAGGTTTGGTAATGTGTTGGATTTTGAAACCCGGCGACGGCTAAAACAAGAGCTAGACTCATTTTCGCCAGATATCGTTATTAGCTGGATGAATAGGCCTACAAAATTTGTTCCAAAAAATAAAAAAGGGGAAAAAAGGACATTTATTCACCTGGGTTCCCCACGTGGTTATTATTCGCCTAAATATTATCGCGATTGTGACCATTTGGTTGTAACAACCAAGGACTTAGCGAAGTTTTATGCAAATGGAAGCAGGTTACCAGGGGATATATCTATCATTCCTAATTTTGTACCCGATTTCGTGAGTGAACCGGTTTCGCGAAGTAAATATGATACTCCAGAAGATGTGCCATTGCTTCTGGCTCTTGGTAGACTTCATGTTAATAAGGGTTTTGACTTATTACTTAAGGCAATGCGGTTTCTTCCCGATCATTTCCTTTGGATAGGGGGGGAAGGGCCGTTAGAGAGTAAACTCAAGGATATGGCCAAAGAATTTGGTGTTTCCCAGAGGGTCAGATTTCTCGGCTGGGTTGCCGACTCTGGTCCATTGTATTCAGCTGCCGATGTTTTCGTATGTTCTTCACGCCATGAACCATTTGGAAATATTATAATCGAATCATGGGCAAATTCGACTGCTATCGTAGCCATTGCTAGTGAAGGGCCAGGTTCGATCATTGATCATGGTAAAACTGGCTTATTAGTCCCTAGTGAAGATTCATCTGCTCTAGCAGAGGCGATTAAAGAGCTTTATTTGAAGCCTCATTACCGCCAAGAACTTGCGGTGGAAGGACGTATTCGATACCAAGAATCTTTTACAGAGGACCGGGTCATTGGCCAGTACCTAGACTTGTTTGAAAGGCTCAAGAACTGATGTGCGGTATTAACGGCATCATGACTTCCTCAGGAGCACCCCCTGATCGGGATGTTATAATAGCAATGCAAAAAGCTTTGGTGCATCGAGGGCCAGACGGTTCCGGTTTATATTTTGACGGTAATGTTGGTATGGCACACCGCCGCCTTGCAATTATTGACCTTGAAACAGGCAATCAGCCGTTTTCTTTAACGAACGGTACCACGCTGATAGCAAATGCAGAAATCTATAACTATATTGAGCTTAAAACTGAGTTATCGGACGTTGATTTTCAAACGACTTCTGATTGCGAGGTGCCGTTACACCTCTATGCAAAATTTGGTGAAAAATTTGCCAATTATTTGCGAGGAATGTATGCCATAGCCATTCACGACCCTATCGCTCGGCGTCTCGTATTATCTCGTGACCCTTTTGGCATAAAGCCACTTTACTATGCCGTCGGACCATTTGGTTTTGCATTTGCTTCAGAACCACAAGCATTTTTATCCTCTGGCCTGATTTCTGCAAATGTTAGGAAGACCGCTGCGGAAGAATTGTTACAGTTACAATTCTCTACAGGCCGTGAAACAGTCCTATCAAAAATATTTAGGGTATTGCCAGGTGAAACACTGATTATCGAGGCAGGAAGAATTTCAAGAACATTCCGGTGCGAGGCGTTGCCTTCTGGGGCACCGCAAGAAATCGAAGAAGGAGTTGCTATAGAGAGAGTAGAGAAGGCCTTAGTTAATAGCGTTGATGTTCATCAACGGAGTGATGTTCCTTATGGCATGTTTCTTTCAGGTGGTATTGACTCTTCTGCCGTACTTGCTGCGATGGCTAGGCTAAATGATCAACCTGTTCATGCTTTTACAGTGGGTTTTTCTGACACTAAAGCTGTGGACGAACGTGAGCATGCGGCAATAGTAGCAAAATCACTAGGAGCCGAACATGTAGAGGTTGATTTTACTGAAGAAGACTTTTGGAGCACAGTTCCTTTGGTCGCTCAGGCGATGGATGATCCAGTAGCCGACTATGCGGAACTACCGACATATAAATTGGGAGCAATTGCTGGCAAACAATTGAAGGTCATTTTGTGTGGTGAAGGTGGTGATGAATTATTTGGTGGTTATAGCCGTTACCGATCCGCAATTCGGCCTTGGTGGGGCCACCGTAGGGCAATGCGCTCGCGTGGGGCTTTAGAAGGTATGAATATACTTCGCACAAACTCTAGGGATTGGCGGAATGGTATTGCAGCGAACGAAAAAATTATATCTTCAGAAGATAGAAGTGCATTACAAAACGTACAAGCAAATGATTTTGCTGAATGGCTGCCTAATGATTTACTAATAAAGCTGGATAGGTGTCTAATGGCGCACGGTGTTGAGGGACGAACCCCCATGTTAGATCCCGTTATAGCTAAAGCTGTATTTCGTTTGCCAGATTCTTTAAAAATTAAGGGTCGGTCAGGGAAGTGGATTCTAAGAAAATGGGTCTCTGAGTTTGCTCCTGCGGCAAGGCCCTTCTCAAAAAAAAGAGGATTCACAGTGCCGGTTGGTGAATGGATATTGCGGCAAGGTACAGTTTTAGGCCCATTGGTTGCTAAGCAACCTGGAATAATAGAACTTTGTCACCCCCAGAAAGTTGAGACTATTTTCAAAAGTAAAAACAATCGTGCTGGTTTTGCGGCTTGGGTACTACTATTCTATGCGGTTTGGCACCAGCTGCACGTTGAAGGGGCTTCTCTTGATGGCGATGTTTTTTCTATACTAGGTAGTGTGTGATTTGATTAGTTATTAAATAAGTTTTTTCCGCAACCTGATATTTAAAACGCGTTAGAGCTACAATGCTGAAAACATGGTGCCAATAAAATGGTTTTTATAAATGGTTATCTACATAGCTGATAAATGAGAATTTTTTTTTCAACTATGCTTTTAATTTTTTTTCTGCCCATTTCTTTAGAAGCGGTAGCACCTAAAACTTATGGGGAATTTATTGGTTGGTACGAAAGGACTGCAAATGGTGGATCACTGCAAACACAATACCTACTTGGTTATATGTATAAAACCGGTAAGGGGCGCACAAAGGACTTAAAGGCCGCAAAAAAGTGGTTTGGGAAAGCTGCAAATAATGGTCATAGCTTATCTCAGTTGCAGCTAGCAAAATTATTGTTAAAGGATAGTGCTGTTGAAGGTAATTTAACATTGGCGCTGAAATGGCTGAAGAAGGCGTCAAAGAAAAATATCGCGGAAGCTAGTTTTCACCTTGCCAGGTTTTACGAGCGCGGCTTAATTGTAAAAAAGAATAAATCTAAATCACTAGAATTGTATGAAAAAGCCGCCATTTCGGGTATTAGCGCTGCCCAGTTTAATTTAGGTTTGTTGATGGCAACTTCTAAAGAATATGATCGCGATAGGCTTATTAGTTCTTGGGCCTGGTTGTCGCTTGCACTCGAGAATGGAGTTCTTAATTCAGAAAAAGCCTTAGCTCAGATTACAAAATACCTTTCGCCAATTGAACGGGATAAGGGTACACGATTATTGGAACAAATTCGAAATTTAACCAACGAATAACTTTATGCTTTTTCGCTTTCTGGTTCAGTAACCTTTATAAACAAAACTTGTTTAGGATTTTCTCCAGAACCGAATACCAAATATTTTGGATTTTAGCTGGTAGAGGGAATACTAATGGGTGAAATTACTCCTGTTAAGGCAAATAATTGGTAGCCTTGACTTGTCTGAAGAAAATCTTCAGCTTTTTATAAATACTGTTCGAAAAAATGGATTGGAGAAAACAATGGGGGACTTACCTGCAATGAGTTTTGGCCATCTTGGTATTGATGTTATTAATGTTGATGAAATGGTCGAATTCTACACTAAGGTTCTTGGATTTAAAGTTACTGATCGGGGTCGGGCTAGAGGAGGAAAAGGACCTGAATTAGTCTTTCTTAGCCGCAACCCAGAAGAACATCACCAAATAGTTATGGCGGGAACAAGAAATGAAGGGGATCGAACAACCATCAACCAGATATCCTTTCGAGTGAATGAATTATCCGAGGTTCGTCAGACGTATGATAAGGTCGTGGAAAATGGTGTAGAGGGAATAGAGCCTGTAGATCATGGGGCAGCTCTTTCAGTCTATTTTCCAGACCCTGAAGGCAACCGGATTGAAGTTTATATGGCCACACCATGGTATATTGCACAACCACATCGTGAAGTAATTGATTTTGGAAAATCTGACGAAGAAGTATTAAAAATCTGCCAAGAAAAATGTTTTGCGGATCCGACCTATCAGCCTATGGATGAGTGGAAAAAAGAATTTGCGGCTAAGAAAGTATAGTGTTGTTTTATTTTTCTACTTTATAAATAGCTTCCTCGTATTCTTTGAGTATTAACTCTATCAATTTCATTGCAGGTATTCCGCGGCTGAGACTTGCAGCTTGCCCGCACCACATAGACATGTAATCAGTATCATTTTCCTTGGAAGCCGCTTTCCGAAGATAACTAGTTAAGATATTCTGAAGCGGGAAGGGTAGGATATACGAGCCCGACTTTTCCATTTCATCAATATATTTGTTACGTAGTCCCCGGGCTGGTCGTCCCGAAAACGTTTGAGTTACAATAGTATTATCGTCAACTGCATTGAGTAATGCCTGTTTATAGTGGCTATTCACCCCAGCTTCTGGGCATGTTAGGAATGCTGTGCCCATTTGTACTCCAACAGCGCCAAGCGTCATTGCTGCAGCCATGCTTGAGCCATTCATTATACCTCCAGCTGCGATAATCGGCGTAGAGATAGTTTGTTTGAGTTGTGCGAGTAGGCTCAATATTCCCGTCATCGAATTCCGCCAGTCCCCAATCCAGGTGCCGCGATGCCCCCCAGCCTCTGATCCTTGGGCTATGATAAAATCCACCTCTAAATCTTCTGCCTGTTTTCCTTCTTTGACGGAAGTTACAGATACGGTAGTCAAAATACCTGCAGCCTTTATGGCTTCGACATCTGATTTAATGGGAAGCCCTAAATGAAACGAACACAACTTAGTACCACTTTCAATTATAGCTTGCACTTGTTCATCAAAATTTGGCGTAGTGTTAGCTATATTTACCGGTGGTTTAATATCAAACAGGTCATAATAATTAGATATTGCCCTAGTCGCTTTGGTTAGATCTTGCACGGTATAGGTAGGATTTTGCGGTATGAATAAGTTAATACCAAAACCCTTATTCGTGTTGTTTTGTACCTTTTGTGCCATGTCTTTTATTTCTTTGCCTTTAAGGTAGGCGGCGCCAAACTGGCCAAAACCTCCAGCATTTGATACGGCGGAGACAAGCTCAGGCGTCGTTGGCCCCCCCGCCATTGGTGCGAGCAATATTGGAATTTCAATGCCAAGAGTTTGGGTTAGGGCGTTGGAAAAGTTGATCACGAGTTAAACAAAGGCAAGATTTAGATAACTATTCATTATAATTATTACCGGCCGTGGTCATATAGAGGTAAAATAAGTCGGTCATCCTTATTTATGAATCCGGTTACAATTCTAACCCGTTCATCGAGCATATCCCTGTTCATTGCATCTCTTCTCAATAACCCTATACGATTCTCCCATTGACTTCTTTGACTTTTAGAAAGTTTATATTCTGTATCTGCTGAGGCAATTTGTTGTCGAATTTGTAGCCAGGCTAGTAGGCCCCGATCACCTTGTACTGCGTGCATTAAGAAATAGAGGAACAATAGTGCACCTAAAATTGATCCTACTATATGACGTCCACGCCGTCGAATTTCTAAAATAACAGACATGAGAGAATCGAATCACAGACCTATTAATAGGGTCAAGGGAAAAATTTAAAAAAGTATTTAAAAATCGATGCTTATAACCAACTGTTGCAAAAAAGACTCAGTTTTGATCACTAAGTCCATATAAAATGAAATACTTAGGCGCCGTTTCAGATCGTTTGAAGCAAGTATTTATTTTAATTCGAATACTATTCTTTATCCCATAGGTTCCGTTTTTTGTGCCACTCTTCTATACCTTCGTCTGGGTAAAGATCGAATTTTATTTCGTCCTCGGGAATGTGTATCCAATTTTCTCTATACTGCACCATCATATGCCTAAATTCTGTCGGTAAGGGTAGTGCTGTATCAATTGCGGATGCGAAGGGATAAATCCATTGGCTATGCTTTTCATTATAGTTCCATAGCATCGAGCCGCACTCACTACAAAAACTTCTGCGTGAATAGCCGAGCCCATCTTGATCATAAATATTTCGATCGTTTTTAGCAGACCGATATACCTTAATAACGTCTTCTCCTTCAATTTTTAAAGACTTAGCATCGGCCATGATATTAACAGTGTATCCCCCACCACCATTTAACTTACGACAGATTGAACAATAACAGCGGTTAAATGGAAATGGAGATTTGGATACACAACTAAACTTCACTTTACCGCAATGACAAGACCCTTCGAGATGCATTTATTTTAACCTCAATAGTTATAATTAATTTAGAAGCATTTACCAAAGTTAACTTAGCGACAAGTCGTCAGTTTATTCAATCAACTTGATGAATGATTAATTTAAAATAAGAAAATTGAAAGAACATTAGGGGAACAAACGCATTTAAATAACTGAAAAATATGAAATAAAAATTTTTCTTGCTTATGAGAACAAAACAGGTACATTAGTGAGTAACAATGGACCTCACATTGAACGAATCTGATGTTTATGAAATAAGGAGATTAAAATGGCAGACCCCGCTTTAAAGCTAGTGGATAAGGATGGTATGGATAAATCGAAAGCACTTGATTCTGCTTTGCAACAAATAGAACGGTCTTACGGTAAAGGTTCCATTATGAAACTTGGCGAAGGCCAGGTAGTTGAAACAGAATCTATATCTACTGGTTCGTTAGGTTTAGATATTGCACTTGGTATTGGAGGCTTACCGAAGGGTCGTGTAATTGAAATTTATGGCCCAGAATCCTCCGGGAAAACGACCCTTGCGTTACATTGTGTTGCTGAAGCTCAAAAGAGTGGTGGACAATGTGCATTTATTGATGCCGAGCATGCGTTGGATCCGGTTTATGCGCAAAAGCTTGGAGTACAAATCGATGAATTATTAATTTCTCAACCAGATGCGGGTGAACAGGCGCTGGAGATTGCAGACACGTTAGTTCGATCCGGCGCAATTGACGTAATTGTAATTGACTCGGTTGCAGCTTTGGTTCCAAAGGCAGAACTAGAAGGCGAAATGGGTGATTCACATGTCGGTTTACAAGCCCGTCTCATGAGTCAGGCACTTCGGAAACTAACGGGTTCCATTTCTCGTTCACATTGTATGATTATATTTATAAATCAAATTCGTATGAAGATTGGTGTGATGTTCGGTAATCCAGAAACCACGTCTGGAGGGAATGCACTTAAGTTTTATTCATCTGTAAGACTAGATATTCGGAGAATAGGAGCCATTAAGGATCGAGAGGAAATTGTTGGCAACCAAACCAGGGTTAAAGTTGTAAAAAATAAAGTAGCTCCTCCCTTTAAAATGATTGAATTTGATATTATGTACGGAGAAGGCATTTCAAAAATGGGTGAACTTATTGACCTTGGAGTGAAGGCTGGAATTGTCGAAAAATCGGGGGCATGGTTTTCATATGATAGTCAGCGTATAGGGCAAGGGAGAGAAAATTCTAAACAATTCTTGCGTGAAAATCCGGAAATGGCCGAGCTAATAGAACGAAAAATTAGAGAAAGCGCAGGTTTAATTGCTGAAGCTGCATTGAAGGAAGCACCGACATCAGAGAACAGTGAGGAGAATGATATCTAGTTTTAGGAGAGGTATTATTCCAAAATAATTTTGGGTAATGATGTTGGTGTTCAGCATTAATATTGTAAATCGCTTCCAATGAATTTTCTTTCCGGTTTGTCGTATCCTGTTAAGTGGATTGTGGCTTATTATGGACAGCATGGTCTCGCGTCGTTAATACTCATCTATCCCAACGCCTAATGGCGTTTCTATAAGTGGTCAAAATGATGATAACCAACGATGTGAGAACAGCATTTCTAGATTATTTCGAGAAAAATGATCATCAAGTTGTGCAGTCATCCCCTTTGGTGCCCCAAAATGACCCTTCACTCCTTTTCACAAACGCCGGAATGGTGCAGTTTAAAAACGTGTTCACAGGACTAGAGAAGCGCAGCTATCTTACAGCAGCTAGCTCTCAAAAATGTGTTCGTGCAGGCGGTAAACATAATGATTTAGAAAATGTTGGCTATACTGCTCGCCACCATACATTTTTCGAAATGTTAGGTAACTTTTCCTTTGGTGAATATTTTAAAGATCGCGCAATTGAACTAGCCTGGAAATTAATTACCGATGAATTTGGGATTGATAAAAATAGGCTACTTGTCACCGTATATCATGAAGATGATGAGGCCCATCAGATATGGAAAAAAGTCGCCGGACTTTCGGAAGATCAAATCATTCGTATAGCTACGAATGATAATTTTTGGGCGATGGGTGACACCGGGCCGTGTGGTCCATGTTCAGAGATCTTTTATGATCATGGAGACCACATTCCCGGCGGACCACCCGGGAGTGCAGATGAGGATGGAGATAGATTTATCGAAATTTGGAATCTTGTTTTTATGCAATTCGATCAGGTTTCTCCAAATGATCGTCGTAATTTACCAAAACCCAGTATTGATACAGGGATGGGGTTGGAACGAATTTCTGCGTTATTACAAGGTTCCCATGACAATTATGATATCGATACCTTTCGGATTTTGATAGAAGCATCGGGCTCAGCAGCTCAAGTTGACCCTTATGGACCACATAATATTTCTAACCGTGTGATTGCGGATCACCTTAGGGCTAGTGCTTTTTTGATTGCCGATGGTGTATTACCTTCAAATGAAGGACGCGGTTATGTTCTGCGACGCATAATGCGTCGTGGGATGCGGCACGCCCATATAATGGGCTGCAATGACCCGTTAATGCATCGGTTAGTACCAACACTAATTGGGCAAATGGGGTTGGCTTATCCCGAACTTATTCGTGCAGAGTTATTAATCACGGAGACTTTGGACCTCGAGGAAAAGCGCTTCAAAAACACCCTTGATAGGGGGCTAAAACTTTTAATAGAAGAAACAAGCAAACTTGGTGATCAGGAACCTCTGCCGGGTGAAATAGCTTTTCGTTTATATGACACCTTCGGGTTTCCTATAGATCTTACACAGGATGTCTTAAAGGCTGAAGAACGGTTCGTGGATATTAAGGGGTTTGAAACTGCGATGCAAAACCAACGGGAGCTCGCTCGGCGGGCTTGGTCAGGTTCTGGAGAAATATCTGACGAATCGATTTGGTTTGATATTAGGGATTCTTTCGGTGCAACAGAATTTCTTGGATACCAAAGTGATAGTGGAGAAGGCAAAGTTTTAGCTATCGTGAAGGATGGGACTTGTATCGAAAAAGCGGGAACAGGTGATAAAATTTCCGTTGTTGTCAATCAAACTCCATTTTACGCAGAGTCTGGCGGACAAGTCGGAGACACAGGCATTTGGAAGATACCTGGCGGCGGTATTTTTAAAGTCACCGATACGAAAAAGAAAGTGGGTGACATCCATGTTCATGTCGGAGAATTGGAAGCGGGTGCTATCGCCATAAATAACTTTGTGGAAATGCAGGTTGACGTGATGCGGCGATCTGGTCTTCGCGGCAATCATTCTGCCACTCACCTTTTGCATTCCGTATTACGCAGTCGATTGGGAGAACACGTTACACAAAAAGGCTCATTGGTAGCCCCTGACCGGCTCCGGTTTGATATTAGTCATTCGAAGCCAATTTCAGCAGAGGAAATATCGGGAATTATGCATGACGTAAACCAAAAAATTCAGAGTAACACTGAGATAGTTACCCGCTCCATGACGCCAGATGAGGCTATAGGGATCGGAGCTATGGCTTTGTTCGGAGAGAAATATGGTGATGAAGTCCGTGTAGTCACAATAAGCGGTGATGAAGAGGCCCCTTATTCAATAGAGCTTTGTGGTGGAACCCATGTCAAGCGTACTGGCGATATTGGTTTGTTTCGGATTGTTTCTGAAAGTGCAGTGTCAGCTGGTATTCGAAGAATTGAGGCGGTTACGGGCCTAGCAGCGCTTGAACAGGTCAATAATGCGCAAAGCCAACTACAAGAAGTCGCGGCACTTTTAAATGTATCGACTGATCGGGTCATCAGTCGAATTACTAATTTACAATCAGAACGTAAGAAATTAGAAAAAGACCTATCTGAAGTGAGGCGCAGACTTGCTACTGGTAGTAATGAAAACCATGTTGATGGTGTTAAAAATATCTCCGGGACTTCTTTCCTAGGTCGTGTGGTAGAAGGAGTTCCAGCCCGCGAACTGAAGGGACTGGTAGATGATCTTAAAGTTCAGATTGGATCAGGTGTCGTCGCGATTTGTGGAATTAATGAAGAAAAGGCTTCCCTTGTGGTTGGAGTGACCAAAGATATTTCAGAAAAATTTGATGCAGTGGTTCTGGTACGTAAGGGGTCTACGGCACTGGGCGGTATGGGTGGCGGCGGCCGATCAGATATGGCGCAAGCTGGGGGACCAGATTCAAGTAAATCAGCCGAGGCAATCATGGCCATAGAAGACGCTTTGTCTGTTTAAATCTTTGTGGGTAGTGAGGTGATATCCACTAAAGATTTTCTAATGCGGGAACGACCTCCTCAGGTTTTTCAACCTTCTGATATAAGGTTAGCGTTTGTTTTCCGGTAAACCCAGCATTGATAGTGTCTTTAACCAAAGAATCAAGTTTGTGCCAGTAACCCAATATATTAACGATAATAATTGGTTTTTTATGCATACCCAATTGTTTCCAGGTTATGACTTCAAGGGTCTCTTCCAGCGTTCCGATTCCGCCAGGTAAAACAACTATTCCATCTGCAAGGTCGAACATTCTCTTTTTACGTTCGTGCATATCACTCACGACTTCTAACTTGGTCAGGTTTCGATTCTCTAATTCTCGATTTTTTAGATAACGGGGTATTACTCCAGTGACCTTCCCACCAGATTTTATTACGCTGTTAGCGAGACACCCCATTAACCCAGAACCACCACCACCATATATTAATCGAATCTGGTTGCTGGCCAACTCAATACCTAGGTTCCTGGCAGAGTTTAAATAAGCGGAGTTATTCCCCTTAGATGCACCACAAAATACACAAATAGATTTAATTTCCATATGAACTCATATCACGAATCGCAAAATTTCGAGTAATAAATCCGCTTGAAAGGGTTGCAAGATTTGTTTTCTAATGGTGGGATAGGGAATTACTCGCGCCATTTTAGCGCGGAAATTTATTTAATAGAGTTTTTCTGGGGAGAGAGTGTCATGAGATCATTCATTAAGCCACTTTTAGTAGCGGCGGTTAGCCTTGGCCTACTAGGCGGATTAAGCGGTTGTGCTGACCAACCATCAAAGCCAAAGGTTAAGATGTCTCAGGCCATGAAGGTCAAAGTTAGTGCGATGAAAGAGATTTGTGCTGCTAGTAACGCGGTGGCGAAGTATATCAAAGGTAGCAAGAGCAAGAAGAAAAGAAGAAAGCTTGGTACCGCTGGTGACATGGAGATGCGAGCGATCCAAATCGCAACCCTTGCCAAACGGTTGAAGTATGGCTCTGCAGTATTTTATGCAAAAGGATTGGAAGAAGCTGCAAAGACAGGAATAAAAGGTGAAATTGCAGATGCATATAAACCTGTTAAGGGCGCAGTAGCTGCCGCTATAAAGCTGGATGCCAACAAAAAAGTTTATGGCAAATGTAAATGCAAAAAAGGTAAAGTGAAGTGTAAAAAGAAAAAGAAAAAGAAAAAATAAAATTAGAGGAAATTTCATTTTCCTTTAAGTAATAAGGTTAGTTATCGATTAAATGGGAGGGGTTCCTTAAATAGGACCCCTTCTCTTTTTTTGTTAGGGGCTATTTCTTGTTAGCTAGACAAATTTGCGCAAAATTTTTGTTACGGCAATTAGGTCTCCTTTTCTCAATTACTATAAGTACAGGTCCCTTATGGGCTTCAGAAATTTTATTAAAAGGTAAAATATTATCATACGCAGGCGGGTGCATTAGCTGCCATACAGATACTGCGAATAATGGAGCGTTGCTAGCCGGCGGAAAAAAAATTAAGACACCCTTTGGTACCTTCATTTCACCAAACATAACCCCGGATAAAGTTCATGGTATCGGGAAATGGTCTGAAAGGGATTTCATACGAGCCGTTAAAAAAGGCATATCTCCAGAAAATAGTCATTATTTTCCGGTATTTCCTTATACTTCGTTTTCTCTTATGAGAAACACCGATATAAAATCTATTAAGGACTATATTTTTACATTACCAGCAGTGCCTAAAGTCAATCAGGCACACAATTTATCGTTTCCTTACAACGTTCGTTTAATTCAAGTCCTGTGGAAATTTTTATATTTTTCGGAAGATACTTACGTTTATGATTCAAAAAGATCCGCGATATGGAATAGGGGGGCTTATCTGTCTCGCGCTGTCGTCCATTGTGTAGAATGCCATACCCCAAGAACACCATTTGGGGGAATAATTAAAAAGTTATCTTATGCGGGAAAAGGCGAAAACGAAATCCCACTTATTAATAATGCACCGAATATTACGTCACATTTAGTTAATGGTATTGGAAAATGGTCGGTACAGCAGATTATGACCTATCTTGAGACCGGTGAAAATCCATCAGGTGATTTTGCTGGAAATTCAATGGCTGAGGTGATCGAGAGTGGAACAGGAAAATTATCAGAAGCTGACAGAAAAGCTATTGCCGTTTATATAAGGTCTATTAGACCTAAACCATGATCTAACGCGTTGTGCCATAGCTGATTGGAGGGTATCTTGTCTTATGACTTGTTGTTGACTCAAATTAAGATAGCTTAGGAGGCTTCAACTGTGAACCGCATGGAACTTTTGGGTGGGGTAGGTCTTTTAACTATTTTCATAGCGTTGGCTCTTACTAATGCTATTGAAGATGAAAATAAGTCAAATTCCAAAAAGTCATCCGCTACAACTGAAGATTCTATTTTGCCTCGAGATTTAATTAAAAAAGAAGTTCTGGGGATGTTACCCGGATCTGTACCTAACGCCAATTTGATCAGAGATCGACCCAAAGATTTAACATTGCGGAAGAAATCGGGAGCAGTGCAAAATTTTAATTATAGGCAAACCAAAATTTCAA